>QZKP01000006.1 GCA_003605055.1 Desulfarculus sp.
TTGCCCAAGGGAACCCTGGGGATTGCCCCCAGCATCCTCAGCCTACAAACTAAACAGGGTCTAACCCAAGAAGTGGTACATTGATCGGGGGCAGGTCAGCCCTGGTTGGTGCGCTCGGTGTTGTATTGCTCCATAAAGGCATCCAGGTCGGCCTGAATCTCCTCGATGGAATGATAGAGTTTCTTTCTGAAGGCCACCTGGTAAAACTCGTCCTGGATGGTCTGGTGTAGCCTCTCCACCGCGCCGTTGGTCTGGGGGTGCCTGACCCTGGTGCGGGTGTGCTCGATGTCATTGAGGTGCAGGAAAAGTTCGTAGGGGTGGCTATTGTTGTTTTTCTGATTAAATTGCCATTATTTGTCTGATTATCCTGGACTGATTCCGCCTTTTTATCTTTGTTTAGATCAATTCGGTGGCTGCGATTCTGACGTGCTCCGGGGGACCTTCAAAGCAAATTGTGCCATTTCACAGATGCATTTTGTGCCAGTTTACAAATGCGTCCAGGGGGTTTCTGCCGCTTACCCCACGCTTACCCAAAAAATGAAGGGTTAGGCCGCTAGGCCTAACCCCTTGAAATCTTGGCTCCCCGGGACGGACTCGAACCATCGGCCCGGTGGTTAACAGCCACCTGCTCTGCCAACTGAGCTACCGGGGAAAATTGTAGTGCGGTATTTACCATAGCCGTGGTGGGCAGTCAATAAGTCTGCGGGCTATTGGGGGGCGTTTTGGGCTTGCCGCCTCCGCCCGGGGCAGCTATATTTCCGGCTGTAGGTTATGTCTAGGCCGTCTCCGGCCATCCCGATCTGCTCGGGGTGGCCGTTTTTTATTGGGGAGAAATGCTCATGCTCATCAAGGCGCTGGTCCTGGCGATCTACTTCGTGGTGCTCCTGCTGCTGGGGTTTCTGGCCAAGAGCCGTTTGCAGGACAGCCCCAGCCAGTACTTTCTGGCTGGCCGCGGGCTCTCCAGCTTCGTATTGATCGGCACCATGGCCGCCACCAACTTCAGCGCCTTCACCGTGTTCGGGGCCTCGGGGGCGGGCTACCGCGATGGCCTGGCCTTTTTCCCCATCATGGCCTTTGGCACCGGCTTCATGGCCCTGACCTTCTGGCTGCTGGGCCGGCGCATCTGGCAGATGGGCCGGCGACACGAACTGGTCACCCCGGCCGAGCTGGTGGGACGCCTCTACGGCAGCCGGGCTCTGGCCGCCCTGTTCGTCCTGGTGATGGTGGTATTCACGGTGCCATACCTGGCCTTGCAGCCCCTGGCCGGGGCCAAGGTGCTGGGCCAGCTCTTCGGCCTGCCGCCCTGGGCCGGGGCCGGCCTGGTCACCCTGATCATCGCGGCCTACACCCTGCGCGGCGGCATGAAGGCCGTGGCCTGGACCGACGTGTTCCAGGGTCTTTTGATGCTGGCTCTGATGCTGCTGGCCCTGGGGCTGGTGGCGGCGCACCTGGGCGGCTGGCAGGCTGCCTTTGGGCAGGCCCTGGCCAGCAACCCCGAGCTGTTCAGCCGGCCCGGGCCCCGGGGGGTGTACACCCCTGCGGTGTGGTTCTCCTTCCTGGCCCTGTGGTTCTTCTGCGACCCCATGTTCCCCCAGCTCTTTCAACGCTTCTACTCGGCCAGGAGCGAGCGCGCCCTGGGGCGGACCATGCTCTGGTACCCGGCCATCTGCACGGTGGTCTTCGCCCTGCCCGTGGCCATGGGCCTGCTGGGCCGGCTGTACTTCCCGGGCCTGAGCGGCCCGGCGGCGGACAACATCCTGCCCCTGCTCATGACCCGGGTGGCCGGGGACTTCATGGGCTCCCTGGTGCTGGCCGCGGGCCTGGCCGCCCTGATGTCCACCATGGACTCCCAGCTCCTGACCCTGGCCTCCATCTTCAGCCGGGACCTGTTCCCCCTGCTCAGCGGCCGCCAGGCCAACGGCGGCCTGGTGGGGCGGGTCTTCGTGCTCTGCCTGGCCCTGGCCGGCCTGGTGGTAGCCTTGTGGTCCGACGCCACCATCCTGCAACTGGGCCTGAGCGCCTTCACCGGCCTGGCGGTGCTGTTTCCCACCGTGTTCTTCGGGCTGTACCTCACGCGGCCGCGGCCGGCGGCAGGCCTGGCCTCCATCCTGGCGGGCGAGGCCCTGGTGGTGGCCTATCACCTGAAGCTGCTGCCCACCTTCGGCTTCCTGCCGGCCATGCCGGTGATGGCCGCCTCCACCCTGATCTATCTCTTGGTCCAGGCCCTGGCCGGCGGGCTCAGCCTGCCCCGCTTCAGCGGCCGGGGCCTGCTGGGCCTCCTCGCCTTTGGGGCGGTGTTCGCGGCGGCCCAGGATTACTGGAGCTGGGGGCGGGTGGGCGAGCTGGCCTGGGGCTGGCCCCTGTGGGCCTGGTACTTCGTGGCGCTCAGCGGGGCGCAGACCCTGCTGACCATCTGGTGGCTGCGCACGGAGCGGGTTTAGGCGGGGCAATAAGAAAGGGCGGGTGAGAGGGAAAGAGGGTGAGTAAGTTAAGAAGAAAAGAGGGGAGGGGAGCAATGGCGTCAGGAGATAATGGCGGCCGGTCAATAACGGGCGGCCCGTAACTAAAGAGGCGGCCCGCCGGCGCAGGTCGTCGTGCCGGGTCCACGCCTGATGCCTGATGCGATCCTCGCCCACCGCCCGGTCCTGTGGCCAGAGCGGCTGACGCCGCCGGCCTGACGCCCAGCCATCGAACGCTTCCCAAAACCACCTGCCCGCGCTAAGCTGCCCAGCGGAGGAGGTGGACATGCAAGCCCTCATCATCAACGGCAGCGCCCGCGGCAGCCGCGGGGTCACCCAGCGCCTGGCCCAGGCCCTGGGCCAGGGCCTGCAGGACGGCGGCGCCACAACGGAGCAGGTGCTGCTCAAGGACCTGGAGATCGCGCCCTGCCTGGCCTGCCTGTCCTGCATGCACAAGCACCCGGGCCGCTGCGCGCAGCGCGACGGCATGGATGAGATCTACCCCCGCCTGCAACAGGCCGACCTGCTGGTGCTGGGCGCGCCGGTGTACACGGACAACATGCCGGCCAAGCTCAAGGCGGTCATAGACCGCTGCATCTGCGCCATGCTGCCCTTCTGGGAGGAGGGCGAAGCGGGCCGCATGCGCCACCCCCTGGCCTGGCCCCTGCCCGCCCAGTTTGTGCTGCTGTCCGTGGCCGGCTTCCCGGAGCCGGTGACCTTCGAGCCCCTGATCGCCACCTTCCGGGCCCAAGCCTACAACTTCCGCAGCACCCCCCTGGCCGAGTTCTGCATACCCGGGGCCATCGCCTTGCAGTTTGAGCCCGCGGCCTTGGAGGGGCACCTGGCGTGGCTGCGCCAGGCCGGCCGCGAGATCGCCCAGGAGGGCCGGCCCAACCCGGTGACCGCGGCCCGCATCAACCGGCCGCCGCTGAGCAAGGACCGCTGCCGGGAGCTGAACCTGCGCTACGAGGACTGGTGCCGCAAGCAACAGGCCAAGGCCGGGAGCAAACAGGGCCGGGCGGGCTTTGGCCGGGAATAAGTAAAGAGGTTTTAAAAAAGGTTGGGCCGGCGGCGGCGCGAAGCCTGAGGGTCCGCGCTGACCATAGGCCCGCTACGGGCAAAAGGAGCGCGGCTGGGCCGGTCCTCTCATTTATATCGCAGCCGTGCCGCCGAGGCCACGGGCTCACGCAGATAAGCCCTGCCCTTCCTGCCGCAACTCTTCCCTGGCCAATCGTTGATTTTAAATCGCCTGGCCTGCTTCAGGCCGGGGGCCAGGAGCGGGCCCGGTCGCGGACCTGAGCCAACTCCAGGGCGCGCAGCAAAGGCCGCGTGAGGCCGGCGCTCACGCCCGGCGCACCCGGCGCCTCCTGGCCGCAGTCAGGCTGACTGTAGGGGAGGCGACTAGGCTTGATCGGCCCGTTTGGCGGTCTGCTGATAGGAGGCCAGGAGGCTGTCCAGGTCGGCCTGGCGCACCATGACCTGACCGCACTGGTCGCAGATGACGGTGTGGTCGTCCAGACCGCCGATACGGAATTCCCTGGTTTCGCACTGACTGCAGATGTACTCGTATGCGGGCATCTTCCGTCTCCGTCGTCCGACCCGAGGCCGGAGGATCAGTTTATCTATGGCAATAAACAGCAACATATGTGCCAGAGTTTGCTAACTGCCTGCTATTTGGCGCTTATATGGATTAACGTGCTATTTTGATTGATAAAATAAATAATAGCCGGTTAATGGGCTATTTCATTATTAAATTTCACAAGTTAACTTCTGCGGCCAATTATGGAGCAGAATTGCCCATCCTGGGGAATTTAACCCCATGAGACCACAATGGCAAGCTTGCTAGTAGGCTAGAAAAGGTATTCCTAACAAGGAATTACTTATCGGCCAAGAGGAGCTACTCCTGGTTAAGCAGGTCCAGGCTGTGTTGGCGCAGGTCCTCCAGCAGCCGGTGCCGGGTCAGGTCCGGCCCCACCGGGGTGATGGTCACGTACCCCTGGCGCAGGGCCGGGTAGTCGGTCAGGTCGTCCCCCTCGCCGCCCATCTTCTCGCCGGCCTGCCAGTAGTACACGTGGCCGCGGGGATCGGTGCGGCGCAGGAACCGCTCCTCCAGCCGGGCGGTGGACTGCCGGCAGAAGCGCACGCCCTGGATCTTCTCCGGCGGCAGGGCCGGCACGTTGACGTTGAGCGACACGCCCGGCGGCACCCCCAGGCCGGGAAAGGCGGCCACCAGCCGGGCGGCCAGGGAGGCGGCAAAGGAAAAGTCGAAGGGGGCGTGGCTGGCCAGAGAGATGGACAGGGCTGGCAGGCCCAGGATGGCGCCCTCGGTGGCCGCGCTCACCGTGCCCGAGTACAGGAGGTTCACCCCCACGTTGGCCCCCAGGTTGATGCCGCTGAGCACCATCTGCGGCGGCTGGGGCAAGAGCTCGTGCACGCCCAGCTTGACGCAGTCGGCCGGGGTGCCCGCCACGGCCCAGCCCTGCATGCCCGATTCCGGGGTCAGGGGGTGCACCCGGATGGGGTCCGCCAGGGTGATGGCGTGCCCCACCGCCGACTGCTCGGTCTCCGGGGCCACCACCCAGACTTCGTGCTCCGGGGCCAGAGCGCGGTAAAGGGTCTTGATGCCCGGCGCATAGGCCCCGTCGTCGTTGGTGATCAACAGCCGCATGACGCGGCGAAGTCTACCCCGCCTCCGGCGGGGGTGTCAACGCGGCCTCCGTTGACAAGCCAGGCCGCGCGGCATAGTTTTTAAGGGCGTTTACTCTTAGCCTGCACGGTGAGGAGCTCTTTTGTCGCGTTGGTTATCCATCGGCCTGGCCTTGCTGCTGGCCTGCGGCCTGGCCCCGCCGGCCTGGGCGGACCAGGCCAAGGGCGCCGGTCGCGTCACGCCCGTGGTGCGGGTGGTGCGCCAGGCCGGCCCGGCGGTGGTGAACATCTCCAGCACCGGGCGGGTGCGGGTGAACCCCTTCCGCAGCGGCGACGAGATGCTGGACCGCTTCTTCCAGGAGTTCTTCCAGCCCCTGGAGCGCGAGCAGACCAACCTGGGCTCCGGGCTCATCGTGGACGGCAAGCGCGGTCTGATCGTCACCAACAGCCACGTGGTGGCCGGCGGCAGCGAGATACGGGTGCAACTGGCCGACCGCCGGGTGTTCAAGGCCCGTTTGTTGGGCGCCGACCCCTCCAGCGACTTGGCCGTGTTGCAGATAAAGCCCCAGGGGACGCTGCCTCAGGTGAAGATGGGCGACTCCGCCGGCCTGATGATCGGCGAGAGCCTGATCGCCATCGGCAATCCCTTCGGCCTGCAACACACCGTCACCACCGGCGTGGTCAGCGCCCTCAACCGCCGGGTGCCCACCGGCCGGGGCGAATGGATGGGCGGCCTGATCCAGACCGACGCCAGCATCAACCCGGGCAACTCCGGCGGGCCGCTCTTGAATCTGGACGGCGAGGTGGTGGGCATCAACACCGCCATCTTCCAGCGGGCCCAGGGCATCGGCTTCGCCATCCCGGTCAACCGCCTGCGCCGGGTGGTGGAGGACCTGCTGGCCCACGGGCGGGTGCGGCCGGTCTGGCTGGGCCTGACCCTGCAGGACCTCAACCCCCGGCTGGCCTCCCACTTCGGACTCACCAGCGCCTTGGGGGTGCTGGTGCTGGGCGTGCGCCCCCAGAGCCCGGCGGCCAAGACCGGCCTGGGCCGCGGGGCGGTGATCCTCTCGCTGGACGGCCTGCCCCTGGAGGACGCGGCCGACTACCAGTCACGCCTGGAAAGCATCGCCCCGAGGGAAAGCGTGCGCCTGCTGGTGCTGAGCCAGGGTCGCCGCCGCGAGATCAGCCTCCGGGCCCAAGCCTATCCGCTGGAGTTGGGGCCCGAGTTGTCCTGGGAGCTTTTGGGCCTGACCCCGGCCGAGTTGGACGGGGACACCGCCCACCGGCACCAGGTGCCGCCCGGCTCGGCCTTGATGGTCGTCAAGCTGCGCGCCGGCTCCCGCGCCGCCCGCATGGGGCTGCAACCCGGCGACCTGATCCGGCGGGTGAACGGGGAGCCGGTGAAAAAGGTACAGGACTTCTACCTGCTCCTGGCCCGGGTGCGCCACCTGCCCCAGGTGGCCCTGACCCTGCAACGGGGGCACACCAGCCGGGTGTTCCGCTTCGGCCGCTGAGGCCCGCCGGCCCGGGAGCCGCGACCCTTGCCAGCCCCGGCCCTGGGCGCTATGCTTGCCCAACGTCAAGGTTAAAAGGGAGCGGAGATCATGGATATCGGACCCTTGCCCCCGGACCTGCAGGAAGTGGTCAGGTTCCACGGCCACCTCTGCCCCGGCCTGTTGATCGGCTACCGGGCAGCCAAGGCCGCCGCCCAGTATCTGGGCCTGGGCCCCAGCCGCGACGAGGAACTGGTGGCGGTGGTGGAGAACAACTCCTGCAGCGTGGACGCCTTCCAGTACCTGCTCTCCACCACCTTCGGCAAGGGCAACCTGATCTGGCACGACCACGGCAAGCAGGTCTTCACGGTCATTGACCGCGACCACGGCCGGGCGGTGCGGGTGTCCTTCATCGGCGACCGGCTCAAGAGCAAGGGACCGGACGGCAAGGTGGACCGGGAGGCCTTTGCCCGCGCCCTGCTGGGCGCCCCCCAGGAGCAGGTGGTGGCGCTCTTGGAGGTGCCGCCCGAGCCGCCGGCCGAGGCGGTGATCGAGCCCAGCCTTTTCTGCGCCCGCTGCGGCGAGCCGGTGCAGGCCAGCCGCGCGGTGAAGATCGGCGAGCGCGTGCTGTGCAAGCCCTGCGCAGTGCAGGAGGCCTCGTGAAGGGGCTGGCCAAGTTTCTCTTCGAGGCGGGCATGCTCAAGAAGATGCGCCGCACCGGCTACCCCTTCCTGGGCAGCGGCGGCGAGTCGGTGGCCGACCACTGCTTCCGGGCGGCCCTGATCGGCTATCTGCTGGCCCTGGAGCTGGAGGGGGTGGACGAGTCCCGGGTGGCGATGCTCTTGCTGCACCACGACCTGGCCGAGGCCCGCACCGGCGATCTGAACTACATGAACAAGCGCTACTGCACCCCCGACGAGGCCAAGGCGGTTCAGCACGCCACCCGCGAGCTGCCTCCGGCTCTGGCCGCGCGAGTGCAAGAGCTGACCGGCGAGTTCAACCAGGCCCAGACTATGGAGGCCAAACTGGCCCACGACGCGGACCAGTTGGACCTGATCGTGGAACTCAAGGAGCAGCAGGACCTGGGCAACCCCTATGCCAAGCACTGGCTGCACTACGCCCTCAAGCGCCTGGCCACCGAGCCGGGCCGGGAGCTGGCCCACACCATCCTCACCACCGACTGGACCGATTGGTGGTTCGAAAAGCGCGACGACCTGTGGGTGAAGAACAACAATCGTTAGTCAAGATGCAGCGCCGGCCCTCGATTTTAATGGTTTCCCCCGGCGGCGGCCGATGGCGGTAGCCTGATCCCAAGTGGCGCCCGGCGGCCGGGGCCCCGCGAAAACCCTACCGGGAGAGGTCATGGCGGCGTACGCAAAGCTTTTCAGCCCCATTACGGTGGGCGGCCAAGAGCTGGCCAACCGGGTGCTCATGCCCTCTATGGGCACCAACCTGGCCGACGGCCAGGGGCGGGTGACCCAGGCCATGATCGATTATTACCGGGCCCGGGCCGCCGGCGGGCCGGGCCTGATCGTGGTGGAGGCGGCCTGCGTGCATCCCTCGGGCCGGGTCATTGACCGCAACTTCATGGCCCACGACGACGAGTCCATGGAAGGCCTGTTCCGCCTGGCCGCGGCCATCCACGAGTACGAGGTGCCCGCGATCCTGCAGCTCATCCACGGCGGCCGCAACTCCCACCCCCGCCTGGTGGGCGAGGCCCTGGCCCCCAGCGCCCTGCGCGGCCCCACCAGCCACACCACCCCCCGGGCCATGACCGTGATCGAGATCGAGGCCATGGTGGAGGCCTTTGCCCGGGCCGCCCGGCGGGCCGTGGCCGCGGGCTTCGACGGCGTGGAGGTGCACGGCGCCCACGAATACCTGGTGCACGAGTTCCTGACCCCCTACAGCAACAAGCGCCAGGACGCCTACGGCGGCGACCAGGAGCGGCGCTGCCGCTTCGCCTGCGAGGTGGTGCAGTCGGTGCGCCGGGCGGTGGGCCGGGAGGCCCTGTTCTGCTTCCGGCTCTCGGGCGACGACCACGTGAGCGGCGGGCTGGACCCGGCCCAGGCCGCGGAGATCGCCCGGCTGTTGGAGTCCCACGGGGTGGATATGTTCTCCGTCACCGGCGGGGTGTACGAGACGCCGCACATGGTGGTGCCGCCCACGCCCATGCCCGCGGGCACCCATCTGGAGGCGGCCAAGGTGATCAAGCGGGCGGTGCGCGTGCCGGTGGCCGGCGTGGGGCGCATCCGCACGGCGGCCGAGGCCGAGGCGGCTTTGCAGGGGCTGGACCTGGTGGCGGCCGGCCGGGCCTTCCTGGCCGATCCCCAGTGGCTGCACAACGCGGCCACCGGGCGCGAGGCCTACACCCGGCCCTGCATCGGCTGCAACCAGGGCTGCATTGACCGGGTGCTGCAGGGCGCGCCCGTGAGCTGCGTGGCCAACCCCTGGGTGGGGCTGGAGGGCCTGGCCGCCTCCCTGCGGCCGGCCCAGGAGCCGGCTTCGGTGGTGGTGGTGGGCGGCGGCCTGGCCGGGCTGGAGGCGGCGCGCACCCTGGGCTCCCTGGGGCACAAGGTGGTGCTGTTCGAGGCCGCGCCGGAGCTGGGCGGGCAGTTGCGCCTGGCTTCACTGCCGCCGGGCAAGGAGGAGTTCCGCCGGCTGATTGACTACTACGGCCTGGCCCTGGGCGAGCTGCCCGGCGTGGATCTGCGCCTGGGCATTGCGGCCACGGTGAGCGCCGTGTGTCAGATCAAGCCCCAGGCGGTGGTGATCGCCACCGGCAGCGAGCCCATGCTGCCGGACCTGCCAGGGGTCAACCAGGCGCCCCTGGTCACCGCCCGGCAGGTGCTCTCCGGCGAGGCCAAGGTGGGGCCCAAGGTGGCGGTGCTCGGCGGCGGCAACCTGGGCAGCGAGGTGGCCCATTTCCTGGCCCAACGCGGCCACGAGGTGTGCATCATCGAGCTGGGCCTGGGCATCGGCAACGACCTGGGCCCGGCCCGGCGCTACTACCTGCGCCGCGAGCTGATGAAGTACAAGGTGCGCCGCTACGTGCGAGCCAAGGTGCGGCGGCTGTTCGCGGACAAGGTCAGCTTCCTGCACACCGCGCCCGACGGCACCCGCGAGCTTACCTACGTGGAGCCGGTGGACACCTTTGTCTCGGCCATGGGCGCCAAGCCCAACGAGAAGCTGTTCCTGGCCCTGGAGCCCAAGGTGAGCGCCATCTACCTGATCGGCGACGCCCTGAGCCCGGCGGGCATGGCCCAGGCCACCAGCGAGGGGGCCCGGGCGGCCCTGACCATCCACGGCCTGGCCGAGAAGGGCGGCCTGCCCCGGCCCCAGGGCCAGACCTGCTAGCCTTGGCCGGCGCGCCCGCCACCCTGGCGCTGCACCTGGGGGCCCTGGGCGACTTCGTGCTCTCCTGGCCGGCATTAGGGCTGTTGTCCGCCGGGCCGCCGTCTGCGGCGCTGCACCTGTGGGGCCGGCCGGAGTGGGCCCGCCTGGTTTTGCCGCCAGAGCGGGTGTACGACCGCGAGGCGGCCCGCTTCGCCGGCCTTTTCTGCGCACAACCCGACCCCGCCCTGGACCGCTGGCTGGCCGGCTTCGGCCGGGCGGTGGTGTTCGCCGCCGCGCCGCCGGCGGAGCTGCCGGCCCACCTGGAGCGGGTGGTGCCTCAGGTCTGGTGCCTGGACACCCGGCCGCCTGCGGGCCGTCGCGTGCACGCGTCCGATTGGCAGGTGGGCCAGTTGCGCCGGCGGGGTCTGGGCGGCCCGGCCCAGCCGCCGTTGGTCCGGCTGGACCTGGCGATTGAAAAAATAGGCGCGGTGCTGGCGCCGGGCAGCGGCGGCCGTCAAAAGCGTCTGTCGCCCGCGCTGGCCGCCACTCTGGCCCGACGCCTGCGGGCCGAGGGGCACGATCTGACCTTGCTGCTGGGCCCGGCCGAGGACCCCGCTTACGGCGCCGCGCTGCAAGAGGCCCTGCGCGGCGTGGCTTACACCCTTGTCCGCGAGCCTCCTATCACGGAGCTGGCCCGGCGGCTGGCCGGCGCGGTCCTGTACCTGGGGGCGGACAGCGGGGTGAGCCACCTGGCCGCGGCCCTGGGCGCGCCCAGCCTGGTGGTGTTCCAGGCCAGCGATCCCCGTGTGTGGGGCCCGCGCGGCCCCCGGGCGCGGGTGGTCATCTCCTGGGAGGCGGCCTACGTAAGCCTGGAGCCGCCCCAAACGCGGGTGTGATATTCTTTACTAATGCGTCTGGCGGTGCTCAGCGACATACACGCCAACCTGGAGGCCTTCCAGGCGGTGCTGGCCGACCTGGAGCGGGCCGGCGCGGACAGGCTGGCCTTCCTGGGCGACGTGGTGGGCTACGGCCCGGACCCGGAGGAGTGCGTGCGCCTGGCCCGCGGCCTGGGCCTGGCCGGGGTCATGGGCAACCACGAGCTGGGCCTGGCCGAGGCCTCCAGCCTGGGCTGGTTCAACCCCATCGCCCGCCGTTCCCTGTTGCAGACCCGGGAGATGCTCAGCGCCGAGAGCCTGGACTACCTGATCGGGCTGCCGCTGTTCCTGGTGCAGGACGGGGTGCGCCTGGTGCACGGCGCGCCGCCGGATTCGGCCACCACCTACTACTTCGAGCTGGGCGACCAGGAAATCCGCGACCGTCTGGGGGACCTCCCAGAGGGCGTGTGCCTGGTGGGCCACACCCACGAGCTGCACCTGGCCCGCCTGTACACCGGAAAGGTGGAGCGCCTGCCCCTGGGTCAGGGCCTGCACCGGCTGGAGCCGGGCTGGCGCTACCTGATCAACGCGGGCGCGGTGGGCCAGCCCCGCGACGGCGACAACCGGGCCAAGTACGTGATCTACGACGAACCGGCGGCCACTCTGGAGGTGCGCTTGGTGGACTATGACATCCCCACCACCATGCGCAAGATACGTGAGCGCGGCCTGCCCGAATTCAACGCCACCCGCCTGCTCTAAACAAGACGCCTTGCGCAGTTTCGGCCAATACCGCGTGCTGGGGCTTCTGGGCCGGGGCGGCATGGCCTCGGTGTACCGGGTGCAGCGGGCGGGCCAGCCGGTGCGGGCCCTGAAGCTGCTGCGCCCCCGGCCCGAGCTGGCGGCCCTGCTGGGCGCGGAGGAGCTGCGCCGCCGCTTCCTGGCCGAGGCCCAGGCCCTGGCCGGCCTGCGCCACCCCCACCTGGTGCGGGTGCGCGAGGTGCAGCAAGACCCGCCCGTCTTCTACGTGATGGACTACTTCTGCCAGAGCCTGGACGGGCTCATAGGCCCCTGTCTGCGGCCCGAGGAGCCCACCCGGCCCCTGAGCCTGGACCTGGCCCTGGACTACGCGGCCCAGACCCTGAGCGGCCTCATGGCCCTGCACCAGGCGGGCATCGTGCACCGGGACCTCAAGCCGGCCAACCTGCTCCTAGGCGACGACGGCCGGGTGCAGATCGGCGACCTGGGGCTGTCGCGGCTGCGGGGCGAGGCCCGGCCCGCGCCGCCCAACCTGCTGGTGGGCTCGCCGGACTACGCCGCGCCCGAGCAGGTGGCCGACGCCGAGGCCGCGGACGGGCGGGCTGACCTCTATTCCCTGGGCGTGAGCCTGCACCGGATGCTCTGCGGCCGCCTGCCCCAGCCAGGCATCCCGGCCTCGCAGTTGAACCCGGACCTGGGTCCGGCCTGGGATGAGTTTTTCGCCCGGGCCCTGGCGCAAAGGCCGGCCGGCCGCTTCGCCGAGGCCGGGGAGATGGCCGCGGCCCTGCAAGGGCTGGCCGCGGACTGGCATGAGCGCCGGCAGCGGGTCTGCGACCAGGCGCCGGTTCCGCCGGCCGGGCCTTTGGCCGCGCCTCTACCACGCAGCCAGCCGCGCCGGTTGCCCCTGGCCCAGGCGCAAGAGGCCCTGGGCCTGGACGGCCTCTGGCGGCCGCGGGCCTATTGGCCGCGCCAATTCCAAGCCCTGGGCGCGGGCACTGTGCGCGACCCGGACGCGGGGCTGCTCTGGCAGCAGGGCGGCTCGCCCCAGCCCCTGACCTGGGACCAGGCCCCGGCCTATGTGCGGGCCCTGAACCTGCGGGGCCTGGCCGGCCGCCGGGACTGGCGGCTGCCCACGGCAGAGGAGCTGCTCACCCTGCTGGGCCCGCCGGGCGCGCACGACTTCTGCGGCCACCAGGCCTTTGACCCCCTGCCGGATCGCCTGTGGTCCGCGGACCGGGCCACCTTCCGGGCGGCCTGGTACCTGAGCCTGACCGTGGGCTTCGTGGGGCGCATGGATTTTTCCTGCCACAACTCCGTGCGCGCGGTGTGCCGCGCCTGAGCCGGTTTCTGGTCCGCGGCCGGGGCTGGCGCGCCGGCTGGTCAGGTTGCATAATCTAAAAATAAGAAGTGCGTTTTTTACGCCGGGCCACCTGCTCGTAAGCAGGATTGGCGTCGCCCTTGAAACCACGTTCTTTGTAACGCTGGGCGTTGGCCGCCGGGTCTTTTATTAACGACCCTGGCTGCAAGCGGAAGGAGCCGCTATGAAGCGCTGCATTGTCGCCCTGGCCCTGTTGGCCGCGCTGGCCGCCGCCCCGGCAGCGGCCGCGCCCCAGTGGAAGCTGGACCCGCCCCACTGCCAGGTGGTGTTCACCGTGCGTCACATCTTCGCGCCGGTGAGCGGCCGCTTCCGCCAGTTCAGCGGCGCGGTGTCCTTCGACCCTAAGGACCTGGCCCACAGCCGGGCCGAGTTGGTGATTCAGACCGCCAGCATAGACACCGACGTCAAGGCCCGCGACGAGCATTTGCGGAGCGAGGAGTTCTTTGACGTCAAGCGCTATCCCCAGATGCGCTTCGTCAGCCAGCGCATGGTGCACAAGGGCGGCAACCAGTACGCGGCCATCGGCACCCTGACCATGCGGGACGTGAGCCGGCGGGTGGAGCTGCCCTTCACCCACCTGGGCACCCGGGTGCACCCCCAGGACCCCAAGCTGCTGGTGGCCGGCTTCGAGGCCAACTTCACCCTGGACCGGCTCCAGTACCACGTGGGCAACGGCCGCTTCTTCAAGTCCGGCATGCTGGACAAGGACGTGCGGGTGAGCATCCACCTGGAGCTGCTGCGGCCCCGTTAGGGGCGCGCAGGCAGCTAGCGGCCGGATCAGACCCGGCCTGGCTCAATCCCGGGGCAGCCTCAGGCGCAGCAGGGCCGGGTCCTGGGGGTCGCCCAACCCCTCCACGGCGTTGAAGGCGCGCCGCAGGTCCCTGTGTTGCAGCCACAGGTTCAGGCGGCGGGCATGATCTGTCGCGATGAAGTCCTGCACCAACTCGTCGGTCCGGCGCGCCAAAGGCGCCGCGCCCCAAGGCCCCTCCACCAGCTCGCCACGCGGGCCTTGGCAGCATCTGCCCCATGCCTTCTTGAGTGCCTGTCGCATAGCGTGTATCTACACCTTTCTGTTTAAAAAAAAATTACTTGGCGCCCGCCGCCAGGGCCCGCAGGTCCTGCTGCATGGCGGCCCATTTCTCGTCGCCCAGCGTGCTGATGACCTTCTGCTGGGCCTGCTCCCAATAGGGCACGGCCTGCTCAAAGGCCTGGGCCCCCTTCTGGGTCACCTTAACCCGCTGCTCCCGCCGGTCCTCGGCCGGCTCCAGGGTGATCAGCCCCTTTTGGGCCAGGAGCTTAAGGTTGCGGCTGAGGGTGGTGCGGTCCATGCCCAGGCCACGAGACATCTTGCTGATGCCCAGGTCTCCGGACATATGGTAGGCCGAGAGCACCGAGAACTGGGTGATGCGCAGGCCAGAGGGCTTCAGCGCCCGGTCAAAGGCCTGGCTCACCAGGCGGGAGGCCCGCCGCAGGCTGAAGCAGGCGCAGGTCCGGGCCATGAGCAGGCATTTTTGCTGGTCAATGACCATGAGCCTTCCTGGTCCGCAAGGGGCCGTCAGATCGGCCCTGGATGATATGAGTATATACACTCAATTTAGGGGCTGTCAAGAAAAAGAGGGTGGGGGCGCTCAGCAGAGCTTTTCCAGCTCCGCGATCTGGGCGGCCAAGGCCTGGGCCTGGCGCCTGAGCTCCTGCACCAGCTCCCGGGGGCGGCCGGCCGCGGCCTGACCCTCCGGCCGGGCCAGCAAGCCCTGCTCCAGGAGGGTGATGAAGTGCTCGCTGATGACCTGGGGGTCAAAGCCTTTAGCTCCGGGCCGGTACCACTTGTACACCCAGTTGCACATGCCGATGAGGGCGAAGGCCGTGAGCCGGGGGTCGCTGGGCCGGAAATGACCCTGCGCCATGCCCTGGGCCAGGATGCCCTCCACCACCTGGGTGTACTTGGCCTTTTCGCGGCGGATCTGGCGGCGGTCGGCTTCGGGCAGTTGGTTCTCCTCGGCAAAGAACACGGCGAACATGGCCAGGTTGTCTATGATCACCTGCTGGATGTGGTGACGGATGAAGCGGCGCAGCTTGGCGGGCGGGGCCAGGTCCAGCCGGCCGATCTCATAGGCGCTGGCAAAGAAAGCCTCCAGGGCCTGCAAGTAGATGTGGGAGAGCAGGTCCTCCTTGGAGGACACGTAGTGGTACAGGGCGGCCTTGCTCAGGCCCAGCTCGGCGGCCACGTCCTCCAGAGTGGCGGAGTGGTAGCCCTTCTGGTGAAAGACCCGGGTGGCCGCGTCTATCACCTGTTGCTTGCGCAGGCTCTTGTCCAGGGCCTTGAACTCGCTGGGCTGGCTCATGTTCCCCCTGTCTTGGCGGCGATTGATTCCATTTCACGGTTACTTAACAGAACGGCCCTTGTCCAGCAAATATTTGGTTGACAGGCGGAGCTGGCTGGGTCAAATTACTAACCAGTCGGTAACATCATCTGACTGGTTAGTAACATAGTGCGGTCCGCCTGTCAAGGCGCGGCCCGCGGGAGGATCGGCCCATGGCCCCTTCGCCGCCAACCCAAGCCCCGCCGCCCACCGAGGCCTGGGCCGGGCTGGAGCCCCTGTTCACCAGCTCCGGCCTGGAGGTCAGGCCCCTATACGGCCCTGCCGATGCGGCCGGCCTGGACTGGGAGCGGGACCTGGGCCGGCCGGGCCAGTTCCCCTATGTGCGCGGGGTGTACCCCAGCATGTACCGCGGCCGCACCTGGACCCAGCGCCAGTTGGCCGGCTTTGGCCACGCGCAGGCCACCAATCAGCGCTACCGCTTCCTCCTGGAGGCCGGGGCCGAGGCCATCAACGGCATCTTCGACTTCCCCACCCTGCGCGGCCTGGACAGCACCGACCCCCTGGCCCAGGCCGACGCGGGCCGGGGCGGGGTGGCCATAGACACCCTGGCGGACATGGTGCAGCTCTTCGAGGGCATCCCCATCGAGCGCATCTCGGTCTCCCTGGTCTCCTGCAACCCCACCTGCAACATCGTGGTCCAGTCCATGTACTTCGCCGCCGCGAAGCAGCGGGGCCTGGACCTGAACGACCTGGCCGGCACCAACCAGAACGACTTTCTCATGGAGACCGCCATCACCACCGCGCCCCAGGTGCTCAAGCCGCGGGCCTCCTTCAAGCTCTGCTGCGACGCCATCGCGTTCTGCGCGCGCAACGCCCGGCGCTGGAACCCGGTGAGCTTCGCGGGCTACAACTACCGCGAGGCCGGCTGCACGGCCGTGCAGGAGGTGGCCTTTGTGCTGGCGAACGCCCTGGCCTGCAGCCAGGAGCTTCTGCGCCGCGGCCTGGCCTTCGACGACTTCGCGCCCCGCCTGAGCTTCTTTCTCTCAGCCCACAACGATTTCTTCGAGGAGATCGCCAAGTACCGCGCCGCCCGCCGCATCTGGGCCCGGCTGACCCGGGAGCGCTTCCACCCGGCCGACCCGCGCTCGGAGCGCTTCCGCTTCCACGTGCAGACCGCGGGCGCGGCCCTGACCGCCCAGCAGCCCCTGAACAACATCACCCGCGCCGCCTATCACGCCCTGGCCGCGGTGCTGGGCGGGGCCCAGTCCGTGCACGTGGACGGCTACGACGAGGCCCTGTGCATTCCCACCGAGCTGGCCTCGCTCACCGCCCTGCGCAGCCAGCAGATACTGCAACTGGAGACCGGCGTCACCCGCAGCATAGACCCCCTGGGCGGCTCGTTCTTCGTGGAGAGCCTGACCAACCAGATGGAGGCGGCCATCCTGGCCAAGCTCCAGGAGATAGAAGAGCGCGGCGGCATCCTGCGGGCGGTGGAGGAGGGCTGGCTGCACCAGGAGATCGCCGACGCGGCCTATCAGCACCAGCAGGGCCTGGAGTCCGGGGCCATACCCATGGTGGGCGTGAACTGCTTCCGCATGGACGAGGAGCCGCACCAGATCGAGATATTCGCGGTGCCCGAGACCCTGTCCGTGCAGCGGGCCAAGCTGGAGCGCATCCTGGCCCAGCGCGACCCGGCCGGCGTGGAGCGGGCCTTGCAGGCCGTGCGCCGCTGCTGCCAAGAGGACGGCAACCTCATGGAGACGCTGCTGGAGGCAGTGCCGGCCATGCTGACCCAGGGCGAGATCACCGGGGTGTTGCAGGAGCACTACGGCACCTGGACCCCGCCGCTTTTCTAGGAGGGCGAGTCATGCGCAAGATCAGGGTGGTGCTGGCCCGGCTGGGCCTGGACGCCCACTGGCGGGGCAGCATCGTGGTGGCCCGGGCCCTGCGCGACGCGGGCATGGAGGTGATCTACCTGGGCAACCAGATGCCCGAGGCCATCGCGGCCACGGCCATTGACGAGGACGCGGACGTGGTGGGCCTGAGCACCCTCTCGGGCAACCACCTGGAGCTGGCCCCGCGGGTCAAGGAGCTGCTGCGCCGGGCCGGCGCGGGCGATATCTGCGTGGTGGTGGGCGGCACCGTGCCGCCGGCCGACGCGGCCCGGCTCAAGGCCGCGGGCGTGGCCCAGGTGTTCGGGCCAGGGTCGTCGCTCAAGGACATCGTGGCGTTTGTCAGTCAGGCGGCGGCGTGAGGGGGCGCAAGATAAGAGGCCGGCGTCAAAAATCAGCGGTTTTGAAAAATAAGTTAGGTCGCCCTTCTAAGCGGGCATTGCAGGTTGCGATTTATATAGAAGGCCAAAATATCGTGGCGACGGTTATCCCCCGCCGACCGCCGCCCCGAAAAACCAGCCCCGGTCCGCGCCAGTACAGGCGGTCGTTACTCTCCCAATCTAGAATGGCCGTCACCGCGAAGAGCGCCGCAGCAGGCAGGCGGGCCAGGCACCGGGGCCAGTCGCGGCGCGATGTGGCGATCCTCCCTTTCCCCCAAACCTTTGGGCGCAGTAAATCTTTGAAAAGCGCGGCTCGCCAAAAAACCGCCGGCCCCCAAAGCGGGGGCCGGCGTCTGTTCTAGGTCAAGCTAGCACTTAGCCTTTCTTCACCTCGATCTCCTTGGGGACGGGCTTCTCACACTTGGGCAGGGTCACCCGCAGCACGCCGTCCTTGTGCACGGCCTCCAGCTTCTCGGAGTCCACCTCCTCGGGCAGGCGGAAGCTGCGATAGAAGCTGCCGTAGGTGCGCTCCTCCAGGTGGTAGCCCTCCTTGTCCTCAATGCGCTCGTTCTTTTTCTCGCCCGTAATCACCAGCACGTCGCCGTGCAGGCTCACCTCGATCTCCTCGGGCTTAAGGCCCGGAACCTCGGCGCTCAGCTCGTAGCCCTTATCGGTCTCCTTGAGGTCCACCGCGGGCACGAACTCCTTGCCCTCCCACACGGTGGGGAGTTCAACCTCACCGAACACGCGGGAGATTAGGTCGTCAAAGTCCCGATACACACGGCCCAGGGAGGTCTCTCTCGCAAATGGAATCAGGCCGTACATAGCACCCTCCTTTTTTCCCTGATAGTATCAGGCTCCATTTTTAAAATAAGATCGCCGGGGCTTAAGTCAAGGGCTGCCCTTGACCCAGTGGTGCGGCGATAGTAACCTTTAATCAGATATTTGGTAATGCATCCCATGAGGGCGGCTACTGGCCCCGGTGGCCGCTTCCCCGAGGGAGGGGGTGATATAGCGTGGAAAAACACCACAAATTTTCCATCTGGTACGTGCTGCTGGGCATCTGGGCCGTACTGATACTCAACAACATCATCGCCGGCCAGATCGGCCCCAAGCAGATTCCCTACAGCGAGTTCCTGAGCCAACTGCACGACGACAAGATCAAGGAGATCGCCATCGGCAAGGACACCATCACCGGCAAGATGGTGGGCAAGGACGGCGCCGAGGTGAACTTTACCACGGTGCGGGTCACCCCTGACCTGGCCAAGGATCTGGAGGGGCACAAGATCGAGTTCCGGGGCGAGGTGGAGTCCACCTTCCTGCGCAGCCTGTTCTCCTGGATGGTGCCCATCTTCCTGTTCATGGGCGTGTGGTACTTCATGATGAAGCGCATGGGGCCGGGCGCCGGGGTGATGAACTTCGGAGCCAACAAGGCCAAGATCTACGCCGAGGAGGAGATACCCACCCGCTTCGAGGACGTGGCCGGCGTGGACGAGGCCAAGGCGGAGTTGGAGGAGATAGTTCAGTTCCTCAAGACCCCGGAGCGCTTCACCCGCCTGGGCGGGCGCATGCCCAAGGGGGTGCTGCTGGTGGGGCCTCCGGGCACGGGCAAGACCCTGCTTTCGCGCGCGGTGGCCGGCGAGGCCGGGGTGCCTTTCTTTTCCATCTCCGGCTCGGAGTTCGTGGAGCTGTTCGTGGGCATGGGCGCGGCCCGGGTGCGCGACCTGTTCAAGCAAGCCAAGGAAAAGGCGCCCTGCATCGTGTTCATTGACGAACTGGACGCCCTGGGCAAGGTGCGCGGGGTGGGCAACCTGGGCGGCCACGATGAGCGCGAGCAGACCCTGCAACAGCTTTTGGTGGAGATGGACGGCTTCGACCCCCGGGTGGGGGTGATCATCATGGCCGCCACCAACCGGCCCGAGATACTGGACCCGGCCCTCTTACGGGCCGGCCGCTTCGACCGTCAGGTGCTCCTGGACAAGCCGGACCTCAACGGCCGTCTGGCCATCCTCAAGGTTCACGCCCGGCGCATCTCCCTGGCCGATGACGTGAACCTGAAGGTGCTGGCCCAGCGCACGCCGGGGCTATCGGGCGCGGACCTGGAGAACATCCTCAACGAGGGGGCGCTCCTGGCCGCGCGGGCCGACCGCAACGAGGTGACCATGGCCGACCTGGAGGAGGCGGTGGACCGCATCATGGGCGGCCTGGAGAAAAAGAACCGGGTCATCAACGAGCAGGAGAAGCAGCGGGTGGCCTTCCATGAGACCGGCCACGCCCTGGTGGCGGCCTTCACGCCCCTGACCGACAAGGTACACAAGATCAGCATCATCCCCCGGGGCATCGCGGCCCTGGGCTACACCGAGCAGCGCCCCACCGAGGACCGCTATTTGATGAGCCAGAGCGAGCTGGAGGGCCGGGTGGACGTGCTGTTGGGCGGCCGGGTGGCCGAGCGCCTGCACTTCGGCGAGGTCTCCACCGGCGCGGCCAACGACCTGCAGCGGGCCACGGACATGGTGCGGGCCATGCTCACCCAGTACGGCATGGGCCAGACCCTGGGGGCGGTGACCTACAACCGCCGCAACCAGCCGGTGTTCCTGCCCCAAGACTCCCTCTTGGCCCCGCCGGCCCAGGAGTATTCCGAGGCCACGGCCGCGGCCCTGGACAAGGAGCTGCGGCAGTATATGGATGGCCGCGAGAAGCGGGTGCAGGAGCTGCTCCAGGAACACACGGACCTGCTCCAGGCGGTGGCCGAGCGTCTGCTCAAGGATGAGGTGCTCGCCGGCGCGGATTTCATGGCCATGGTGAACAAGGACAGCGCCGGAGCCCAGAAGGCCGCGGCCGCCGGACACCACCGCACCAGCCACAAGAAGAAGGAAGAATAGGGAGCAGGGAAGGGGGCTGGCTGCTCGGGCCTCGTCGTTAGGCTTCTACTGATTATTTGGAGAAGCCCCACGCAGAATCTCACGACAGGCGGCTTCTAAGGGCGCAAGCTTGTTCTGCACTACGTCCCAGAGCACAGGAAGGCTGACGCCGAAGTACTCATGGATGAGTATGTTTCACAGACCTATGATCTTACGCCACTCGATCTGAGGCGCTGCCGCGCGAAGGGGCTCTGGCAAACGCCCGGCGGCCTCACCAATGACCCCCAGATTGCGCACCACGGCGTCTTGCGTTTTTTTGTCTCGCTGGAATGTCTCGTAAACCAGGCCCGCAGTGTAATCGCGGATACGTCCCGCGGCCTCCAGAATGTCGTCCAGGTGCAGCCGGGCATCCCTAGGCATACACGGCCTCTTGTTCGATCCGCGGCCTCAGCCGGGGCTTGATCGTATCGGCCATCACCAGATCCACGGGCCGTTGCAGAACCTCCTCCAGGTAAAATTTGAGGTCCATGTAGTGGTCAAAGGTGGGTTCTGCCAGCTCCACGATGATATCCACGTCGCTGGCTGGGCCGGCTGTTTGCCTGGCCAAAGAGCCGAACACGCCGATGCGTTGCACGCTGAACCGTTGCGTCAACTCAGGGCGCAGCGCGGCAAGAGTACGTAACACAGAGGAACCGTCATTGGCGGTCTTACCTTTACCTTCCATGTCCTCCACCCTTTTCTGGCCTGCCGCCGAGGTTGGGAAGCATAACGTGAAATCCAATGCCCTGCGCAACGCCGGGTTTCAAGGACCCTTATCCAAACCTACCTAAAGCCCAACGGGTTTTTCAAGGAGCCAGTTCCGGCCAGACCTGCATAGGCTTGGCTTGACCAACACGATACCCCGCCTCCCCCTACAGCTCCAGCACCTTGAGCAGGTTGGTGGTGCCCGGGGTGCCCACCGGCACCCCGCCGGTGAGGATGATGTGCTCGCCGGCTTTGGCCAGGCCCCGGGCCAGCACCCACTGCCGGGCCCGCTGGGCCATCTCTTCGATGTCGCCGAAGGGCGCCACCAACGCCGGCTCCACGCCCCAGGAGATGGCCAACTGGCGGCAGGTGGAGGCGTCGGGCGTGAGGCCCACCACCGGCGTGTCCAGGCGGAAGCGGGCCACCAGCCGGGCGGTGGAGCCGCTGGTGGTGGAGGCCACGATGGCCGCGGGCCGCAGGTCCTTGGCCAGCCAGCCAGCCGCCCGGCTCAGGGCCGCGGCCACGGCCGGCAGCAGGGGGCTGAGGTCTTGTTTCAGGAGCGCCTCGCTGTTCACCTGGCCCTCGCTGGCCCGGCACAGGCGGTCCATCATGGCCACCGACTCCACGGGATAGCGGCCCACCGCGGTTTCGTCGGAGAGCATGACCGCGTCGGTGCCGTCCAGGACCGCGTTGGCCACGTCGGCCGCCTCGGCCCGGGTGGGGCGGGGGTTGTCCAGCATGGAGCGCAGCATCTGGGTGGCGGTAACCACCACCTTGCCCGCCCGGCGGGCCTCGGCGATGATGCGCTTCTGGATCAGGGGCACCTGCTCCAGGGGCATCTCCACCCCCAGGTCGCCCCGGGCCACCATCACCCCGTCCACCGCGGCCAATAGCTGAGGCAGGCGCTCCACGGCCTGGGGCTTTTCGATCTTGGCCACCAGCAGGGGCGGGTTGTCGGCGTGGTTTAGCCGCTCGCGCACCGGCTCCAGGTCCCTTTCGTGGCGCACGAAGGAAAGCGCCACCAAGTCCACGCCCGCGGCCAGGCCGGCCTCCAGGTCCTCCTGGTCCTTGGGCGTGAAGGAGCCGACCCGCAAATGGCTGGCGGGCAGGTTAACCCCCTTCCGGGAGCTGACCTGCCCGCCCACCTTGACCCGGCAGCGCACCTGGCCGTGGGCCACCGCCAGCACCTCCAGCTCCACCAGCCCGTCGGCCAGGAGTATGGCCTGGCCCGCCTTTACGTCCTCCAGCAGATAGGGGTAATCCACGGGCAGGGCCTGGCCCGGGGCCTGGGAGCCCGGCGCCAGGGCCACCTCTTGGCCGGCCGCCAGGAGCCGCGGCTGAGGCAGCGTGCCCAGGCGTATCTTGGGCCCGGCCAGGTCCTGCAGGATGGCGATCTGGCGGCCCTGGCTTCCGGCCAGGGCGCGCAGGCGCTCCACAATGGCCCGGTGGCTGGCGTGGTCGCCGTGAGAGTAGTTGAGCCGGGCCACGTCCAGGCCGGCGGCCAGCAGGCCGGCCAGCACCTCTTCGCCGGCGCTGGCCGGGCCGATGGTGGCCACGATCTTGGTCTTGCGGACGGGGTGGGGCCTGGGGTCGAGGTTCATGAGTAACCGCCTTGGTTTGCCAGCCACGGGGGCCAGCGGGTAGACTCTAATTACTATGAATACACCGGCCGCTTTGAAAAGAAAGATAGCATGGAAAAAAAGCGCGTCAGTGACAGCAAGGTGACAACTGCGGTGCTCATGGAGCCCGCCGACGCCAACGTGGCCGGCAACGTGCACGGCGGCGTCATAATGAAGAACATTGACAACACGGCCGCGGTGGTGGCCCTGCGCCACGCGGGCAGCAACGTGGTCACCGCCAGCATAGACCGCCTGGACTTTCACAACCCGGTGTACGTGGGCGAATTGGTCTTTCTCAAGGCCAGCCTGAACCGGGTGGGGCGCAGCTCCATGGAGGTGGGAGTGCGGGTGGAGGCGGAAAACCCCCGCCGGGGCCAGGTGCGCCACGTGGCCAGCGCCTATCTGACCTTCGTGGCCCTGGGCCAGGACGGGCGGCCCACGGAGGTAGCGGGCCTGACCCTGCAGGATGACCAGGAGCGGCGGCGCAACGCCGAGGCCGCCGACCGCCAAAAGACGCGCCTGGCCGAAAAACAGAGGGAGCAGGCCGGCCGGGAGGAGGCGCGGCGGTGAAGCTCTTAATGTTCTACACCCCCAGCTTTTGGTTCAAGACCTTCCAGCGGGTGCTGGCCGAGGCGCCCGAGGCCGACCAGGAGCAGGAAATAGAGCAGGCGGTGGTGGTGTTCTACCAGGCCGAGGCCGGCGACGAGGAGCGCCGGGCCAAGGTGCTGGCCAAGCTGATCAAGAACGTCAAGTGGCTGGCCGGCAAGTTCGGCGCCAGCAATGTGGTGCTGCACTCGTTCAACCACCTCTCGGCCAGCAAGGCCCCGCCGGAGCTGGCCGCGGGCCTGGCTGAGGAGGCGGCCCAGCGCTTGGCCGCGGCCGGCTTTGCGGTGACGGCCACGCCCTTTGGCTACCTCAACGAGTGGAAGATGCACGTGGCCGGCGAGTCCCTGGCCAAGGTCTTCAAGGAAATCTGAGGCGGGAGGCTGCGTGAGCGAGGATTTATCAGACCGCCTGGCCCAGGCTCTGAGCCAGGTGACCCTGGCCGCGGCCCGGCTGGAGGTGTTCGCCAAGAAGGCCCAGGCTCAGGGCCGGCCGGCCGAGGCGGCGCTGTTCACGGCCCTGGCCGCCTCGCAGCGGGTGCAGGCCCGCCGCCTGACCATGCTGCTCCGGGGCAAGGTGGGCGAGACAAAGGACAACCTCGGCCAACTGCGCCAGGACGTGCTGCCCGGCCTTATCAGCAGCCTGGCCCAGGGGGTGCACCAGGCCGACCAGGCCGGCCAGGACATCCTGGGCACGGCCCTGGACCAGGCCGTGCAGGTGGACAGCGGCCAGGCCGAGCTGGCCCGCGACCTGGCCGCGAGGGGCGCCGGCCTGGACTACTACCTCTGTCCGGTCTGCGGCTGGCTGGATACCGGGCGGACGCCGGGAAAATGCCCAGTGTGCGGGGCCCTGGGCAGCAAGTTCGAGCTGGTGCAGGCGGGGCTGATCTAGGCCGGGCCCGCGGCCTCGCCGCCGGCCAGGGGCAGGTTGAGCAGGCAGCGCACCCCGCCCGGGGCCGCCTCCAGGCTCAGGGAGCCCAGGCCGCGGCGGGCGGCCAGGCCGGCGATGGGCAGGCCCATGCCCGTGCCCATGGGCTTGGAGGAGCTGAAGGGGCTGAGCAGCTCCTGGACCTGCTCCGGCCCGGGCGCGGGCCCGGTGTTGAATATCTCCACTTCCACGAACCCCGGCGCCCGGCCCGGCCGCGAGCGCACCTCCACCCGCGGGTCGGCCTTGTCGGCCGCCTCGGCGGCGTTCTCCAGCAGTTGCGCGAAGATGATCTCCAGGTCCTTGGGGTCCAGGTTGACCGGGGGCAGGGCCGGGTCCAGCTCCAGGCGCAGGCGCACGCCCTCCAGCCGGCCGGCTTCCCGAAGGTGCTGAACGGCGCGGTCCAGGGCCTGGACCAGGGAGCAGGGCTGGGGGCGGGGCTCGCCCTGGAACATCTCGGTGTACAGGGCGATGTCGGCCACCATGCGCTCCAGGCGCTGGTTCTCGGCCAGCACCGTTTCATAGGCCTGGCGGTTGGGGTTGTCCGGCGGAATCTTTTTGAGCAGGCGCATTATGTTGCCCCCGATCACGGTCACCGGGTTGCGCACCTGATGGGCGATGCCCTGGATCATCTCCCGGTCGCAGCGGGAGGTCATGGAGATGAAGGAGTCGGTGGCCGCGAGCACGCAGAAGTCCAGCATGCGGTCCACCAGGGCGGTCAGGGCCTCGCGCTCCGGGGCCGGCACCTGCTCCTGTATCAGGCGCTGGCAGAACTGGCGGGTGACGGCGTAGCCCAGGTTCACGAAGCGCTGGTCCAGGCTGAGCTGCACGTGCCGGACCCCGCTGTTCCACAGATAGGTGAGGAAGCGGCGGTCCAGGTCTTGGCTGAACAGGGCCCCGAACCAGTGGGACAGGGCCTTTTTGTGCCGCTGGGCGGCGTGGTTCTGCTCCAGGATCAGCCTGGTGCGGGGGATGCCCAGAAAGTAGTCCAGAAAGAACTGGCCGAACGCCTCCTGACGGCTGGTGAACACCTCGCGGTGGGGCTCCAGCACGGCCAGGGCCTGTTGGGTGAGCCCCAGCTTTTCCAAAAAGGACTCCAGGCGTTCGAAGGGGACGGGTTCCTGCTGCATGGACAAAACCTTTCCGCCCGGGGCCCAAGACCCGGGAACGCCGGGATTGAGTATCCATTCCTAGGATAAACCGCCGGCGGGGGCCAGGCAAGCGGCCGAGGCCGGCTTGCCTGCCAGGGCCGCGGCCCTTAAACTAAAATGCAGAGCGTTGAATCCACCCCCAGCAGGAGAGGGCGTTCATGGAAGACAAGAGGAACCTGCACCTGAAGGTCCAGGAGCACATTGACTGCCTGGCCACCACCGACTACCTGGAGGAGATGAGCAAGCTGGCCGCGGACCCGGACAAGCCGGACGCGGCCCTGCGCTGGCTGGCCCTGGCCGCCCTGCACGCGGTCAACGCCGGGGCCAAGAAGATCAGCCTGTGGCAGGCCCCGGACGGCAAGGTGAGCGTGCAGGCCAAGTACCGCGCCGCCAGCCTGCCCACCCCGGGCGAGGAGGTGGGCGCCCAGGTGCTGGCCGCGCTGCGGGGCATCACCCACCTGGAGGGGGACAAGGTCAAGGGCCCCCTGGCCCTGGGCCTGCGCAACGACAGCCTGACCGTGCAGGTGGAGTTCGAAAAGGACAAGGGCGGCCAGCTGGTCACCCTCAAGTTCCCGGAGTAGGGGCCATGACCCGCGCCCGCCTGCTCCTGCTGGCCGCGCTGCTGGGCCTGGCCCTGGCCGCGCCGGCCGGGGCCTCGCTGACCAAGGAGCCCGTGCAGACCCTTGTGCTGGCCAAGGGCCAGGTGCTCAAGATCACCGTGGCCAGCAACCCCACCACCGGCTTTCGCTGGATGCTGGCCGTGCAGCCCGACCCCAAGGTGATCAAGCTGCTCAGCCAGAATTACAAGGCCTTTGATCCGAAGCGCATGGGCGGAGGGGGAACCGAGACCTGGGCCTTCCAGGCCGTGGGGCGGGGCCGGGTGAAGATCAACCTGGTCTATCTGCGGCCCTGGGAAAAGAACAAGCCGCCGGCGCGCAGCCGCCAGGTGGAGGTGGAGGTGCGATGAGCGTCCTGAGCCGCCTGGGCCTGCCCATCTTCCGGGCCGGCGGCCCGCCGGAGCTGGCGGATCAGGACTGGCGCCTGGCCGTGGACGGCCTGGTGGCCGCGCCCCGGAGCCTGTCCCTGGCCGAGATAGCGACCCTGCCCCAGAGCGAGGTCAGCGCCCGCCTGACCTCGGTGTCGGGCTTTTCGGTGCGCGCCCTGTGGCAAGGCGTGCTCTGGCGCGACTTCCTGGCCGCGATCCAGCCCCAGGCCCAGGCCACCCACGCCACCTTCACCAGCCAGGGCGCTGTCTACCAGACCACCCTGGCCCTGAACGACCTGGACCACCCGCGGGTCATGCTGGTGACGGCCGTGGAGGGCGAGCCCCTGGAGCGGGAGTACGGCGGGCCGTTGCGCATGCTCATCCCCCATCGCTGGGGATACAAGAGCGCCAAGTGGCTGGCCGGGGTGAGCCTGGGCCGTGGCATGCGCGGCGGCTACTGGGAGGACCGGGGCTACACCCGCGAGGGGCTCATCGAGCCGGGCTACACCCTGGACGTGAACACCCGCACCCGGCGGCAGATCAAGGGCGGGGAGGTGACGGAGTTTTAGGGGCGAAGATTAAGAGGGCAGGGAAGGGGCGGCCGGCGCGCAGGCGGGCCGCCTGTTTTTTGGGCTGCGGCCAGGCGGTCGGCCATGGGCCGAGATTGCTTCGTCGCGCCCGGGCGGGCGCTCCTGGCAACCGCATCCCTTAGCCAGGCCAGACAGAGGGACAATCGAAAAATATTTTTTGAATTTATTATCATTAAAGACTTTTCTTAACAAAAGCCTTTAACTTTACCGCAGCCCTTTTCAGGCCCCAGCCAGACCCACAAGAACCGCGGCCAGCCAGCCGGCGCGGAACCCGGAGGCCGCCGCGCAGGGGCTAGCTCCGGGGCTGGTAGCGCCGGGGGTCCTCGAACACGTCTATGGCCCGGCAGTAGGTGAGCACCTTGATGCTGTGCTCCACCCCCCGGCCGATGGAGTAGGAGTCGCCCGGGCCCAGGCGGTGCACCACCCCGCCGATGGTCAGCTCCACTTGGCCCTCCACGATGATGCCCCACTGGGCGTCGTGGCTGTGGGGCGGGTACTCGGCGCCGGCGGCGATCTCAAAGAAGGCCACCTGGCTCTGGGGCGAGGTGATCAGATAGGCGGCCACGCCGGGCAGGCGCAGCTCCGCCTGGGGCAGGGCCTTGATGAACTCAGGATAGGGCTGCTGGGAAGGCACGGCTCACTCTCCGGTATGGTTGTGCCGCTTGGATTCCTTGTAGTTGTAATGGATCACGCACTGGGGACGGAATTTGCAGTATATCTCCGGGTCCGAGCAGTGGGGGTCCTCCTCCAGGCACTGGGCGCAGAGGCCGTAGCCGTACTTCTGGCACAAGGCCGCGCTGGGCCGGTCCGGGTGATAACGGCAGGTTTCGCTGTCCAATTCCCTAACGTCCCGCGCTCCGGTGATAATAGGGCCTGGGGATCAGGGACTTAAATAACACGCGGGGCCGGGCCGGGCAAGGCCCCAGCCTTGACTTGCCCTGGGGGCTCGTTGATAATGCACAGTGTGCCGGCTAGTTATGCCCCGGTGCGGCAAGGGTCCAAGGAGGGCGGTGAATTGAAGCGCATACTGGTCACGGGCGGGGCGGGCTTCATTGGCTCCCACCTGGTGGACGCCCTGCTGGCCCAAGGCCACGAGGTGCTCTGCCTGGACAACTTTTTCACGGGCAACAAGGCCAACATCGCCCAGCACCTGGACAACCCCCGCTTTGAGCTGGTGCGCCACGACGTGGTGGAGCCCATTCTTCTAGAGGTGGACCATATCTACAACCTGGCCTGCCCGGCCAGCCCGGTGCACTACCAGTACAACCCGGTAAAGACGGTCAAGACCAACGTCATGGGCACCCTGAACATGCTGGGCCTGGCCAAGCGGGTGAAGGCCCGCATCCTGCAGGCCTCCACCAGCGAGGTTTACGGCGACCCCCAGGAGCACCCCCAGCGCGAGGAGTACTGGGGCCACGTGAACCCCATCGGCCTGCGCTCCTGCTACGACGAGGGCAAGCGCCTGGCCGAGACCCTGATGATGGACTACCACCGCAGCAACGGGGTGGACATCCGCATCGTGCGCATCTTCAACACCTACGGCCCGCGCATGGCCCTGGACGACGGCCGGGTGGTGAGCAACTTCGCGGTGCAGGCCCTCAAGGGCGAGCCCATCACCATATACGGCCAGGGCACCCAGACCCGCTCCTTCTGCTACGTCAGCGACCTGGTGGCCGGGCTCATGGCCATGATGGAGGCCCAGGACATTACCGGTCCCCTCAACCTGGGAAACCCCTCGGAGTTCACCATGCTGGCCCTGGCCCAGAAGATCCTGGAGCTCACCGGCTCGGCCAGCCGGATCGCGCACCAGCCCCTGCCGCCCGACGATCCAGTGCAGCGCCGGCCGGACATCAGCAAGGCTCAGAAACTGCTGGACTGGAACCCCAAGGTGAGCTTGGAGCAGGGCCTGGCCCCCACCCTGGACTACTTCCGCAAAGTAATACGAGGCGGCTAAGGCCGTGGGACGGCGGTATCCCGAGCGCCCGGTGGTGGGCGTGGGCGGCATTGTGCTGGCCCAGGACCAGGTGCTGCTGGTCAAGCGCGGCGCCCCGCCCAGCCAGGGGCTGTGGTCCCTGCCCGGCGGGGCCGTGAAGGCTGGCGAGAGGCTGCAAGATGCCTGCGCCCGGGAGGTGGCCGAGGAGACCGGCATTGCCGTGACCGTGGGCCCTCTGGTGGAGGTCTTCGAGCGCATCCTGCGCGACCCCCAGGGGAGGGTGGAGTACCACTACGTGCTGCACGACTACCTCTGCACCGCCTCCCTGGAACCGCCCATGGCCGGCGACGACGCGGCCGACGCCCGCTGGGCGCCCTTGTCCGGGTTGGGGCAGGCCCAGCTAACACCCGACACGCAGCGGGTGATTCTGAAGGCCGCCAGGCTTTTAAGGGACGGTAAATAAGGCCCCGGCCGGGGTGGGATGAATGTTGACAGCCGCCGCGTAAAGCTGCTATTTTGCTCCCGTCCGTGACCGCCCCTTGCCGCGCAGTGCATCTGTGCAAAATATCACAGGCCAGGCTGCCGGGTTTAAGAGGGTGGGTTCCATACACAATTGGGGCCGCGGCCAATGCATAGCGCCGGGGCCCGGGCCAGAAGCATTTATTCAGGTCCTTTTTGCTTGAACAAAGGCATGGGTCACATGGCAACGCACCAGCAAGGTAAGAAGCAACGGTCGCGTGCGGACTGGCTCCTGTTGGTCGTGGGCCTAATTTTAGGCTCCGCCTTCGGGTTCTGGATCACGCCTACCATCCTATACGCGGAAAAGCCGCAGCCTTTGCAGTTCAACCACAAGCTGCACATGGAGCAGGTGGACAACGGCTGCAAGAGCTGCCACAAGTTCCGCGAGGACGGGTCCTTCAGCGGCATACCCGGCATCAAGTCCTGCAAGAACTGCCACAGCGGCGACGAGCCTTTGGGCAACACCCCGGCCGAGAAGGAGTTCATGAAATTCCTCAAGGCCGACAAGCCCATCCCCTGGCAGGTGTACGCCCGCCAAGCGGACAACGTTTTCTTCTCCCATGCGGCCCACGCGGAGAATGCCGGCCTGGAGTGCACCCGCTGCCACGGCAAGCACGGCGAGAGCGACAAGCTGCGGCCCTATGAATACAACCGGCTCACCGGCTACAGCCGCGACATCTGGGGCCGGGGCCCCATCGGCCTGGCCGGCCCGCCCGATCGCATGAAGATGGACGACTGCGCCAAGTGCCATCGCGACAACGGCGTAAACCAGGCCTGTTTCGTGTGCCACAAGTAGGCGGCCGCCGGATGCTAAGGAGTTAACCCCTATGGATTGGGACAGAAGAACCTTCGTCAAGTTCGCGGTGGGTGCGGTGCTCGGCGTCCATGCCAGCCCCCTGATCCCCAAGTTCATGGACGACACGGCCATCTGGACCCAGAACTGGAACTGGGTGCCAGTGCCCGAGGACGGTGCGGTGGCCTACGCCAAGACGGTCAACCCCCACACCGGCACCGGCGCCATGGCCAAGCTCATCGACGGCCGCGTGGAGGGGCTGCGGGCCATCCGGGTGGAGGGCAACCCGGACCACCCCCTGAGCCGGGGCGGCGTGGTCCCTGCCGACGCCTCGGCCCTGCAGCTGCTCTACAACAACGAGACTCGGGTGGCCAAGCCCCTGCTGCGCAACCGCGCCACGGGCGTCATGACCCAGATCACCTGGCCCCAGGCCCTGGATCTGGTCGGCGGAAACCTGGCCGAGCTGGCCCAGAAGGGTCAGGCCCACCAGGCGGCGGCCCTGGGCACCGACCCCAGCAGCACCACCGGCCAGATGCTCATGCGCCTGATGCAGGCCCTGGGCTCGCCCAACGTGGCCTTCACCCCCACCCCGCGCGAGACCATGGCCCTGGCCGGCCTGTTCATGACGGGCCAGCCCTTCCTGGGCTTTGACCTGGCCAACGCCAACTTCATCGTCTCCTTCGGCACCCCCCTGCTGGAGGGCTTCGGCGCGCCGGTGGCGGTGCGCAAGGCCTTTGCCGGCTGGCGGGGCTACCCCAAGAACCAGGCCTACCTGGTGCAGATCGAGCCCCGGGCCAGCGTCACCGCCAGCCAGGCCGACCAGTGGATCGCCTGCAAGCCGGGCAGCGAGGGCGCCGTGGCCCTGGCCATGTGCCGCATCATGATCGAGGAGGGAGTCTACGACCGCGCCGTCGAGTCGGCCTACGGCTGGAACGACGTGGACGGCATGATGGGCTTCAAGTCCTATCTGATGAAGAGTATTGACCGGGCCAAGGTGGCCAGCCTGGCCGGGGTCTCCCTGCCCAAGCTGGTCAAGATGACCCTGGCCTTTGCCAAGGCCGACCGGGCGGTGGCGGTCTGCGGGCCGGGCAACTCCGGCGACCCGGGCCGGCTGTACGACTTCATGTCCGTGCTGGCCCTGAACGCCCTCAAGGGCAACCTGGGCAAACCCGGCGGCGTGGTGGCCCAGCAGCCGCTGCCCCTCAAGTCCCTGGGCGGGGCCCTGCCCGAACCCAAGCAGCCGCCCCTGGCCGGCAGCGACCGGCCCTTCAGCGTCAACAACGTGCACGACCTGGCCGAGGCCGCCCTGGCCGGCAAGCCCTACGGGCTCAAGACCCTGATCCTCTGCGGCGGCAACTTCGTCTTCAACGGCCCCCAGGCCAACCTGATGCACGACCTGGCCCGCAAGACGCCTTTTGTAGTGGCCATCACGCCCTACATGGACGAATCGGCGGCCATGGCCGACCTGGTGCTGCCGTCCACCCACTGGCTGGAGGGCTGGGGCGACAGCACCACCTCCTTTGGCAGCCCAGTGGCCTGCTACGGCCTGCACCGGCCCCTGGTCAAGGCCGTGGCCGAGGCCAAGGACGCGGGCGACACCCTGCTGGCCCTGGCCCAGCGCCTGGGCGGCCCGGCGGCCGCGGCCCTGCCCTACAAGAACCTGGCCGAGGCCCTGGCCAAGCGAAGCCAGGCCATGGGCGACTTCAAGAAGCTGGCCGAGACCAGCTACTGGGCCCAGAAGCGGCCGGCCTACGGCCAGATGCGCTTCAACACCCCCAGCGGCCGCCTGGAGCTGTTCAGCCGCACCCTGCGGCAGCTGGTGAGCAAGGGAGCCGGCGGAGGCCAGGACCTGGACAAGGCGGTGCGCGCCCTGGGCGTCAAGGGCGGGGCCCAGGCGGCCTTTCTGCCCCACTGGGAAGAGCCGGCGGCCTACGCCGAGGGGGCGGCCTACCCCCTGATCATGCAGGCGGCGCCCTCCCTGCGCACCACCTGGGGCGACGAGGCCATCACGCCCTACATGGTCAAGATACTGCCCGACACGGTGCTGGCCAACGCGGACAAGCTGGTGGTGGAGATGAACCCGGCCACCGCCCGCGACCTGCACCTGTACGCGGGAGACATGGTGCTGGTGGAGTCCAGCGCGGGCAGCCTGACCGCCAAGCTGACCCTGTACGCCGGCGCCGCGCCGGGCATGGTCTTCGTGCCGCTGGGGCTGGGCCACCAGGCCTTCGGCTTCCAGGTGGCCAAAAAGGGAATGAACTTCAACCGCGCCGTTAAGGTCACCTCTGATCCCATGAGCGGCATGCCCATCTGGGAGCTCACCGGCGTGAGCGTCAAGAAGGTGCGGGGGTAAGCCATGTGGAGAAAAAATCAAGTAAGGTACGGCATGGTCATCGACGTGGACAAGTGCACCGGCTGCGGTGCCTGCTCGGTGGCCTGCATGTCCGAGAACAACGTCGGGGTGCTGGAGGACGAAACCGAAAAGATCCGCTCCATCACCTGGCTGCGGGTCTATCAGATTGACAACGGCAAGGCCTTCCCGGAAACGGAGGTGGCCTTTTTCCCGCGGCCCTGCATGCACTGCCAGGGCGGCGCCTCCGGCTCGCCGGGGCAGGCCTTCTTCCAGGAGGACACCGACCCCCAAGAGGCGCACACGCCCTGCGTGTCGGTCTGCCCGGCTATCGCCACCGACTACGACGACGCCACCGGCATCGTCAGTCAGATAACCTCCCGCTGTATCGGCTGCCGGTACTGCGTGGCGGCCTGTCCTTATCACGCCCGCTACTTCAATTGGTACGACGTGCCCTGGCCCCAGGGCACCCCGCGGGGCCTAAGCCCCTTTGTCTCGCCCCGCATGCGCGGCGTGGTGGAGAAGTGCACCTTCTGCTACCCCCGGCTGCAGCGGGCCAAGAACAAGGCCTTCCTGGGAGGCGGCAAGGTGGGCGAGATGGACTACCAGACCGCCTGCACCGAGGCCTGCCCCTCCGGGGCCATCACCTTCGGTCAGTTGCAAAACCCGGCCCACAAGGTGCATAAGCTGATCCAGAGCGAGTTCGCCTTCCGCCTGCTGGAAAAGATGGGCACCAACCCCAAAGTCTATTACATGTCCAAACGCAAGTGGGTCCGGATGATGGCGGATAACCACCTCTCTCAGGCCAAGGCCACCCAAGCGGCGGCCTCCGGCGGTCACAAGTAGGCGAGGTCAGCGATGAGAAGATGGTTTGACGATTTACCCAAGTACGCCGACGATTCCAGTTGGTGGCCCAATGGTACCACCCGCTGCCGGCCGGAGGTTTTCCTGTTCTGGCTGGGGCTGCCCCTGACCATCATGGCCTACTTCGGCCTGTCGGCCTTCCTGGTGCTGTTCAAGGGGCTCAACCAGACCAACATGAACGACTACTTCGCCTTCGGCGTGTGGATCGTGGTGGATCTGGCGGTGATCGCCCTGGGGGCCGGCGCTTTCTTCACCAGCTTCCTGAACTACATCATCGGCAAGACCGAGCTCAAGCCCATCGTCAACGCAGCGGTGCTGATCGGCTTCATTTGCTACACCGGCGCCATCCTGATGCTGGGCATAGACATCGGCCAGCCCATCCGCGGGTGGTTCGGCTTCTGGCACGCCAACGTACACTCCATGCTCACCGAGGTGATGTTCTGCATCACCACCTACGCCATCGTGTTGTGCATCGAGCTCTTGCCCTCGGTGCTGGACAACCGCCGCATCGGCAAGGTGCCCGAATTCGGCACCTTCAGCCACAATCTGCACACCATCATGATCGTCTTCGCCGCGGCCGGCACCTTCCTGTCCTTCTTCCACCAGGGCTCCCTGGGCGGCATGTTCGGCGTGCTCTACGCGCGGCCCTTCGCCTACCGCGGACACCTGGGCATCTGGCCCATGACCTTTTTCCTGTTCGTCATGAGCGCCATCGCCGCCGGCCCCTCTTTCACCACCATGGTCGTGATGATCACCGAAAAGATCACCGGCAAGCGCCTGACCAGCCACAAGGTCAAGATGCTCATGGGCAAGATCAGCGGCTGGCTGCTGTTGGTGTACATGGTGTGCAAGTCCGTGGACACCCTGTACTGGGCCTTCATCTACCTGCCCAGCAAGGGCCTGAGCGTGGGCCAGATGTACCAGGCGCCCTACGGCTCCTGGCTGGTGTGGGCCGAGTTGGGTCTGTTCGGCTGGCTGCCGGCGATCCTACTGCTCACCCCCCGGGTGCGCGAGAGCTACGGCCTGCTGTTCCTGGCCATGCTGCTCAACTGCATCGGCGTCACCCTCAACCGCTTCATCTTCACCATCCAGAGCCTGGCCCTGCCGGTGATGCCCTTTGAGAAGTTCTTCTCTTATCTGCCCACCTGGCAGGAGTGGGGCGTGGCCTCCCTGGTGCTGGGCCACGGGCTGTTGATCTTTATGCTGGCCTACCGCTACCTGCCCATCTTCCCGCAGGAGCCGGAGCTGAACCAGCGCTAAGGAGGTATCGGCGATGCTGCCCTTTGTGTTTGAGTGGCATTGGGACATAGGCCATATCGTCTTCTTCGGCCTGTTCTACGGCGTGGTCTCGGTGGTCTTCGGCGTCCTGGGCCTGACCATCCTCAAGACCATCCTGGACCTCTGGGCGGGGAAGATACATTCGGCTGACCACTAAGGGCCGCCGGGGCAGGCCCCTCGGCCTGCGGAGCCAGCCTTAACTGAGACCATTGGCGGGGCCCCTCGGCCCCGCCTGGCTTTGGAGCCACATGCAGCAGCGGCCGCCCACAGACCTCCAGGGGGTGATCTTCGACCTGGACGGGGTCCTGTTCGACTCCTTGGACAGCAACATAGCCTTCTACAACCACGTGCTGCGGGCCCTGGGCCTGCCGCCGCGGGCCCACGAGAAGGCCCACATCATCCACCGCGAGGCGGTGCAGGGCTCCCTGCGGGCCCTGGTGGGCGAGGGCGAGCTCTACGACCGGGCCCTGGAATACTGCCGCACCATGGACTTGGCGCCGTTCATCAAGGACCTGAAGCTCTACCCCGGGGTGATGGACACCGTGCAGGCCCTGCGCCGGGCGGTGCGCATGGCGGTGGCCACCAACCGCATCATCACCGCCCGCCAGAGCCTGGCCCACTTCGGCCTGCTGGAGCTTTTCGACGAAGTGGTCACCCCCAGGGAGGCCGGCGGCGCGCCCAAGCCGGACCCGGCCATGATGTATGAGGTGCTCAAGCGCCTGGGGCTGAGGGCCGAGCAGGTGGTGTACGTGGGCGACTCCAGCGTGGACCAGGGGCTGTGCCAGGCGGCCGGGGTGCGCCTGGTGGCCTTCCGCAATTCTGAGCTCGCGGCCTGGGCCCACCTGGAGCACCTCACGGACCTGCCGGCCCTGTTGGGCCTGGCCTAGGCGCCGGGAAAGCCCTTGCCAGGCCCCGGGCCCGGGGATATGCTTGCCGCTAAAATGCCTCAGGGAGAAGCCAGTGTTCATCCGCCACCGCGAGGACAAGAAAAAGAAATCCCTGGTCCGGGAATACCTGGAGGCCCTTATCTGGGCCGTGGTGCTGGCCCTGGTCATCCGCACCTGGGGCGTGCAGGCCTTCAAGATCCCCTCCGGCTCCATGAAGCCCACCCTGCTCATCGGCGACCACCTGCTGGTGAGCAAGTCCTCCTACGGCATCAAGCTGCCCTTCACTGACCAGGTGATCGTGCCCATCGGCGACCCCCAGCGGGGCGACATAGTCGTCTTCCGCTTCCCGGAGGACAAGGACAAGGACTTCATCAAGCGCATCATCGGGCTGCCCGGGGAGACGGTGCAGGGCAAGGGGAAGTCCATATTCATCAACGGGCAGCGTCTGGATGAGCACTGGGGGCAGTACTTGGACGGAAAGCCGCACGCGGACTTCGGGCCGGTCAAGGTGCCCGCCGGCCAGTACTTCGCCATGGGCGACAACCGTGACGAGTCCTATGACTCCCGTTTCTGGTTCAATAACCGCGGCGGCTTCGTGCCCCGGCAGGACATCCTGGGCAAGGCCTTCATCATCTACTGGTCCTGGGTGGACAACAGATTTGCCGTGGACTGGAAGCGTATCGGCAGCCTGATCCGCTAGGGCCGGTTCACTCCCCTTACATCCGTCTGAATGGCAGCCGCCCCCAGGGGCGGCTGTTTTATCTGGGATTCAGCAAGAGGCCAAGCCGCCGGATCAACCCCGGCCCAGGCTGCGCGGGGGGCCTGCGTGCCGGCCCTGCACCGCCGCGGCCAGCATCTGCTCCGGGGGCAGGGGCGCCAGAGGCGCGAAGGCCAGGGGCCCGGCCGCGCCGGACCGGATGGCCCCGAAGCGCCCGGCCAGGCCCAGGGCCCGGGCCCCGCCCGCAGTGGCCATGGCCAGGATGGTCTCGGGGTCCAGGCCGGGCCGGGCCGCGGCCAGGGCGGCCATCTCCCGCCAGAGAGACAGGTCCGGGGCCGAGGCCAGGGAATCGGTGCCCAGGGCCAGGTTCACGCCCGCGGCCAGCATCGCCTCCACCGGCGCCAGGTTGCCGGTGAGCCCCAGGTTGGAGCGCGGGCACAGGCACAGCGAGGTTCCCGCCGCGGCCAGGGTCCGTGCGTCCTCGGGGCGGAGTTGCACCCCGTGCACGGCCAGGGTGTGCTGGTCCAGCAGGCCCAGGGACTGCACCTGGCCCAGGGGCGTGGCCGCCCGCAGGTCCAACTGGCTGCGCTGCAGGCCCCGCGCGGCCAGGAAGGCCTCCAGCCGCCGGCCCTGCTCGCCCGCGCCGGCCATGAACTCCATCTCGGCCCGGGACTCGGCCAGGTGCAGGCAGAAGGGCAGGTCTCCGGCCTGGCGCTTGAGGGCCTGCAGCCGGCCGGCCGGCACCGAGTAGGGCGCGTGGGCGGCCACGGCCGCGCCGCTGAGCAGGGGCCCCTGCCACTCATAGCCGGGCGGGGGAGGGGGCGCCTTGCTGGGGCCCAGGGCCTCGAAGAAGGACACGGCCGAGACCCCGGCCTGAGCCAAGGCGGCCCGCGCCTGGCCGGTGTTGGTGATGTCGCCCACCAGGGCCGTGCCGTCCGCGGCCAGGGCCGCGGCCGCGGCGCGGGTGGCCGCGGCGCCGTTCACGCGCAGGGTGTCCGGCCGCAGGGCCACCAACTGCTCCAGCCAGGCCACGAAGTCCCCGGCCGGCGGCGCCAGGCTGGTCAGGCCCGACAGCTCCAGGTGGGTGTGGGCGTTGACCAGGCCCGGCAGGAGCAGGCCCTGGCCCAGCTCCACCCGCTCCGCGCCGGCCGGCGGCCGCTCCTGCACGCCCCGCACCCAGCCGCCGGCCATGAGCACCCAGGCGTTCTCACGCAGGTCGCCCGGGCCGCACCAGACCCAGCGGGCGGTGTATGCCACAGCCGCGGGGTTCATGCCCGCCACCTCGCAGGTCGTTCCCGCGCTGCCCATGGGCAAAGAAAGAGAGGTTTGGAAAAGGGAACGCACTGGCGGCGAGGTGCAGCGGCGGGGTTTACCCCCGCCCGTCCTGGCCCTGCTCCGCAGGGTAGGCAGCGAACTGAAAAATCGGACCACCGCGCCGGGAGGGAGGCTCCACTTTTTCCAGACCAAGATGCGGGGGCGGGGTTTATCCCCGCCCACGTCGGCTCTGATCCGCGGCCAGGCATGCGGCTATGCCCGGGCCTAGGCCTGCCCGGCCTGGCCCCGGGCCGCCGCCACCGGCCGGTAAAAGGTGTCGCGCTGCAGGGCCGCAAAGCCCATGTCCTGGGCCAGGCGCACCAGCTCCTCCCGGGGCAGGCGGAAGCAGACTCCGGCCGCGGCCACCACGTTCTCCTCGATCATGGTGGAGCCCAGGTCGTCGGCCCCGAAGTTTAGGGCCACCTGGGCGATCTTGGCGCCCTGGGTCACCCAACTGGCCTGCAGGTGCGCGAAGTTGTCCAGGAACAGCCGGCTGATGGCCAGCAGGCGCAGATAGTCCACGGCCGTGGCCGGCGGGGTGCCGGCCAGGGCGGTGTGGTCCGGCTGGAAGCTCCAGGGGATGAAGGCGGTGAAGCGACCCCGGCCCTGGGCCAGGCTCTCATCCTGCAAGGCGCGCAGCCGCGCCAGGTGCTCTATGCGCTCGGCCGGCGTCTCCACGCTGCCGAACATCATGGTGGCCGTGGTCATGAGGCCCTTGGCGTGGGCCAGGCGCATCACCTCCAGCCACTCATCGGCCGTGCACTTGCCCGGCGCCACCAGCCACCGCACCCGCTCCACCAGTATCTCGGCTCCGCCGCCGGGTATGGAGCCCAGGCCGGCTTCCAGGAGCCGGTCCAAGGCCTCGCCCAGGCTCAGGCCGTCCAGGCGGGCCATGTGCACCACCTCGGGCGGGGACAGGCCGTGGATGTGGATGGGGAAGTTCTCTTTGATGAAGCGGAAGGTGTCGCAGATGGCCGTTATGCCTATCTCCGGGTGCAGGCCGCCCTGGATCAGGATGTGGGTGCCGCCCAGGTCCAGGGTCTCCTGTATCTTGCGGGTCAGCTCATCGCGCCCCAGCACGTAGCCCTGGGCGTGGCCCGGCGGCCGGAAAAAGGCGCAGAAGCGGCAGCCCGAGATGCAGACGTTGGTGAAATTGATGTTGCGGTCCACCGCGTAGGTGACTGTCGGCGCCGGGTTGTGGCGCAGGCGGGCCGCAAAGGCCAGGCGGCCCAGGGTCAGTAGCTCGGCCCGGGTCAGCAGGGCCTCGGCCTGGGCCGGGCTCAGGCGCCGGCCCTCCTCGGCCGCGGTCAGGGCGCCCTCCAGCGGGCCGCGTGGGGCCCGGGCCGGCTGCATTATTCCCGTTCCAGGGAGTTGTAAAAGGCGTCGCGCCGGACCGGCGTGAAACCGGCCGCGCTGATCATGCCCCGCAGCTCGGCCTCGGTCTGGCCCTTGGCCGTGGTGGCCCCGGCCTCGTGGGTGATGCGCTCCTCGATGATGGTGCCGTCCAGGTCGTCGGCCCCGAAGTTCAGGGCCACCTGGGCCAGCTTGGGCCCCAGCATCACCCAGTAGGCCTTGATGTGGCTGAAGTTGTCCAGGAGCAGGCGAGCGGTGGCGATGACCCGCAGGTCGTCCAGGCCGGTGGTGTGGCCCGCGCCCCCCAGCTTGGTGTTGTGCGGGTGGTAGGCCAGGGGGATGAAGGCCGAGAAGCCGTGGGATTGGTCCTGCTGGTCGCGCAGGGCCAGGAGATGCTCCACCCGCTCGGCCGGGGTCTCGATGTGGCCGTAGAGCATGGTGGCGTTGGTGGGGATGCCCCGCTCATGGGCCAGGCCGGAGATGGCCAGCCAACGGCTGCCGCTGGTTTTCTCCGGGCAGAGGCGGGCGCGCACCCGGGGGGAGAACACCTCGGCCCCGCCGCCGGGCATGGCCCCCAGGCCCGCCGCCTGGAGCTGGTCCAGCACCTGGGCCGGGCTCAGGCCGGCCTTGGCGGCCAGGTGGTCTATCTCCACCGGCGTGAAGGCCTTGAGCGCCGCCTGGGGCCGGGCCCGGCCCAGGACGGTCAAGAGCTCCAGGTAGTAGCTCAGCGGCGCGTCGGGGTGGCAGGAGCCCACGATGTGCAGCTCGGCGATGGGCAGGGCCGGCTCCTGGGCGGCCAGCTCCGCGGCCTGCCCCGGACTGAGCAGGTAGGCCCTGGCGTCGTCCTCCTGCCGCCAGAAGGCGCAGAAGGCGCACTGGTTGCTGCATACGTTGGAGTAGTTGACGTGGCGGTTGACCACGTAATAGGCCCGGCGCCCGTTTTTGGCCAGGCGGGCGGCGTGGGCCAGGGCACCCAGGCCCAGCAGGTCGCGGCTGTTCATCAAGGCCAGGCCGTCGGCCAGGTCCAGGCGCTGGCCCGCGGCCAGCTTGGCCGCCACGGGCCTGAGGGCCGGGTCGCTGATCAGGCGCGGGTCCAGCTCCAGGGGCGGCAGGGCCGCGGGCCGGGCAAAGCCCGGGCAATCTAGCCTGGCCTGAGGGGCCACGGGAGGCATGATCGGGTTCTCCTGAGGGGTTAACGGTGCAGTGACCACCTGGTCATGCGGCTAACCAAAAAAATGCACCCGGCTGGGCGCAGCCGTCTTAATAATATGCCCACCGGCTTGGACTGGCAAGGGGTTTGCCGGCCGTTCAGCCTTGGGGGGAGGAGGGCAGGTGGCGGAAGGGGCGGGGCTTTTTCAGTCCCAGGCTCAGGGCCAGGGTGGCGGCCATCTTGGCCATCCCGTCCTTGAGCTTGGCCCAGCCCGAGGCCGGCGGGTGCTGGTGCACCAGGTGCTCCAGGTGGCCGCGGCCCAGGGGCTCGATCCAGGCCCGGCAAGGCACCTGGCCGATCTCCGGGTAGTTCTCCACGGTGGGGATCGTCTGGATGTCCGCGGGCAGGGCCAGGTCCTGCCAGGCCGGATCGCTGAACAGGATGTACTCATCGGCCTGCACAGAGTTCTTGAGCAGGCGGTGCACCACGATCACGTCCGGGCCGTGCGCGGACTTGAAGCCGGCCACTTGGCCCAAAACCACCTGGCCGCTATGTACGATGATCTTGAGCTTGAGCGCGGCCATGTGCTCGCAGGCCTCACAGTGGCAGGTGTTGGCGGCGATGAGTTCGGCCAGCTTGGCGCTGAAGGCTTCCAGGAAGGCCAGCAGCTTGGCGCCGATCTCTTGGCGGATGCGGTCCCAACTCAGGCTCCGGCTTTGTTTGGGGGTGCAGAGGAACACCGCGTCGCCCTCCACCTCCATCACCTGCATGGGGATCTCCACCTGGGCGATCACCGCCTCCAACAGTTGGGTGATGATGTACTGGCTGTGCAGCAGGGTCATCTTGCGGGCCGCCACCAGACGGGTGAAGCCGCTGATGTCGGCGATGATGAGCACCACCGGGGTTTCGGGCGGGTTCTGAGCCAAGACCGGCCTCCCTTCGGGCCAGGGCCGCGGGGCCCCGTGCGCCCTTTGCTACTATTCTAGCAGGCCGGGCCGCCCCCGGAGCACCTGCCGAGGCACGTGCTAAGCTGGGCGTGTTGCCGGCCGCGGCCATGGCCGGTATATCTAAGGGCACGCTAGCGGAAGGGTTGCGCATATTGGCCCCCGAGGACATCCAGAGCTATTCCCACAGTCACGACTTTCTGGGCCCGGCCCAGGCCCGCCACGAGCGCCGCACGCGCCTGGTGGTGGCCCTGACCGCCGTGATGATGGTGGTGGAGGTGACCGCCGGCTTCATCTTCGGCTCCATGGCCCTGCTGGCCGACGGCTGGCACATGGCCAGCCACGCCGCGGCCCTGTCTCTCTCCGCCCTGGGCTATTACCTGGCCCGCCGCCATGCGGGCGATCCGCGCTTCTGCTTCGGCACCGGCAAGGTGGGCGACCTGGCCGGCTTTGTCAGCGCCCTGCTTTTGGCCTTCATCGCCGCCCTGATGGCCTACGAGTCCCTGCTGCGAATCTTCGCGCCGGTGGCCATCGCCTTTAACCAGGCCATTCTGGTGGCCGTGGTGGGCCTGGTGGTGAACTTGGTCAGCGCCCTGATGCTCAGGTACCAGCCCCACGGCCGCGAACATGGGCCGCATGGGCACGAGCACGGGGAGGATCACCACAACGCAGACCACAACCTGAAGTCGGCCTATCTGCACGTGTTGGCCGATGCCCTGACCTCGGTGCTGGCCATCGTAGCCCTGAGCACGGGCAAGTACCTGGGCTGGGTCTGGATGGACCCGGCGATGGGCATCGTGGGCTCGCTGGTGATCGCGCGCTGGTCCTGGGGCCTCTTGCGGGACACCGGCCTGACACTCTTGGACGTGAACCCCTACCCTGAGCTGGCCGAGCGCATCCAGCGCCTGGTGGAGGCGGACCACGGCGGCCAGGTGGCGGACTTGCATCTGTGGCGGCTGGGGCCGGGACATCTGGGGGCCATCGTCTCCATCGTCACCGCCGACCCCCAGCCGGCCGAGCACTACAAGGCCCGGCTGGCCGGGCTCAGCGAGATATCCCACCTCACCGTGGAGGTGCACCCCCTGGGCCCGGCCGCGCACCAGCCGGCCTGACCCCCCGCGGGCGCGGACGCAACAAAGGCCCCCGTCTGGCGGCGGGGGCCTGTTTGCGTCTGTGGCCGGGGCCTTGGTTCGGCCTACAGGTGCTCCCGGATGTAGTTGAGCATCCCGCCGGCGGCCAGTATCTCCCGCTCCCGCGGGCTGGCCAGGAGCCGCAGCCCCAGCGGCCGGCCCTCCAGCTTGGCGGCCAGGTCCTCCCGCCCAGCCAGGATGGCCTCCCGCAGGCCGGGCAGCTCGATGATCTGGCCCTCGTCCAGGCGGCCGTAGTCGGCCGGGTCGGCCAGCACCAGGGGCACCACCCCGAAGTTGATCAGGTTGGCCCGGTGGATGCGGGCGAAGGATTTAGCGATCTTGACCTGCACCCCCAGGTAGCGCGGGGCCAGAGCCGCGTGCTCGCGTGAGGAGCCCTGGCCGTAGTTCTCGCCACCCACCACCGCCGCCGGCGCCGCGGCCTGGGTCTTGGCCGCGAACTGCGGGTCCACGCCGGCGAAGACGAAGCGGCTGATGGCCGGGATGTTGGAGCGCAGGGGCAATATCTGGCTGCCGGCGGGCATGATGTGGTCGGTGGTGATGTTGTCGCCCACCTTGAGGGTCACGGTGCAGGCCAGGTCCGCGGGCAGGGCGTCTAGCCTGGGGAAGGGCGCGATGTTGGGCCCGCGCAGGATCTCCAGGCCGGCGCCCTGGGCCGGCGGCGGCACCAGGGAGTCCAGGCGCAGGGCCGGCTCCGGCGGCACGGCCGGGTAGGGGCCCAAGGCGCGGGGGTCGGCGATGTGTCCGGCCAGGGCCGTGGCCGCGGCCACCTGAGCCCCGCTCAGGTACACCTGATCGTCCGTAGTGCCCGAGCGGCCCGGGAAGTTGCGCGGGAAGGTGCGCAGGCTGGCCGTGCCCGTGGCCGGGGCCTGGCTCATGCCGATGCAGCCCAGGCAGCCGGCCTGGTGCAGCCTAACCCCGGCGGCCAGGAGGTCGGCCAGGGCGCCGTTGGAGGCGATCTGGGCCAGGGCCTGGCGCGAGCCGGGGTTGATGGACAGCTCCACCCCCGGGGCCAGGTGGCGGCCCTTCAGGGCCAGGGCCAGGATCATCAGGTCGCGGTAGGAGCCGCCGCCGCAGGAGCCCAGGATCACCTGCTCCACGGCCACCCCAGAAAGCTCGGCCGCCGGCCGCACCGCGTCCGGGCTGGAAGGGCAGGCCACCAGGGGCTCCAGGGCGCTGAGGTCCACCTCCTCCACCCGGTCATAGGTGCAGCCCGCTTCCGCGGCCAGGGGCCGGTAGTCGGAGCCGCGGCCCTGGGCCTCCAGGAAGGCCCGGGCCTGCTGGTCGCTGGGGAAGATGCTGGCCGTGGCCCCCAGCTCGGCGCCCATGTTGGTGATGGCCGAACGCTGGTACACGTCCAGGCCGGCCACGCCCGGGCCGAAGTACTCCAGGATGCAGCCCACCCCGCCCTTGACCGTCAGGCGCCGGAGCATCTCCAAAATCACATCCTTGGCCCCCACCCAGGGCGGCAGGGCGCCGACCAGGCGCACCCCCAGCACCTGCGGGCAGGCCAGATAAAAGGGCTGGCCGGCCATGGCCGCGGCCACATCCAGGCCGCCGGCGCCCATGGCCAGCATGCCCAGGCCGCCGCCGTGGGGGGTGTGGGAGTCCGAGCCCAGCAGGGTGGCCCCGGGCCGGCCGAAGCGCAGCATGTGCAGTTGGTGGCAGATGCCGTTGCCCGGCGGGGAGAACCACAGGCCGTAGCGGGCGGCGAAGGAGCGCAGGAAGCGGTGGTCGTCGGCGTTCTTGAAGTCGTTCTGCAGGATGTTGTGGTCCACGTAGGACACGCTGACCTGGGTGCGCACCCGGTCCAGGTCCAGGGCCTCAAACTCCAGGGCGGCCAGGGTGCCGGTGGCGTCCTGGGTGAGGGTCTGGTCGATGGCCAAGCCTATTTCCTGGCTCGGCTGGCAGCGGCCCTCCCGCAGGTGTGCGTCCATGATCTGCTGCGCCAGTGACTTGGCCATAGAATACTTTCCGTCCCCCAGCGAGGAATTAATAAGCCCCGCCATTTTAGATGCTGACCGCCTACTGTGCAAGCCCGGGCGGAGGCAAAAAAAAGGGCCCGCGCCTTGCAGCGCGGGCCCCGGGGGCCGGAGGGGGTATTCCGGCCGGTGCAGTGGAGGAGAGAGCTTAGGCTGCCTTGATCTTGGCCTCCCGGGCCAGAGAGGCGCCCAGTTCGCACTTGCGGCAGGGCACCAAGTTCATCTTGAATACAAAGATGTGAAACGGCTCGGCGCCGATGTTGGCCCAGCGGGGCTCGTTGGCGGTGGCGTGCCTCTTGGCGCAGGCGTCGCGGGTTATGCGCAGGTTGCCCGGCTGGTGGGGGCAGTCAATTAGGAAATCAGGATGGTCGGCCAGCCACTGGTCCACGTCTATGTTGGGAAGGAAGCGACCACTCTTCAGGGACCTTCTACCACGCCTCATCTTGCACCCCCTGGCTAATATCAGCTTTGGGTCGTTTAGCGTTATGACTAAGCAAAAGAGGTGCCAGACAAATGGAATTATTTCCCTGGGAAATAGCCTCAACATTAATAATTAATGATTATCAATTGTTATAAGAAAATTTTTTGGCGGACTCGTCGACAAGCTCAAAGACGGGCAGCCCGCGGCCAATAGGACCTAACCCTAATGTATGTCTAATTTAAGACATATGTCGTAATTAGTACGGTTAGTCCTGTTAGGCCTTGCCACTGCAATAAATTCCTAACAACGGCCATGCGGGGCTCTTGATATGTCTAAATCAAGACAAAAATTACCCGGCAGGGCCGAGCTAAGGCCTTGAAAACTGGCCAGCGGTAGCTGGCGCTGAATTTGCAATATTAAAAAAAAAGGAAATTTCGATCTGTCCGGATTGCGACGGAGGAGGTAAACGAGGGGGCCGGTATGATGAGGGTCATGATAATAGAGGGCAACCCCTCCCTGGCCAGATTGTACCGCGAGGAGTTGGAAGAGGCGGGGTTCGGGGTGTGGGTGAGCCGCGATCTGCGGGGGGCGTTGGAGACCCTGCGCCGGTCGCCGGTGGATGTGCTGGTCACGGACCTGGACACTGTGCCCGGCCGGCCGGAAAGCTGGGTCGCCGCTTTGCGCCAGATTCACGACGGCGAGGTGCTGCTGCTGGGGCGGGGGACCCGTGGGCTGGGCCGCATCAAGGAACTGCGGGTCATGGAAAAGAGTTCGGACCTCAGCAGCCTGGTAACCACCCTGCGAGGCATGGCCAGCAGCCTGCTCTGGAGCCGGGCCGCGGGTTCTTGTTGAGCGCCCACCACGCAGCGGGTGTCAAGTCTTAGCCCGCTGTGCTATTCTTTTTTCTCAGTAAAAAACCTTTTTGTTCCCAGCCCATCCTCAGGAGACAGGCATGCCTTCGCAACTCCCTCCTCCTTCCCTGTCGCCGGAAACGCTGCGCCGCCGCTTTGACCCCGCGGAGGTCCCCTTTGAAACCAGCGATACCGCCCCGGACTGCCTGGAGTCGGTGTTGGGTCAGACCCGGGCCAAGGAGGCCCTGGAGTTCGGCCTGACCATGGCCGATATGGACTACCACGTATTCGTGGCCGGTCCCCAGCGCACCGGCAAGACCCACCTGGTGCGCACCTTCCTGCAAAAGCTCGCCGCCGAGCAGGCCCCGCCGCCGGACTGGTTGTATGTGTACAACTTCCAAAACCCCGACGAGCCGTTGGCCCTGCGCCTGCCCTCGGGCCAGGGCAAGCTCTTCGCCCGCCAGATGGCCGACCTCCTGGCCGGCTTCAAGCAGAAGATTCCCTCCATATTTGAAAGCGAGGACTACGCCCGCCGCAAGGAGTCCCTGGCCAACGCCTTCAAGCACAAGCGCAGCGAGATATTCTCCGAGCTGGACGCCCAGGCCCGGGAGCAGGGCTACGTCCTGCGCTTCGAGCCCACCGGCATCATGGTGGCCCCGGCCGGCGAGGACGGCGAGCCCCTGCCCGAGGCCCAGCTCAGGGAGATGAAAGACGAGCAGCGCGAGGACCTGCGCAAGCGCAGCGACGTGATCCAGGGCAAGGTCACCGAGAGCCTGCGGGCGGTGACCGTCCTGGAAAAGGAGCTGAACAATTCCTTGCAGGAGCTGGATCACGAGCTGGTGCGCGAGGCGGTGAGCCAGTTCGTGCGCGAGGTGGCCGAAAAGTACACCGAGCACAAGGACGTGCTGGCCTACCTGGAGCAGGTTCAGCAGGACGTGGTGGCGCGCTATCAGCGCTTCAAGAAAAAAGAGGCCCCCCAACTTCCCTTCCCCATGCCCATGGAGGAGCCGGACTTCAAGGAGTACCAGGTCAACGTCCTGGTGGATAACTCCGAGACCAAGGGCGCGCCGGTGGTGGTGGAGAGCAACCCCACCTTCCCCAACCTCTTCGGGCGCATCGAGCGCCAGGCCCAGTTCGGGGCCCTGGTTACGGACTTCACCCTGCTCAAGCCCGGCGCCCTGCACCGGGCCAACGGCGGCTATCTGGTGCTGCCCGTGATGGAGCTGCTGCGCCTGTGGCTGCCCTGGGAGGCGCTCAAGCGGGCGCTCAAGAACCGCAAGCTGCTCATGGAGGACGCCATGGAGCAGATGGGGTTCATGATCACCCGCACCCTGCGGCCCCAGCCCATCCCCCTGGAGCTGAAGGTGGTGCTGGTGGGCGAGACCCACCTCTACCACCTGCTCTATGAGTACGACCACCAGTTCCCCAAGCTGTTCAAGGTGCGGGCCCAGATGTCCGAGCACATGGACTGGGGCCAGCAGGAGGTGACTGACTTCATCAGCCACCTGTGCAACCTGGACCGCAAGCACAAGCTGCTGCCCCTGCACCGCACCTGCGTGGCCCGGCTCATCGAGCGGGCGGCGGAGATCGCCGGCGACCGCGAGCGCCTCACCCTGCGCCTGGCCGACCTGGAGGACCTGGTCAAGGAGAGCAGCTTCGTGGCCAAGCGCCGGGGCGCGGACCAGATCAGCGGCCAGGACGTGCAGCAGGCCATCGAGCAGCGCCGGCGCCGCTGTTCCATGATCGAGGAGCGCATGCGCGAGGCCATAACCCGCGGCTTCATCAACGTGGCCAGCGAGGGCAGCCAGGTGGGCCAGGTCAACGGCCTGGCCGTGTACGACCTGGGCGACTACGCCTTTGGCAAGGCCAGCCGCATCTCCGCCAGCGCGGGCCTGGGCAAGGACGGGGTGACCACCATAGACCGCGAGGCGGACCTCTCCGGCCCTTTCCACAACAAGGGCGTGCTGATCATCGCCGGCTTTCTGCGCGACCGCTTCGCGCACAAGGGGCCCCTGACCCTCACCGCCAGCCTGGTCTTTGAGCAGAGCTACGGCATGATAGACGGCGACTCGGCCAGCCTGGCCGAGGTGCTGGTCCTGATGTCGCGGCTGTCGGGCCTGGCCCTTCGGCAAGACCTGGCCATCACCGGCAGCATGGACCAGCAGGGCCGGGCCCAGGCCATCGGCGGGGTGAACCTGAAGATCGAGGGCTTTTTCCGCCTCTGCGCCGAGCGCGGCCTGACCGGCGGCCAGGGCGTGGTCATACCCCAGGCCAACATCAAGAACCTGATGCTGCACCCGGACGTGGTGGCCGCGGCGGCCGAGGGCAAGTTCAGCGTGCGGGCGGTGGAGACCGTGGACCAGGCCCTGGAGATATTCACCGGCCTGCCGGCCGGCGCGCGCAACAAGCAGGGCAACTTCCCGCGGGGCTCGGTGAACTATCTGGCCGAGCAGGAGCTGGAGCGGCTGCGGGAGATCGCCAAGGCCATGGCGAAGGATGAGGAGAAATAACCGCGGCGCGCCTCAGAATCGTGGTTTGAAAGACGTGTAGATGTGTAGGTTGGATTGAGGGGCCTTGCCCCGAAATCCAACAATTCCTTTTGAGTCGGGTTTTGTTTCGCCCAACCCAAACAAGAAAGTGCTGTTAAGGACCGGTCATGGGGACGTTGCCTAAAATTTGTGATGAGATACTTAAAGAAATCACGTCAGACGATGTGGAGGTTCGCGCGAAGTTTCTAAAAGAATTCAGCAGCCGCGCGTACGAATTTTCAGACGTGATGGGAAAGTCATTACTTGCGTGGCGGAAGTTCGACGCAAATATCGTAGACAACGAAAAGCTTGCTCATATCTCTGCGCTAATGTTCACGGCGATCTCTCTGCACATCCAGTCGATGAAGCTGTTTCTGTCCGGACTGCCTATACCAGCAGGAAATGCATTTCGGCAGGTCTTGGAAATAATCAGTCTTGCACTTTTATGTTCCAGCAACCAACTCGATGTTCTCGATCGCTTCATGCAAGATAAGTATTCCACGCAGAAGGCCGTTAGGGATGTGCTGCGACATTCTGAAGGGTTAGGTCTGTTGAAAGAGGGGGTTGCCGTCCTTCAGAAGCAGCAAAAATTTTATGATAAATATAGCCACCCAACGAAGATGACCATTGCGTCTATGATTTCCTTCACAGAGGAAGGCATTTTTGTTGGCGCATCGTTCGACGACGGCAAGCTGGTCGCCTATACGAAGGAAATCAGGAGACGAGTAGAACTCGCGAAGGTTTTCGTGAGCCTTATTGAGACAGTCAAAACTAATGTTGGCAAATGGTAGATAAAGGGTGATTAACCCGAAATTAACTGGCGGGTGGCCCAGACAGCTACGCTGTCTGGGTGCCGCAGACACAAGAGGTCCGCACCGGAGCCGCGCCGCATACCGCCAGGCCGCGATAAAAATGTCTTGGCATAAGGAAGGGGACATCCCCTCCCTTTTTTACTGTCCCCGCCCCGACTCCTGCTCAGCCCCCTCGGGCGGCTCCAGGCCGAACTTCTTGATCTTGCCGTAGAGGGTGCTGCGGGCGATGCCCAGCTTCTTGGCGGCCTGGTACTTGTTCCAGCCCGCCTGCTCCAGGGTCTTGACCACGATCTCCCGCTCCTGGTCCCAGAGGCGGCCCGGCGCGGCCGGGGCCGGCCCGTCGGCCTCCTCGGAGTGCAGGCTGAGCGGCAGGTGCTCCAGACCCACCACGTCCGCGCGGCACATCAGGGCCGCGTGCTCCACCACGTTGCGCAGCTCGCGCACGTTGCCCGGCCAGGGGTAGGACATGAAGCGGCTCAGGGCGGCCCGCTCCAGGCCGTAGATGGCCTTGCCCAGCTTCTCGGTCTGGGCCCGCAGGAAGTAGTTGGTCAAGAAGGGTATGTCCTCGGCCCGCTCGCGCAGGGGCGGCACCTCCAGGCGCACCACGTTGAGCCGGTAGAAGAGGTCCTCGCGGAAGCGGCCCAGCTCCACCATCTTGGCCAGGCGCTTGTTGGTGGCCGCCACCAGGCGCACGTCCACGGTCAAGGTCTTCTCGCCGCCCACTCGCTCGAACTGGCGGTCCTGGATGACCCGCAGCAGGGCCAACTGGGTCAGGGGGCTTATCTCGGCCACCTCGTCCAGGAAGATGGTGCCGCCGTCGGCCAGCTCGAAGCGGCCTTGCTTGCGCCGGATGGCGCCGGTGAAGGCGCCCCTTTCGTGGCCGAACAGCTCCGAGGACAGCAGGGTCTCGGGGTAGGCCGAGCAGTTGACCACCACGAAGGGCCCCTCGGCGCGCTTGGAGTAGCGGTGGATGGCCTCGGCCAAAAGCCCCTTGCCGGTGCCGGACTCGCCCTCCAGCAGGACCGTGGTGTCGGTGGAGACCACGTTGTCCAGCACGTCGGCTAGGGCCTGCACCTGGGCCGAGCCGCCCATCACCCGCGCCAGGTAGCGGCGCATCTCCAGGGTGCGCTGGGCCTGCTGGCGGCTGAAGCGCTCGTTGATCAGGTCCTCGTACAGGGTGCGGATGCGCAGCATCACCCGCACGCGGCTGAGCAGGCGCTCCACGTCCACCGGCTTGGTCAGGTAGTCCTCGGCGCCCATGTCCAGGGATTTCCTGGCGCTGTCCTTGTCGGCCAGGGCCGAGAGCACCACCACCGGCACGTAGCGCAGCTTGCCGTCCAGCTTGATGTGCTCCAGGACCTGCCAGCCGCTCACGCCCGGCAGCAAGAGGTCCAGCAGCACCAGGTCGAAGCCGCCGCCGGCCAGGCGCTCCAGGGCCTCCTCGCCGCTGTCGGCCAGAACCGGCTCGTAGCCCTCGGACTGCATGAGGGCGCTGAACAGCCGGGCCGCGTCGGGGTCGTCCTCCACCACCAGGATGCGGGCGTTGGGCTTGGCGCGCGGCAGGGGAAGGTCGTTCAAGCCTGCTCCCTCTCTTGGGGCTTCAAATTGCATCCCTGGCAGGCCAGGCCCAGTTGCTGCAGGGCCAGGTCCTGGTTCAACTCCGGACGGCGCGGGCTTTCCCCGCCCAGGGCCAAGCCCAGGCGGGCCAGCTCGGGGCAGGTGCCGGCCGGCAGGTGCAGGCAGCGGGTCCAGAGGGGATCATCGGACATGTCTTGGCTCCTGGTGCGGCCGCCGCATAAGCGGGGATGTGCGGACCTTGCTGGCCAAATACTAGCATCCGGGCGTCCGGGTCACAAGGGGGACGCCGTCATCCTGGCTCTTGCCTTGCGCTGGCCGAAGGGTTAGTTTGTAAGGCCATGATCATCGCGGATCTGCACATCCACTCCCGCTACTCCCGGGCCACGGCCAGGAGCCTGTCCCCGGAGCAGCTCTGGCTGGCCGCCCAGCTCAAGGGCCTGGACCTGGTGGGCAGCGGCGACTGCACCCACCCGGCCTGGCTGGCCGAGCTGGACGAGAAGCTGCGGCCCAACCGCGAAGGGGCCTACGAACTAAAGCCGGTCCTGGCCGCTTCCATTGCCGAGCAGGTGCCCGGCCCTTGCCGCCGGCCGGTGCGCTTTTTGCTCTCGGCCGAGATCAGCACCATTTACAAGCGCGACGGCAAGACCCGCAAGGTGCACAGCCTGATCCTGCTGCCGGACTTCGCCGCGGCCTACCGCCTTAACCAGCGCCTGGGCAGGCTGGGCAACATCACCAGCGACGGCCGGCCCATCCTGGGCCTGGACACCCGCGACCTGCTGGAGCTGTGCCTGGAGGTGGAGCCCAGCGTGGTCTTCATCCCGGCCCACGTCTGGACCCCCTGGTTCAGCCTGTTCGGCTCCAAGAGCGGGTTTGACTCCATAGAAGAGTGCTTCGAGGATCTCAGCGGCCACGTGCACGCCCTGGAGACCGGGCTGTCCTCGGACCCGGCCATGAACTGGCGGCTGTCTGCCCTGGACCGATTTCTGTTGGTGAGCAACTCCGACGCCCACAGCCCGGCCAAGCTGGCCCGGGAGGCCAACCTGTTCGCCTGCGCCCCGGACTATCCCTCCATCGCCCAGGCCCTGAGCGGGCCGGAGCAGCCCGGCCTGCTGGGCACCCTGGAGTTCTTCCCGGACGAGGGCAAGTATCACCTGGACGGCCACCGCAAGTGCGGGGTGCGCCTGACCCCGGCCGAGACCGCGGCCCTGGGCGGACTCTGCCCCCGCTGCGGCAAGCCGCTGACCGTGGGGGTGCTGAACCGGGTGGAAGAGTTGGCCGACCGCCCGCCCGGCTTCCGGCCGCCGGACGCGCGCGGCTATGAGTCCCTGGTGCCCTTGGATGAGGTCCTGGCCGAGGTCATGCAGCAGGGCGCGGGCAGCAAGGGCGTGCAGGAGGTCTTGGCCGAGCTGCGCCGCCGCCTGGGCCCGGAGCTCTACGTCCTGCGCGAGGCGCCGCCGGAGGATCTGGCCAAGGTCGGCGGCCCTCTGTTGGCCGAGGCCGTGCGGCGCACGCGCGCCGGCCAGGTGCGCCTGGAGGGCGGCTTCGACGGGCAGTTCGGGGCGGTGCGCCTGTTCGAGGCCAGCGAGCGCCGCCAGATCAAGGGCCAGGGGCTTTTCTGGGAGCTAAAGCCCCAGCGCCCGGCCAAGAAAAAGGCCGCGGCCCAGGATCGCAAAAAAAAGATCGCCGCCGAGCCGCTGCTAACGCCCCTGGACCCGGCCACGGACGGGCTCAACGAGCAGCAGCGGGCCGCGGTGGCCCACCGGGGCGCGCCGCTTTTGTTGCGGGCCGGGCCGGGCGCGGGCAAGACCCGCCTGTTGGTGCAGCGGGCGGTGGGCCTGGTGGAGGAGGGCGCGGCGCCGGAGCGGGTGCTGCTCATCACTTTCACCCGCAAGGCCGCCGCGGAGCTGGCCCAGCGCCTGGCCGAGCAGAAGACGGGCGCGGCTCAGGTTAAGGTGGCCACCTTCCACGCCCTGGGGCGGGAGGTGCTGAGCCAGGCCCTGGGCGAGGCCCCGCTGCTCCTGGAGCCGGCCGAGCGCGAGGCCATCATCGCCCGCCTGGCCAAGGAAGCCGGCTGGCGGGCCGGCGAGCTGGACTTGGCCCTGACCCGGCTCAAGCAGCGGGTGGAGGCCGAGCCTGGGCTGGAGCTGGCCCCTCTGTGGCGGGACTATCAAAAGGCCCTGCAGAAGCAGGCGGCCTGGGACCTGGACGACTTGGTGCGGGGCGCGGTGCTGGCCCTGGCCCAGAACCCGGCCCTGGCCGCGGACTGGGCGGGCCGCTTCAGTCATGTGCTGGTGGACGAGTACCAGGACAGCAACCCGGCCCAGGTGGCGCTCTTAAAGGCCCTGGTGGCCGGCGGGGCCTCGCTTATTGCCATCGGCGACCCGGACCAGGCCATCTACGGCTTCCGGGGCGCGGACCGGGCCGGGTTCGCAAGCTTCGCCCAGGACTTCCCCGGCGCCGCGGAGATGGCCCTGACCCGCAACTACCGCAACAGCGCCCCGGTGCTGGCCGCGGCCCAAGGGCTCATGGCCGGCCAGCCGGACCCGGGCCGGCCGCGCCTGTCGGCCCAACGGCCCGAGGGCCCCACGCCGGTGATAGTGGAGCTGGGCTCGCCCCAGGCCGAGGCGGCCTGGGTGGCCCGCCGGATCGTGGAGCTGACCGGCGGCCTGGACTCGCGTCAGGTGGAGCAGGGGGGCCAGGGCGGGGAGTTGGGACCGCGGGACATCGCCGTGCTCTATCGCCTGCACCTGCAGGCCCCGCCCCTGGTCGAGGCCCTGGCCCGGTTGGGCGTGCCCTATCAGGTGGCGGCCAAGGAGCCCCTGTCCGAAACCGACCCCCTGGATTTCCGGGCCCAGCGGGTGAGCCTGCTCTCCCTGCACGCGGCCAAGGGCCTGGAGTTCGAGGCGGTGTTCATCGTGGGGGTGGAGGAGGGGCTCTTGCCCTACCGGCCGCCCCAGGGCCAGCCGGCCGACCCGGAGGAGGAGAAGCGCCTGCTCTACGTGGGCATGACCCGGGCCCGCCGCCTGCTGTACCTGAGCCGCTGCAGCCGGCGCACCCTGTTCGGCAAATACCGCCGGCCGGCCCCTTCGCCGTTCTTGGCTGAGATCACCACCCAGTGGCTGGAGAAGGAGCAGGCCCCGCCGCCGCGGGCCCGCGTCCATCAGATGGACCTGTTCGGCTGAGCGCTGGCTGGCCGCCGCGGCCTTACTCGCCCGCCGTCTGGGACTCGCCGCTGTAGCGTTTGCGGGCGCGCTCCACCGCGTCGGACAGCTCGCTCATCTTCACCGGCTTTTCCAGGAAATCAGAGGCGCCGGTGCGCATGGCCGCCACCATCGCGGCCTTGTCGCCGTGGCCCGAGACCACGATCACCTCGGTTTCGGGGTGGCGGGCCTTGACCGCCTTGAGCACCTCCAGGCCGCTCAGGCCCGGCATCTTCAGGTCGGTCAGCACCACCGGCGTGGGCTTCTTCTGGAAGGCGGCCACGGCCTGGGCCGGGTCGCTGAAGCCTTCGGCCTGCAGCCCCTGCCGCTCCAGATAGGCGATCAGGGCGCTGAGCACCCCGGGATCGTCGTCCACCACCAACAGCCGCCGGTGGTCCAGGCCCAGCACGCTGATGACCGCCTTGACTATGCCCGGGTCGAACAGCTTGCCGGCGCCGTCCTGGATGGTCCGGAAGGCCTCCTGCATGGTCCGGGTGGGGCGGTAGGGGCGGTGGCTGGTCATGGCCTCCACCACGTCGCACACGGCCAGGATCTTGGCCCAGGGGTGAAGCTGGGGCTCCTTGAGGCCGCGGGGGTAGCCCGAACCGTCCAGGCGCTCATGGTGCTGCCAGACCACCTCGGCCACCGGCCAGGGGAAGGAGATGTTCTTGAGGATGTGATAGGCCGTGGCCGGGTGCTCGCGGATGATGCCCATCTCGTGTACGCTGAGCTTGCCGGGCTTGTTGAGGATGTCCAGAGGGATGGATCCCTTGCCGATGTCGTGCAGCAGGGCGCAGACCCTCAGCCCCTGGAGGTCGTCCTCTTGCAAATTGAGGGCCCGGCCCACGTGGCCGCACAGCTCGGCCACGCCCTGGGTGTGGCCGGAGGTGTAGGGGTCGCGGCTCTCCACCATGCTGGTCAGGGCCAGGGTGGTGGCCTGGAAGCTCTCCACCAGGGCCTTGGTCAGGCGCAGGGTCTCCTGCTCCTGGGAGCGTTTTTCGCTTATGTCCCGGACGATGTGCACCGTGGCGGTCACCTGGCCCTGGGAGTCCTTGATGGGCGAGATGGAGATGGACGCCGTGCGGTTCAGGTGGGGCAGATCGGTCTCTATCTCGGCCGGCCGGCCGGTCTGTATAACTTGCGGGTGGGGGCAGCCTACGCAGGGCTCATCCGAACCCCGCAGTATTTTATAGCAGTATTGCCCCACGATCTTTTTGAAAGGCAGGCCAATGGTCTTAACCACGGTGAGGTTGCAGCGCCGCACGCGCATGTCCGGCGCCAGGACCAGCATCATCTCGTCAATGGCGTCAAAGCTCTGCCGCCATTCCTCGGCCGCCTTGCGCATGCCCTCCTGGGTCCGGCGCAGGTCGGTGAGGTCGGTGAAGACCGCGTTGGCGCCCTGGTAGCGGCCCTTCTGGTCCATCATGGGCACCGCGGAGACCAGCGCCACCCGCTCCTGGCCGTCCCTGGACAAAAGGCGCAGCTCATAGGTGGAGGACTTGCCCTGGCGCCGCTGTTTTATCTCAGATTTGAGCTTTTCCTTTTCCCCGGGCATCACCAGATCGCAGACGTTGCGGCCCAGCAAGGCCTCGGCGGGATAGCCGACCAGGCGGCAGAGGGCCGGGTTGATAAAGGTGATGACCTCGTCCTTGTCCAAGGTAAGCACGCCTTCGTTCATGCTCTCCACTAGGGTGCGGTAGCGCTCCTGGCTGTCGGCCAGCATGCCCTGCCTGGCCTGGCCCAGGTTAAGGGCGCTGGCCACCGCCGAACCCAGGCGCGGGAGCTGCTCCCGGCTCAGGTAGTCCAGGGCCCCTTCGCGCAGGCATTCGGCCTCCTCCTCCTGGCTGGGTTCGGCCGTGAGCACGATCAGGGGCAGAAACAGGCCACGGCTGTGCAGGAACCGCAGGACGTCCTGGGCCCCGAAGCCGTGGTCTTTCTGCTCGCTGATTATCAGTTCAGGGGGTTGTTGCAGACGTTTGAGAAGCCGTTGCTCATCAGAGGCGGTCTGTACCAGCGGCTCGTAGTCGGCCTGGCGCAACGCACCCCGAACCTGGCGGCTCAGGGCCGCAGACAGGCCGATGAACAGCACGCGCAGAGGTGTGGCCATAGTATTCCCCCGGATGACCAGCAGCCATCACACTCCTCAGGGTGCCGTGCTGAAAGCGGACCAAACAGCGCGGTTAAAATTTATTATATACAAACCTACGGGAAAATAGCAACTTACCCATCTCAGGCGGGGGGCAGGCCGTATTCTTTGATCTTGTTCTGCAGGGTCTTGCGAGTGATGCCCAACAATTCGGCGGCCCGGGTGCGGTTGCCGCCGGTGGCCTCCAGGGTCTTGGAAATGAGCAGGTGCTCGGCCTGGCGGATGGTCATGCCCGCGCGCAGGGCCTCCTCCTCGGCCGGGGCCAGGGCCGTCAGGCCCAAGGGCAGGTCCTCGGCCTCCAGGCGCGGTCCGCTGGCCAGGATCACCGCCCGCTCCACGGCGTTGATCAACTCGCGCACGTTGCCCGGCCAGGAGTAGGCCAGCAACTGGCCGCGGGCCTCGGGGCTGAAGCCCTTTAGCTCGCGTTGGTTGTCCCGGTTGAACTTGATCAGGAAGTGCTCGGCTAAAAGCAGGATGTCCTCCCCCCGCTCGCGCAGGGCGGGCATGCGCAGGTTCACCACGTTCAGGCGGTAGTACAGGTCCTCGCGGAACTCGCCTCCCGACACGGCCTGGGCCAGGTCCCGGTTGGTGGCGGCGATGACCCGCACGTCGCTGTGGAAGGTGCGGTCCGAGCCCACCGGGGAGTATTCGCCCTCCTGCAGGGCCCGCAGCAGCTTGGCCTGGGTGGAGGGGGTCATCTCGGCTACCTCGTCCAGGAACAGGGTGCCGCCGTTGGCCGCGGCCAGGCGCCCCTCGCGGCGGTTGGTGGCTCCGGTGAAGGCCCCCTTTTCGTGACCGAACAGCTCGCTCTCCAGCAGGCTCTCGGGCAGGGCCGCGCAGTTGACCTTGATCAGGGGGCCGGCAGAGCGCGGCGAGTGCTGGTGGATGATCTGGGCGGCCACCTCCTTGCCGGTGCCGCTCTCGCCGGTGATCAAGACCGTGGCCTGGGTGGGGGACACCAGGGCCAGAGTCTCCTTCAGGCGCCGCATGGGCGGGCTGTCGCCGATCAGGGCCGAGAAGTCGAAGCGCTCGCCCAGGCGCTCGGCCTGGGCCTCCACCTTGCGGGCCAGGCGGGCGGTGTCCAATTGCCGCCGGATCTTGATGAGCACCTCATCCATTTCCAGCGGCTTGGTCAGGTAGTCCTCGGCCCCGGCCTGCAGGGCCTTGACCGCGCTGTCTATGCTGCCGTAGGCGGTCATTATCAGTACCGGCAGGTGGGGGCTGTCGGCCTTGAGGCGCACCAGCGCCTCGTGGCCGCCCAGGCGGGGCATCACCAAATCCATCAGCACCAGGTCCACCGGCTCGGACTGCACCAGCTCCAGGGCGGCCTGGCCGTCGCCGGCCTCCAGCACCGAATAACCGGCGTCCTCCAGGTGGGCCCGCAGCATCAGGCGATGCGCCGCCTCGTCGTCCACCACCATGATTACTGGCCGCTGCTGCATAACTAGGCCTCGCTTAGGGGCAGGCTGAGGGTGAACACGGCGCCGCCCGCGGGCCCGTTGGCCGCGCTGAGTTCGCCGCCCAGGCCGCGGGCCAGGCGGCGGGCGATGGCCAGGCCCAGGCCAGTGCCGCGGTCCTTGGTGCTGAAGAAGGGGTCAAAGAGCTGCTCCGGGTCGCCGGGGGGGAGCCCCGGCCCCTGGTCGGCCATTTCCAGCAGCACCCGCCCCCCCTGGCCCAAGGTGCGCAGCCCGATGCGGCCCTGACCGTTGTTGGCCTCCAGGGCGTTGAGCAAGAGGTTCATCACGATCTGGCGCACCTGGTCCGGGTCGGCCAGCACCGGGGGCAGCCCCGGGGGCAGTTGGACGTCCAACTCCACGCCTTGGGCGCGGGGCTCGTCGGCCAGCAGGGCCAGGGTGGCCTTGAGGCTCTCGCCCAGGTCCATGGGCACCAGGCGGGGCTCCCGGTTGCGGGTGTAGTCCAAAAGGTCCGACACCACCCGCTCCAAACGGTCCACCTCGCTGACCGCGGTGCGGGCGCACTCCTCCTGACGGGAGCCGGGCTGGGCGCCCTTGCCCAGGTATTGCACCAGGCCGCGCAGGGCCGACAGGGGGTTGCGCACCTCGTGGGCCACCGAGCCGGCCAGGCGGCCCAAGGCGGCCAAGTGCCGGCTTTGGTCCACCTCCCGGCGCAGGCGCAGCAGCTCGCTCTGGCGCCGCCGGGCGTAGAAGAACATGACCCCGGCGGCCAGGGCCGCGGCCAGGAACACCAGGAACGCCAGCAGCAGCGAGTTGCCGATGACCCGGGCCTGGGCCTTGCGGAAGGAGGCGGTGGACAGCCGCACCAGCACATAACCGGGCGGCGCGTCCTTGTCCAGCCAGCCCATCATTTCCATGTGGTGCCGTTCCATGTCCCGCCCCATGCCCCGGCCCATGCCGCGCTCGGGCGGGGGCGGCTGGCCAGGCTCCGGCGGGCGGGCCCAGGAGGGCAGGGGCCGCGTGTCGCGGCGAACGGCGGCCAGCGGCTCAAAGGGCCGCCCCACCACCACCTCTTTTTCCAGGAACTCGGTGACCGGCAGGCGGCGCTGCACCTGCGCCAGGACCCCCGGGGGCAGACCTCCCAAAGCCGCCTTTTCCACCTCGGACACGTTGGGCTCGGCCACGCCGGCGGCCAGCACTTCGCCCTTGGGGTCCATCACGGCCAGGGAGCGCAGGTGGGGCTGCCGGAGCGTTTCCTCCACCAGGCTCTGCATGCGCAGCAGGCCCCAGAGCTGGTGGCGCAGGCCGGCCCGGGTGACGCCCTCCAGGGTGCGCACCACCAACTCCCCCTGGGTGGTGAGGGCGCTCAGCATGAGCTGGCGGGTGCTCTGCACGCTGCGCACGGTGGTCACCGCCAGCACGCCCAGGATCAGCAGCAACACGCCCACCAGCAAAACGCTGGTCAGGGCGGTGCGGGACTCGGGGGATTTGTGGTCTTTTTTCATGCGCTCACTGGTTAAAAACAATCAGGGCCCGGGAGGCTAGGCCCAGACCCTGATTGTAACCGAGGCCGTGGGGTTAGCGCCAGCAGGCGCCCGCGCCGTAGCCGCCGCCAGGGCCATAGCCCATGTGGTAGCCGGGGCCGTAGCCGCCGCCGGGGCCGTAGCCCATGTGGTAGCCGGGGCCGTAGCCGCCGCCACGGGGGCCGAAGTCCATGCCGCGGCCGAAGCCGCGGCCGCCCCCGTAGCCGGGCAGGCCGGCGTCGTTGGCCTTCTTGGCCAACTGGGCGCGCAGCTCGATTACCTCGTTGTTCAGGGCCTGGACCTTGGCCTGGTCCGGGTTAGGCTGGGCCCACAGGGTCTTCAGCTCGATGCCCTTGGCCGCCAACTGCTGGCGCAGGGGCAGGGTCTCCTTCAAGAAGGTTGCCCGCTTCTCGGCCAGCTTGGCGTAGTCTTCCTTGCTCAACTGCTGGCCTTGATAGCCGGGACCATAGCCCCAGCCAGGGCCGCCGCCGCGGGCCCAGGCCCCACCGGCCAGCACGCCCATCAGGGCCAGGCTCGCCAGAATCACCGTAATCTTTTTCATGGTCACGCTCCTCGTCTTCCTTAGGTATGGTTTGCTTAGGGTCTCTCTTTTCGGAAAGGTGCGTCTCCGAACGCCCCCAGATAGAGCAGGGAGCGTGCCAACCTGCAGACGACGTATTCCAAAACATTAAAATATAAATAAAACAGCTAGTTAAAATAAAAAGCTTGGCCTGGCTGGTCACAAACTCCTGTCCCGGGCAGTGAAAAAAGTAAGCAGCTTCCAGCGGTGCTGGGAAAAATTTATGCACTTGGAGCCATAGCTTTTTTTCTTGGTCTTTATGGGCCTCGGGGTAATCCCTGGGGCCGTATATTTAACCAAAAAACCTTACCTTACCCAGGGCGGGCAGCTTGACCGCGGGCCGGAGAATTATCTTGACAGGTCTATAAATATTGACCTATAGCAAATATTAACCAAGCACTAGTTTTTTCCGTCCGCCCCAGCGAGAGGCCCGTAGGCGTGAACCTGGGAACCCTGCTGCGTCGCATTCGCAAGGAGAAAAAGCTCACCCTCAAGGCGGTGGCCGAGAAGGCCGGCGTGTCCGAGGGTTTTCTGAGCCAGGTGGAAAACAGCGTCAAGTCCCCCTCCCTGGCCAGCCTGAAAAACATCTCCGCGGCCCTGGGCCTGGACACCGGCGAACTGCTGAACCAGCTAAAGAACTCCGAAGGCCTGTTTCTGATCCAGAAGAGCGAGTGGGACGAGGTGGACCTGCCCCACACCGGTTTCGCCACCCGCCGCTTTTGTCCGCCCGACGAGCGCACGGCTATTGACAGCGCCCTGCTTTTCATCGAGCCGGGCAAGGCCATACCGGTGCGCAAGGGCCTCAAGAACGTGCAAGAGGTGCTGTGCCTGTTGCAGGGCTCCCTGGAGCTGGTGCACGGCGAAAAGGTCATAAGAATGGTTCCGGGCGACGCCGCCCACTTCTGGTCCGACCCCGAGCGCCAACTGGTCAGCAACCCTGGCGAGGAGTTGGCCGTGGTGCTCTGGGTGGGCACTATGTGAGGCGGGGCTGGCCCGGTTTAACCCAAGCGTTGGAGGGAAGAGCCTATGATTACGTTCGGCAAGGGAAACCTGCGCGTGCCCAAGTGGTCCAAGCGCGTGTTCATGGTGGCCGGCGGCTGCACCCCCTTCCGCAAGTACTTCCCGGAGTACAAGCTGGAGGAGTTGGTGATGATCGCCTACAAGATGATGCTGGAGGATAATGCCCTCAAGCTGTCTCCCAAGGAGATCAAGGACTCCATCCAGTATTGCGCCTACGGCGAGTTCGCCGACCACTTCCAGGACCAACTGCTCTGCGAGGCCAAGATTCACGACTACCTGGGCCTGGAACCCATGTGGAACAACGGCATCAAGACCGGCGGGGCCACCGGCGGCGCGGCGGTCCTAAACGGCGCCATGGCCATTGCCAGCGGCTACGCCAACTGCGTGCTGGTGGCCGGCTGGGAGCGCATGGACGAGGTGGACACCCGCACCGGCAATTTCTACATCGCCACCGCCGCCTGCAAGGACTTCGAGACCCGCATGGGCCGCATCTACTCCTCCTACTATGCGCCCATGGCCAACCGCTTCGCCGAGCAGTACAACCTCAGCGAGGTCACCCGGGCCAAGATCGCCGTGAAAAACCGCGGCTACGCGGTCAGTAACCCCAACGCCCAGCAGCCCGGCCGCCACACCGTGGAGGAGGTGCTGGCCTCGCGCATGAGCGCCTATCCCCTGCGCTTCCTGGAGTGCTGCGCCATGACCGCCGGCGCGGCCTCGGTGCTCTTGTGCGACGAGGAGATGGCCTACAAGCTCAGCGACACGCCCTGTGAGCTGTTCATGGCCGGCGGCACCCACACCCTGCGCGTGGCCGACCGCCGTCCCATGGAGATACCCCTGCTGCCCAACGAGGAGCCGGGGCAGTACGACAAGCTGCTGGCCGAGTCCGGCCGCTGGCCCGGCTTCGAGTCCTTCCTGGCCGCGCGCTTCGCGGCCTACATGGCCTACCGCATGGCCGGCATCAAGGACCCCCTGGAGGAGCTGGACCTGGTGGAGCTGCACGACGCCTTCACCATCAGCGACATCCAGACCTACGGCGACATCGGCCTGCGGCCCTACGGCCAGGAGCCGGACTACATCGAGAGCGGCGACGCCTACTTCGGCGGCAAGTGCCCCAGCAACCTCTCCGGCGGCCTGCTGGGCACCATGCACGCGGTCGGCGCCACCGGCATCTGGCAGGCGGCCGAGGTCCTCTGGCAGGTGCAGGGCAAGTACGACCACTTCCACGGGCTCGATAGGTGGTGGAAGCGGGCCGGCAAACAAAAGCCCGCCGACTACGAGAACCTGCAAGTGCCCAATGCCAAGCAGGGCCTGTGGATCAGTCACGCCGGCGTGGGCTCCCACGTCACCTGCGGCATCCTGCGCAAGGCCTGGTAGGAAAGGAGGACAGAATCATGGCACAACCATTTGAGGGTCCCCTGAGCACCGAATATATCGGCACTCCCCTGGACCTCTTCGACGACGAGAAGGCCTGGGTGGTCAAATGGCCCCGCTCGATGGAGCACCACCACACCTACGGCATGCTCACTCCCTTCTTCAAGGGCCTGACCGAGGGCAAGCTCCTGGCCACCAAATGCGTCAATCCCAAGTGCCCCCACAAGTCCACCTGGCTGCCGCCCCGGGCCGACTGCCCGGACTGCTACGCGCGCACCGAGTGGGTCCAGGTGCCCAGCGAGGGCAAGATCTACGCCTACACCATGCTGGACTACACCGGCATCGGCATAGAGATGAAGGCCCCCTACTGGCAGATAGACGTGGAGATAAAGGGCGTGGACACCATCTTCAAGGGCTTTCTGCTGCGCGGCAAGCCGGTGACCGGCCTGCCGGTCAAGGCGATGTTCCGCACCAAGAATCCCACCCACACCATCCTGGACATCTGCTGGGTGCCCAAGGAAGACTAGTCGCTCGGGCGGGGGCCCCGGGGCCCCCGCCCAAGTATTTCACCCCGGCGCGGTCCGGAGCCCGCTTGACGCTCCGGGCCGCGATTATCTAGATTGGGGTTGCCTTAACCAGCCAGCGGGGAGGCGGGGATGGACTTCGAACTATCTATGGAGCAGGAAATCCTGCGCAAGACGGTGCGCGACTTCGCCGAGAAGGAGATCGCGCCGGTTGCCCGGGAGCTGGACGAAAAGGAAGAATTCTCCCTGGACACCTGCCGGGCCATGGGCGAGCTGGGCCTGTTCGGCATGGTGGTGGACGAGGCCTACGGCGGCCAGGGCATGGACTACGTGTCCTACATCATCGCCGTGGAGGAGCTGGCCCGCGTGGACGGCTCCCACGCCGCCACCATCGCCGCGGGCAACTCCCTGGGCATCGCCCCCCTGTACTACTACGGCAGCGAGGCGCAGAAGAAGAAGTACCTGCCCAAGCTCTGCACCGGCGAGAGGCTCTGGGGCTTCGGGCTCACCGAGCCGGGCGCCGGCAGCGACGCCGGCAACAGCGCCACCACCGCCGTGCTGGATGGCAACGAGTGGGTGCTGAGCGGATCCAAAATATTCATCACCAACGCCAGCGCCCCCAACAGCCTGGGCGTGACCGTCATGTGCAAGAGCGGCAAGCGGGGCGACGGCCGCGACGAGCTGTCCTGCGTCCTGGTGGAGCACGGCACCCGCGGCTTCGAGGCCCGACCCATGCACGGCAAGCTCATGTGGCGGGCCTCCAACACCAGCGAGCTATACTTCGACGACTGCCGGGTGCCCAAGGACAACATCCTGGGCGATCGGGGCAAGGGCTTCCGCCAGATGCTGGAGACCCTGGACGCCGGCCGGCTGTCCATCGGGTCCATGGGCGTGGGCGGCGCGCAGGGGGCCTATGAGCTGGCCCTGCGCTATGCCAAGGAGCGGGTGCAGTTCGGCCGGCCCATCAGTCAGTTCCAGATCAACGCCTTCAAGCTGGCGGACATGGCCCTGGAGATCGAGGCCGCGCGCCTGCTGCTCTACAAGGCCTGCTGGCTGCGGGACAAGCACCAGAATTATTCCAAGCTGGCGGCCATGGCCAAGCTCTACGCCTCGGAGGTCATGGGGCGGGTGGTCAGCGAGGCGGTGCAGCTCCACGGCGGCTACGGCCTGATGAAGGAGTACAACGTGGAGCGCTTCTACCGCGACCAGAAGCTACTGACCATCGGCGAGGGCACCAGCGAGATCCAGAGGCTAGTGATCGCCAGGCTGATCGGGGCGATCTAGAAGAGAAGAGCCAAGAGGGAAGAAAAGGGCGCCTCCGTCAGGGGGTGCCTTTTATTCTTCCGGCTAGACCCTGGACGGACGCCCTCTGCCCCGGCCGCTCTTGTGCATGGTGGCCTCGGTCTTGTCCGGGTTCTTGTCCAGGTGCTTGTAGCGGTGCCTGGCCAGCTCGGCCAGGTCCTGCAAGACCCGGGGCAGATCGGACGACTTCCACAGCGCCTGGAACCTGCCCTGGCGGTGCAGCTCCGGGCTCAGCCGGTAGTACGGTGGAGCGGCCGGGTCGAAGACGATGTCCTCGGTGTAAATTGTCAGGTCCCCGCCCGCCGCGGCCAGAATCAGGTCCTTGGCCGAGTGGTGGAATTCCTTTCTTACGTCCTCGGTGGACTCCGCGGCGTTGATCTTGTTGCGGAAGGCCGGGAGAATCTGGCGCTCGTACTTGGTCACGGATTTCAAGGCGGACATATGCTTTCTCTCTGGGCTGGGAACCGCGTGCAGGCGATGGTTCCCGCCAGCGGGTCTTTCAGTTTAACTTACCTAAATTAATGATGATCCAAGAAATGGGCCAAGTCAATTGGGTTGAGTGGGGATGCGCAGCCGGTGGCAGATGAACACCGCGGCCATGGCCAGGTCGCAGATGACCACGATGTCGCGCAGGAAGTGCAGCTCCAAGGACGCCTCCCGAAGGCTGGGTGTGCAGAGCGGGCCTGGTTCAGAGCATAGCACAGAGGATTGGTTTTGGCGGCGGGGGGTGAAGGCGGGAGGGCGGGTTAGCGGGCGTGGGCTGCGTTACGGGCTGGTGATCGCCAGGCTGATCGGGGCGATTTAAGAAAAGAGTTGGGAAAAAAGAAGAGGGCGCCTCCGCGAGGGGGCGCCCGTCGTTGTTGGTCTGGTTGTGCTCGAGGACCTTGGGGAGCGTGTGGTCTTGGTGGTGGGGCGAAGGGCGGTGTAAAGCGACTATGGCTTTATACCGTTCCCAGTGAAGGTTGTATCCGGTTAACGGCTTTGCGGCGCCGAATAAAAGATGCGTTTTATAACAATATATGTTGCAAAACATGCAATTAATATTAGAAAACATATTAGGAACAGTCCCATTTGTTGAAATCCTTCCATCGGAATGAGTTTCGATAATTTTATTAAGTACATAATAAGACTAGAAACGGCGAATGCTAATACAATTATTGCTCCAGACATGCCAATTCTGTTTAATGATATCTCCCATCCTTTAAAGGCGAACCAGAGGGGGCGGTATATAGAAAGCGTGAGCAAAATAGCCATGGTAGTGCCTACCATTATCAATAAGGAAAAATGTTGCAATTTAATATAATCTGTAGGATCAAGGTTACTACGCAAGTAGTCCAAAATAAGCGGAGCCATTAACAGAATACCGTAAGTAGATGCGACAGCTATTGAATAACTTATGATAACCTTTAATATGCCTCCCCATATTTTTTTATTAATAAAATAACTGTAAAGTCTATTTGTAAAGTTATAGGTAAAATGATAAATATAGTAACCAATTGTAACAAGCATTTTCAAACTTGCATTGGTGATTAGGGTTAATATATTTAGTATAATATTGGTGATAAAAAGTAGGGGGTCTATCAACAATTTTAGAATGACATTTGAATTATGCGGCAATTTATCCAGCGCGAAGGATTGGATACTAGGAATAGTGGGCAAGGGAGCCCGACAAGCATATATAAGAGCTGTCGCAGCGAGAAAAAGACCAAACACAATAGATAATATAATTCGGAAGTCTAACAGTTTGATACTGACGGAGTGTATGTAAAAAGTAACTTTTTCTAAAACTTTAAGCTCTAAAGCTTGTGTGATTTTTGTATGCTGAGGTAAATAGCCCAATTGGTACCCTGTTATAAACACTCCTGCCATTACCCAGAGAACATAAAGCGACTCCATAAACTTGTCAAATAGATTTTTTTTGTATTTCAGGACTGCGCTATATAAAGCACAAATTGTTATAATAAAAAACGATAAAATATATAATGAAATAAGCGGGAAAAAAGCGATGTATACAATTAACGGACTAAAAAATATAATGATAAACAAATATGTTATGAAAAAATCCAAAAAGTCACTGGACATTGACAAGGCAACGATGAAGCCCGCCAAAATGATTAACAATATTATTATTAATTCCTCAGGGAGGAGCCCTGGTATGAAGAAAATATTCGAGCAAGAACTGAGCATGACAAACAAAACGGCCAATACTAATAGGAAAAAAAGTATCCTTCCTTGATAACCAGCTATAGGATAGCGGGGATCAACCTGATCGTTAGCCATGTCTCCTGAGGCATTGTCAGATGTGGTAGAAGATCCGTAGATATCATCATTCATACTTCACTCCCCCGTTGCGACATTAACCAAGGTTATAGGGCGGTTCGCGTATAGTAACCAACCTAGTATGTCTCTTTTATATCATTTAACCAGGGTATGGCAGACTGCCACAATCTCGGGACCAGAGAAACCCGTAGGGAAGTCTTAGTCGTCATACCCTTGCTTCCTTTAAACCCGGACAGTTGCATGGGACGTTTGAGCCCGCATTTTGCTAGGCAGGGGAGAGGAACCAATGAAACCTGATGAATTTTTCGTTGTTGTGTGGTTAGTTGTAAAGTTCTTAAGATTTCCCCCGCACAAGTTACACTTATCACACTGTGGCCGCCGCCCGCAACCGCAATAAAAACGGGCGGGGATAGACCCCGCCCCTACGCCGCATCCCTAAATTTTTCTTCTACCGCCTACTTCGCCTGGCTGTAAATCACCGCCAGTATCTTGGCCGGCTTGTCGTTATAGGGCCGCACCAGGTGCGGCACGGTGGAGTCGTAGTAGATGGCGTCCCCCGGCGAGAGCACCTCGATGGCGTCGCCCACCAGGGCCTGCATCTGGCCCTCCAGCACGTAGATGAACTCCTCGCCGTCGTGGGTGGAGGGGTCCACGGTCTCCTGGGTGGGGTGCAGGGTGACGATGAAGGGCTCCATGGAGCGGTTTTTCTTGCGCGGGGCCAGGGTCTCGTAGGAGTAGCCGTAGGTGGTGCCCTTCTGGCTGGCGAAGCGGCTCATCTGCTGGCGCTCGGCCATGCGCACCACGGTGTAGGGCCGGTCCTCGCCGCTGGCGATGAGGGTGCCCAGCTTCATGTCCAGGGCCTTGCCCAGCTTGATGAGCATGCCCAGGGGCGGGCTGGCGGTCTCGGCCTCGATCTCGGCCAGGATTTCTTGGGGCAGGCCGGTGCGCTGGGCCAGGTCCGTGAGGCTCAGGCCCTTGTGCTCGCGGAACTGCCGTATGCGCTGGCCCACGGGCAGGTCGCGGTCGGCGGCGGTGGGCGCGCGCTTGGCGGCGATGGCCTCCACCCCGGCCAGGTAGTCGCTCTGGCGGCGGGAGCCCCCGCCCAGGCCGTTCATCTGGTCCATGAGGTCGTGGTGACCCTTGTCAGTCTCGCGCGGCATGCTCTCTCTCCTTGGGGCCTGGCTCGCCTAAACCTACCTGCTGCGGGGCGCTTTGGTCAAATCTGGAGGGCGGCCCGCACCTGCTCCAGGTCCGCCGGCTCCTGCACGTTGAGCACCGTGGTCTGGGCGGGCGCGGTCTTCTTTATCAGCCCGGCCAGCACGTTCTTGGGCCCGGCCTCGATGAAGGTGTCCACGCCCGCGGCCAGCAGGGCCTCTATGGTCTGCACCCAGCGCACCGGCGAAGTGAGCTGGGTCAGAAGTTCGGCCTTGACCAGGGCCGCCTCCGCGCTGGGCGCTCCGGTGGTGTTGGGTACGTGCGGGCAGTTCAGGGGCGCGAAGCTGGTGGCGGCGATGGCCGCGGCCATGTCCCGGCCCGCGGCGGCTATCAAGGGGCTGTGCCAGGCGCCGGAGACCTTCAGGGGTATGGCCTTGTAGCCTTGCTCCTTGGCCAGCCTGCCCGCCGCGGCCACGGCCTCGGCGGCGCCGGTGATCACGGTCTGCTGCGGGGTGTTGTAGTTGGCCGGCTGCACCACGCCCTCGGTGGCCTGGCACAGGGCGGCCACCTGCTCGGGCGAGGCGCCCATGATGGCGGCCATGGCCCCGGGATTGGCCGCGGCGTCGCGGTCCATGAGCCGGCCGCGCAGGCTGACCAGGCGCAGGCAGTCGGCCGGGCTCAGGGCGCCGGCCGCGCACAGGGCCGCGTACTCGCCCACGCTGTGGCCGGCCACGGCCGCGGGCCGCACCCCGGCGTCGCTCAGCGCCTGCCAGCAGGCCAGGTCCACGGCGATCACCGCCGGCTGCAGGTTCACGGTCTGGGTCAGATCCTCCAGGGGGCCATCGAAGCAGAGCCGGGAGATGGGCAGGCCGCTGGCCTCCTCGGCCAGGGCGAACAGGGCCCGCGCCGGCTCGGAGGCGTCGTAAAAGGCCTGGCCCATGCCCACGTATTGGGAGCCCTGACCGGGAAAAACCATTGCCACCTTGGCCATGCCCGCCTCCTTGACCCAAGCCGTCGCCACCAGGTGCAAAGTCGAGGAATCAATCTACTAAAAGGCCTGGGGGCTGTCAACGCCGGGGCCAGAGGCGCGCCGTTCAAGGGCAGGGGGCGCGGGCCGGGGATTGCTTGCTCGCGGCCCGGAGGCCAGGCTGGTCTCAGCCCTTGAAGTAGTCCTTGGGCACCACGGTGATGCTGCGGGGGGTGACCGTGAAGCGCTCCCGGTCCTCCTGGGGGTTGATGCCGATCTGGGTGCCCTCGGGCAGGTGGTTGGACTTGTCTATGATGGCTTTTTTGATGCGGCAGTGGCGTCCGATGATCACGTTGTCCATGATCACGCTCTCGTCCACCTGGGACCAGGACTGGACCACCACGTTGGGGCTGAGCACCGAGTTGCGCACCACCGCGCCGCTGATGATGCAGCCCTGGCCCACCAGGGAGTCCAGGGCCATGCCCATCCGGGGCGGGTCGGCGTGGCGCTCCTCGAAGACGAACTTGGCCGGCGGGAGCTGGCGGCGGTAGGTGCGGATGGGCCAGAGCTGGCCGTAGAGGTTGAAGTAGGGGTCCACGCCGCACAGGTCCATGTTGGCGTTCCAGTAGGCGTCCAGGCTGCCCACGTCCCGCCAGTAGCCCGAGTCGTTGGTGCGCTCCTGCAGCACCAGGGAGCGCTCGCCGCGCGGGCCGGTGATCCAGGTGTAGTCGCAGATGCGGTTTTGGGCCCGGTAAGGGTAGGCCACCACCCGGTAGCGGTCCAGGAGGGTCGGTATGATGTCGTGGCCGAAGTCCATGCCCGGGCTCTGGTCGAGCATCTCCAGCAGCACCTCCCGGTTGAACAGGTAGATGCCCATGCTGGCCAGGGAGTGGGCCTCGTCGCCGGGGATGCAGGCCGGCTCCGGGGGCTTTTCCTGGAAACCCTTGATCCTGAAGTCGGCGTCCACCTGCAGCACGCCGTAGGAGCAGGCCAGCTCCCGGTCCACCTCGATCACGGCGATGCTCACCTGGGCCTGCTTTTCATCGTGATAGCGGCGCAGCAGGCTGTAGTCCATCTTGTACACGTGGTCGCCGGAGAGGATCAGGATGCGGTTGATGTGCTCCTCGCGCTCCAGCAGGTAAACGTTTTGGCGCACGCTGTCGGCGGTGCCCTGGTACCAGGTCTCGCCGGTGCGCATCTGGGGGCTGACGATGCGCAGCCAGTGTCCCAGGTCGTAGGAGAAGATGTTCCAGCCCGCCTCCAGATGATCCACCAGGGACTGGCTCTTGTACTGGGGCAGGACCATGATCTTGTAGATGCCGCTGTTGACCGCGTTGCTCAGGGTGATGTCTATGAGGCGGTAGGCCCCGCCAAAGGGCACCGAGGGCTTGGAGCGGTCGCGGGTCAGGGGAGCCAGGCGCTCGCCCTTGCCGCCGGCCATGATGATGGCCAGGGTGTCCTTCATGGCTGCTACTCCGTTGCTTCAGGCTTGGCGGGCGCCTGGTCGGCCTCGCCGCTGATGTGCAGAATGTGCAGGCGGTAGACCTCCAGCAGCGACAGCAACAGGGCCAGCACCATGGGCCCCAGCAAGAGCCCCACCACCCCGAACAGGGACAGGCCGCCCAGCACGCTGAAGAACACCAGCACCGGGTGCAGGCCCGAGGCACCGCTGATGAGCTTGGGCCGCAGGAAGTTGTCGCAGGCCACCCCCGCCACCAGGCACCAGATCATCACCCCCACGCCTTGTCCCAGGTGGCCGGCCATCATTAGATATACGCCGGCCGGCACCCAGACCAGGGCCGTGCCCACCAGGGGCACCACCGAGGAGAAGACCATCACCGTGCCCCAGAAGGGGGCGTTGGGCACCCCGAAGATCCAAAAGCCCAGCCCGCCCAGCACGCCCTGCAACAGGGCCAGCACCACCGTGCCCGTGAAGGTGGAGCGCATGATGGAGAGCACCTCGTCGCGCATCTGGCGGCTCATGCTCTCGGGCAGGGGGCTGAGGCCAAGCAGGCGCTCGGCCGCGGCGTGGCCGTCAATGAGCAAATAGAAAGTCACGATCATCATCAGGACGAAGTCGATCACCAGGTTGGTGATGCCCTTGAGCAGGCCGGCCAGGTTGGAGTAGAGCAGGTTGCTGACCTTGCGCACCAGCTCGCCCACCTGCTGCAACAGGTCGGCCTTGCTCAGGCCCAGGGAGTCCTGCAGGCGGTCCAGCCACGGCCCCAGGTGGCCCAGGCCCTGCTGAAGGCTCTGCTGCAGGGTGTTGCCCTGCAGCTCCCGGCTCACCGTGTTGTACAGGTCCAGGGCCTGGGAGGCGATGACCCCGGTGATGAAGTACAGGGGCAGCACGATGATGACCAGGAACAGGAACACGGTGAGGGCCGCGGCCAGGGTGCGGCGCCGGCCCACCAGCCACAGCACCTTGTTGTAAAGCGGGCCCCCCACCACGGCCAGCACCACGGCCAGGAAAATGGGCACCAAAAAGGGCCGCACCAAGAGGTAGGAGAGGTAGAGCACCAGCAGGATGGCCACCCCGAAGAACCAGCGGCTGGCCGCGGTGGCGAAGGGCTTGTTTTCGTTCAGGCTATGCATGCTCAGAGCAACTCCCGCCAGATGCGGGGCAATAGCTGGGCCTGGGCCGTGGAGTCCAGGCGGCGGCGGGCGCTGCTCACCCGCTGCAAGGACACCTCGGCCAGGGCCACCCCCTTGCCCGGTTCGCACTGGGCCAGCACCTCGCCCCAAGGTCCGGCGATCATGGACTGGCCCCAACTCTCCCGGCCGCCGCCGTGCGGGCCCCACTGGGCCGCGGCCAGGACGTAGCAGGAATTCTCCAGTGCCCGGGTGCGCACCAAAAGCTCCCAGTGTTCCCGGCCGGTGCCTTTGGCATAGGTCGAGGGCGCGGTGAACACCGTAGCCCCCTTGAGGCGCAGGCGGCGGTACAGCTCTGGGAATCGCAAGTCATAGCCGATAGTTAGGCCTAAAATCCCCGCCGGAGACTCCACCGTGACCAGCCGCTGGCCGGCCCGCACGTACTTGGATTCGGTCCAGGCCGCCTGGCCGGGCACCTCCAGGTCGAAACGGTGGATCTTTTGATAATAGCCCTGCAAGCGCCCCTGGTCGTCCACCACCGGGCAGGTGTTGAACACCCGTCCCGTGCCCCGCACGCGCTGGGCATAGGAGCCGCCCACGATCCACATGCCGTGCTTGGCCGCCTGCTGGGACAAAAACTTGAGCAGCGGCCCTTTCAGCGGCTGGGCGGTGGCGGGCATCTGGCTCATGTCGGCCAGGTAGGCGAAGTGCTCGGGGAGCACTGCAAAACCGGCCCCGGCCTCCTTGGCCTGGGCCAGCAGCTCGGCCGCCTGCTCCAGGTTGGCCTCGCGGTCCTCGGTGGATTGGGTCTGAATGACGGCGGCGATCATGGTTGCATTATAGTGCCCCCGACCCCGGCGGCCCAAGTCAAAAGAGCGGTGGGGCCGCTCGGTTGCCCACCAGGGGGCAGTGTGCTAGCATGAAGCGGGCAGTTTTCAAGCTGCCAGGTGGAGGAGGATATGCTCCCGACGCGCGGCCTGGATGAGTTAGTGCAGCAGGCCCGCCGCAATGAAGAAATCCAGAAGCGCCTGGATCAAGTGGAAGAATTCCTTCTGGCCACCCACGACTTGGCCGGCCTGCTGGCCAGCCTGCCGGCCACGGTGGCCCAGATGTATCGCCTGGAGGCCGTGACCCTGGCCCTGTTGGCCGAGCACCAGCCCCTGCAAGAGGCCCTGGCCAGCCTGCCGCTCATGGGGCTGCCTGAGACCTGTTTGACCAGGCCGCGCAAGGAGTTGCGCCTGCTACTGGCGGACCTGGAAGGCCCTTATTTGACCAACAAGGTCAGCAGCCAACTGCTGCAGTGTTTTTTCCCGGGCCTCAGGCGCCTGGCCTCTCTGGCCGTGCTGCCCCTGTGGGTGGGGGGGCAGATGCTGGGCACCCTGAACCTGGGTTCGGCCGCGCCCCAGCGCTACCAGCCGGCCCTGGACACCCATTTCCTGGAGCGTCTGGGCCGCAAGGCGGCCTTTGGCCTGAACGCGGCCCTGCTTCTGGACCGGGCCCGGCGCATGGAGCAGCGCCAGGTGGTGGTGGAGATGGCCGGCGCGGCCTGCCACGAGCTGGCCCAGCCATTGTCCACCCTGATGCTGGGCCTGGAGAAGCTCAGGCGCAGCCTGGCGCCCGATGACCCCCGCCTGCAGGAGTTGGAGGGGCTGATGGACCAGGCCGAGCGCATGGGGGATACGGTCAAGAAGATCAGCCAGGTCAATGATTACGTAACCAGGCCCTATGCCCAGGGCCTGCGCATTGTGGATTTGCAGGCGGCCAGCAGCAAAGAGGCCGGTTAGCCGTTCAGGAGGGGGAGCCTATGAGCGCGGATAGCTGTATTTTCTGTGACATCGTGGCCGGCAAGATACCCTGCCACAAGGTGTATGAGGACGACCGCACCATGGCCTTCATGGACGTGAACCCCCTGGCCCCGGGACACACCCTGGTCATACCCAAGTCCCACTACACCACGCTGCTGGAGCTTACTCCCGGGGACATGGCCGCCGTGCACCAGACCAGCCAGAAGATCGCCGCGGCCATCATCAGCGCCCTGAAGGTGCCGGGCCTGGCCGTCTTGCAGCTCAACGGTAAGGGCGCCAACCAAGTGGTGATGCACTACCACGTACACCTGATCCCCCGCAACCGGCCCAAGGACAAGCTGAAGCTGCTGGAGTGGTCGCCCAAGAAGGGCAACACCAGGAGCATCAAGAGCAAGGCGGAGAAGATAAGAGAGGCGCTGTAGGGGGCGGTTCGAATTTAAATCCTTTGGGAAAAAGTTCTTGTAGGGGCGGAGCTTATCCCCGCCCTTTGCTTTAGCGGAGATTCTGTTGCAGGCAGAGATTGCTTCGTCGCGGCAGGGCCGCTCCTCGCGACGACAACGGTTGCTTGGTCGGTTGCGGGCGGCGGGTGGCCCGGCAACCGGGTTGCCGGGGTCGCGCGGCGACGAGCGATTTTCCCCCGGCGTATCGGGTTCAGAAGAATTGCTCCGCCCAGGCGGGCGGGGTAAATGGATCGCCACGGAGCCCCGCGAGAAGCCTTCTTGCCTTAACAACCGGTCTCTGCGGCGCTCCTCGCGATGACGATGATCTTTATAGGGTAGGACAGGGCGCTGCCCCCTATGTCAACTGCCTAAAATAAGCCCCTCGAAGTTCTGCGAGCCCGTGGCCGCGTAGGTCTTGTTCTCCAGCCGCACCACGTCCCCGGCCTCCATCAACAGTTCGCAGTGGCAGAGCACCTCGTTCTTAGCCATCATGATGCCCGGCCCCTGGAGCTTGTCGGGCTCAAAGTGCGCCCGGGCGATGGCCTCCACGTCCTGGGGCCCGCCGGCCAGGATGCGCAGGATGTCCGCGCAGCGGTTCAGGTGGTGCTGGATCAGCTCCTCCACCCGCGCCGCCAGGTCCAGGGCGTTGAAGCGGCCGCCGTGGTACAGCCTGTGCGCCGGTAAAACGACTATATCCGGGTGGGCCAGGCCCAGGGCCCGCAGCTCCTTGAGGGAGCGCAGGTAGCGCTTGAGCCCGAATATCGCCGCGGGTTCGGGATACTCGTCCGCCAGCACCGAGGCCACCTGGTGGTACAGGTAGTGGCCCGTGGGCCAGGGCGTGATGCCGGGCAGGATGGTGTCGCCCACGATGAGGGCCTCGTCGCCGGCCAGGAGGGCCAGGGCGTCCGGGCTGTGGCCCGGCACGTGCAGGGTTTCCAGCCCAGGGGCCAGGGGCTGGCGGCCATCGCCTATTTCCTCCACCCGGCGCGCCTGGCTCTCGTGGTGGTAGGCCAGGCAGTTGCGGCTGTAAAAGGACTCCGGCATGAAGCAGTGCCAGCACTTGGCCGGGAAGTCGCGCTTGTAGCCCTCTGGCGCCAGCTCGGGATATTTGCGCACCAGCCGGCTGTACACGGCATGGGCCTTGACCCGCGCGTCGGTCTGCTGCACCACCTCGGCCAGGCCGCCGTCGTGGTCCTCGTGGCCGTGGCTGAGCAGGACGAAGTCCAGCTCCCGGGGCGCGCGGCCCAGGCCCCGCAGCATCTCCACCAGCAGGCCGCCCTGCCCCCAGCGGCCGGCGTCCACCAGAAACGGCCGGTCCGCCTCCACCAGGTAGTTCCAGGTGGGGCCCAGGTCCCACTCGCCGCCGTACTGGTTGGGGGTGGGCAGGCCGTAGATGCACAGGCCGGAGGGGAAGCGCCAGCGCAGGATCATGCCGTTGCCGGCCGCGTCGCCGGCCTGCCGCACTTCCAGGTATTGTTCCAAGGTGCCAACTCCATTTGGGCGGGATGCCGTCCGGAGTTAATAGCACAGATGGCCCGCGGCCCCAAGGGTTTGTTGGCCGGGCAGGGGCCCCGGGGCCGCCTGCCCGGCCAATCTGTCCGCCTTCTACTCCCCGGCCGCCAGGCGCGCGGCCACCTCGGCCGCGGCCTTCTCGCCCGACAGCAGCATGCCGCCGAACACCGGGCCCATGCGGTAGGAGCCGAACACCGCGTTGGCGCACATGCCCGCGGTGTACACCCCGGGGAAGGCCTCCCTGGTGTTGGCCAGAGTGTCGCTCTCGGCCTGCTCGGCCCACAATGAGCGCTCGCCCATGACCTTGCCGCTGGCCGTGAGCAGCTCGGCGTCCACCTTGCGGGCGATGACGTGCAGCACCTCGCTGTCGTGGCCGGTGGCGTCTATGACCCAGCGGGCCTTGATGGTCAGGGGGTCCACGTGCAGGCCGGCCATCTGCACCGCGCTCCAGTTGATGACCAGGCTCGTGACCCGCTGGGCCCGGATCACCACGTCCTCCACGCTGACCAGGTTGAAGATGGTCAGGCCGGCCTTGGCCGCCACCGAGCACAAGGTGCTGGTGGCCAGCACGCTGTCGGCGGTGTAGTAGCCGGGGGCGAACTCGGAGCTGGGCACCCCGAACTCCTCCAGGATGCGCCGGGCCTCCTGCTGCACCACGATCTCGTTGAGCATCATGCCGCCGCCCCACATGCCGCCGCCCACCGAGAGCTTGCGCTCGAACAGGGCCGTCTTGTAGCCGGCCTGGGCCAGCTTCTTGCCGGCCACCAGCCCGGCCGGCCCGCCGCCCACGATGGCCGCGTCCAGCTCCAAGCTCTGATCCAGCTTGCCTAGATAGCGGCGGATGATGGCCCGGGTGATGGTGACTTCCTCCAACATGCTCGCGCTCCTTTCCGCCGGCCGCCAAAAACGGCGGGCCGGCCTCCGTAAGGAAACCGGCCCCTATCCGCGGCGCGGCTTGCTTCCCTACGCTGGCATTACCCAACAGGTTCAAGGGGTCTGCGCCGACCGCCGGCGCACTCTCAGCCCACAAGGGCTCCCCCAGCAATGCGCTGTATGGCCCGCCTGGGCGGGCGTGCCTCTTTACTACCCCCGGGCCCGGGCAAAGTCAAACCCCATCCGCCGGCCTCACTTGAGGGGGGCTGGCGGCGATGATATATTGGAGCGACCCGAGACTCTCAAACGATAGGAGATGGTCCCGTCATGCAGCTTTCCAGCCGCGTGCTGAGCATACAGCCCTCAGCCACCCTGGCCCTGAACGCCAAGGCCGACGCCCTGCGCGCCCAGGGACTGGACATCGTCAACTTTGCCGCCGGCCAGCCGGACTTCAACACCCCGCGCCATATCTGCGAGGCGGCCATAAAAGCCATCAACGACGGCTTCACCCGCTACACGCCGGTGCCGGGCATCCCGGAGCTGAGGCAGGCGGTGGTGGACAAACTCAAGCGGGACAACGGCCTGGACTACACCCTGGACCAGGTGATGATCAACGTGGGCGGCAAGCACTCCTCCTACCTGATCATGCAGGCCCTGCTCAACGAAGGCGACGAGGTGATCGTGCCCGCGCCCTTTTGGGTCAGCTACCCGCCCATGGTCATCCTGGCCGGGGGCGTGCCGGTGATCGTGCCCACTCAGTTGGAGAACGGCTTCAAGCTGAAGCTGGCCGACGTGCAGGCCGCGGTCACGGCCAGGACCCGGGCCATATTCCTCAACTCGCCCTGCAACCCCACCGGCGCGGTGTACAGCCGCGAGGGGCTGAAGCCCATCGCCGAGTTCTGCGCGGCCAAGGGCATCCTGATGATCAGCGACGAGATGTACGAGCCGATCCTCTTCGACGGCCGGCGCTTCTTTTCCACCGCCTCCCTGGGCCCGGCCGTCTACGAACACACCGCCACGCTCAACGGCGTGTCCAAGGCCTACGCCATGACCGGCTGGCGCATCGGCTACATGGCCGGGCCCCTGGAGCTGATCAAGGCCTGCTCCAAGATACAGGGCCAGTCCACTAGTAACCCCACCTCCATCGCCCAGAAGGCGGCCGAGGCCGCGCTCAACGGCGACCAGGGCGTGGTGGCCGAGATGAACCAGAGCTTCCAGCGCCGGCGCAACCTGATCATGGACCTGATGGCCGAGCTGCCCGAGGTCACCTGCTTCCGGCCCGAGGGCAGCTTCTACGCCTTCCCCCGCTTCGCCGCCTACTACGGCCGCAAGGCCGGCGGCAAGGAGATAGACGGCTCCCAGACCCTGGCCGACTACCTGCTGGAGGAGGCCCGGGTGGCCGCGGTGCCGGGCGTGGCCTTTGGCGATGACGCCTGCATCCGCTTCTCCTTCGCTATCGGCGACGCGTCCATCGAAAAGGGCATGGCCGCCACCAAGCGGGCCCTGGCCAAGCTCGGCTAGCCGCCGCCAGCGCAGTAAAACCGGCGCGGCCCCGGACGGGGCCGCGCCTCTTTTTTGGGGCCGGGGCTAGCTGTCCTGCTCCGGCTTTTCTGCTTCGGGGTACATCTCCGGGTACAGCTCGCCGGCGCAGGCGGGGCAGAGGCTGTGGGTGAAGTCGGCCTGGGAGCGCGCTTGGATGTAGCGTTCCATCTGCTGCCAGCGGCCCTGCTGGTCGCGTATTTTCTTGCAGCGGGAGCAGATGGGCAGCAGCCCGCTCAGGGTCTGCAGCTCGTCACGGGCCCGGTCGCGCTCGATTATGCGGCGCTGCAGACTCCATGCCCCCAGGCCCAGCGCGGCCAGCCCCACCACCCACAGGAGCAGATGGGTGAGCCACAGGTTGCTCACCTCCTGGCGGCCCATGGCCAACAGCGGTCCCAGGGGCACCGTGGCGCTCAGGCCGCCGCGTACCTGGCCCAGGCGGTAACCCTGCTGGACGTGGCAGGGCAGACAGGAGCCCTCCACGGGCAGGGGCAGCAGGAGCCGCAAAACGGGCCGGCCGTCCTGGTCCAGCACCTGATGCACCTCCGGGGCCCCTTGCTCGGCCTGGAGCAGGGCCCCCCGCTCCCAGGGGTCGGCCTGGTTGGCCGGGCGCAGGGGCTTAAGGCTGGTGATGCGGCCGCGCACGCCCAAGGCCTTGGCGCCCAGCTCGTGCACCTGACGGGTCATGTAGGCCGGGTTGATCAAGGTCAGGCGCCGGCCCGAGGGGGTGATGATGTCCCGCTCCGGCACTTGCAGGTAGGGGTTGGGCGGGGTGTCCGGGGTGATCAAGGCATAGACCCCGCCCAGGCGGGCGCTCCAGCGTCGGTAGAGTACGTCCTTTTCCAGGGAGGTGCGGGCCAGGGTCAGGGCGGCCTGGTAGATGCCCTCGTCGTGCTGTCTCAGGTTCCACCACAGGGAAAGGCCCAACAGCAGGCTGCCGGCCGCGGCCAGGACCAGCACATAGGCCCACAGGGGGGTGGATCGCGGCTTATGGCGCAGATCTGCGGCGCTCACGTCAACATTGCCTCGGTCAGGGGGCGCTGGGTGTAAGACCGAGCAACTGGGGTTGTCCGCCCCAAGGCGACGCTAAACTATAGCACAAGCGCCGGTGCGGCGGAGCGCCCGGCGGGCAAAGGAAAACCCGGCCCCTGCGGGGCCGGGTTGACGGCAAGGGATCGCGGGGCCGGATTAGCGGGCGTGGGCCCTCTTGCTGGCCTTGAGAGGGTTGAGGGTCTTGGGCAGCTGCTTGACCTCGCCCTTGACGTGGGTGGCGAAGTTGCAGTTGCCGTAGCGCCACTTGGCGGCCGGGTCGGGGTAGCTCTGGCAGTAGATCATCTCGCCTACGGTCACGTTGCGTTCGCAACCCTGGCAGGGCTCCACGGCCGGGTGGCAGGATCCCCCGTTAAAGCCGCAGCCCTTGGCGCTCATGAAGGCGCACTCTTTTCCCGCACGGGTGGTGGTGCACAGCATGGCTTTAACTCCTTCTGGGCTGAATTCTTATAAAAGGGGCCGCGGCCCCGGAAAAGGGGGCCGCAGACCCCTTGGCATACATAAACAGCGGGCCCGCACAGGCGCGAACCCGCATTGCCAGGAAATATAGGGACTATTACGTCCCCTGTCAAGGGCAATTTTTATCAATTATCACCTGGGCCCCGCACTTGACAAACTCCTGGGGCCAGCGTAGATAAGGTAGCTTAGTTCAAGGATAAAACCCCCAGCGGCCTCAGGGCAGTTCCGGGCCGCGGCGGGGCGGCGAGGGAATATTAGGTTGTCAGCCAAGTCCAGGGAAAAAAACCACAATGAGCAACCGGCCGCCGCGGAGGCGGACGAGAACCTGCTCATCCGCCAGCGCCGGAGCAAGGCCGAGCAGGTGCAGGAGCTGGGTTACGGTCTGTTCCCCAACACCTTCCGCCCCCGGAACCAGATTAAAGAGCTGCTCAAGACCCACGGACGCCTGGACGCCGCCCGCCTGGAGGCCATGGAGGACCACAAGTTCGCCCTGGCCGGGCGCATCATGGCCATCCGCTCCTTTGGCAAGGCCGCGTTCCTGAAGATAAACGACCGCAGCGCCAGCCTGCAGCTGCACGTGCAGAAAGAGGTGCTCAGCCCGCGGGAATTCAGCCTGTTCAAGAAGCTGGATGTGGGCGACATCATCGGGGTCAGCGGCCCCCTGTTCCGCACCCGCACCCGGGAGCTGACCCTGCGCTGCGAGAAGCTGGTGTTGATCACCAAGTCCTTCCGGCCGCTGCCCGAGAAGTTCCACGGCCTGACCGACGTGGAGCAGCGCTACCGCCAGCGCTACCTGGACCTGGTCATGAACGAGCAGGTACGCGAGATTTTCCGGGCCCGCTCCACAATCGTCAACACCATCCGGCAGTTTCTGATCGAGCGGGACTTCCTGGAGGTGGAGACGCCCATGATGCAGGTCCTGCCCGGCGGCGCCGCGGCCAAGCCCTTTGAAACCTATCACAACGCCCTGGGCATGAAGCTGTATCTGCGGGTGGCGCCGGAGCTGTACCTCAAGCGCCTGATCGTGGGCGGCCTGGAGCGGGTGTTCGAGCTCAACCGCAACTTCCGCAATGAGGGCATCAGCGTTCAGCACAACCCCGAGTTCACCATGTGCGAGTTCTATCAGGCCTATGCCAGCTACGAAGACCTGATGTCGCTCACCGAGGAGCTGTTCGGCATCTGCGCCGCTGCCATCAAGGGCGCCTTGCGCTTCGAGTACCAGGGCCGGGAGATTGACGTTACCCCGCCCTGGCAGAACACAGACTTCCGCTCCAGCCTGCTGGAGGTGGGCCGGGTGCCGCCGGAGGTGCTCTTCGACCGGGAGCGGGCCCTGAACATGTCCACCGAGCTGGGCGGGGTGCACCGCCGGGGCGACACCCTGGGCAAGGCCCTGGCCAAGATATTCGACGTGAAGGTGGAGCCCCTTTTGTGGCAGCCCACCTTCGTCACCGGCTTCCCGCGGGACATCTCGCCGCTGAGCCGTACCAATGACCTGGACCCGGACATCGTGGACCGCTTCGAGTTCTTCATCGCCGGCCGGGAGATGGGCAACGGCTTCAGCGAGCTCAACGACCCCGACGACCAGCGGGAGCGCTTCGCCGAGCAGGCGGCCCAGCGCGAGGCCGGCGACGAAGAGGCCCAGTTCATGGATCTGGACTACGTGCGGGCCCTGGAATACGGCATGCCCCCCACCGCCGGCGAGGGCATCGGCATTGACCGCCTGGTGATGCTCCTGACTGATCAGCCGAGCATCCGGGAGGTGATACTCTTCCCGCTACTGCGGCCCGAGCAGGGCTGATGCGCTTCGAGGCGTTTCTGGCTTTCCGTTATCTGCGGGCCCGCGGGCGCCACGCCTTCATCAACCTGATCACTCTCCTGTCCATGGCCGGCGTGGCCCTGGGCGTCTGCGCCCTGATCGTGGTGCTGTCGGTGATGGGCGGCTTTCAGGACGAGATCACCAAGAAGATACTGGGCATGAGCTCCCACCTGACCATCTACCAGGCCGGCGGGGCCATCACCCAGCCCGAGCGGGTGTTAAAAATCGCCCGCCAGCAGCCGGGGGTCAAGGCGGCCGCGCCCTACGTCTACGGCCAGGTGATGCTGGTCTCGGCCGGGGGGGCCACCGGCGCCCTGCTCAGCGGCCTGGACGTGCCCCTGGCCAAGCAGGTCAAGAACCTGGAGCCCTCCCTGGTGCAGGGAAGCCTGAACGACCTGAGCCGGCCCACCCGCCGCGGCCTGTGGGGCATCGTCCTGGGCTCGCGCCTGGCCAACAAGCTGGGGCTGAGGCTGGGCATGGTGGTCAACGTGATCAACCCCCTGGGCGAGGAGACGCCGGTGGGACGGGCGCCCAAGAGCGAGCCCTTCCAGGTGGTGGGCATCTTCGAGTCCGGCCTGTACCTTTACGACGCCGGCTCCTGCTACGTGGGCCTCAGCGCGGCCCAAGAGTTTCTGGGCCTGGGCCGGGGGGTGAACGGGGTGGAGGTGGCCCTGACCGACATCTACCAGGCGCCGCTGGTGGGCCGGCAACTGGCCCGCCGGTTGGGGCCCCTGTTCTTCGCCCAGGACTGGATGAGCGCCAACCACAGCCTGTTCGCCGCCCTGAAGCTGGAAAAGTTCGCCATGTTTATCATCCTGATCCTGATCGTGCTGGTGGCCTCCTTCGGCATTGTCAGCTCGCTGATCATGATGGTGATGACCAAGACCCGGGAGATCGGGGTGCTCAAGGCCATGGGCGCCACCCGGGCCAGCCTGCGGCGCATCTTCATGCTGCAGGGCATGGTGACCGGACTGGTGGGCACGGTCCTGGGGGTGATCAGCGGCCTGGTGCTGTGCTGGCTGCTGACCAAGTATCATTTCATAGACCTGCCCAAGGATGTCTACACCGTAGACACCCTGCCGGTGCAGGTGGAGCCCCTGTTGGTGCTGTTGGTGGCCGGCAGCGCGGTGGCCATCAGCCTGCTGGCCACCATCTACCCCTCGCGGGTGGCCGGTTCTCTGGACCCGGTGCAGGCCCTGAGGTATGAATGAGTGGCGCCGGGCCAAATACACCCCCGCCGACCCAGGGGGCCCGGGGGCCAGGGGACTTGACAGGAGCGGATATATACATTCTTATAGAACAGCTTGAAAAGACTTACTTTGGCCACCAGCAAAAGGTGGAGGTGCTCAAGGGCCTGGACCTGACAGTGGCCGTTGGGGAGACCGTGGCCGTGGTGGGGGCCTCGGGCGTGGGCAAATCAACTTTGTTACATATTCTGGGCACCCTTGACCGCCCTACCGGCGGTCGGGTTATGGTAGATAGGCAGGACATTTTCCAGATGGACGAGCCGGCCCTGGCGGCGTTCCGCAACCGGCAGATCGGCTTCGTCTTTCAGTTCCACCACCTGCTGCCCGAGTTCAGCGCCCTGGAAAATGTCATGATGCCCGCGCTCATCGCCCGGATGGACCAGGCCACGGCGCGGCAGAGGGCCCAGGAGTTGTTGGAGGAGGTGGGGCTGGCCGAGCGGGGGGAGCACAAGCTGGGCGAGCTTTCCGGAGGGGAGGCCCAGAGGGTGGCCGTGGCCCGGGCCCTGGTGCTGGGCCCCCGGTTGCTCCTGGCCGATGAGCCCACCGGCAACCTGGACGAGCGCACCGGCGAAAAGGTCCAGCAGCTCCTGTTGGGTCTTAACCAGAAGAAGGGGCTCACCACCCTGGTGGCCACCCACAACGAGCGGCTGGCCGCTGCCATGCAGCGGCGGGTGCGGCTGGCCGATGGCAAGGCCTACTGCCTGGACTAGCAGGCCGGGCCGAGCGAGGGTAGAGGCGGTGATGAGGAAATACTGGCTGGTACTGGCAGTGTCCTTGATCTGTTTGGCTCCGGCCGCGGCTCAAGCCGCCCAGGCCCTGAAGGTGGCGGTGTTCCCCTTCCATGTCTTCAGCCGGGAGCCTTTGAACCAGTTGCGCACCGGCGTGCAGGAGATGATCAAGAGCCGCCTGACGGCCCAGGGCGTGGTGGTGATACCCACCGAGGACGTGAACCGCGCGGTGGCCGCCGAGGGCAAGCCCCTGGACCTGAGCCTGACCCGCAAGCTGGCCGGCCGCCTGGGGGCGGATTTTGCCATCACCGGCTCCCTGACCAAGATCGGCAACCGGGTGTCCCTGGACGCCAAGGTGCTGGACGTCATGGGCATGCAGCGGCCCCAGTCGGTGTTCATCGAGGGGGCGGGGCTGGAATCCCTGCCGGGTCTGGCCGAGCGCATCTCCCGCGAGCTGGCCGTGCGGGTCAGCGGCCGGGAGAAGGTGGCCTCCATCCAGGTCAAGGGCAACCGGCGCATCGAGGCCGAGGCCATCAAGAGCGCCATCAAGAGCAAGGAGGGCGGCATCTTCTCGCCCCTGCTGCTGGACGATGACCTGCGGGCGGTCTGGAAGATGGGCTACTTTGACGACGTGAAGATCACCAGCGCCGACGGGCCCAGCGGCAAGGTGGTCACCATCCTAGTCAAGGAAAAGCCCACCGTGCGCGAGGTGCAGTTCACGGGCAACAAGGAGATAGAGGACAAGGACCTGCGCGACCAGATAGGCCTGAAGCGCTTCGCCGTCTTCCAGCCGGCGGCGGTCAAGGAGGCCGAGCAGAAGATACTGGCGGCCTACCGGGACAAGGGCTACTACGACGCCAAGGTGACCAGTCAGGTGATCACCCTGCCCCGGGGGGACATCGGGCTGAAGTTCACCATCATCGAGGGCCAGAAGGTGTTCGTCCAGACCATCCGCTTCCGGGGCAACAAGGCCTTCAGCGACGGCGACCTGCGGGGTCAGATGAGCATCCACGAGAAGGGCTGGCTGTCCTGGCTCCGGGACGACCACATCCTGGAGATGGCCAAGCTGGAGCAGGACGTCCAGAAGCTCAACGACTTCTACTACAATAATGGCTACATGGAGGCCCGCGTCGGCAAGCCGGAGATCACCCGGGAGGCCGATGGCCTGAAGGTGACCATCAACATCAAAGAGGGCCCCCGTTTCAAGATCGGCGCCATCTCGGTCAGCGGCCAGATGGTGATCCCCCAGAAGGACACCCTGGGCCTGCTCAAGACCAAGGCCGGGCAGTGGTACAACCGCGACCTGTTGCGTCAGGACATGGCCACCCTGCAGAACCTTTACGCCGAGCGGGGCTTCGCCTACGCCACCGTGCGCCCCCAGGTGCGTCAGGATATGAAGAAAAAGACGGTGGCTATCAACTTCGACGTGGTCAAGGGCAACAAGATTTACTTTGACCGCATCATCATCACCGGCAACACCCGCACCCGCGACAAGGTGATCCGCCGCGAGCTGGCCGTGGCCGAGGGCGATCTGTTCTCCGCGGCGGCCCTGCGCTCGGCCAATATGCGCCTGAACCGGCTCAACTACTTCGATGACATCCACATCACGCCCGGCAAGGGCAGCCGGCCCGACACCATGAACATCAACATAAACGTCAAGGAGAAGCGGACCGGGCAGGTCTCCTTCGGCGCCGGCTTCAGCACCCAGGACTCCTTCATGGTCATGGGCCAGGTCAGCGAGTCCAACCTTTTCGGCACCGGCGACCAGTTGATGCTGCGGGCCACCCTGGGCGGCAAGGCCACCCGCTACACCCTGAGCTTCACCGAGCCCTGGTTGTTTGACCGGCCCATCAGCGCCGGCGTGGACATCTACGACTGGGAGCGGGAGTACCTGCAGTACACCAAGGAGGCCCTGGGCTTCCGCCTGCGTTTCGGCTTCCCCACCCCCTATGCCTATACCCGCACCTACTTGTACTACAAGTTGGAGCAGGCCGAGATTTCCAACATCAGCTCCACCGCCTCGCGGCTGGTGCGCGAGCAGTTGGGCACCCACACCACCAGCAGCGTCAAGGGCATCCTGCGCCGCGACAGCCGCGACCACACCTTTTTGACCACCCGCGGCTCGGACAATAACTTCAGCGTGGAATGGGCGGGCAGCCCCTTGGGAGGCAGCAACGCCTTTATCAAGGCCATAGCCTCCACGGGGTGGTACTTCCCCCTGTTCTGGGGTACGGTGTTCGTGGCCCACGGCGAGATGGGCTGGATGACCGGGCACTCCGGCGGCGAGCTGCCCATATACGAGAAGTTCTTCCTGGGCGGCATCAACACCCTGCGGGGCTACTCCTATCAGTCGGTGAGCCCCCGGGACAGTAACGGCGACCTCATCGGCGGCGAGCGCATGGCGGTGGTCAACCTGGAATACCGCTTCCCGCTGGTGAAGAAGGCGGGTATCATCGGCGTGATCTTCTACGACACCGGCAACTCCTGGACCGCCGATGAGGGCTACGACTTCGGCAACCTGCGCAAGAGCGTCGGCGCCGGCGTGCGCTGGATGTCGCCCATGGGCCCCCTGCGCCTGGAGTACGGCTATGTTTTAGACCCCCAGCCGGGCGACGACACCTCCAACTGGGAGTTCACCATAGGAAGTTTGTTCTAATCCCCTGTCCTAGGGGCTATCGGGAGACAGCCTATGCTTAGACATGCACGCGCGTGGTTTTTGGCCTGCCTGGCCTTGTTGCTGCTATCGGCCTGGACGGCGCCCCCCGCAGCCTGGGCCGCGGACAAGATCGGCGTGGTGAACATGGACCAGGCGGTCAACGAGTGCAAGCAAGGCAAGCGGGCTCAAGCCGAGCTGCGGCGCAAGGCCTCCAAGCTGGAGGCGGAGTTGAAGCAGTTGGGCGCCGAGGTGGCCGAGCTGCGCAAGGACCTGGAAAACACCGCCATGCTGCTCAAGCCCGAGGCCAAGCTGGCCAAGGAGCGCGAGTTCGAGCGCAAGGCCCGCCGCTTCAACGACCGCAAGCGCGACGCCAGCCAGGAGATGCGCGAGGCCCAACGGGACTCCTTCTCGCCGATCCTGCAGCGCATGAGCGACATCATCCGGCGGATCGGGGCCAAGAGCGGCTATGTGCTGATCACCGAGTCCCGGACGGCTCTGTACTACCCCAAAAGCTCGGATATAACGCTCGAGGTCATAGCTGCCTACGACAAGCAATACCCCTAAGGAACGCGGCATGCAGCTTAGCCTGGGCCAACTGGCCCAGTTGGTGGGCGGCGCCTTGGAAGGCCCGGCCGAGCGCATGGTCTCGGGCATCAAGGGCATCAATGAAGCCGACCCCAGCGACGTAACCTTCCTGGCCAACCCCAAGTACGCCCCGGCTCTGGCCCAGACCAGGGCCGGCGTGGTGCTGGTTAGCCAGGAGCAGCTGGTGCCGGCGGGCCTGGCCGTGATCCGGGTGAAGAACCCCTATCTGGCCTACGCCCAGCTCTTGACCGAGGCCACCAGGCGGCCCTACCAGCCCCTGGGGGTGCATCCGCGGGCGGTGGTGGAGGACTCGGCCCGGCTGGGGGCGGACTGCTCGGTACACGCCCTGGCCTACGTGGGGCCTGAGGTGGAGCTGGGCCCGCGGGTGGTGCTGCACCCCGGGGTGTACCTGGGCGCCGGGGTGCGGGTGGGCGAGGACACGGTGCTGCACCCCAACGTGGTGGTCTATCACGGCTGCCTCATCGGCCGGCGCTGCATCATCCACGCAGGCACGGTCATCGGCTCCGACGGCTACGGCTTCGTGCCCGACGGCCGGCGGCACTTCAAGATACCCCAGGTGGGCATCGTGCAGATAGACGACGACGTGGAGCTGGGCGCCTCCAACACCGTGGACCGGGCCGCCACCGGTCGCACCTGGATCCAGAGCGGGGTCAAGACGGACAACATGGTGCACATCGCCCACAACTGCGTGATCGGCGCCAACAGCCTGCTGGTGGCCCAGGTGGGCATCAGCGGCTCCACCACCCTGGGCCAGAACGTGGTGCTGGGCGGCCAGGTGGGCGTGGCCGGCCACCTGAAGCTGGGCGAGGGGGCCATGGTGGGCGGCGGCAGCGGGGTGGCCCAGGACCTGGAGCCGGGCGCGGTGGTCAGCGGCTATCCGGTTATGCCCCACCGCCTCTGGCTGCGCACCCGCGGCCTGGTCAAGCGCCTGCCCGAGCTGTTCAAGCGGGTCAAGGACCTGGAGGCGCGGCTGGGCCAGGAACGGAAAGATTAACCAAGGAGCGGCGCAATGCCTCAAGGCGTCAAGGATCTGCAAGAGATATTCAAGCTGCTGCCCCACCGCTATCCCTTTTTGCTGGTGGACCGGGTGCTGGAGATCAAGCCGCCGGAGTATGTCAAAGCCCTGAAGAACGTCACCTTCAACGAGGCTTTTTTCCAGGGACACTTCCCGGGCCAGCCGGTGATGCCCGGGGTGCTGGTCATCGAGGCCCTGGCCCAGGCCGGCGGCATCCTGGCCTACGAGTCCGCTCCCGAGGCGCAAGGCCGGCTCTTCTTTTTCCTGGGCATGGACAAGGTCAAGTTCCGGCGCCCGGTGGTGCCGGGCGACCAACTTATCTTGGAGTTGACCGCCCTGCACCGCTCCAGCCGGGCCTGGAAGATGGCCGGCAAGGCCTTCGTGGAGGGCCAGTTGGCCGTGGAGGCCGAGCTCACCGCGGCCATCGCCCCAGCCGCCTGACCCCGACCTTCCAACTTATGTCGGCAACACAGTAGAGAGAACCTGATGAGCACTAATATCCACCCCACCGCCTTGATACACCCCAGCGCCGAACTGGCCCCGGACGTGCAGGTGGACGCCTACGCCTATATCGGTCCGGAGGTGAAGATCGGCCCGGGCTCCCGCGTGGACCACCACGCCTCGGTGGACCGCCTGACCACCATTGGCGCCGGCTGCCATCTGTGGCCCTTCGCCTCGGTGGGCACCGATCCCCAGGACTTGAAGTACAAGGGCGAGCGCACCACCCTGGTCATCGGCGACGGGGTCATGATTCGCGAATTCACCACCGTCAACCGGGGCACCGTGGAGGGCGGCGGGGTCACCCAGGTGGGCGACGGCTGCCTGCTGATGGCCTACGCCCACGTGGCCCACGACTGCCACCTGGGCCGCGAGGTGATCATGGCCAACTCCTGCAACCTGGCCGGCCACGTGGCCCTGGAGGACTACGTGGGCCTGGGCGGTCAGGTGGCGGTGCACCAGTTCACCCGCATCGGCCGCTACGCCTACGTGGGCGGCACCAGCGCGGTGGACAAGGACCTGCCCCCCTTCTGCCTGTGCGAGGGCAACCGGGCCGTGGCCCACGGGCTCAACGTGGTGGGGCTCAAGCGCCGCGGTTTCACCCCCGAGAGCATGGAGGCCCTCAAGGCGGCCTACAAGATTATCTTCCGCACCCGCACCCCCCTGGCCAAGGCCATGGAGCAGGTGCGCGCGGAGGTGCCCGACACCCCGGAGGTGCGCTATCTGCTCGAGTTTATCCGGGGCTCCCAGCGGGGGGTGGCCCGCTAGCGGCTGAGCCATGCCTGAGCGCGCCATAGGCATCATCGCCGGCAAAAGCCAGTTTCCCATCCTGGTGGCCCGGGCGGCCCGGGCCCGGGGCCTGCGCGTGGTGGCCGTGGCCCACAAGGGCGAGACCCTGCCCGAGTTGGAGGCCGAGGTGGACCAGATCACCTGGGTGCAGTTGGGCCAGTTGGGCAAGCTGATCAAGGCCTTTCAGCAGGCCGGCGTGACCCAGGCGGTGATGGCCGGCGGAGTCACCAAGACCCGCATGTTCGCCGACGTGCGGCCGGACCTGAAGGCCCTGGGCCTCCTGGGCAATATCCGCCACCTGGCCGATGACGGCATCCTGCGCACCCTGGCCGACTACCTGGGCGCGCAGGGCATAGCCGTGCTGCCCAGTCATCACCTGCTGCCCGAGCTTTTGGCCCAGGAGGGCCTCTACACCCGCCGCGGCCCCAGCGCCGAGGAGCAGGCCGACGCCGAGCTGGGCTGGGCCGTGGCCGGCGAGCTGGGCCGCCTGGACATCGGCCAGTGCGTGGTCACCCGCGGCCGGGCGGTGGTGGCGGTGGAGGCCATCGAGGGCACCGACGCCTGCATCAAGCGCGGCGGGGAGCTGGCCCGGGAAAAGGCGGTGGTGGTCAAGCGCTGCAAGCCCCGCCAGGACGAGCGCTTCGACCTGCCCAGCGTGGGCGCGGGCACTGTCGAGGTCATGGCCGCCTGCCAGGCCTCCTGCCTGGTGGTGGAGGCCGGCCGCACCCTGTTCTTCGACCGGGAGCGCGCGGTGGAGATAGCCCAGCGGGCCGGGATCTGCATCCTGGGCCGGGCCGGGGAGGGGCCGCGGTGAGCGCCGGGGCGGTGAAGGTGGCCGTGGTGGGCGTGGGCTATCTGGGCTCCTTCCACGCCGAGAAGCTGGCCCGCCTGCCCGAGGCCGAGCTGGTGGCGGTGGTGGACAGCGACCCGGCCAAGGCCGAGAAGCTGGCCCGCGCCCTGGGCTGCCGGGGCACGGGCGACCACCGGGAGCTGCTGGGCCAGGTGCAGGCGGTGAGCGTGGTCACGCCCACGGTCAGCCACTTCAGCGTGGCCCGAGACTTTCTAGCCGCCGGTGCGGACGTGCTCTGCGAAAAGCCCATGACCAACTCCCTGGAGGAGGCCGACCATCTCATCGCCCTGGCCGCCGAGCAAGGCCGCATCCTGCAGGTGGGCCACCTGGAGCGTTTCAACCCGGCGGTGGAGGGGATGTTCGCCCGCGCCGGCCGGCCGATGTTCATCGAGTGCAACCGCATCGCGCCCTTCAAGGCCCGGGCCACGGACGTGGACGTGGTGCTGGATTTGATGATCCACGACCTGGACATCATCCTGGCCCTGGTGAACGAGGAGCCCGCGGAGATTCGGGCCAAGGGCGTGCCTGTGCTGGGCCCCCACGCCGACCTGGTCAACGCCCGCCTGGAGTTCCCGGGCGGCTGCGTGGCCAACATCACCGCCAGCCGCCTGGCGCTCAAGGACGAGCGCAAGATGCGCCTGTTCCAGCCCGACGCCTATCTTTCGCTGGATTTCAAGAAGCGCAAGCTGCTGGTGGTCAGCGGCGTGGAGTACCGGCCCGGCGGCGTGCCCAAGGTGAGCGCGGAAAGGCCCCGCTTCGCCAAGAGCGATCCCCTGGAGCGGGAGCTCAGGTCCTTCCTGGAGTGCGTGCAGCAGCGGCGGGCGCCCCGCGTGGACGGCGCCGCCGGCCGCCGGGCCCTGGCCTGCGCCCTGGCCGTGCGGGCCTGCGTTGAGCAGGGTCTCTGCCAGTACCAGGAGTTGCTGGACAAATCTCCGCGCTGGGTGGCGGCGCAGCCCCCCGAGGAAGGCTAGCATGGGCCAGGAGCCGCTAAGGGTGGTCCTGGTGGCCGGCGAGGCCAGCGGGGACCAGCACGGGGCCAAGCTGGTGCGCCAGCTCCGGGAGCTTTGCCCGGAGGCGGCCATCAGCGGCGTCGGCGGCCCGGCCCTGGAGGCGTCCGGCGTCCGGCTGCTGTACCGGGCCGAGGACCTGACCCTGGTGGGCTTTTCGGAGGTCCTGCCCAAGCTCAAGGTAATCCTGGGCGCCCTGAAGGGCATGAAGCGCCACCTGAAGGAGCAGCGGCCGGACCTGCTCATCCTGATCGACTTCCCGGATTTCAACTTCCGCCTGGGCAAGGCCGCCCGCCGCCTGGGCGTGCCGGTGCTGTACTACATCAGCCCCCAGGTCTGGGCCTGGCGAGCCAAACGGGCCCAGCAGATGGCCGGCTTCGTGGACCATCTGGCCTGCGTGTTCCCCTTTGAGCAGCGATTCTTCCAGCTCAATGCCCCCATGCTGCCGCTGAGCTTCGTGGGCCACCCCCTGCTGGACGAGCCCGAGGAGTTCGACCCCCGCTCCCTGCCGGTGCCTCAGGATGCGGAGGTGATGGGGCTGTTGCCCGGCAGCCGCATGTCCGAGGTGCGCATGCTGTTGCCCATGATGCTGCAGGCGGCCAGGATCATGCGGGAGCAGCGGCCGGGCCTGCACTTCGTGCTGCCCCTGGCGCCGGGCCTGCCCCTGGCCAAGGTCCAGCCGCTGCTCAAGCGCCTGCCCTCGGGGACCACCGTGCTCACCGGCCTGGCCCCACAGGCCATGGCCCGGGCGAGAGCCCTGTTGGTCTGCTCGGGCACCGCCACCTTGCAGGCGGCGCTGGCCGGCACCCCCATGGTGGTGGTATACAAAACCGGAGGCTTTAATTATCGGGTGGCCCGCTCCCTGATCCGGGTGGAGCACATCGCCATGCCCAACCTCATCATCCAACGCCGCCTGGTCCCCGAGCTGATCCAGGAGACGGCGACTCCGGAGAAGCTGGCCGCCGAAGGGTTGCGCCTGTTGACCGACGAGGAGCGCCGCCAGCGGATGATCCAGGGCCTGCGGGACGTCCGCCTGCGCCTGGGCGGGCCCGGCGCCAGCCGCCGGGTGGCGGAGCTGGCCCTGTCCATGATGGAGAAAAAGCCCCGGTGAGCGACAGCGAGCGAGCAGTCAAACGCCAGCGCGACATGAAGCACGTGCAGCGGCTGCTGGTCATGGTCAAGCCCTATTGGCTGCGCCTGACCGCGGCCATGGCCATGATGCTCTTGGTGGGGGCCTCCACCTCGGCCATGGCCTATTTGGTCAAGCCGGTCATGGACGAAATCTTCGTGGCCCGCAACCAGGGCCTGTTGATGCTCATGCCTGCGGCCATCATCGGCCTGTACCTGGTCAAGGGCCTGTGCTCCTACGGCCAGACCTATCTGATGCAGTTCGTGGGCCAGCGCATCGTCACCCAGTTCCGCATCGACCTCTACGCCCATTTGCAGCGGCTGAGCCTGAGCTACTACGACCGCACCCCCACCGGCCAACTCATGAGCCGCATCACCAACGACGTGAACCAGATGCAGGGCGCGGTGAGCAGCGTGATCACCGGCCTGTTGAAGGACTTGTTCACCATCGTCGGCCTGATGGGGGTGATCATCTACCGGGACTGGTTCCTGGCCATCTTCGCCCTGGGCGTCTTCCCCCTGTGCGTCATCCCCCTGATCAAGTTCGGCCGGCGGCTGCGCAAGATCTCCCACCGCTCCCAGGAGACCATGGCCGACGTGAGCGTTTTGCTGCACGAGACCATCAGCGGCGCCCGCATCGTCAAGGGCTTCTGCCGCGAGGAGCACGAGATAAAGCGCTTCACGGACGAGGCCTTCCGGCTGTTCCGCCTGCGCATGAAGGACATCTCCACCCGGGCCATGTCCAGCCCCCTGATGGAGTTCCTGGGCGGCCTGGGCGTGGCGGGCATCCTGTTCTACGGCGGCTGGCAGGTGATTCAAGGCACCTCCACCCCGGGCACCTTCTTCTCCTTTCTCACCGCCTTGATCCTGCTGTACGAGCCGGTCAAGCGGCTGTCGAGCCTCAACAACGACGTGCAGAACGGGCTGGCCGCGGCCGAGCGGGTGTACCGGGTGCTGGACGAGCCGGTGGAGATCGCCGAGAAGCCCGGGGCCGTGGATCTGCCTCCGTTGCAGCGGCAGATACAGTTCAAGGAGGTGAGCTTCGCCTACCGGCCGGGCGAGTGGGTGCTGGAGCGGGTGAACCTCACGGTGCCCAAGGGACAGGCCGTGGCCTTGGTGGGCACCAGCGGCGGGGGCAAGACCACCCTGGTCAACCTGCTGCCCCGCTTCTACGAGGTGACCCGGGGGACCATCGAGATTGACGGCGTGGAGATCCGCCAGGCCACCCTCAGCAGCCTGCGCGGCCAGATAGCCATCGTCACCCAGCAGATCATCCTGTTCAACGACACGGTGGCCAACAACATCCGCTACGGCCGCGCCGATGCCAGCGACGAGCAGATCCGGGCCGCGGCCGAGAGCGCCTATGCCACCGCTTTCATCGAGAAGCTGCCCCAGGGGTTTGACACGCTCATCGGCGAGGCCGGGGTGCTGCTCTCCGGCGGCGAGCGCCAGCGCCTGTCTATCGCCCGGGCCCTGCTGGCTGACCGCCCCATCCTGATCCTGGACGAGGCCACCTCCAGCCTGGACACCGAGAGCGAGCTGTACGTGCAGAAGGCCCTGGAGAACCTTATGGCCGGCCGCACCACTTTCGTCATCGCCCACCGCCTGTCCACCGTGCGCCGGGCGGACCGCATCCTGGTGATCAGCGGGGGGCGCATCGTGGAGGAGGGCCGCCACGAAGAGCTGCTGGCCCTGGGCGGGGTCTACCAGCGCCTGCACCGCATGCAGTTCGCCGTGGACCGGGGCCTGGTGGCCTCGCCGCCCGCGGCCGGCGCGGTCGAGGGCCGAGGGTAGGGGGCCCGTGGGCGACCGGCCGACATCCGCCGGACGGTTGCAGGGGCTGGCCCGGTCCCTGGCCATACTCCTGGCGCTGGTGGGGCTGCTAGCCCTGGTCATCTTTCTGGACTGGGACGCGCCCGTGGATCAACTGGCCCGGTCCCTGGGCCGCAACCCCGTGGTTCAGGACTGGGCCACGGCCGCCTACTGGCTGGGCCTGGGGGGCGTGCAGATAGCCCTGTGTGTGGCCCTGGCCCTGTGGGGCTGGGCCCGGCGGCGGCCGCCCCTGCGCCGCCTGGGGCTGCTGGGCCTGGGGGCGGTGGTGATCTCGGGCCTGTCCGTGCAGGTCTTCAAGCACCTGGTGGGCCGGCCCCGGCCGCGCCTGAACCAGCCGCTTTGGCAGGGGCTGATGCCCACCTTTGACAGCGACTGGCACTCCTTCCCCTCGGGCCACGCCACCACCAGCTTCGCCCTGGCCGCGGTGCTCTCGGCCCGCTACCCCGAGTGGAGCTTTTTATTCTATCCCCTGGCGGTCTTCGTGGCCTGCGGCCGCATGCTGGGCCACTCCCACTACCTGAGCGACACCCTGGCCGGCGCGGCCCTGGGCCTGGCGGTGGGCTGGCTCTTGGCCGCCTGGGGCCGCCGGCGGGGGCGGGCCGCGGAGGCCTCGGCGTGAGGCGGCCGCGGCCCATCCAGGGCGCCTTGACCCTGCTGCTGGTCCTGGCCGTGGTGGGGGCGCTCCTGCTGGCCGGCCTGGGCAAGATGGCCCTGACCGACCGCGACGAGGGCGAGTACGCGGCCAGCGTGGCGGCCATGGTCAAAAGCGGCGACTACCTGGTGCCCACCCTCAACGGGCGCCCCTACCTGGAGAAGCCCATCCTGGTCTTCTGGGCGGTGGCCGCGGCCCAGGGTGTGCTGGGCCCCGGCGAGACCGCCGCCCGCCTGCCCTCGGCCCTGGCCGGCTTCGCCCTAGTGCTGGCCGTGGGATTGTTCGTCTGGCGCATCTCGGGCCGGCCGGGCCTGGGGGCCCTGGCCGCGGCCTGCCTGGGCCTCTGCCCCCTTTTCCTGCTGGTGGGCCGGGCCTGCCTGACGGACATGCTGCTGACCCTGTTCACCACCTTGTCCCTGGCCTGGTTCTTCCTGGCCACGGAAAAGGAGCCGCCGGCCGACCGCGGCTGGTATTTGGCGGCCTGGGCCGCCCTGGGCCTGGGCGTTCTGACCAAGGGGCCGGTGGCCCTGGCCGTGGTGCTGCCCGCCGCCCTGATCTACGCCCTCTGGCAGCGGCAGTTGCTGGTTGTGCTCAAGCGAGCCCAATTGCTCTGGGGCCTGGTCATCCTGCTGGTCATCAACCTGCCTTGGTACGGCCTGATTTGGTACAAGCTGGGCAGCCAGTTCTGGCAGGCCTTCTTCGTCTCCCAGAACCTGCGCCGCTTCTCCGAGGCCCTGCTGGGCCACGGCGGCGGCCTGGTCTATTATCTGCCGGTGCTCCTGTTGGGGGCCTTCCCCTTTGTGGCCGCGGCCCTGCCCGAGCTGGGCCGCTCCCTGGGCCAGAACCCCCGCGCCCACCGCCAGGCCGAGCCCATGGCCCGGCTGCATCTGTTCTCGGCGGTGGTCCTGCTGTGGGTGCTGGTGGTCTTCTCCCTGGCCGCCACCAAGCAGATCAACTACATCCTGCCCGGACTGCCCTTCCTGGCTATCCTGGCAGGCTGCAGCCTGGACCGCCTGGCCCGGGGCGAGACTGGCGGCCGCCTGGCCCGTGGCGTGTTCTGGACGGCGCTGCTGGGCCTGAGCGCGCTCCTGACCCTGGTGCTGGCCGCCCTGCCGGCGGCGGTGCCCTTGCTCTGGAGCCGCATCGTGGCCTCGCTGCGCTTCGACTCCAGCGAGTACGCGCTGCCGTCCTACGGGCCGGTGCTGCTGGGCTGGCCCCTGTTGGCCGCGGCTGTGCTGGCGGCCATGTGTCTGGCGCTGATCGGGCTCTACCGCAGCGGCAGGGACCGGCCGCTGCCCTGGACCCTGGGCGCGGGCGCCGCCCTGTTCTGCGGGGTGCTGTTTCTGGGGCTGCTGCCCCAGGCCGCGGGCTACATCCAGGAGCCGGCCAAGCAGATGGCCCTGGAGGTGGCCCGGCGGGCCGGACCCCAGAGCCAGGTCAAGACCTTCGGCCTGTGGAAGCCCAGCCTGATCTTCTACACCGGCCGGGAGCTGCCCCGGGTGCGGGTGGACCAGGCCGCGGAACTGGCCCCGGAGCTGGCCGGCGAGCGGCCCTTGTTCGTCATGACCCGGGTGCGCCTGTTGGCCGCCCTGGACAAGCGCCCCGGCTTTAGCGAGCTGAGCCGCTACGGCGGCTATTTGCTGGGAGGCAACCAG
>QZKP01000040.1 GCA_003605055.1 Desulfarculus sp.
CTGCGTTGCCGGCTTCGCTCGCGCCTGGATGTAGCTTTGGCTACACCTGCGGCGCTCGCTCGCCAGACGCCTTGTCTGCCGGCGGCTGGCTGTGCCGGGCCAGGGTGCAAACTGTACCCGGCCCGATTGCAAGAGTTTTTCCTAACCACCCCCGAATAAGACTCGTATCAGTAAGACCGCCCAACCCTCATGAAATGTCCGGGCTAGGTCATCCGGCGCAGCCGGGGCCGGTCGTCCGGGTCCAGCTCCACGGCCAGGCCGTAGGCCCGGGCGATGGCCGTGGCCGGCCGGCCCAGCAGCAGCTTCAGCTCCGCGGCGCCGTAGCCGTAGCGGCCGCCGATGGCCGCGCGCAGGCCATGGTCCTGCTCCAGGACGGCCAGGGCCTCCTCGGCCGCCTGGTCGTCGCCGCCCGCCGCCGCGGCCAGCAGGCCGGCCAGGCGCGCGGCCGGCAGCTTGCGCTCGAACTCCGCGGCCAGGGCCCGGGCCGTGTGGTCGCCGGCAAAGGCCTGAGTTCGGGTCAGGCGGGGGCGGCCACTGAGCTGGCCGGCGTGGCGGCCGGACCAGCACTCCAGCCAGCGGCACTGCAGGGGCCGCTGGTCGTAGATGGCGCAGCCGCCCGGGCCCAGAAACACGCAGGCCCCGCCCGGGGCCTCGCACAGCTTGATCAGCTCTTGCTCTAGCACCTGCCGCCGGCCCAGGCGGGCGGAGTGGACCTCCTCGCCGGCGCGCAGAGTGTAGAAATGCTCCCGGCCTGGTCCCTGGGGCCCCAGCAGGGCCAGGTCCTCCTGGTACAGGGTGGGGCTGCTCACCCGGCAACAGGCGCCGCAGCCCAGGCAGCGGGCCGCGCCGGCCAGCTCGGCCAGGCGGGCGGCCAGGGCGGCCTCCTGGCCAAAGCCAGCGGCCAGCAGGCGGCAGAGCTCATCGTCGCGGGCCACCACCGCCGCCGCGCCCGGCGCGTCGCAGCCGCGCAGCCCGGCCAAGGCCGCGGCCGCGGCCTGGGTGGCAATGGACGGTCCCGCGGCCAGGGCCCGGGCCAGTCGCTCAGTTAGGGATTCCGTCGGCGGCATGGCGGTTGGGTGCGCCGGGCCGGCCTCAGGACTGGCGGCCCAGGACCGCCTCCAGCAGACGACGGGAGTTGGCCCGGCACTGCTCCACCTGCTCGTCCTCCAGGCCGGCGCAGCGGCCCACCTTCTGGGCGAACTCCCAGGCGATGAGGTCGCGGGGGGCGTGAGCGTCGGTGTTGATGCACAACAGGGCCCCGGCCGCCAGGCCCAGCCTGGCCACCTGGCCGTTGCCCAGGCTGTGCCCGCCCCGGGAGCTGATCTCCAGCATCACGCCCTTCTGCGCGGCCAGGGCCGCCTCCTGGGCGGTGAGCAGCCCGGGGTGGGCCAGGATGTCCACGCCGGCCTCGATGCCCGCCCGGTTGGTGCCCGGCGCCACCGGCTCCACCGGGCTCTCGCCGTGCACCACCACGATCTGCGCCCCCAGGTCGTAGGCCTGGCGGGCCAGGGGGGCGATCAAATCCGGCGGCACGTGGGTCAGCTCCACGCCGGCGATGGTCTTGATGCGGTGGTGCTTGTTTAGCTGGTCGGCGGCAACGCGCAGGCGCGGCACCACCAGGTCCAGGTTGCTCATGTCGCCGTGGTCCGTGAGCGCCACCGCCGTAAGCCCCAGGGCCTCGGCCCGCTGCACCAGCTCCGAGGGGAGCAGAGCGCCGTCGCTGAACAGGGTGTGGGTGTGCAGATCAATCACCACTGGCCTCGCATGGCTAAAGGGGCCCGCCGGCCCCTGCTGGTTGGCCCAGCCCCCGGCGAGCCGCCGCAGGGCGGCCCGGCGGCGCCGGACAGAAAAATCCCCTGACCCCGCCCTGGAGGGGTCCTACATCTTGTACTTGCCGAAGTCCTCGGGGTCCATTTTCTCCAGGACCTCCTCCCAGCTCTTGTCCGCCTCGGCCCGGCCGCCCTGCCCCGGCTGCTGGGACTGCTCCAGCACCTTCTCGGCCACGAAGATGGGCGCTCTCGCCCGCAGCGCCAGGGCGATGGCGTCCGAGGGGCGGCTGTCCATGGTGGAGGCGCCCTGGGGGCCCTCCAGGTGGATCAAAGCGAAAAAGGTGTTTTCCTTGAGCTCGGTCACCTCCACCCGGCTCACCGAGCAGCCCAGGTGGCTGATCACGTTGCGCAGCAGGTCGTGGGTCATGGGGCGGGAGAAGGCCACCTTTTCCAGCTCGCTGGCGATGGCCGTGGCCTCTAAGAGCCCGATCCAGATGGGCAGGGTGTGCAACCCGTCCGGGTCCTTGAGAATCAGGATGGGGCTGTTGGTGGACGGGTCGATGGTCAGCCCATGCACGGTCATGCGTATCATGACGCCTCGCTCCCCGGGGCGGGCTCCAGGCGGCCCAGCAGGGAATTCTCCCGCCCCTGTTCTATGCGCACCTTGACCAGCCGCCCCACCAGCTCCGGGCCGCCGGGGAAATTGACCATGCGCCCGGCCCGGCAGCGGCCGCTGACCAGCCCCCGGCCCTTCTTGTCCGGCCCCTCCACCAGCACCTCGGCCGTCTGCCCCTCCAGTGCCCGGTGCAGCTCCAGGCCTATGCCTCGCTGCCGGGCTTGCAGCCGGCGCAGGCGCTCGGCCTTGACCGGCTCGGCCAGCTTGCCGGCCATGCGCCCTGCCCGGGTGAAGGGCCGGTCGGAGTACTTGAAGCTATATAGAAAATCGTATCTGACTTCCTGCAGCAGACTCAAGCTCTGCTGAAAATCCTCCTCGCTCTCCCCCGGGAAGCCCACGATCACGTCCCCGCCCAGGGCCACCCCCGGCACCGCGGCGCGCAGCCGCCGCGCCAGCTCCAGGTATTGCCCCCGGGTGTAGCCCCGGCCCATGGCCCGGAGCACCGGGTCGCTGCCCGCCTGGGCCGGCAGGTGCAGATGCTCCATGACCTTGGGCTCGCCGGCCAGGGTCTCTATCAGGGCCGGGCTCAGGTCCTTGGGGTGGCTGGTGGTGAAGCGCAGGCGCCACAGACCCTCCACCCCGGCCAAGCGCCGCAGCAGGCCCGCGAAGTCCAGGCCTCCTTCCGGGTCCCGGTAGGAGTTGACGTTCTGGCCCAGGAGGGTTATCTCGCGCACGCCGCGGGCCGCCAGGGCCTGGGCCTCGGCCAGCAGCTGGGCCGCGGGCCGGCTCTGCTCGCGGCCGCGCACGTAGGGCACCACGCAGTAGGCGCAGAAGTTATCGCAGCCGCGCATCACCGTGACCAGGGCCTTGAGCCCGGGCCGGGGAGCCGGCGCCGGGGCCAGGGGCAGCTCCCGGGGCGCGGCCCCGGTCAGGGCCCGGCGGCGGCCCTTCCGGGCCTCGGCCACCAACTCGGGCAGGCGCTCCAGGGCGCCGGTGCCGAAAACGAAGTCCAGGTGCGGGATGTGCTTGAGCAGGCGGTCGCCCTCCTGCTGGGCCACGCAGCCGCCCACGCCGATGAGGAGCCCCGGCTTGGCCTCCTTGAGCCTCTTGAGGGCCCCCACGTAGGAATAGACCTTCTGCTCGGCCCGCTCCCGCACCGAGCAGGTGTTGAGCACGATCAAGTCCGCCCCCTGGGGCTGGTCCACCTCGGTGTAGCCCAGGGAGGCCAACAGCCCGGAGATGCGCTCCGAGTCGTAGGCGTTCATCTGGCAGCCGAAGGTGGCTATGTGCACGCTTCTCTGCGGCGCGGGGCCGGACATAGCTGGGTTTCCCAAACTTGGTGAAAGTATGCTAGAAAAACTATACCTTGGGCCCTCGGCGATGCAAGGACTTTGCCCCCGCGGGCCCAGGAGCCTGTGCAGGCGGGAGGGCGGCTATGATACCCATCCGGGACGAAAACCCCACCCAGCACGTCCCCGTGGTCACCCTGGGGCTCATCGGCCTGAACCTGGCGGTGTTCATCTACCAGCTTCTGCTGCCCCCGCAGGCCGAGTACGTGTTCATCCACCAGTACGGGGTGGTGCCCCTGTGGTTCACCGGCCAGGCGCCCACGCCGGCCCAGTTGTCCTGGCTGCCTCAGCCCCTGACCCTGGTCAGCTCCATGTTCCTGCACGGCGGCATATTCCACGTGGCCGGCAACATGCTCTACCTGTGGATATTCGGCAACAACATCGAGGACGTGCTGGGGCCGGTGCGCTTCATCGTCTTCTATCTGGCCGGCGGGGTGGCGGCCAGCCTGGCCCACGTGGTCATCGGCCCCTCCTCGCCCCTGCCCATGATCGGGGCCTCGGGGGCCATCGCGGCGGTGCTGGGGGCCTATTTCCTGCTCTATCCCCGGCACAAGGTGGTGGTGCTGATCTGGTTCTTCTTCTACGTGCAGTTGGTGCGGGTGCCGGCGGTGCTGGTGCTGGGGGTCTGGTTCCTGCTGCAGGTGCTGGGCAGCGGCGGGGCGGGCGTGGCCTGGATGGCCCACGTAGGGGGCTTCGTGGTGGGGCTGGTGCTTATCCGCTTTTTCCTGCCCCGGCCCCGCCGACTGCGCTAGGCCGGCCGCGGCCTACTTGACCGGCCCCTTGACCTCTATGCGGCCCACCTCTTCCAGGCGGATGCGGAAGTTGCCGTAGTCGGTCTTGCCCGTGGCCAGGAGCTGGGGCTTGACCTCCATCTGCACCCGCTTGCCGTCGGTCAGGGTCAGGGAGGCGCTGAGCTTGCCCTGGACCTTGCGCAGCTCCACCAAGCGCACCTTGTTCAGGGGCACGGCCAACTCGCCCTGGCCCAGCCGGCCCAGCACAAAGTCCTGGCCCTCGATGGAGAACTCCTTGAGCGTCACCTGGGTGCCCTGAACGTCGGTGAGCACCACCAGGTAGTTGCTGCGGGGTTCGGGGATGCTGGTGGGTCCCTCCCCGCCGCCAATGCCCATGGCCAGGAGCAGGGGCAGGGACAGCAAGAGACACGCTAAGGCCAGCAGACGCATTTTGTGGGCCATGTGGCCTCCTTGCAGGCTTTGGTTGGCGGCTCCGGCCCCGCCGGCCGGCGGACCCTGATGCACGGAGCCTGTTTTTTTGGTATCACGCCCCGCCCCCGCCCGCCAAGTAAAAACCGCAGGCAGCATATTGTTTGGTGCTCCTGGTGGGCGGGTGGTATGCTGGATTTGTTCAGTGCATTAGCCGGCCTGCCCTGATTCTCGCGGGAGAGCACGAGTCTGCTTGATGTTCAGTGAACTGCGCCGCCGTTGGAGGATCATCCCCGCCTGGGTAAAGGCCATCCCCGTGGTGGCGCTGCTGATCCTGCTCAGCCTGGCCTATTATCACCTGGTGCACATCGGCTCGGACCTGGTGCCCCTGGTGCAGAGGTTGTTTTTCCTGCCTCTGTTCATGTCCTGCCTGCTTTTTGGGCTGTGGGGGGGCCTGCTCTGCGCGGCCCTGATCTCCCTCAGCCAGATACACTCCCTGTTCATGCCCGGACAGAGCCCCCACGGCAGCCTGACCATGTTCCTAGAGGTGGGCCTGTACTTCTTCACCGGATTCATCACCGGCCTGCTGGTGGACCGGGAGCGGCGCGAGGCCCGCCGGCTGCAGCAGGCCGAGAACCTGGCCCTGCTGGGCCAGGCGGCCGCGGCCGTGGCCCACGAGCTAAAGACCCCCCTGGTGGCCATCGGGGGCTTTGCCCAGCGCATCCACAAGGACCTGGGGGAGGATCACCCCTACCGCGAGCAATTGCGCATCATCGTGGATCAGGTGGCCCACATGGAGAACCTGCTGCGGGAGATGCTGGATTTCACCCGCCCCCTGGAGTTGAAGCTGGGCCAGCAAGACCTGGGCAACCTGTTCGGCGACGTGATGGCCCTGGCCTCCCTGTCGGCCAAGGAGTCGGGGGTGTCCCTGAACGCCGAGCTGCCCCCGGAGGGGCTGAGCGTGCGGGCCGACGGCGGCCGCCTCAAGCAGGTGCTCTTGAACCTGGTGCAGAACGCGGTGCAGGCCTCGCCCCGGGGCACGGAGGTCCTCCTGCGCGCGCAGCCGGCCGGCGAGGAGATCGTGCTCCAGGTGCAGGACAGCGGCGCGGGCATCTCGCCCCAGGACCTGGAGCGCATCTACTTTCCCTTCTACACCACCAAGCGCAGCGGCACCGGCCTGGGCCTGGCCATCAGCCAGAAAATCGTCAAGGCCCACGGCGGCCGCCTGAGCGTGGAGACCGGCTCCCAGGCCGGCACCACCTTCGGGGTGCACCTGCCCGCAAACGGCCCCGCCGCCTAGAGCCGCCCGCGCCGGGCTAACCCCAGCGCAGCTTGGTGCGCAGTATCTCGAAGTAATCGCGGAAGGGGGACTGGATCAGGCGCACCGTGTGCTGGGAGCGCCGCACCAGGATCTGGTCGCCGGGGTGGAGCTCCAGGCCCACCTGGCCGTCGCAGGTGAGGGTGGTCTCCAGGGCGCGGGAGCCCAGGGTGACGGTCAGGCCCATGTCCGGCGCCAGCAGCAGGGGGCGGTTGCTCAGGGCAAAGGAGCAGATGGGCGCCACCACGATGCAGTCCAGGGAAGGATGGCAGATGGGCCCGCCGGCCGAGAGGTTGTAGGCGGTGGAGCCGGTGGGGGAGGAGATGATCAGGCCGTCGGCCAGAAAGGTGGTCAGCTCCGAGCCGTTGACCGCGGCCTTGAGCTCCACGATGCGGGCCAGGGCCGCCTTGTTGATCACCAGGTCGTTGAGGGCCGTGACCTGGGCCAGCACCTGCCCCTGGCGCACCAGGTGGCCTTCGAGCATCAGGCGCGGCGGGGCCTTGTAGTTGCCCTGCAGCACCATCTCCATGGCCGGCAGCATCTCCTCCGGGGCCAGGGCGGTCAAGAAGCCCAGGCCGCCCAGGTTCACCCCCAGGATGGGGGCCGCCTCCAGGCCCGAGGCCACCACCAGGCGCACCGCCCCCAGCATGGTGCCGTCGCCGCCCAGCACCACCACCAGCTCGCCGTCGGACGGCAGCAGGGGCTCGGGGCCGTTGGCCGCGCCGGGCTGGCCGCTGCGGGCCTCGCGCAGAACCGCGGCCGAGCCGCGTCCCTCCAGCCAGGCGGCCAAGGCCCGGGCCTGCTCACTGGCGGCCGGGGTGTGGGCCTTGTAGATTATAATCACCTTGGGCACAGCCGCCCTCCCAGGGGCACGCTAGCAAAAAGCGCCCCGCGGCTCAAGGAAATTGACCCGCGCGCCGGGGAGTCCATGGCCAACGAGGAATTCATACAGGCCCTGCAGCAGTCGGTCAAGCAGGAGATAGTGCAGAACTATTTCCGGGAGCGGCGCATCATCGAGGAGGAGATAGTCCTGGTCACCGAGGCGGCCAGCGCCTTTCTGGGCGGGCTGGCCGCCTGGGACAGGGCCGCGGCCCTGCTGGGCCGGGCCCTCTTAAGCGCCCAAGGCCGCAAGCTGTTCTTCGCCCTGGCCGGCCTGGAGCCGCCCGATCCCCGGGCCGTGGAGTTGGCCGCCCCGGCGGTGGGGATGCGGCCCATCCGGGGCCTGACCCACGCCGGCCGCTACCAGAGCCTGGTGGCCGGCCTGTACCAGGGGCTCTGGGAGCAGGCCCAGGAGCTCAAGCAGGAGCGCCAGCGGGCCCTGGACCTGCTGCAGGAGGTCAACGGCGACATCCGCGCCTTCGAGGCCAACCACGACCTGATGGGCCTGGCCGCCTACCTGCGCTCCCTGGACCCGGCCGAATTGCAGCGCCGCAAGATCCTGGGCGTGAACTTCACCGCCGCGGAAAGGGCCCTGTCCGCCGAGGCCCTGTCCTTCAAGCCCCTGAAGGTGGCCGCCATGGGCCTGGACCACGAGGCCCCCTCCCCGCGGCCGCCCCGCCAGGTGCTGGCCGAGGCCAAGGATATCCTCCAGGGCCTGGCCCGGGAGCGCCCGCAGGAGCTCCGGCGGTTCCTCTAAGGACGCCGTCCTTGCGCGCCAGAAATTTTTTTGCTATGCCGGGGGGGCCGGCAAGCGCGGAGGGGCCGTGGGCAAACCGATGAACAAGGTCAAGAGCTTGGCCCAGGCGGTGGCCGGGCTGGTGCGGCCCGGCGACAAGGTGGCCCTGGGCTGCGGCCTGGAGGCCTTCATCCCCTTCGCGGCCAGCCACGAGATCATCCGCCAGGGCATCGGGCCCCTGACCCTCATCGCGCCCATCTCCAACATCGGCATTGACCAGATCATCGCCGCCGGCCTGGCCGAGGAGGTCATCGCCGCCTGGGTGGGCAACGTCTCCACCGGCGTGGGCTACAATTTCCGCCGGGCGGTGGAAGAGGCCCAGCCCCGGCCCCTGCGGGTGTATAACCACACCAACTTCTCCATCACCCTGGCCCTGGAGGCCGGCTCCCGCGGCCTGCCCATGGCCGTGAGCCGCTCGCCCCTGGGCAGCGACATTATCCGGGACCACCCCCACTTCCAACCCTTCACCTGCCCGCACAGCGGCCAGAAGCTCCTGGCCGTCAAGGCCTTGAACCCGGACGTGGCCCTGATCCACGTGCAGCGGGCCGACGCGGCCGGCAACGGCCAGGGCTGGGGGGCCAGCGGCTTCACCCGCCAGGCGGCCCTGGCCGCCCAGCGGGTGCTCTTGACCTGCGAGGAGCTGGTGGACAGCCAGGCGATCCGCTCCGACCCGGACCGCACCCTGGTGCCGGGGCTGTTGGTGGACGCGGTCTGCCCGGTGCCCTGGGGCGCCCACCCCTCGCCGGTGCAGGGCTACTACGACCTGGACAACGATTTCTTCGTGGAATACTCCCGCTGTAGCAAGGACCCGGCAAGAGCCCAGGCCTGGCTGCGGGCGTGGATCCTGGACCTGCCGGACCGGACGGCCTACCTGGACCAACTGGGCCCCGCCCGCCTGAAAAGGCTCAAAATGAGCCACAGCGCCCTGTCCAGCCCCGTGGAGTACGGCTGGTGAGCCGCTACACCCCGGCCGAGATCATGGTGGCCGCCGCTGCCCGCCAGATAAAAGACGGCGAGGTGGTGTTCGTGGGCATGCGCCTGCCGCTGCTGGCCTTCAACCTGGCCACGGCCACCCACGCCCCCCACGCCCTGGGCGTGTTCGAAAACGGCGTGATCCGCGACCGCCCGGCCACGGCCCCCATCATCACCATGGGCGATGCGCCCAACCAGTGCCAGGCCCTGAAGCTGTGCGACCTGGAGGGGGTGATGAGCCTGCTCGGCCGGGGCCGGGTGGACCTGGGCTTCATCGGCGGGGCCCAGGTGGACCAGTGGGGCCACGTGAACACCCACCGGGTGGAGATGCCCGGCGGCAGGTTCCTGCGCCTGCCCGGCTCCGGCGGCGGGGCGGATATCGCCTGCCTAGCCGGCCGCCTGTTGATCGTCATGAAGCACGAGCGGCGCCGCCTGGTGCCCCAGGTGGACTTCATCACCTCCCCGGGCTGGGGGCCGCGGCCCGGCTGGCGCCAGGAGCAAGGCCTCCTCCGGGGCGGCCCGGCCGCGCTGATCACCTCCCTGGGCGTATTCACCTTCCCCCAGGGCCGGGCCGTGCTCTCATCCCTGCACCCTGGCGTGAGCCTGGAGCAAGCGACCGCTGAAACCGGCTGGGAACTGCTCAGGGACCCCCATCTGCAAACCACCCCGGAACCAACACCCCAAGAGCTGGAGATCATTAGACGTTTTGATCCCCAGGGCTTCTGGACCCACTGATTTTTTTGGTTGACAAGCCCCCGCCGCTTCCTTATAGTTACAATGTAGCTACATTTTAGTTATCATGTAGCAGGCCCCAGGGCGGAGTTCACGGCATGCCCTGGGGCGCCCCCCCAGGGCGTGGACAGGCCCGAACCAAGAGTGCCCTATGAGCGAAGCCAGCAAGACCGCCCCCCTCTCCCCGGCCCCGCCCAACGAGGCGGCCGGCGAGACCCGCCGCAAGGCCAAGTTCGAGGTCTTCGGCGAGGAGATGATCGAAAAAGAGGTCAAGCAGAGCGGCAACTCGGGCCGGGTCTACCTGCCGCCGGAGTGGGTGGGCAAAAACGTCAAGATCATCCGCATTGATTAAGGCGAGGGTCAGGATGGGAGCCTTACAACTGCGTCCGCTGAGCAAAAAAGACCTGCCGGACGTGGAGCGCATCCAGGCCCACGTCACCCGCCAGCCGGTGCCCCAGCCCTGGATGGACATGGTGGCCGAGCATGTGGACCAGCAGCACCGCATAGGTCTGGTGGCCGAGCAAGACGGCGATGTGGTGGGCTTCATCCTGGGAGAGATCAAGATCGGCGGCTTCGGCACCGAGCTCTCCGGCTGGCTGGAGCTGGTGGGCGTGGACCCGGACCAGATGGGCGCCGGCGTGGGCGCGTCCCTGGCCGCCGAACTCTTCGCGGAGTTGGGCCGGCGGGGAGTCCAAGAGGTGTTGACCGCGGTGCGCTGGGACCGGGGCGACATGCTGGCCTTCTTCAAGAAGGTGGGCTTCGACCAGAGCCCCTTCATCAACCTGCACCGCCGCGGAGACTAACCAAAAACCTGGGCCGCCCGCCGGGCGCGGGGCGCAGCTTGCGGGATTAGGGACGCGCCCTGGGCCCTGGCGCCGGGCGGCCTTGTGAGATTCATCCCGGATGCTTTGGCCATGACCGAGATGTTCGGCGGAAACGAAGCTCCCCCCAGCAAGCTGAGGGGCATCAAAGAGCGCAGAGCTTCAGTTGCCGCAAGTTTAATATATCATACCCGCGAGGACAAAAATGAGGTACGCCGAGACGGGGTATAACTTAGAAATTGATCTTTCCCGAGGAAACATTGAGAGGGTACAAACCGACCCAAGGGACACTGAGCTTTATCTGGGGGGGCTAGGTACCAACGCGAAGATAATATGGGATAGGGTCCCCCCTGAAGTTGAACCGTTTTCTCCCGATAATCTGCTGATATTCAGCGCCGGCCTTCTATGTGGCACACCCGCCACCGGCTGCAATCGCACCATTGTCACTACCATTTCGCCTCAGACTTTATTAATGGCATTTTCAATGATGGGTGGGTTTTGGGCGCCGGAATTGAAGTATGCCGGTTACGACAAAGTGATCATTCGCGGCAAGTCCCCCAATCTGGTTTATTTGTGGATAAATAACGACAAAGTAGAAATACGCGATGCCTCTCATTTGCAGGGTAAAGGCGCGGTTGAAACCGCGGAACTTATTCGACGGGAGTTGAAGGAGCCGAAAGCCCAGGTGGCGGCTATCGGTCTGGCCGGTGAAAACAGGGTCTATTTTGCTTCCATCGAGCAGGGCAGGTCCAGCGCCAGCCGAGGCGGAATAGGCGCCGTTATGGGAGACAAAGGGTTAAAGGCGATAGCCGTTCGTGGAACAAAGGACCTCAATATTGCCCGGCCGGCTGAATTTATGGAGCTTTGCAACGAAGTACTGGCATATATAAAATTTCGAAATGAAAACCCAATTCCGGGGGTAATGCCCATTTTAGCCGGGCTTGGGTCACCCCAAGAGATGAAAGTCCATGATGAAAAGTGGCACACAGAAAATTTCTCCTGGGGAAATTCCCGCCTCCGCAGAAAGGATTATTGGAACGAGGAAATCGCAAAACAGTGGTCCGACACCCTGGAAAATATGCGGACGCGGTTAATAAGTTGCTATAACTGTCCGATGAAATGCGGGGCGACAATTTCCCCCCCGGGACTCCCAACATACATGATGAAATGCTTCTCGAAACTTACTTATACCATGGCGGCTATGTCAGACCTGGAATTTGGTTTGGGTATCGCTCAAAGTGCCACGGAATATGGGGTGGATGGATTCTCAGCCCCACAAGTTATGGCCTTCGCCGTGGAACTTTATGAAGCCGGCATTTTGACTGACGACGACATGCCTGGATTTCCGTCCGATAACGAGGAGAGATTTTACTGGTTGCTCGACAGAATTGTTCGGCGGGAAGGGATAGGAGATGTTTTGGCCAATGGCACTTATTGGGCGGCCAAACAGATCGGTAAAGGCGCAGAAGCATATGCGCATAATAATATCAAAAAGCATGAGCAACTGCCTCTCAAGCTATCCATGCTGAATCCCATTTATTTCCTTATGTATGCTACCGGCGAGAAGATAAACATCACCCAAATTGAAGGGCAGTTCCCCCAGGCGCCTTTTCCTAAGAAGGAACAGAGAGAAGAGTTTGTAAAGGATTGGTTCCAGGTTCCTGATGAAAAGTTTAAACAATATTTTTTGGGCTGGGATCCACGCGGGGAAAAATCAATGCCATATTACCCAACTGTTGAAATGAGTTGTGATATCGTTGACTGGCAAGAGAGGATGCACTACATTGATGACGCCCTCGGCATGTGTGCCGGCTTGTCATCATTCCCCCTGAAGCCTCCGTATCATATACACAATTATCCGAAATTTATCTCCTCAGGGGCCGGGATCGATATGGATGAAGCCAAACTAACGCAAGCCGCCAAAAGATACCGGACCTTAGTTAGAGCCAATAATATAAGAAGAGGCATGAGGAGAAAAGATGAGAAGCCTCCAGAGAACCATTGGAAAAAAAGGTTTCCCGAGCTTGAAAAGGAGCTATTAGATACGTACTACAATTTTAAGGGGTGGAATAACCAGGGTATTCCCACTAAAGAGTCTTTACATGAATTGGGTTTGGATTACGTATTTGAAGACTTCGTTAAGAGGGGAATCTTGACAGATAATGAAGATGCATCACCCAAATATACTTTGGCGGAAAAAGCGCAGGAGGTGCAGCCTTGATGGGTGATAAAAAAAAGAAAATAGTTAAAACAATCAAAGTTGATGTTGATAAATGCAATGGCTGCCGGGCATGTGAGATGGCCTGCTCCGCATTTCACGCTGTACCGAAATATAGCAGCAATAATCCCGAGAGGTCTCGTATCCGGGTGATTCGTGAACCACTAAGAGACTTATATGTACCCGTATACGCTGGTGACTATACTCCCGCCGAATGCGCGGGCAGAGATAAGTACACGATTGACGGGAAGGAATACGACGAGTGCGCCTTCTGCAGGGCTTCCTGCCCCTCCAGAGGTCTTTTCAAAGAGCCCGATTCCGGTCTCCCTCTAAAATGCGACATGTGCGAAAGCGATCCGCCGTTAGCTGAGCCCTTATGTGTGCAGTGGTGTTTAGCTGATGCCCTGACTTACGAAGAAAGGGAAGAGGAAGTCGAAGAAGAAGAGAGCCTGGATGAGATGGAGATAGGGCTTGAATCACTGGCGAACAAATATGGATTAAATAAGATAATGGATACCGTCGCACGAATGTCAATGTCTAAGAAGGGCATGAGCGTTAAGGCGAAAGAAGAGGATTAAGAAATACAGTGGAAACTGTAGCCGACTTCAAAGAGATTATAGATCTCATAAAAGCGAACGGTGGAGAAGCTTTCAAACGCTGCTACCAGTGCGGATTATGCGATACGGTTTGTCCGTGGAATAGAGTTAGAACCTTTAGCATGCGCAAGATAGTCCGCCAGGCTACGTTCGGTTTGACTGATATAGAAAGTGAAGACATCTGGCGTTGTACTACCTGCGGAAGATGCCCTCAACAGTGCCCCAGGGACGTAAAACAAATAGAATCCGGGGTGTCCTTGCGCAGGATTGCCACGGAATATGGGGTCTTTCCCACTTCTGTCCGTCCTATCCGCACCATAAGCGCAAGCCTCGTTGGCGAAGGCAACCCCTTAAGCGAGGAGCGGAAAAACAGGGCAAAGTGGGCAGAAGGCCTTTCTGTCAAAACGTTCAGCGAGGGGATGGAAATATTATATTTCCCTGGCTGCTACCTCAGCTATGACCCACGATTAAAAAAGGTAGCTAGAGCCACAGCCAATATCCTAACCTCGGCAGGGGTGGATTTCGGAATACTGGGCTCCAAGGAGAATTGCTGCGGCGAGAGCATCCGCAAGACGGGCGATGAGGAATTATTCAAACGTTTAGCCAGAGAAAACATAAAAACTTTTATCGATAATGGAGTGAAGAAAATCCTTGTTTCTTCCCCTCATTGCTATCATACCTTCAAAAACGAGTATACCGAATTTATGGTGAACTTCGAGGTGGTTCATATATCTCAATATTTATTCGATCTTATTAATGAGGGAAGGCTCGAGCTTAACAAGGAGTATGGGAAGAAAGTTACTTATCACGACCCATGTTACCTGGGTCGGCATAATGGCATATATGACGAGCCCCGCGAGGTCTTAAAGAAAATACCTGGTCTAGAGCTGAAGGAGATGCCTGACTCGCTGAAAGATAGCCTTTGTTGCGGAGGGGGCGGGGGCAGGATTTGGATGGAAACCCCGAAGGGTGAAAGATTCTCCGACCTCAGGGTAGAACAAGCTATCGGGGTCGGGGCTGAGGTGCTGGTTACTTCCTGCCCATATTGCATCACCAATCTTGAAGATAGCCGTTTAAATCTGGAGGATGGTGAAGTCATAGATATTAAGGACATCACAGAGATTATCCAGGAAGCTATTTAAGCAACCGCAGGAACCTGATGAGGACCTAGATAAGTGGAAAAAGAAACTGCTGAGGGACAGCTTTTAAAAATTCCCGCAGACGGCAATTTTGGAGATGTTCTGGTTGTCGGGGGGGGGATCAGCGGTATTCAAGCCGCCCTTGATCTTGCCACTTCGGGCTTTAGGGTTTTTTTGGTTGATAAAGCGCCTACCATCGGCGGCAAGATGGCCCAGCTTGACAAGACCTTCCCCACCAATGACTGCTCCATGTGCATTGAGTCTCCCAAGTTTATTGAATGTGCTAGGCACCCAAATATAGAGATTCTGACTTATACCGAAGTTGACAGCGTAGAAGGGAACGCAGGAGACTTCAAGGTAACTCTGATTAAAAAGCCCAGATACATTATTGAGGATAAGTGCACGGGTTGTACGGTCTGTGTAGAGTACTGTCCGGTCAAGGTCCCTGATCAATTTAATCAAAACTTATCGTCGAATAAAGCCGTCCACATATATTTTTCTCAAGCCGTTCCCCTGGTCACTTATATAGACGAAAACTGCCTTTACCTTAAAGACAAGAAATGTTCTATTTGCGTAGGAGCTTGTAAGAATAAAGCCATAGACCTCCATCAAGAAGCGGAGAAGGTAGAAATAAAAGTAGGGGCAATTGTCCTGGCTCCGGGCTATGAGATATTTGATCCTAAGTTGAGGGGCGACTATGGCTACGGAACAATGGAGAACGTGGTAACTAGTCTCGATTTCGAACGGTTATTATGTGCCACCGGGCCCCACGAAGGTGAGATATTACGCCCTTCCGATAAGAAGCACCCACATAAAATAGCCTGGATTCACTGCGTCGGTTCCAGACAGGTTACCCCGGGCGGTAACAGCTATTGTTCCGCGGTATGCTGCTCGTATATCCAGAAGCAGGTGATCTTGGCAAAAGACCATGACGCCGAGATGCAGGCTGCGATATTCCATAACGATATCCGGTCCTATGGCAAAGATTTCGAACGATTCTACCAAAGGGCAGAGAAGCTTCCCGGGGTTAAATTTATTAGAAGCTACGTATCAATCGGAAAAGAGATCCCGGAAACTAAAAACATCACGATAATATATGCTACCGACGAGGACGGAGTAAAAGAAGAAGAGTTCGATCTGGTGGTATTAGGCGTTGGCTTGAACCCTCCTGCTGCTGTGAAGGGCCTGGCGGAAAAGTTCGGTATCGAGCTCAATTCTTACCAATTCTGTAAAAACAATCCTGTTAATCCTATTGAGACCTCTCGCCCGGGAATTTTTGTAAGCGGCGCCTTCCAGGGTCCCATAGATATCCCCGAGTCGGTGGTAACCGCCAGCGGGGCTGAGGCCCTTTGTGGTCAACTCCTTGCTCGCCGGCGAGGGAAGCTGGCCAAGGAAAGGATATATCCACCGGAAAGGGATGTCTCCGAAGAAGAGACCAGGGTGGGTGTCTTTGCGTGTCATTGCGGGGCCAACATCGGACGGGTAGTAAATATTCCTTCCCTAGTTGAATATGCCAAGACCTTAGACAATGTGGTTCACGCTGAAGAAGGCCTTTTTATATGCTCCACGGATGCTGCCGAGCAAATCGCAAACACCATCCGGGAAAAAGGGCTCAACCGCGTGGTTGTCGCCGCCTGCACCCCCAAAACCCATGAGCCGTTATTCCGGGACACGCTGCGGGAAGGGGGCATTAATCAATACTTCTTCGACATGGCCAATATCAGAGAACATTGCTCCTGGGTCCACTCCCGCGAAAAGGAAGACGCCACCCAAAAGGCGAAAGATATAGTCCGGATGTCGGTGGCCCGCTCCGCCCTTTTGCAGCCCTTACAAGAATTTGATCTGCCCGTAAACAAGACGGCGTTGGTGGTCGGCGGAGGCGTGGCCGGCATGACCAGTGCCCTGAGCCTGGCCAACCAGGGATTTGAGGTTTACCTGGTGGAAAAGGAGAAGGACCTGGGGGGGATGGCCCGCAGGCTTCACTACACGCTGGAAGGGCTGGATGTTCAAGCATATTTGCAAGATGTTATACGCAAGGTTTATCAGCATCAGTTGATTCACGTATTGACCGATGCCACCATCACAGAGGTTTCCGGTTATGTGGGGAATTTCATAACCAAGGTGCAGTCTGAAGGAAGGATCAAAGAGATACTCCACGGAGCAGCCATCCTGGCTACCGGGGCCGCAGAATATAAACCCACCGAATACCTTTATGGGCAAGATGATAGGGTGTTGACCAACCTGGAGTTGGAAGAGCAAATCACCAAGAGAGAAGAAAGACTGATTAACTCCCAAAGCCTGGTGATGATCCAGTGTGTAGGCTGCAGACAAGAAGACAGAAATTACTGCGCCCGGATTTGTTGCAGCCAGTCTGTAAAGAACGCATTGAAACTAAAAAAGATAAATCCCCAGATGGATGTCTATATCCTTTTTCGGGATATGCGAACCTATGGATTTAGAGAGGATTATTACCGAGAAGCGTCAAATAAAGATGTAAAATTCATCCGCTATGAGCCGCGAAATAAACCCCAAATGGAAGCTGTTGAGGAGGGTGGTCAGAGTATTTTAAAGGTCACCGTGACCGATCCTATTTTAGGTCAGGAGCTTGCCATAGCTGCCGATTCGATCGCTTTGGCTGCCGCCGTTATTCCCTCGGCAGGAAGCCAGGAAATATCCCGATTATTCAAGGTGGCTATGAGCCCAGACGGTTTCTTCCAGGAAGCCCATGTAAAATTGAGACCTGTTGACTTTGCCGCCGAAGGCATTTTCCTGTGTGGCACAGCCCACTATCCCAAGCACATGGCGGAGACGATCAGCCAAGCCTATGGAGCTGCCGGCCGGGCTGTAACTCTTCTCTCGCAGGATTCAGTCAGAGCTTCCGGCTCTGTCGCCGAGGTGAACGAGAGTGCGTGCATAGCGTGCGGGGCATGTACGGCGGCTTGCGCCTATGGCGCCATACAGTTTGAGGACACAAAGCAAGGCAAAAAGGCCGTGGTTAATCCTGCTCTCTGTAAAGGAGATGGCCTCTGTAACGCAGTGTGTCCGACAGGCGCTGTTTCCCTAAAGCACTACACCGATGAAGAAATTTTTCGCCAAATCGACGCGGCGGTTCCAGACGTTGCCGCAGCCCGCTAATGACCAAAGCACGGATTGCTGACTTAGGAGACAGAGACGAATGGGTGCAGGACTTGTGGCGAAGCCAAGGATCATAGGTTTCCTATGTAATTGGTGAGGATACTCCGCTGCGGACTTGGCTGGAGTTTCCAGACTACAATATTCGACCGAGATCAGGATCGTTCGGCTCATGTGCACCGGCAGAGTCGACCTGTCCTTTATTCTCCGGGCCTTCTCCAATGGAACCGACGGGGTGTTTATCGGCGGTTGTTGGCCTGGCGAATGTCATTACATTACCGATGGAAATATCCATGCCTTGAACATGGTGAATCTGTGTAAAAAATTAATGGAGCACATAGGTGTTAACCCCCAAAGATTAAGGCTTGAATGGCTATCCGCCTCGGAAGGAATCCGTTTCGCCGAAGTTATGAATGACTTTGGCAACCAACTGAAAAATTTAGGACCTCTTGGCATAGGCGAAGGAATAGACCAAGATGAATTAAAGTCCAAGCTTCAAGAAGTTACCAAACTAATCCCCTACATTAAGCTGGTGAAGAAGGATAAGCTGGCGTTACGTCTTAAAGAAGAAGAGTATAACGAGCTATACACCAGTGACGAGGTGGACAGGTTATTTAGCGAAGTACTCTCGTACTATATTGATCCGGATAAGTGTCAGGCCTGTCAGATTTGCTTTAGGAGATGCCCTGTAGAAGCGATTGAAGGCGGCAAGAACCAGATCCATGTAATTGACCAAGATATATGCATAAAATGCGGAACCTGCTTTGAGGTTTGCCCCCCTCGCTTTGCTGCGGTGAATAAGATTTCCGGCCAGCCGGTTCCGCCCCCTATTCCTGAAGAACAAAGAACTATAGTCAGAAAGAGTAAAGGAAAAGGCGGGGGCTAATAGTCGGGCGGCTGCCTGACCGCCATACTTAAACTCGCGATCGGCCCCCGAGAGGACCAACTGTAAGATCAACTCGCAGCTACTACAGGTTAAACCAGCAAGCCATTAAATCTACACGGATCGGCCGGCCCCTTCCCGGTCCTCTACCAGGGCGGGAGGGTTTAATAAAATCTAAATATCTAACTCAAGATTTATCATATCGCCCTCCTGGAAGCCCAGGCTGTTAAAAAATTTCAATAGCTTCCAGTCCCGCCGCTTTACAAACGTATATATGGTATCTACCCCCCCTTTCTTCAAGTTTTTAGCCATTTCCGCAAACAGGATCTTTGCGATGCCCTTTCTTTGAAAGTCAGGGTCTACGCCAATGGTATCAATCCATCCAATATTTTCCGGAACGCCATATTCCCACCGGCTTGCGCCGCCGATAATAAAACCGACCACCTTGCCATCCAATTCAGCAACAAGGGAGGAAATCGGCGAGCGTTTCTCCACCAACTCAAGCTTCATTTCCCAATATTCGGGCCTTGGTTTCCCCAGAACTTTGATGTCAATTTCAACTATTGGATATAAATCCGAGGGAACCATAGTGCGAACAACAGGCGAACTGGAAGATTTATCGCTCATGACACCCTCCTTTATTTGAAGAATTAATTTATTTGTCCGGAATTATACGGCATGCACCGCCATTTACTTGTTTCAAATCTTGTGGCGCAGCTTTTTGCCGATTGCCGAGGCATTGCGCTGAACCGAGTGGACTGCGGAGTGGTTCATTTGATGCTTTGGCCTGGTTTGGGGGTGGCATCGAAGACAACCCGCTCCGCGCCGTTGAAAACCAGAAACCTGGTGGCCTTGGCTCTGCCGATGACCACCATGCCCATGTCCCTGGCCAATTCAAGCCCCATTTGAGTCACGCCGGACTTGGAAACCAGCACCGGGATGCCCATGAAGGCCGCCTTCATCACAATCTCCGAGGTCAGTCGGCCGGTGGTGAAGAGAATCTTGTCCTCTCCGGCCATGCCGTCGAGCCACATGCGCCCGGCGATGGCATCGGCCGCATTGTGCCGGCCCACGTCTTCCACGGACATAAGCACGCGTTCTCCCTGGCACAAACAGCAGCCATGCACCGAGCCGGCCAAGCGGTAGATGGGGTTAAGGGGAGCAACGGCCTTGAGCACCTGGTAGATGGTGGACTGGCGCACCCGCGCCTGGGGCAGCTTCTGCTCGTAGAGCTTGTCCACGGTGCAACTGAACAAGGTTCCCTGGCCGCAGCCGCTGGTCACCGTCACCCGAGAGAGCTTTTTCTCCAGGTCCGGTATTCCTTGGCCGTGGCGGGTGGAAACGTTCACCGTCTCCCGGGCCCAGTCCACCTCCACCGACTCTATGTCCTGGATCCGTTCCAGCAGGCGCTGGTTGTGCAGATAGCCCAGGGCCAACTCCTCGGGGTTGGTGCCCAGGGTCATCAAGGTGACTATCTCCCGGCCGTCAACCTTGATGGTAAGAGGCGACTCCCCGGGTATGGCCACCTGCCTGGGTTTGCCCAGATGGTCAAACACCTCCACCTGGTGCACCGGCGGCAGCCCGGCCCGGCTCAACCGAGGTTGCGGAGGCGTCTTTTTTGCTGGGGCCATAATGCTTATAATCCTGCAATTATGCGGCAGCCGCCGCGATTCACCTCATTTGGAGAATTCTGCTGCTCCCCGTATGCACCGGCGCTCGGTTGGACAGCATGCAACGGCTTCCTGACCCATCCATCAACGCGATTTCTCACTGAAAATACAGCCGGAATCGCAATTGTCCCGGCTGTAAGTATAGTAGTTCATTTTCGTTTCGCCGGTCAACGGCGCCCACCCTCTCAACCAGTGGCCCGCGGCGGGGCCATGTGCGCCCTGCGCCAGGGAGCGGCGGTGATTGGAACGGCCTGTTCTAGACGGACCCCGGCGGCGGGGCTAAGATTAAATAGACCCTGCGGGGTCCCCTTTCCCGGCCGCCCAGAGCGAGAGAGACCTACATGACCTGTTCCGCGCAAAAGGAGGCCCAGCTAAGGGCCCAGGGCTGGCGCAAGCAGTTCATGACCGACGAGCCCCGGCTCAGCGAAGCGGTGCAGGAGTACCGCGAGTTGGGCTTCGAGGTGCACCTGGAGGCCGTGGACTCCGCGGCCTGCTCCGAGGCCGGGGGCTGCGTCTCCTGCTTTGAGATGCCCGAGGCGGCCGCCCGCTACAAGATCATCTTCACCCGTAAGGCCCTTGGCCCCTGCCCGGACGACGACCGGTCCTAGCCCCCCGCCGCGCGCCTGCCCGCCGGCTCCGCGTATGCGCCGACCGCCCGGGCTCCGGGGTATTGTCCTGCGGCCGCCCGAGGGCTAAGATTTGTCATGCCCTGCACGCCCGCCAAACGCCGGCTCCGCCTGGCCGCGGTCGCGATCCCCTTGCTCCTGGGCCTGGCCCTGGGCGCCGGGCCGGCGCACGAGCCGGCCCGCTGGCGGGAGCTTCGGCCGGGGCTGGAGTTCGCCTTCCTGCAGAACGTGGCCTCGGCCCGCAGCGGCAGCGCCCGGGTGGCGGTGCTGCGGGTGGACCCGGCCCGCTTCAGCTTCCGGGTGCTGGCCGCCCCGGCGGGCCAGGCTGGCCTCACCGCCGGCCAGTGGCGGCGGGCCAGCGGGGCCCTGGCCGTGTTCAACGCCGGCCAGTACACCGCCGAGCGCAAGTACCTGGGCCACCTGATGCAGGATGGCAAGACCCTGAGCCGTCCGGTGCCCCAGCAGGACGGCTTGTTCCTGGCCGAGCCCGCCGACGAGAGCCTGCCCCGGGCCCGGGTCATTGACCAGCGCTACACGGCCTATGACCCGGCCAGCAGCCCCTACCGCCAGGCGGCGCAGTCCCTGATGCTGGTGGACCGCTTCGGCCAGGTGCGGGTGCGCCGTTCCAACCGGGTGGCCCACCGCACGGCGGTGGCCGAGGACGACCAGGGCCGCATTCTGGTGCTGGTCACCGAGGGCGGGCACACCCTCTGGGAGCTGGCCCACGCCCTGTTGGCCAGCGGCCTGGGCCTGAGGGAGGTGATGTCCATGGACGGCGGGCCCGAGTCGCAGTTGGACGTCAAGGTGGATCAGTTCAGCTACCAGCAGTTCGGCCGGGCCCCGGCCGCGCCGGACCTGCCCTGGTTGCGCCAGCCCCTGCCGGCGGCGCTGGCCGTCCTGCCGCGCCAGTAAAATTCAGTCATCAGTAAAGGTGGGGGCCGCCGGGGCCGGGGGTGCGACCCCGGCGGCCGTGGGCATGGGGACCTGGCCGGAGTTTGTCAGGCGCGGGAAGCGCCTCTCCCGCCAGGGGGTTGGGGCTCCTAGTCGGCCTGGCGGCGCAGGAACGCCGGCCAGTCCAGGTCATTGGTGTCGCGCGGCGCCTGGCCGCCCCTGGGCAGGGGGGAGAGGTGGCCCAGGGAGGCGTTGGTGTTGCGCCGGTAGGTGGGCGGCTTGAGGTGGTCTATCTCGCTGATGTCCACCTCGCCGCCGCCGGCGGCCACGCGCTTGAGTTCGCGGTGCTGCTGGGGCTCGCCGATGCCGGTGGCGATGACCGTCAGGCGCATGCGGTTTTCCATGCTCTCGTCGATCACCGTGCCCCAGATGATGTTGGCGTCCTCGTGGGCTGCTTCCTGGATGAAGGTGCTGGCCTCGCTCACCTCCTCGATGGTGATGTCGGCCGAGGCGGTGATGTTCACCAGCACCCCCCGGGCACCCTGGATGGTGATGTCCTCCAGCAGCGGGTTGTTGATGGCCCGGTTGGCCGCCTGCAAGGCGCGGTCGTCTCCGGAGGCCTCGCCGGTGCCCATCAGGGCCACGCCCATCTCGGCCATCACCGTGCGCACGTCGGCGAAGTCCAGGTTGATCAGGCCGGGGGTCATGATCAGGTCGCTGATGCCGCGCACCGCGTACAAGAGCACCTCGTCGGCTTTTTTGAGCATGTCCGCGAAACGGGCGTTCTTGGGGGCCAGACTGCGCAGGCGTATGTTGGGGATCACGATCAAGGTGTCCACCACCTTCTTGAGCTCCTCCACGCCCTCCTCGGCCTGCCGCAGGCGCCGCTTGCCCTCGAAGTCGAAGGGCTTGGTGACCACGGCCACGGTCAGGGCCCCGACCTCCTTGGCCACCTCGGCTATCACCGGCGCCCCGCCGGTGCCGGTGCCGCCGCCCAGGCCGGCGGTGACAAAGACCATGTCGCTGCCGGCCAGCAGCTCCTTGATCTTGTCCCGGTCCTCCAGGGCGGCCTGGCGGCCCACCTCGGGGTCGGCGCCGGCGCCCAGGCCGCGGGTGAGGTTGCGCCCCAGTTGCAGTTGCACGCGGGCCTGGCTGCGCTCCAGGGCCTGCAGATCGGTGTTGGCGGCGATGAACTCCACGCCCTGCAGACCCGCGATGATCATGTTGTTGAGCGCGTTGTTGCCTCCGCCGCCGATGCCCACCACGCGCAGCTTGGCGCTGGCATTGAGGTTGTCTACCATCTGAATCTCCATGCTCATGGCAACCTCCCCCGAAGAGGTCCTAGATGACGTCCTTGAACCATTTGCGCATGCGCTTGGTGACACGGTTGAAGATGTGCACGTCGCGTATGCGGAACTTTTCCTCGTCGCGGTTGCGCAGCCCGTAGAGCAGCAGCCCCACCGCGGTGGCGTACATGGGGTTGTTGACCACATCGCTCAGGCCCCCCACGCCGATGGGGTAGCCCAGGCGCACCGGCATGTTGAAGATCTGCTCGGCCATCTCCACCAGCCCCTCCAGCACCGAGGAGCCGCCGGTGAGCACCACGCCGCCGGCCAGGCCCGGACCCTGCTGGCTCTGGTCGATCTCCATCTTGGCCAGGGTGAGTATCTCCTCCACCCGGGCCTCCAGTATCTCGGCCAGGAGCTGGCGCCCCACCCGCTGCGGCGGCCGCCCGCCCACGCCCTCCACCGAGACCACCTCGTCCTTGCCCACCAGGGAGGTGAGGCAGCAGCCGTAAACCTGCTTGAGCTTCTCGGCGGCGGCGATGGGGGTGCGCAGGCCCATGGCCAGGTCGGTGGTCAGGTTGTTGCCGCCCAGGGCCACGCCGCCGGTGTGCTTGATGCCCTGGCCGTGGAACACCGCCAGGTCGGTGGTGCCGCCGCCGAAGTCCACCAGGATCACGCCCAGGTCGCGCTCCTCGCGGGAGAGCACCGCCTCGGCGCTGGCCAAGGACTGCAGCACGATGTCGTTTACGTCCAGGCCGGCGCTGTTGCAGCACTTGATCAGGTTGTGCACGCTGGCCACCGCGCCGGTGACCAGGTGCACGTCGGCCTCCAGGCGCAGGCCGGTCATGCCCACCGGGTCGGTGATGCCGCCGCGGCCGTCCAGGAGGTACTGCTGGGGCAGGATGTGGATCACCTCCCGGTCGGTGGGGATGGCCACCGCGCGGGCGTTGTCCACCACCCGCTCCTTGTCCTTGGCCGTCACCTCGTCGCCCTTGATGGCGATCACCCCGTGGGAGTTGAAGCCCTTGACGTGCCCGCCGGCGATGCCGGTGTTGACGCTGGTGATCTCCACCCCGGACATCAGCTCGGCCTCTTCCACCGCCTTTTTGATGCTGGCCACGGTGGTTTCGATGTTGACCACCACGCCCTTGCGCAGCCCCTCGGAGGCGTGGCTGCCCATGCCCAGGATGTCCACGCTGTTGCCGCTGACCTCGCCCACCACCGCGCAGATCTTGGTGGTGCCGATGTCCAGGCCCACGATGATTTCGCTGCCCTTTTTCATGCAGCCTCCCGCGCCAGGCGCACCACGGTGCGCCGCGGCGACTCCAGGTCGATCAGCCGGGCCCGCTTGAGCTCCCCGCGGCGCTCCAGGTCGGCCCGCACCCGCCCCAGCCGCTGCAGCCCGCCGGCGAAGTCGCTGAAGCCCAGGCGCACCACCGGCGGCAGGTCGCTGTACACCAGGCTCAGGCCCCACACCCGGTCCAGGTGTATCTGGCTGAGCCGTCCGCCGGGGGCCAGCTCCGCCGGCGGCAGGACGGCCAGCAGGCGGCGCGCCGCGGCCAACAGAAAGAGAATCTCCTCGTCCGGGGAGAGCAGGTCGGCCCGGCTCAGACCGCTGAGCACCGGCAGGTCCCGCTCCAGCCGCCCGTCGGCCGGGGCCAGGGGCTTCAGCTCCCGGTTTAGGTAGAACAGGCGGCCCTCCACCAGGGCCAGCAGCAGGGGCTGGCGCTCGCTGATCGTGATGCGCAGGCTGCCGGGCAGGCGGCGCTCAAGGCTGGCCTCCTGCACCCAGAGCAGGCCGCGCAGGCGCTCTTGTATCTTGCCCACCGGCAGGGCCAGCAGGTTGCTGTCCGCGCCCACCTGGGCCACGCGCAGCACCTCCAGCCGGCTGAGCAGCTTGGTGCCCAGCACCTCCACCCGCGAGACGGCGAAGGCCCGGCTGCTGCTGAGCAGGCACCAGCCGCCCAAGAGGACGGCGCTGACCAGGGCCAACAGCGCCGCCAGCCCGCCCAGGCGGGCGGCCAGGCGGCCGGCGGCCTTCAGCCCCGGCCGGGGACGCTTGACCGCCGGCCGGCGCCGGGCCACGCTCTGCTGCTGCAGGCTGGGGTTCAGCCGGCCGCTGTTGCCCCGGACCTTGGCGGCCGCGGGCTTGTTGCGCCCTGGTCTAGGCAATGCCCACCATCTCTATCTCGGGCTCCAGCCGCACGCTGAAGCTGTCCATCACCTTGAGGGTCACCGTGTTGATCAGGGCCAGCACGTCGGCGGCGGTGGCCCGCCCCCGGTTCTCGATGAAGTTGGCGTGGGTGCGGCTGACCACCGCGTCCCCCACGGCCAGGCCCTTGAGGCCGGCGGCCTCGATCAAGCGGCCGGCGTAGTCGCCGGGCGGGTTCTTGAACACGCTGCCGGCGGTGCGGGCGGCCAGAGGCTGCCGGGCCCGGCGCAGGGCCAACAGGGCCTGGCGCCGCCGCTCCACCTGGCGGGGGGCCGCGGGACTGAGGGCCAGGCGGACGCCCAGCACCAGGCTGCCGGCGGGCAGGCGGCGGAAGCGGTAGCCCGCGGGCAGACTCTGGCCGGGCACCTCCTGCACCTGGCCGGCGGGGTCCAGCAGCGTCACCTGGGCGGTGAGCTGGGCCATGTCTTCGCCGTGGGCGCCGGCGTTGGTGGCCACCGCCCCGCCCAGGCTGGCCGGTATGCCCGCCGCCCACTCCAGGCCGGCCAGGCCCAGCCGGGCGGCCAGGCGCACCACGCCGGGCAGGAAGGCCCCGCCGCCGCACTGCAGCCCGCCGGGGCCGGTAGTCATGCCGCCCAGGGCGCCGCCCAGGCGGATCATCACCCCGGGGTAGCCGGCGTCGCCCACCAGCAGGTTGGAGCCGCGGCCCAGGGGCTTGAAGGATCGGCCGGCCTGCCCGCAGACCCGCACCAGCCAGGCCGCCTCCTCCGGGTTGTGCACCCGGGCCAGGCACCAGGCCGGCCCGCCCACCCCCCAGGTGGTGTGGCGGCTCATGGGTTCGCCGAAGCGGGCCCGGGGGCCCAGCCGGCGGCTGAGCTCTTTTTGCAGCTCAGCGCTCATGGCCCTCCCCTGCCTGGGCCAGCTCCTCGGCCAGGCGCCAGACGTCGCCGGCGCCCATGGTCAGCACCACGTCCTGGGGCCCCAGTATCTGCTCCAGGCGCTCGCGGGCCGCCTCCGGGCTGCCCAGGTACTGCACCGAGCGGTGGCCGTGGGCCCGGATGGCCTCGGCCAGGGCCGCGGCGCTCACCCGGGGGTCGGCCGGCTCGCCGGCGGCGTAGATGTCCAGCACCAGCAGCTCGTCGGCGCCATAGAAGGCGGTGGTGAACTCGTCGAACAGGTCCCGGGTGCGGCTGTAGCGGTGGGGCTGGAACACCACGATCAGCCGCTGGCGAGGCCAGCTTTCCCGGGCCGCCTCCAGGGTGGCCTTGATCTCGCTGGGGTGGTGGCCGTAGTCGTCCAGCACCAGGGCCCCCCGGGCGGTGCGGCCCTTGTGCTCGAAGCGCCGTCCCACCCCCGCGAAGCCGGCCAGGGCGGTGAGGGCCGCCTCCCGGGCCACGCCCAGCTCCTGGGCCACGGCCAGGGCGGCCAGGGCGTTGAGGGCGTTGTGCCGCCCGGGCAGGGGCAGATCCACCTGGCCGGCCGGCCGGCCCTGGGCATAGAGGGTGAAGCGGCTGCCCTCGCCCCGGGGCTGGTAGTCGCGGGCCTGCAGGTGGGCCTGGGAGGAGAATCCGTAGGTGATGGTGCGCTTGTTCACCCGCGGGATCAGGCCGGCCAGGCGGGGGTCGTCCAGGCAGAGGATGGCCGCGCCGTAGAAGGGCACCTTGTTCATGAACTCCACGAAGGCGTCCTCCAGGGCCTGCTCGGTGCCGTAGTAGTCCATGTGCTCGCGGTCCACGTTGGTCACCACCACCACCACCGGGCTCAGGCGGTTGAAGGAGCCGTCGCTCTCGTCGGCCTCGGCCACCAGGAACTCGCCCTGGCCCAGGCGGGCGTTGCTGCCCAGGGCGGCCAGCTTGCCCCCCACCACCACCGTGGGGTCCAGGCCGCCGGCGGCCAGCAGGGTGGCCACCAGGGAGGTGCAGGTGGTCTTGCCGTGGGCCCCGGCCACCGCCACCCCGTACTTGAGGCGCATCAGTTCCGCCAGCATCTCCGCCCGTGGTATAACTGGAATCAACCCCTGACGAGCGGCGATCACCTCCGGGTTGTCCGGCTTGACCGCCGAACTGAAAACGACCACGTCGGCGCCGGCCACGTTGTTTGGGTGGTGTCCGCTAAACACCCTTACACCCAACGTGGCCAGGCGCCGCGTGGTCTCGCTCTGCTTCAAATCGCTGCCCGAGACCTGGTGGCCCAGGTTGACCAGGACCTCGGCGATGCCGCTCATGCCCACCCCGCCGATGCCCACGAAATGGATTTTCTGGCGCTTCTGGTACATCAGGCGGCCTCCTGCAAGAGCTGCAGGCAGCGCCGGGCGATGTCCGCGGCCGCCTGGGGGCGGGCCAGGGACCGGGCCCGCGCCTCCAGGTCCCGGCGCCGATCCTCGGCCTGCATCAGCTCCAGGATGGCCGCGGCCGCGCTCCGGGGGCTCAGATCTTCCTCCGGCAGCAGCCGGGCCGCGCCGGCCTGCACCAAGGCCTGGGCGTTGAGGCGCTGGTGGTCGCCGGCGGCGTAGGGATAGGGCACGCAGACCATGGCCCGGCCCGTGGCCAGGCCCTCGCTGAGGGTGCCGGCCCCGGCCCGGCAGAACACCAGGTGCGCCCAGCCGTAAGAGCGGCCCACGTCCTCGATGAAGGCCGCCGCCTCGGCCGGGAAGCCGGCCTGGGCGTAGGCACGGCCCACCCATTCCTGGTCGGCCGGGCCGGTCTGGTGGATGAAGCGCAGGCGGCCTTGCTGGCCGGCCAGGTGGGCCAGGGCGCCGGTGAGGGCCTGGTTCAGGCTGTGCGCCCCCTGGGAGCCGCCGATGACCAGCACGTGGAACTCTTGGGCGGCCGGCGGCCGCTGGGCCGCGGCCGCCTGGGCACGCTCCAGCAGCTCGGGACGCACCGCGTTGCCGGTGAACTCGGCCCGGCCGGCCGGGAACCGCTCGGCCGCGTCCGGGAAGGCCACGAAGATCACCCGGGCCAGCCGGCCCAGCACCCGGTTGGTCAGGCCGGGGGCGGCGTTCTGCTCCTGCACGGCCAGGGTCACCCCGGCCAGGCGGGCGGCCAGGCCCAGGGGCAGGGCCGCGTAGCCGCCCACGGCCAGCACCAGCCCCGGCCGGTAGCGGCGGATCAGGCCCAGGGCCCTGAGCACCGCGCCGGGCACCACCGCCAGGGAGGCCAGGCGTCCGGCCAGGCCCGCGCCCCGGAAGGCCCGCGCCTTGAGCACCTCCAGCTTGTAGCCCGCCCGGCCCAGCACCCGCGTCTCCAGTTCGCGGCCGGCGCTGACGAAGGCCAGGCGCAGCCCGGGACGCATGGCCTGCATCTGGCCGGCCACGGCCAGGGCCGGGAAGAGATGGCCGCCGGTGCCGCCGCCGGCTATGAGCACGCAGCCGCTCACGCCTGCCTCCTATGCCCGGCCGCCACCGCCAGCAGGATGCCCACGCAGGCGAAGTTCACCACCAGCGAGGAGCCGCCGTAGCTGATGAAGGGCAGGGTCAGGCCCTTGGTGGGCAAGAGCCCCATCACCACCGCGGCGTTGATGAAGGCCTGCAGGCCGATGATCAAGGTGGCCCCCAGGGCCAGGTAGCTGCCGAAGAGCTCCCGCGCCTCCAAGGCCACCTTCAGGCCGCGCAGAATGAGCACCAAAAACAGGGCCAGCACCAAGAGGACGCCCCACAGGCCCAGCTCCTCGCCCAGCACGCTGAAGACGAAGTCGGTGTGGGGCTCGGGCAGGTAGAAGAGCTTTTGCCGGCTGGCCCCCAGCCCAGCGCCGGTCAGCCCGCCCGACCCCAGGGCGAAGAAGCTGTGGATGATCTGGAAGCCGGCGCCGTTGGGGTCGGCCCAGGGGTCCCAGAAGGTCAGCAGCCGCTCGAAGCGGTAAGGGAAGAGCACGATCAGCATATAGGCCAGGGGCGCGGCCGCAATCAGGAGCCCCAGCAGATAGACCAGGCGCGCCCCGGCCACGAAGAGCATGGCCACCGTCAGGGCGAACAGGATCACGCTCATGCCCAAGTCCGGCTCGGCCAGGACCGGTATGATCATCACCACCGCCACCCCCAGGTGGGGCAGCAGGCCTCGGCTGAAGCTCTTGATCTGGTCGGAGTGCACCGACAGGGAGTAGGCCAGGTACACCACCAGGGCCAGCTTGGCGAACTCGGCCGGCTGGATGGACAGCGGCCCGATGCGCAGCCAGCGGGTGGCGCCGCCGGCCTCGTGGCCCACCCCGGGCAAGAGCACCAGCAGCAGAGGAAGCAGCACCCCCAGCAGCAGATAGTAGGCCGCGCGCTCCAGGCGGCGGTAGTCCAGGGAGGCCAACAGCCCCATCACCAGCAGGCCCGCCATCACGTGCAGCAGTTGGGACTTGAAGAAATAGGCCTCGTCCAGATAGCGCTTGGCGGCCAGGGCGCTGCTGGCCGAATAGACCATGAACAGCCCTATCCCGGCCAGGGCCAGGGCGGACAGGAGCAGCAGGGGGTCGCCCACCCGGCTGGCGGCCAGGCCCCGCATCTGCCCTGCTCTCATGGTCGCCTCAGCCAAGGGAGGCCTCCTTCACCAGCTCCCGGAAGTGGTCGCCGCGCTGGGCATAGCCCCGATAGGCGTCGAAGCTGGCGCAGCCCGGGGAGAGCAGCACCGCCTCGCCGGGCCGGGCGCCGGCCCGGGCGCGCGCCACGGCGCTGGCCAGGTCCGGGACCACCTCGCTGGCCACAAAGGCGGCGATCTGGCGGTGGATGCTGGGTCCGGCCTCGCCGAAGCAGACCACCCAGCGGGCCCGCTGGGACAACAGCGGCCCCAGGCCGCCGAAGTCGCCTTCCTTGTCCCGCCCGCCCAGCAGCAGCACCACCTGGCGCTCCATGGCCCCCAGGGCCGCGGCCACCGCGCCCACGTTGGTGCCCTTGCTGTCGTCGAAGAAGGCCACCCCGCCCTGCTCGCCCACGAACTGCAGGCGGTGGGCCAGGCCGGGGAAGCTGTCTATGACCTGCTGGATGGCCTCCGGCCGGGCCCCACAGGCCACCGCGGCCAGGGAGGCGGCCAGCAGGTTGAGGCGGTTGAAGCCGCCGGGCAGGTGGCTGGCCGCGGTGCTCAGGCGCAGGCCCCGGCCCGGCCCCGGCTCCAGCACCAGGCCCCCGTTCTCCAGCCAGCCGCCGGGGCGGTGGGGGCCGCGGGCGCCGTAGGCCCAGACCACGGCCGGGGCCTGGTCGCGGCGGCGCCAAACCTCGGGGTCGTCGGCGCAGAGCACGGCCACGTCGTCCTGGGCCTGGCGCACCAGCAGGCGGAACTTGCTGGCCGCGTAGGCCGCGAAGTCCGGGTAGCGGTCCAGGTGGTCGGGGTTGATGTTGAGTATCACCGCCACCCGCGGCCGCAGGCGGTCCATGGTGTCGGTCTGGAAGGAGCTCACCTCCAACACCGCCCAGTCCGCCCCCCGGCTTTGCAGAGCCAACTCGCTGGCCGGGGTGCCCAGGTTGCCGCCCACCAGGGTCTTGAATCCGGCCTGGGCCAGCATGCGGCCCACCAGGGTGGTCACCGTGCTCTTGCCGTTGGTGCCGGTGACCATCACCGCGGGGCAGCGCAGGAAGCGCCAGCCCAGCTCCAGTTCGCCGATCACCTCGGCGCCGCACCGGCGGGCGGCTTCCACCTCGGGCAGGCGGTGGTCCACGCCCGGGCTGAGCACCACCAGCTCGGCCCAGTCGAAGTCGGCCCGGTTGTGCCCGCCCAGGCTCAGGCGGGCCCCGGCCGCGCCCAGCTCCTGGGCGGCCGGCGGTTGCGGCATCAGGTCCGTGGCGCGCACCTGGGCGCCCTGGCCCAGGGCCAAGAGCCCCGCCGCCAGACCCGAGGCCCCCAGCCCCACCACCAGCACCTTTTTGCCCTTGAGCTCCACCGCTACCTCAGCTTCAGGGTGCTCATGGCCACCAAGGCCAGCACCACGGCTATGATCCAGAAGCGCACGATCACCTTGGGCTCGGCCCAGCCCTTGAGCTCGAAATGGTGGTGCAGGGGGGCCATCTTGAAGATGCGCCGGCCGCCGGTCATCTTGAAAAAGCCCACTTGCAGGATCACGCTGATCGTCTCCACCACGAAGATGCCGCCCACCAGCACCAAGAGAATCTCGTGCTTGGTGCTCACGGCGGTGATGCCCAGGGCCCCGCCCAGGGCCAGGGAGCCGGTGTCGCCCATGAATACTTGCGCGGGATACGCGTTGTACCAAAGGAAGCCCATCACCGCCCCCACCACCGCCCCGCAGAACACGGCCAGCTCGCCGGCCCCGGGCACGTAGAGCAGTTGCAGGTAGCTGGCGGTCTTGACGTTGCCGGTGACGTAGCTCAGCACCAGGTAGGTGCCGGCGGCGATCAACACCGGCCCGGCGGCCAGGCCGTCCAGGCCGTCGGTGAGGTTGACCGCGTTGGCCGTGCCCACCAGGATGAATATGGCCAGGGGCACGTAGCCCCAGCCCAGGTCAGGCAGCACGAACTTGAAGAAGGGCAGCGAGAGCTTGGTGCTGTAGCCCGGGTGCCAGTACAAGGCCAGGGCCGCGCCCAGGGCCACCAGGGCCAGGGCCAGCAGCTTGGTGCCGGCGCGCAGGCCGGCCTCGTTGGAGCGGCTGACCTTCTTGCGGTAGTCGTCGATGAAGCCGATCAGCCCGTAGAGCAGGGTCACCCCCAGGGCCAGCCAGAGGTAGAAGTTCTTCAGGTCCCCCCAGAGCAGCAGGGAGACGGTCATGGCGAAGATGATCAGCACCCCGCCCATGGTGGGGGTGCCGGCCTTGGCCTTGTGGCTCTCGGGACCCAGGTGCCGGATGTACTGGCCCACCTGCATCTGCTGCAGCTTTTGGATTACCCAGGGCCCCATCATCCAGGCCAGGAGCAGGGCCGTCACCGCCGCGTAGATGGTGCGGAAGGTGATGTAGCGGAAGACGTTGAAGGCGCCGAAGAAGTCGCTCAGGGGATACAGCAGGTAATACAGCATCAGGCGTCCTCCCCCGGCTGGCCGCTCAGGGCGGCCACCACCCGCTCCATGGCCATGGCGCGCGAGCCCTTGACCAGCACCACGTGCTCGGCGGTGAGGCGGTGGCGGGCCTCGGCCAGCAGCTCCGCGAGGTCGCTGAAGGCCAGGGCCTTGGACCCGCCCCGGCCCTGGGCGTCGGCGCCGGCCGCCACCTGGGCGGCCTGAGCGCCCAGGGCCAACACCAGGGTGCAGCCGGCCTCCACGGCCTGGGCCCCGGCCCGGCGGTGCAGCTCGGGCGCGCCGGGGCCCAGCTCCAGCATGTCGCCCAGGATCAGGGCCATGGGCCGGCCCTGGGCCACCTGGCTGAGCACCATCAGGCCCGCGGCCAGGGAGGCGGGGTTGGCGTTGTAGGTGTCGTCCAGCAGTGCGGGCCCGCCGGGGCGGCCGGCCAGGCCCAGGCGGCCGGGCAGGGGCCGGAAGGCCTCCAGGCCGGCCCGGATGGCCGCGCCGCCCTGGCCCAGGGCGTAGGCCGCGGCCGCGGCGGCCAGGGCGTTCATCAGGTTGTGCCGTCCGGGCGCGGCCAGGCTCACCTCCAGCGCGGCCTCGGGCAGCTCCAGGCTGAAGCGCTGGCCCAGGCCGGCCGGCTGGAAGCCGCTGGCGCTCACCTGGGCCCCTTTTGACAGGCCGAAGGTCAGCACCCGGCAGGAGAGCCTCCGGGCCCAGGGAGCCAGGTAGGGATCGTCCAGGTTCACCACCGCCGTGGCCGCCGGGCTCAGGCCGGCGAAGAGCTCGCCCTTGGCCGCGGCCACCGCCTCCAGGGAGCCCAGGGGGCCTAGGTGGGCCGGGCCCACGTTGGTTATCACGCCGGCCTCGGGGGCGGCGATCTGGGTCAGGCGGGCGATCTCGCCCGGCGCGTTCATGCCCATCTCCACCACCACCGCGCTGTGGGCGGCGCTGAGCTTGAGCAGGGTCAGGGGCAGGCCGATGAGGTTGTTGAAGTTGCCCTGGTTCTTGAGCACCTGGTGGCGCTGGGCCATGATGGCCGCCAGCATCTCCTTGCAGGTGGTCTTGCCGTTGCTGCCGGTCACCGCCGCCAAGAGCGCCGAGTGCTCCCGGCGCCAGGCCGCGGCCAACTCGCCCAGGGCGGCCAGGGTGTCGGGCACGGCCAGCAGGCAGGCCCGGGGGCTCCCCGGCAGGGCGAAGCCGCGCCGCACCATGGCCGCGGCCGCGCCGGCCTCCAGGGCGGCGGCCACGTAGTCATGGCCGTCGAAGTGGGGGCCGCTCAGGGCCACGAAGAGCTGGCCCTCCTGCACCTGGCGCGAGTCGGTGCTCACGCCGCTGAAGGCCTGCTCGGGCGGGTCGCCCCGCAGGGCGGCGCCAGTGGCCGCGGTCACGAAGAGGTGATCAAGCCTGGGCACTGGTCGCCTCCCCGCCGGCCCGCCGGGCCAGGGCCGCGGCCGCCTCCTGGCGGTCGTCGAAGTGCCGCCGCTGGCTGCCGATGATCTGGTAGTCCTCGTGCCCCTTGCCCGCGATCAAGATCACGTCCTGGGGCCCGGCCGCGGACACGGCCAAGGCGATGGCCTCCGCCCGGTCCGGCTCCACCAGGTAGGCAGGGCCCTTGCTCTCCAGGTCGCCCGCCCGGCGGGCGCCGGCGGCCTGCAGGCCCGGCTCGATCATGGCCATGATGGCCAGGGGGGCCTCGCTGCGCGGGTTGTCGCTGGTCAGCACGGCCAGGTCCGCGCCGGCCCCCACCGCCCGGCCCATGAGGGGCCGCTTGCCCTGGTCCCGGTCGCCGCCGGCCCCGAAGACGCAGATCAGGCGGCCCGGGGTGAGCGGGCGCAGGGCCGAGAGCACGCTGCGCAGGGCCTGGTCGCTGTGGGCGTAGTCCACGAACACCGCCGGGCCGTCCGCCGGGCCCGGCACCCGCTGCAGGCGGCCGGGCACGCCCCGCACCGTGGCCAGGGCATGCTGGATCTCGCCGGGGTCCAGGCCCAGGGCCAAGCCCACGGCCACGGCCGCCAGCAGGTTCTGCAGGTTGTACAGGCCCACCAGGCGGGTATGGGCCTGGAAGGAGCCGGCCGGCCACACCACCCGGCAGGAGCCGCCGGTGAGGCCGGTGACCGGGTCCAGGCCGCGCACCCGCGCCGCCGGGGAGAAGCCGTAGGTCAGGGTGCGCAGGCCCAGGCCGGCGCACTCGCCGGCCAGGCGCGAGCCGCGCGGGTCGTCCAGGCAGACCACCGCCGCCGGGTCCTTGCCCACCCGCCGGGAGCGGGGCAGCACCTGGTTGAACAGGCGGCGCTTGGCGTTGAAGTAGGACTCCATGTCGCCGTGGTAGTCCAGGTGGTCCCGGGAGAGGTTGGTGAACACCGCCGCGTCGAAGAAGCAGCCGGTGACCCTCTCCTGCTCCAGGGCGTGGCTGCTCACCTCCATCACCACCCCGTGGGCGCCCGCGGCCAGCATCTGGGCCAGGGCCGCCTGCAAATCCAGGGACTCGGGCGTGGTCATGGCCGCCGCCTGGCGGCTGCCCGGCCAGCGCACCTCCACCGTGCCCAACAGCCCCACCCCGCCCCGCCGGGACAGGAGGGCCTCCACCAAGTAGGTGACCGTGGTCTTGCCGTTGGTGCCGGTGACCCCCACCAGGCTCAGGCGGCGGCTGGGCTGGCCGAAGAAGCGGGCCGCGGCCAGGGCCAGGCTCCGGCGGGCGTCGGCCACCAGCACCTGGGGCAGCTCCACCTCCAGGGGCCGCTCCACCAGGGCGGCCAGGGCGCCGGCCTGGGCAGCGGCGGCCACGAAGTCGTGACCGTCGGCCCGCTCGCCCTTGAGCGCCGCGAAGAGCATGCCCGGCCGCACCCTGCGGGAGTCGTAGGCCAGGCCGCTGACCTCGGCCGCGGGCAACTGGCCGCGCACCTGCTGCACCTCCATGACCTCCAGCAGCGCCTTGAGCTGCATCAGGCGCCTCCGGTGCCCAGGCCCAGCTGCACGCTGAGCAGCTTGCCCTGCAGGGGACGGCCCGGGGCCGGCCGCTGGGTCTGCACCCGCCCCCAGCCGCTGGCCCGCACCTGCAGGCCGAAGCGGCTGGCCAGGGCCAGCACCTGGCGCAGGGTCAGGCCGCTGAGGTCCGGGGCCAGGCCCTGGGCCAGGTCTGCCGCGGGGGCGGCGTTGCGCCGGGGCGGGGCCGGCCGCGGACGGGCCGGGGCCTGGGCCCTCAGCAGCGGCGGCCGGGGCGGGGCGGAGGGCACGCCCAGGGTCTCCAAGGCGGCCCGGGCCATGGCCGCCCAGGCCGGAGCGGCCACTACGCCGCCGTAGTGCTGGCCCTGGGGGGTGTCTATCATCACCAGCAGAGCCGCCTTGGGGTCCTCGGCCGGCAAAAAGCCCACGAACAGCGCCAGGTAGTCGGTCTGGGAGTAGCCGCCGCCGGGCTTCAGCTTCTGGGCGGTGCCGGTCTTGCCGGCCACGCGGAAGGACCTCACCCGGGCGGCGGTGCCGGTGCCGCCGGGCTGGGTGACGCTGACCATCATGCGGGTGAGTATCTGGGCCTCGCCCCCCCCCAGGGGACGGCCGGTCACCTGGGGCTGGTTCTCCTTGACCAGGCGGCCGGAGGGGTCCACCAGGGCCCGCACCACGAAGGGCCGCATCAGCACGCCGTTGTTGGCGATGGCCGCCACGGCCGTGGTGAGCTGCAGGGCGGTGACCGCCACGCCCTGGCCGAAGGCGATGTTGGCCAGCCCCACCGGGCCCCACTGGGCGGCCGGCCGCAGGATGCCGCCGGACTCGCCGGGCAGGTCCACGCCGGTGGCGTGGCCGAAGCCGAAGGCCAGCAGGGCGCGGTAAAAATCGCCGGCCCCCACCTGGCGGCCCACCTTGGCCGCGCCGATGTTGGAAGAGTACTTGATGATCTCGGCCAGGTTCAGGCGCCCGTGGGGGTGGGTGTCGTGGATGACGCGGCCGGCCAGCCGCCAGCGGCCGTTCTCGCAGTCAAAGCGCTCATCCAGGCTCACCCTGCGGCTGCTCAGGGCGGCGGCGGCCAGGAAGAGCTTGAAGGTGGAGCCGGGTTCGAAGACGTCGGTGATGGAGCGGTTGCGATAGCTCTGGCGCGGGTAGCGCTGGTACACGTTGGGGTTGAAGGCCGGCAGCGAGGCCATGGCCAGGATCTCGCCGGTCTGGGGGACCATGACCACCGCCTGGCCGCCTTGGGCCCGCCAGCGCCGGACGGTGGCGGCTAGAATCTTCTCCACCTGATATTGCAGGCCCTTGTCTATGGTCATGATCAGGTGCAGCCCCTCGGGCAGGTTGGCGATGGCCCGCCCCGAGAGGTGGAAGATGCGGCGCTTGGCGTCCAGCAGGCGGGTCTCGGTGAGGGCCTGGCCGCGCAGGCTGCTGTCGTAGGCCTGCTCCAGCCCTTCCAGGCCGCGGGCGTCCGCGCCGGCGAAGCCCAGCAGGTGGCAGGCCAGGTCGGTGTAGGGGTAGAAGCGCCTGGGCTCCTTGACCAGCCCCACGCCCTCCAGGTCCAGAACCCGCACCGCCTCGGCCTGCTCCGGGTTCACCCGCCGGGCCAACCAGACGAAGCCCTTCTCGCTGCGCAGGCGGCCGATCACCTCCGCGGCCGGCAGCCTCAGGGCCTTGGCCAAGGCGCGGCCGGTCTTCTGGGGATGGGGAATGGCCACCGGGCGGGCGTAGACGCTGTCGGTGTCCAGGCTCAGGGCCAGCTCCTGCTGGTTGCGGTCGTAGATCACGCCGCGGCGGGGAGGGATCTGCACCTGGCGCATGATCTCCTTCAGGGCCTTCTGCTGCAGGAACTCCCGCTGCCAGACCTGCAGGTCCAGGGCCCGCCCGGCCAGGACACCGCAGATCAGCACAAAGGCGAACCCGGCCACCCGCAGGCGCAGGCGCAGCCAGCGCTTGGCCTCCTGGGCCTGGCTCCGGGTCACGGCAGCACCCTCACCCGGTCGGCCGGCGGCGGGGTCAGGCCCAGGCGGGCCCCCTCGCGCTCCAGGCGCTCGGGCGAGCGCAGGTTGTTAAGCTCCACCTTGAGCCGCCGCTTGACCTCCATCAGCTCCCGCTGCACGCTGGCGGCTTGGCTGGCCTGGTAGGAGAGGTTCAGGACCCGCACCTCGGTGAATATGTAGAAAAGGCAGGAGGCGGTGATCAACCCCAGCACGAACAGCGCCTGGTGCAGGCTCAGGGGGAACCAGCCGGCTCCCGCGGCCAGCCGCCGGTTGCCTATGCGCAGGCTTACGTTCACGCCGCCTCCTGGGTGCGCAGCGCGGCCCGCAGACGGGCCGAGCGGGCGCGGGGGTTGTCCTCCACCTCCTGGGGCCGGGGGCGCCGCAGGCGGCCCAGGGGGGTGAAGAGCGGCCGGCGGCCGCAGGCGCACACCGGCAGCCCCGGCGGGCAGGTGCAGGGCCGGGCCCAGCGGCTGACGGCCTGCTTCACGCGCCGGTCCTCCAGGCTGTGGTAGCAGAGCACCGCCAGGCGGCCGCCCGGGGCCAGCCAGCGCGGCGCCTGCTCCAGGAAGCGCTCCAGCATGCCCAGCTCGTCGTTGACCGCCAGGCGCAGGGCCTGAAAGACCTGGGTGGCCGGGTGCAGCTTGCGCCGGCGGCGCTCGGCGGCGGGCAGGGCCGCGCTCACCAGCTCGGCCAGGCGGCCGGTGGTGGCGATGGGCTCCTCACCCTGGGCGGCGGCCAGGGCCCGGGCGATGCGCCGGGCAAAAGGCTCCTCGCCCAGCCTGGCCAACAGGCGGGCCAGCTCATCTTCGCCGAGTCTGGCCAGGAGCTGGGCGGCGGACTCCCCCCGGCCGGACATGCGCATGTCCAGGGGGGCGTCCTGCCGGAAGCTGAAGCCGCGCGCCGCCTGGTCCAGTTGCATGGAGCTGACCCCCAGGTCCAACAGGATGCCGTCGGCCGGCCCCCGTCCCCAGGCCTGCAGCTCGTCGCCGATGTGATCGAAGGTGGCTTCCACCAGCCGCACCCTGTCCGCATAGGGCTCCAATTGGCGCCGGGCCGACTGCAAGGCCTGCGGGTCCCGGTCCAGACCCAAGAGCAGCCCGGCCGGAGCCGAGGCGGTCAGAAGGGCGGCGGCGTGGCCGGCGGCGCCCACGGTGCCGTCCACGTAGAGGCCGCCGCGCCCCGGCTCCAGGGCGGCGAGCACCTCGGCCAGCATTACCGGCCGGTGCCCGGCGCCCATGACTTAGATCCCCAGCTCGGCCATGAAGGAACTGAGGTCTCCGAAGTTCTCTTGAATGCGCGTCCGCTCCTGGTACCAGCGCTCCTTGTCCCAGAGCTCGAAGTTGTTCTGCATGCCTACCAGGAGCACCTGTCCGTCCAGGCCCGCCAGCTCCCGCAGGGGCTGGGGGACGAGGACCCGGCCTTGTTTGTCCAGGGTGCAGTCGGTGGCGCCGCTGATAAAATAACGCCGGAAGGCCTGCACGCGCGGGTCCACCTGGGACTGGCGGCTGACCTTGTCTGCTATGCTGCGCCACTCCTCGTGGGGGTAGCACACCAAGCAGCGGTCGGAGGTGGTGAGCACCACCCGCTCGTCGCGCCGGGCCTTGAGCACGTCGCGGAAGCGGGCGGGTACGGCCACCCGACCCTTGGCGTCGAGATTATGCAGCGACCAACCCGTGAACACCTGGACTCCTTGGGCAGGAGTAACCCACTAATCCCCACTAAAACCCACCTGGACCCACTATAGGGGGGTGAAAGACCGCATGTCAAGAAATAAACAACAAAAAAGGCACATTCTGTCTTCCTGGGCCTGATACTCTCCACCCCTGGTAGGACCCAAGAACCGGCACCCCACTTTTGGGGGTTCGCTTAGCAAAAAACCAGCGTTTATAGGCTCAGAGTTCTGAGCCTAGCGCGCCGGGCGAAGGGCGGCCCCGCGGCCGTCTCTGGCCGGGGCCAACGGCGGGTTGGGCTGGTGGTAGAAGGTGGGGCGATTGCTCCGGCCGGACTCCACGGCCGCGCGCCGGGGCCGCCGCCTCCAGCGCCCTGGCAGGCGCCGTGGGTTGCGTCGCAGCCAAGGGCGCGGCTGCAGGGTCCGGCCAACCGGTCTCGCCGGCAGCTAACCGGCGGTGCTTGCCCATGCTCCGGCTCGCGCCTGCTTCTTCCGTCCCGGAGCAACCCATGACCATCTCCCTGCGCGTGCGCATCAGCGACGCCGGACGCCGCTGACGCGACTGCGCTGCCGCCGCGCACCACGCCGCGCACCACGCCGCGCAAAGAAAAGCTGAGCGGCCCGCCAACTCCAGATCGCAGTGCAACGCGCCGGCCAACAGCGCGCGCGACGACGATGCGCGCAACGACAATTTCGATGCGTGCTGAAAAAACCGCCGCCGCCCGCGCGTGGCTGGCATCGCAAACGAGCCCTTAATTGCGCGGTGAAACGAGGCCGGGTGCGCGCGGCCCCGCGGCGACGGGCTCGGAGAAGAGAAACTGGTTTGCACCCCGGTGGCAAAGGCTTTTTTTGGGCAATGCATGTTGACGCCCGTTGTCTCAGGGTGTTATGCTGCTTTTAGTTTTTGAACACATGCAATTTTTACATTGGCGGCGTAGCGACTGGGACATCCTGGATTTGCCTTTGTCCTCGAGAGCCGCAGCATTGAATCGCACCGATGCCCAACCAATAAGCGTCCTCCCCAACGTGGGGAGGCGAGAAAAAGCAAACCAGGAGAAAAGGATTAGGAGGAGGCATGGCTAAGACACCGGCCACCAAGGCGGACATGATCGACAAGGTTGCCAAAGACGCTGGCATCTCCAAGGTGGCGGCCAAGGCTGCCCTGGAGTCTTTCGTCGATATGTGCCGCAAAGAGGTAAAGGCCGGCCGCTCCTTCCGGGTGGCCGGACTGGGCACCTTCGCGCTCAAGAAGAGCAAGGCCCGCAAAGGCGTGAATCCTGCCACGGGACAGCCCATCAAGATCAAGGCCAGCAAGCGCATGGTCTTCAAGATGAGTTCCGCGGTGAAGGGTCAGCTAAACAAGTAGGCTCCCCTCTTCTTGCGCAGGGGCCGGCTCTGCCCCCACAAGGCCGGCTCCCGCAGAGCCAAGCGCCTGGCTGCCCGCGCGGGAGCGCAGGGCGGCGCGGCGGTGGAGGCCAGGGTTGGCTCAGGGGCGATTGCCGCTGAGCAGGGCGCGGCCGCGAAAGGCCTCCATAACCGTAGGGCGGTATGAATTCGTGCCTGGTCAGAGTCCAGGCCGGGTGGGGGAGCGCCGCAATGACCAGCCCGCCTGCACCACCGGTGGTGCAGGCGGGCTTATTTGTGCTTACCTTAGGACCAGGCGCTAAGGGAGAAGCGGCATGGACGCGCAGCGCGATCTGATCAGCGGGCAGCCCCTGCCCCCGGGCGATGACGAGCCGGTGCGGCAGCAGATCGAGGCCCTGCTCTTAGGGCTGGGCTATGACCGCAGCGAGGTGACGGTGGACGCGGCCCGCGAGGTCATGAGCGACGGCGACCGTCTGCGGGTGCTGGCGGACCTGCTGGTGCACAGCCAGGGCCGGCCGGCTTTGGCGCTGCGCTGCGCGCGGGGCTCAGTGGTCACGCGCGAAAAAGAGGCCCTGGCCGTCGCCCGCCTGATCCACGAGCACTGGCTGCCCCTGGCCGTAGTCAGCAACGGCGCGGATGCGGAGCTGCTGGACACCCTGAGCGGCCGGGTGCTGGCCTATGGGCTAGCCGCCATCCCCGGCCCGCAGGAGCTGGCCGCCCGCCTGGCCGGGGCAGCCGCGCACCATCCCACCCCGCAGGAGACCCAGCAGGCGGCCCGGGTGTACGCGGCCTTCAGCGCCTTCCACTGCCAGGCCTACTGCCGCTAAGACGGCCGGCTAAAAAAAGAGGGAGCGCCATCTCTGGCGCTCCCTGATCTGCGGACAGGCCTTTGCTCAGGCGGCCTTGGCCACCTGCACCGCGCAGACCTTGTACTCGGGAATCTTGGACACCGGGTCCAGGGCCGGGTTGGTCAAGAGATTGGCCGCGGCCTCGGCGTAGTGGAATGGGATGAAGATCACCCCCCGCCCCACCCGCTCGGTGACCCAGGCCTTGGCCTGTATCTCGCCCCGGCGGGAGGCCACCCGCACCTGGTCGCCGTTGGCCAGGCCCAGGGACTGGGCGTCGGCCGGGTTTATCTCCACCAGGCACTCGGGCGCCATGTCCTCCAGGCCCACCGCGCGGCGGGTCATGGTGCCGGTGTGGTACTGATATAAAATTCGGCCGGTGGTCAGGGTGTAGGGATAAGCCTCGTCGGGCAGCTCGGCCGGCTCGGCGTGCTCCACCGCGTGGAACAGGCCCTTGCCGCGCGAGAAGCTGTCCACGTGCAGCACGCAGGTGCCGCCGTGCTCGGTGTCCGGGCAGGGCCAGTGCAGGCCGCCCAGCTCCTCCAGGCGCTGGTAGTTGATGCCGGCGTAGGAGGGCGTCACCTTGGCGACCTCCTCCATGATCTCCGCGGGCCCGCCGTAGCCCCAGCTTCCGCCCAGGCGCTTGCCCAGCTCGGCGATGATCTTCCAGTCCGGCCAGGCCTGGCCCGGCGGGCTGGCCGCCTTGCGTATGCGCTGCACCCGGCGCTCGGTGTTGGTGAAGGTGCCGTCCTTTTCGGCCCAGCAGGCGCTGGGCAGCACCACGTCCGCCTCCTGGGCGGTCTCGCTGAGGAAGATGTCCTGCACCACCAAAAAGGGCAGCTTGGCCAGGGCCTTCCGGAGGTGGTTCAGGTCCGGGTCCGAGAGCAGGGAGTTCTCGCCCATGATGTACAGGGCCTTGAGCTTGCCCTGCGCGGCGGCGTCTATCATCTCGGTGACGGTCAGGCCGGGCTTATCGCTGAGGCTGGCCAGTCCCCAGGCCTGGGCGAACCTGGCCCGCATCTCGGGGTTGGCCACCTTCTGGTAGGCGGGGAAGTCCGTGGGCAGGGCGCCCATGTCGCAGGCCCCCTGCACGTTGTTCTGGCCGCGCAGGGGGTTCACGCCGGCCGACTCCTTGCCCACGTTGCCGGTGGCCATGGCCAGGTTGGCCAGGGCCTTGACGTTGTCCGTGCCCACCGTGTGCTGGGTGATGCCCATGGCGTAGAAGATGCCGGCCCGCTCGGCCGCGCCGAACAACCGCGCCGCGGCCTCAATGTCCGCGGCCGGCACGCCGGTGATCTTCTCCACCGTGGCCGGGTCGTATTTTTTCAGCGACTCCTTCAAGGCCTCGAAGCCCTCGGTGCGCTTATCTATGAACTTTTGGTCCTGCAGGCCGTCGCGCAGGATCACGTGCAGCAGGCCGTTGACCAGGGCCAGGTCCGTGCCCGGCCGCTGCCGCAGCCAGATGGCCGCGTCCTGCACCAGGGGTATGCGCCGGGGGTCGGCCACGATGATCTTGGCGCCCTTGTGCAGCACCGCGCGGCGCATCACCGTGCCGATCACCGGATGGTTCTCTGTGGTGTTGGAGCCTATGACCAGCATCACCGGGCAGTCTTCGATCTCGGCGATGGAGTTGGTCATGGCGCCGGAGCCGTAGGAGGCGGCCAGACCGGCCACCGTGGAGCTGTGTCAGAGACGTGCGCAGTGGTCCACGTTGTGCGTGCCCACCGCGCTGCGGATCAGCTTCTGGAAGAGGTAGTTCTCCTCGTTGGTCACCCGCGCCGAGGACAGCCCGCCGATGGCGTCGGGCCCCTCGCTGGCCATGATCTCCTTGAACTTGGCCGCCACCAGGTCCAGGGCCTCGCCCCAGGTGGCCTCCCGGAAGGAGCCGTTCTCCTTGATCAGGGGCGTGGTGAGGCGGTCGGGCGAATGCACGAAGTCGTAACCGAAGCGGCCCTTGACGCAGAGCCGGCCGAAGTTGGGGCCCTGGTTGTCCGCGGCGGTGATCTTGACGATCTTGCCCCGCTTGGTGTGGAGGTACATCTGGCAGCCCACCCCGCAGTAGGGGCAGGTGGTCTTGGTCTTGCTGGTCTCCCAGGTGCGAGCCTGGCCCCGGGCCTTCTTCTCGGTCAGCGCGCCCACCGGGCAGGCCTGAACGCACTGTCCGCAGAACACGCAGTCCGAAAGATGATAGGCCCGGTCCCCGGCGGTCACGATCTTGGCCCGCGCGCCCCGGTAGCCGAAGCCGATGGCCCGGTTCACCTGCACCTCGTTGCAGGCCTGCACGCAACGGCCGCAGAGGATGCACTTGCTGAAGTCCCGCACGATCAGCGGGTTGTCCTGCTCGATGGGATAGGTCTGGGTCATGCCCAGGAAACGACCCGCCTGCACCCCGTACTCATAGGCCAGGGCCTGCAGGCCGCAGGCGCCGTTGGCCTCGCACAGCAGGCAGTTATGGTCCCCGCTGGAGAGCAATAGCTCCACGTTCAGGCGCCGGGCCGTGTGCACCTTGCCCGTGTCGGTGGACACCTCCATGCCCGCCGCGGCCGGCAGGGCGCAAGAGGCCACCAGGGTGCGGGCGCCCTTGACCTCCACCAGGCAGATGCGGCAGGCCCCGGTGGGCGTGGCGTCCTTCAAGTAGCACAGGGTGGGGATGCGTACCCCGTTGCGCCAGGCCACCTGCAGGATGGTTTCGCCAGGGGTGAACTCCAACTCCCGGCCGTCAATGGTGAGCTTGGACTGAGCCATGGCTTACTCCACGGGCGTTAATCTAAATGATGCTGGGCCTTGAGAATCTAATCCGTTTTGCATATGCCATTTCGCTGCCGAAGTCAATGGCTAAGCACCCCGCGCGGGAATGCAAAGGCCGATGAGGCGGCGACAAATCGCCTTTCATCCCTATCGGCTTAGTAGTGATTATCCCACAGCCAGCCGGGGCAAAGGAAGGCCCTTTCGCCGGCCGGAGCCTATGCGCGGGCCGCGGCGGCTGCCGCGGAGCGGGCCGCCCGGTTTGGTCCGCCAGCCCGGTTGTCTATAATGGACCAAAGGCCTCTGGCCCGGATGGCGCGGCCGGACGCGGGGCCGCGGATGAATCCACGACCGCAGACGGGCCGCGGGCGCCCGTACAAAGGAGGAAGTCTTATGGAAAGCCTGCTCAGCGAGATCAAGCAGTGGATAGCCCGTACGGCCTGAGCCTGCTGGGGGCCGTGCTCATCCTGGTGCTGGGCTTCATGGCCTCCCGGATGGTGGTGCGCCTCATCCAGAAGATAATGCGCCGGGCCAAGATGGAGGAGACCCTGGTCTCCTTCGGCGGCAACCTGCTGCGCTTCGGGCTCTACGCCTTCGTGATCATCGCCGCCCTGAACCGGGTGGGCTTTCAGACCGCCTCCATCATCGCGGTGCTGGGCGCCGCCGGCCTGGCCATCGCCCTGTCCATGCAGGCCAACCTGGCCAACCTGGCCGCCGGCGTCTTGATCCTGGTCTTCCGGCCCTTCAAGCTGGGCGATACCATCGAGACCTCCAGGACCCTGGGCAGCGTGGAGGTCATCACCATCACCAACACCCAGGTCCGGGAGCCGGACGGCAGGCTGGTGATCCTGCCCAACAACAAGGTCTTCACCGAAAAGCTGGTCAACGTCAGCGCGGCCAAGGTGCGGCGCATAGACCTGGTGGTGGGCATCGGCTACGACGACGACCTGCTCAAGGCCAAGCGGGTGTTGCAGGAAATCCTGGCCCAGGATCCCCGGGTGCTGGCCGAGCCCGCGCCCGCGGTGCAGGTGTTGGAGCTGGCCGACAGCAGCGTGAACCTGGCCGTGCGGCCCTGGGTGAACAACGCCGACTGGTGGGCCGCCCGCTGCGACCTGACCGAGCGCATCAAGCTGCGCCTGGACGCCGAGGGCGTCTCCATGCCCTTCCCGCAACGCGACGTGCACCTGCACTCCGCCGCCCCGTCCCCGGCCTGAGCCCAGGCATCAGAAAGGCCCGCCGGGGAGGCTACCCGGCGGGCCGGCTGTTTGAGATTTGCGGCCCCCCGATTGGGGCCGGCGCCCGGGCTAGTAACCCTCGTCGTAGGCCAGGTCCTCGGGCTTCACCTGATGCCGGAAGTAGTAGTAGACCCAGACCTGGTAGGCCAGGACGATGGGCACCATCACCAGGGCCACCCCCAGCATGATCTTCAGGGTCAGGGGGCTGGAGGCGGCGTTAGTCACCGTAAGGCTGGCCGCCGGGCTGAGGGAAGAAGGCAGCAGGTTGGGGTAGAGCCCCACCACCCCGAACAGGGTGGCGCCGGCCACCACCACCGCGTTGCAGGCCCAGGCCTTCCACATGGCCCCGGCCTGCAGGAACCAGCGCGTGGCCAGCAGGCCGAGCACGGCCAGCAGGGGTATGATGAACAGCGCCGGATTCTCCAGGTAGTTGGCGTACAGGTTGGTGCTGAACCAGGTGGCCACCAAAAACAGCACCGCCAGCACCAAGAGAGGCGGCCACAGCGCCCGGGCGTACTTCTGGGCCCGGGACCGCAGCTCGCCGCCGGCCTTGATGCCCAGCCACAGGGCGCCGTGATAGCAGAACAGGCACAGGAACAACAGGCCGCCCAGCAGGCCGTAGGGGTTGAGCAGGGTGAACAGGGTCCCCCGGTACACCCCCTCGGCGTCAATGGGGATGCCCCGGAAGATGTTGGCGAAGGCCACCCCGAACAAGAGCGCCGGCACCAGGCTGCCCAGGAACAGGCAGAGGTCCCAGGCCTCGCGCCAGCCGCGGCCCTCCATCTTGCCCCGGTACTCCAGGGCCACGCCGCGGATGATCAGGGCGAAGAGGATGAACATCAGCGGCGAGTACAGGGCCGAGAACAGCACCGCGTAGGCCTTGGGGAAGGCGGCGAAGGTCACCCCGCCGGCGGTGATCAGCCAGACCTCGTTGCCGTCCCAGAAGGGGCCCATGGCCTGGTACACCACCTTTTTGTCCTCTTCGCTCTTGGTCACAAAGGGCGAAATGGTCCCCAGGCCCAGGTCAAAGCCGTCCAGCACGAAGTAGATGGCCCAGAGCAGGCCCCACAGCAAGAACCAGATAGTCTCCATGACTGACTCCTCCCCTCTTTAGGCCGCGGCCAGGGGCTCGGGGCCCCGCTTGGCGTAGCGGGCCATCAGCCAGAAGGCGGTGATGCCCAGCAGGCCGTAGAAAACGATGAAGGCGATGAAGGACACCGCCACCTGGTGGGCGTCCACCGGGCTCACCCCCTGCGCGGTGCGCATCAGGCCCCAGACCAGCCAGGGCTGCCGCCCCACCTCGGCCACCATCCAGCCGGCCTCGATGGCGATGTAGGGCAAAGGGATGGCCAGCAGCATGAAGCGCAGGTAGCGCGGGTTGTCCGTGAGCCGGTTGCGCACAAACAAGCCCCACACGGTCAGGAGCACGAACAAAAAGCCCAGGCCCACCATGATCTTGAAGGCCCCGAAGGTGAGAAGCACCGGCGGCCGGTCCTCGGGCTTGAAGTCGTTCAGGCCCTTCACCTCGGCGTTGGGGTCGTGAAAGGCCAGCAGGCTCAGGGCGCCGGGGATGGGCAGTATCTCGATGAGGTTGCCGCCGCCGTCCGGGCGGGGCATGGCGAACAGGTATATGGGCGCCCGCTTTTGGGTCTTCCAGTGTGACTCCATGGCCGCAAGCTTGCTGGGCTGGGCCTTGGCCACCTCGCCGCCGTTTAGGTGGCCCTGCACCACCTCGAACAGGGAGAAGATCAGGGCGAAGATCAGGGCCATGCGGAAGGAGCGGGTGAAGAACTCCACCTCGCGCTTCTTGAGCAGGTGGTAGGCGCTCACCCCCATGACCACGAAGCCGGCCACTATGTAGGCCCCGCTGACCGTGTGCATGAACTCGACGACCGCGAAGCGCTGGGTGATGATGGCCAGGAAGTCGTCGAGCTCGGCCCGGCCGTTGCGCAGCACATAGCCCACCGGGTGCTGCATCCAGGCGTTGGCCGAGAGGATCCAGTAGGCGCTGATGTTGGTGGCCGCGGCGATGAGCCACATCACAAAGGCGTGGGCCCTGGGCGAGAGCCGGTTCCAGGTGAAGATCCACACGCCGATGAAGGTGGACTCCAGGAAGAAGGCGATGGTGGCCTCGATGGCCAACAGCGAGCCGAAGATGTCGCCCACGTAGGCCGAGTAGCGCGCCCAGTTGGTGCCGAACTGGAACTCCAGGGTGATGCCGGTGACCACGCCCAGGGCGAAGTTGATCACGAAGATCTTGCCCCAGAAACGGGCCATGCGTTTGAATTCCTGGTTGCCGCTGACGGCCCAACGGGTCTCCATGATGGCCAGCAAGATGGACAGACCCAGGGTCAGCGGCACGAACAGGAAGTGGAAGAAGGTGGCTGCGGCGAACTGCAGCCGGGAAAGCAACAACACCTCCATGGCCAACCCCCTTTGCTGAATGAGAATAGTTATTATTATTGGAATCTAGCAGAGCCAAGGAAGGCGAGTCAAGAGGATTGCTCTAAAAAGATTGTAGGGCCATTGCCGGCCTGCCGGGCAAGCTTAATTAGGCCCCGGGCCTTTTTACTGGTTGGGGGCAGCCCCGCGGTGTTCTATAATCAAGCAGGGAAACGATCGTCCGCGGCAGGCCCGCCGGCCCGCTTGGCCTGGGAGGAGGATTCAAATGAAGATAAAGCACTGGATGACCCCTGACCCCATCACCGTGAGCCCGGAGACCCCGCTGCCCCAGGCCAGCAAGATCATGGCCGAGAACAAGATCCGGCGCCTGCCGGTGGTGGACAAAAAGGGCCGCCTGGTGGGGTTGCTCACCAGCCGCAACGTCATCGAGGCCATGCCCTCGGCCGCCACCACCTTGAGCGTGCACGAGATGTACGCCCTGCTGGAAAAGCTCACCGTGGGCGAGGTGATGCACAAGAACCCCCTGACCGTGGGGCCCGATGACCGGGTGCAGGAGGTAATTCAGCGGGGCCAGAAGGAGGGCATCGGCGCCTTCCCGGTGGTTGAGGACGGCAAGCTGGTGGGCATCGCCACCGAGACCGAGATCATCAACGCCCTGATGCAGCTCATCGGCGCCCGGGAGGGCACCTGCGTCATCGAGCTGGAGGGCGTGGAGCTGGGCAAGGAGGTGGGCGCCACCGGCCGCATCGCCGGCGTCATCGAAAAGCGCGGGGTGCCGGTGGAGGCCATCTTCACCGCGCCCCACCGCGGCCGCCCGGGCAACCAGGTCTTCATCCGGGCCCGCACTCCGCACAAGGCCAACCTGCAGGCCGACCTGGACGCGGCCGGCTTCAAGGTGGTCATCTAGCCCCGCCCACAGATAGACGCGCCGCGGCCGGCCCTCCGGGGCCGGCCGTTTTTTCTCCGCCCGCTCGGCTAGTCTATGGTCTGCCGGTAGCGCTTCAGGGCCACGGTCATCATCACCAGCATGAACAGGGCGATGGGCCACAACTCGGGCCAGCACTGGGCCAGGCCGTTGCCCTTGAGCAGGATGCCCCGCACCAGGCGCAGGTAGTGGGTCAGCGGCAGGGCCGAACCGATGGTCTGGGCCCAGTCGGGCATGCCCCGGAAGGGGAACATGAAGCCCGAGAGCAGGATGGAGGGCAGGAAGAACAAAAAGGACATCTGCACGGCCTGGAGCTGGTTCTGGGCCACGGTGGAGAAGGTGATGCCCACCATCAGGTTGGCCGCGATGAACAACAGCGACACCGCGAACAAGAGCACTAAGCTGCCCACCTCGGGCACCCGGAACAAATAGCGGGCGGCCAGCACGATCAAGGCCATCTGCACGTAACCCACCAGGATGTAGGGCAAGAGCTTGCCCAGCATCACCTCCAGGGGCCGCACCGGCGTGGTCAAGAGGTTCTCCATGGTGCCCCGCTCGCGCTCCCGGGTCACGGCCAGGGAGGTGATCACCACCATGGTCATGGTCAGCACCACGCCCATCAGGCCGGGCACGATGTTGTACTGGGTCAGGCCCTCGGGGTTGTAGCGGCGGTGGACGATCACCTCCACCGGCCCCGGGCCGGCGCGCAAGCGGACCAGGGGGCCGGCCAGGTCCCGCTCTAGGGCCTGGTTCACCAGGGTGCCCAGGGCGAAGACGGCGTTGCCCACCGCGGCCGGGTCGGTGGCGTCGGCCTCCAAGAGAACCTGGGGCCGCTGCCCCCGCACCAGGCGGCGGCTGAACTCCGCCGGCACGCTGACCACGAACTGCACCCGTCCCTCGGCCAGCAGGCGCTCGATCTGGGCCTCGCTGCGGGCCACGGTGGTCACCCGGAAGTAGTCGCTGGTCTGCATGGCCGCCAGGATGCGGCGGGCGAAGGGGCTTTGTTCGGTCACCAGCACCGCCGTGGGCAGGTGCTTGGGGTCGGAGTTGATGGCGTAGCCGAAGATTATCAACTGCAGCAAGGGGATGCCGATCATCATGCCGAAGGTCAGGCGGTCCCGGCGCATCTGCACGAATTCCTTGACCACCATGGCCCACAGCCGGGCCGGGGAAAACCAGGAGCTTCTCATGAAGCGCCCCCCTCCCCGCTCATCAGGCTGATGAATACCTCCTCCAGGCTGGTGGCCACCTGCCGCCACTGGTGGGGCGCCACCCGGAAGGGCTCGATGCTGCGGCCCAGGGCTGCGGCGTCCCGGCCGCTGACGTGCAGGCTGTTGCCGAAGGCCACCACCTGCTCCACGCCGGGCAGGCCCTGCAGGCGGCGGGTCAGCTCGTGCAGGTCGCCGCCGGTGACCGCCCAGGTGGTCAGCCCCTGGCGCTCCACCACCTCCTCCACGGTGCCCTCGGCCAAGAGCCGGCCGGCGGCGATGTAGGCCAGGCGGTGGCAGCGCTCGGCCTCGTCCATGTAGTGGGTGCTGATCAGGGCGGTGATGCCCTCGGCGGTGAGCTGGTGCACCCGGTCCCAGAACTCCCGGCGGGCCTTGGGGTCCACGCCGGCGGTGGGCTCGTCCAATAGCAGCAGCTTGGGCCGGTGGATCAGGCAGGAGGCCAGGGCCAGGCGCTGCTTCCAGCCGCCGGAAAGGTTGCGGGCCAGGTGCTGGCGATAGGGCTCCAGCTCCAGGCGTTCGGCGGTCTCGGCCACCGCTTGGCGGCGCTGGGGCACGCCGTACATGGCCGCGATGAAGTTCAGGTTCTCCTCCACGGTCAGGTCCTCGTAAAGGCTGAAGCGCTGGGCCATGTAGCCCACCTGGGGCTTGATCTGGCGGCTGCCGCGGATCACGTCGAAGCCCAGGCAGGTGCCGCTGCCCCCGTCGGGGGTGAGTAGTCCGCAGAGCATGCGGATGGTGGTGGTCTTGCCCGCGCCGTTGGGGCCCAGGAAGCCGAAGACCTCGCCCTGGCGCACGGTCAGGGACACCCCGTCCACCACCGTGTGCGGGCCGAAGCGCTTGACCAGGCCCTGTACGTCTATGATGACCGCCGCCTGGTTCACTGTCCCTTGGCCGCGGCCAGGCGCACCTGCATGGGCTGGCCGGGGTTGAGCGCGGCCTGGCCGGGGGTGGGCCGGGCCTCCACCAAAAACACCAGCTTGGCCCGGGTCTCCTGGCTGTAGATCACCGGCGGGGTGTACTCGGCCCGGGGGGAGATGTAGCTGACGGCCGCGGTGAGGCCGGCCGGGCAGCCGTCGCAGGACAGGCGCACGCTCTGGCCCAGGCGCAGGCCGGAGAGCTGCTCCTCGGGCACGAAGAAGCGCACCTTGACATCCCCGGGCAGCAAGAGGGCCAGCACCGGCTGCCCGGCCGCCACCCACTCGCCCGGGGTGTAGAAGGTGTCGAACACCCGGCCCGCGGCCACCGCGCTCTGGCTCATGCGCTCCAGGCTCCATTGGGCCTGGGCCAGGCGGGCCCGCAGCGCCTTCACCTCCTCGGCCGCGGCCTGGATCTGGTCGCTGCGCGCCCCCAGGCGGGCGGTCTGCAACTGGGCGCTGATCTCGGCCACCTGGGCCTGGTCGCGCAGAAAGGCGGTGCGGGACTGGTCCAACTGCTCCTTGGCGATGGAGTGCTGGGCGTAGAGCTTCTGGCGGCGCTGAAACTCCAGTTGGGACAGGCGCAGGGAGCTCTGGGTCCGGCGCAGGGCCGCCTGGATGGCGGCGATCTCGCTGGGGCGCTGGCCCTTCTGGAGGTCGGCCAGGCGGGCCTGGGCCTGCTGCAACTGCCGGTCCGCGGCCTCCACGGCCTGCTGCTGCTCGAAGGCCTCCAGGCGGAAGGCCAACTGGCCGGCCTGCACCGCCTGGCCCCGCTGCACGGCCAGCTCCTTCAGGTACCCGCCGGCCGGCGCGGCCAGGTAGGTCAGCTCGGCCTCCACGTAGCCCTGGTAGCGGCCGGCCTCCTCCCCGGAGGAGCAGGCCGCGGCCAGCAGGGCCAGGGCGGCCAGGATCAGAAGCCGCCCTTTCACACCGCCGCCTGCCGGACCAGGGCCAGGAGCCACTTGTGGATGGGCAGCATGGCCCGGTAATGGGGCAGGCACCAGTCCGGCAGCTCGGCGGTGTAGAACTGGGGCGGTATCTCCGCCTCGCGCCAGGCGTAGAGCCCGTTGTATTTGAGCAGCTCGGCCCGGGGGTGGTCGGCCGCGTATCCCCGCGGCACCCGCTGGAAATGCTCCCCGCCCACCTGGTAGCCGGCTTGTTGCACCTGGCCCACGGCCTTGGCCAGGGCCGGGCCCCGGCGGGGGTCGGCCGCGGCCTCGCGGAAGGCGGGCAGCAGCTTGTCCGGGAAGCAGTGCATGCCCACGGCCAGCATCACCTGGGGCGGCTGGAGCTGGAAGTAGAAGCCCGGGCACTCCATGCGGCCGCCGGGGCCCTCCCACCACCACAGGCCCAGGTGCTCCTTGTAGGGCGTCTTGTCCTTGGAAAAGCGGGTGTCGCGGTTGATGCGGAACAGGCTCTTGTTCACCCGGGGGTCGGCCTGCACCCCGCGGGAGAGGGTGCCCAGCAGCCGTCCCAGGTCCACCACCAAATCCCGGCTGGGGGCCTGCACCTGGCTCTCGTACACCTGGCGGTGCTCATCGAACCAAGTCTTGTTGTTGTAGCGGGCCAGTTCCGCGAAGAACCGCACCGTCTGCGGGGAATATCCCTGGAAGCCTTGCGCGGCCATGCTCGCTCCTCCCGTTGCAGGCCCAGTCTAGATTATAGCGCAGCCCCGGCCCGGGGCGTCACAGCCCCTCCGGTCCGCCGTGCTTACGGAGCAGGCCGCGGAGCTGGTGATAGCTCAGGCCCAGGCGCCCGGCGGCCTGCCGCTGATTGTAGCGCGCCTCTCGCAGGGCCTGGGCCAAGAGCCGGCGCTCGAAGCGGGCCACCGCCTGCTTGAAGGGCAGCCCCGGGGCGGCTGCGGGCGCGGGCTCCTCCGGCGGGGCGGCCGGGGCGGCCGGTGCGGGCGGGGCGGCCGGGGCATAGGGCGAGGCAAAGGGGTCCAGGAGCACCTCCTGCACCACCCCGCCGGCGCTGCGGTACACCGAGCGCTCCACCACGTTCTTCAACTCGCGCACGTTGCCCGGCCAAGGGTGGGCCAACAGGGCCTCCTGGGCCGCGGGGGCCAGCTCCGGCGGCTGGGGCCGGCCCAACTCCGCGGCCATGCGGGCCGCGAAATGCCGGGCCAGGAGCAGCACGTCCTCGCCCCGGGCCCGCAGGGGGGGCAGGGTCAGCACCTCAAAGCTGAGCCGGTCCAACAGGTCCTGCATGAAGCGCCCCTGCCGGGCCAGGGCCGGCAGGTCGGCGTGGGTGGCCCCCAGGATGCGCACGTCCACCTGCACCGGCCGGCTGCCTCCCACCCGCTCAAAGGAGCCGTACTCCACCGCGCGCAGGATCTTCTCCTGCACGGTGAGGGGGATGTTGCCGATCTCGTCCAGGAACAGGGTGCCGCGGTGGGCGCTCTCGAAGCGGCCCAGGCGGCGGCGGTCCGCGCCGGTGAAGGCCCCGGCCTCGTGGCCGAACAGCTCGGCCTCGATCAGGGACGGGGCCAGGGCCGCGCAGTTCAGGGCCACCAGGGGCTCGCCCCACCGCGGGGATAGGTAGTGCAGCCGGGCCGCGGCCAGCTCCTTGCCCGTGCCGCGTTCGCCCGCCAGCAATACCGGCCGCTCTGCGGCGGCCACCCTGGACAGGGCCTCTTGGAAGGCCAGGAAGGCCTCGCTCTGACCCAAGGCCTCGCCCGGCGGGTTGGCGTCCGGCTCTCTCATGTAGTCATTTATACTATTTTTTAGCTAAATATACTAAATATTATTTATTTTACTAACACTACGGTAAACCGCCGCTTAGGGGGATTATTGGGTAACATTTTAATATTATTGCCATAAAGTGCAGTGGCCTCTTTTGGCCCGCTTGTTGCTCTGCAAGTGAGCCGAACCGGCGGCCGAGCAGGCGTGCAGCCGCCGCCAATTCTCAGGAGGACGGACATGGGCGTATTCACCAGGCTGCGTGATATCATTAGTTCCAACATAAACTCCATGCTGGACCGGGCCGAGGACCCTGAAAAGCTCATCCGGCTGATCATCCAGGAGATGGAAGACACCCTGGTGGAGATCAAGGCCTCCTGCGCCGGGGCCATGGCCGCGCGCAAGAAGGTCGCGCGGGACCTGGAGGCCATCCGGCAGCGGGCCGCCGACTGGCAGGCCAAGGCCGAGTTGGCCGTGGACAAGGGCCGCGAGGACCTGGCCCGGGAGGCCCTCTTGATGCGCCGGGACTTCAGTCAGCGGGCCCAGGAGCTGGAAGAGGAGCTGGCCGCCAGCCAGGAGGTGGTGGAGCAGTACCACCAGGACATCGCCCAGTTGGAGCAGAAGCTGGCCTCGGTGCGCGAGAAGCAGCGGGTGCTGGTGCAGCGCCACAAGCTGGCCCGCCAGCAAAAGCGGGCCCAGGGCGACATCCGCCGGGCCGATTCGGCCGCGGTGCTGATGCGCTTCGAGCAGTTCGAGAACCGGGTGGAGCGCATGGAGGCCGAGGCCAAGCTGGTCAACCTGCACCGCCAGCCCGGCCTGGCCCGGGAGATTGACCGCCTGGCCGGCGACGAGGAGGTGGAGCGGGAGCTGACCGCGCTAAAGCGCCACAAGGCCCAGCCCCCGGCCCCCCGCCCGGCCGGCGAAAACGACTAAGGAGGCAGTGTCCGCGATGATGACGGCGATCTTGGGGTTCGTGGCGCTGGTCCTGGCCCTGCTGGGGGGGGTGGCCCTGGCCATCGTGCGGATGATCAAGGGCCCCCGGGCGCGCAAGCAGGACCAAAGCTCCCAGGAGGAGGCCCGGCTGATCCAGGACCTGCACCAGGGGCTGACCCGCATGGAGCAGCGCATCGAGGCCTTGGAAACGATCCTGCTGGAAAAGGACAAGAAGGGGCAGCAGTCATGAAACGCCTTTACCGCAACCGGCGGGGCCTGTACCGCTCCCGGCAGGGCGTGCTGCTGGGGGTCTGCCGGGGTCTGGCCGACTACTTCGACTTCTCGGTAATCTGGATCCGCATCCTGGCCGTGCTGGCCTTCGTCTTGACCGGCTTCTGGCCGGTGGCCATCCTCTACCTGGTCCTGGCCCTGATCATGAAGCCGGCGCCGGTGAAGGCGCCCCTGAGCGAGGACGAGGAGGAATTCTACCACTCCTACGCCGATAGCCGGAGCATGGCCCTGGGCCGCCTCAAACGCACCTACGAGCAACTGGAGCGGCGCCTGCGGCGCATGGAGGACGTGGTCACCTCGCGGGACTTTGACTGGGAGAGCCGGGCGCGCGGCTGAAGGGCGCCCGCACCTCAGGAGGCGTCCAGGACCTCCCGCACCATGATCAGCAGGTCTTGCAGGCGGTAGGGCTTGTTGATCATCCTGCAAGCCCCGGTGGCGAGTAGTTTGTTGCGCAGGCCGCTCTGGGTGTAGCCGGTGGCCACGATCACCTTGGCCTGGGGGTTCTTGGCCAGCAGCTCGGCCAGGCAGCGCTCCCCGCCCATGCCGGGCATGCCCAGGTCCAGAATCACCAAATCCACCTGCCCTGACCGCTCCTGGTACATCTCCAAGGCCCCCTCACCGCTGTCGGCGGTGAGCACCTGGTAGCCGCGGCCAGCCAGCAGTTGGCGGGTGGACTCCAGGATGGCCGCCTCGTCGTCCACCACCAGGATGGTCTCCCGTCCGCCGCGGGGCTGGGGCGCCGGCCCGGCCTCGGGCTGGGCCGCGGCCTCCTCGGCCGACAGGGCGGGCAGGTAGATGGTGAAGCAAGCGCCCTGGCCGGGCTGGCTCTGGCAGGCGATGTACCCCTGGTGCCCCTCCACGATGCCATAGGCCGAAAACAGGCCCAGCCCGCTGCCCTCGCCCACCTTCTTGGTGGTGAAGAAGGGCTCGAAGACGTGGCGCAGGGTCTCCTCGTCCATGCCCTGGCCGTTGTCGCTGACCGTGAGCACCACGTGCGGGCCGGGCTTGAGCGCCGGGTGCAGGCGGCAGAACTCCTCGTCCAAGACCGCGTTCTTGGTCGCGAAGATCAGCCGGCCGCCCTGGGGCATGGCGTCGCGGGCGTTGGCCCCCAGGTTCATCAAGAGCTGCTCCAACTGGTTGGCGTCGCCCTTGACCAGCCACAGTTCCGGCTGCAGGCGGGCATCCATGCCGATCATCTTGGGGATGGTGCGCTCCAAGATGGTCACCGCCTCGGCCACCTTCTGGTTCAGGTTCAGGGGCGCCAGCCGGGAGTCGGCCTTGCGCCCGAACTCCAGCAGCCGGCGCACCAGGTCCGCGGCCCGGTTGACCGCGTCGTCTATCTGCTGGAGTTGGCCGCGGCCGAGCTGGTCCAGGCCGGGGCGCTCGGCCATAAGCTGCACGTAGCCGCCCACCTGCTGCAGAATGTTGTTGAAGTCGTGGGCAATGCCGCTGGCCAGCACGCCGACGGCCTCCATCTTCTGCACCTGCACGACGTGCTCCTGGAGCTGCTTGAGCTCCCGCTGGGCCAGCACCCGCTGGGTGACCTCCCGCCCGGAGCCGCTGACGTAGGGCTCCTGCCCCGGGCGCTGCACCAGGACGTTGTGATACTCCAGGTAGTGCAGGCCGTCCTCCTGGTCCAGATATGCGCACACCCCCTCTGCCCGGCCCTCCCGCTGCATAGCGGGCAAGTACTCCTGCCTGAAATCCACGGCGTCCTCTGAGCGCATGAAGTCAGTAATGAGCCGGCCCACCACCTCCTCCAGGGAGCGGCCCATGGCCTTTAGCACCGCCAAGTTGGCCGAAAGCAGGCGGCCGTCCAGGTCGTGGGTGTAGATGAAGTCGCCGATGGTGTTGAACAGGTTGCGGTAGCGCCTCTCCGACTCCTTGAGCGCATCCTCGGCCTGACGGCGCCGGGCAGCCAACATGGCGTGGGCCACCTGGTCGGCGATGGCCCCGGCAAAGGCCGCCTCGTCCTCGCTCCAGCGCCGGCGCTGGCCGCCGTGCTCCAGGCAAACCACCCCCATCAACCGCCCTTCCAGACGCACGGCCGCGTCCAGCCGGGAGGCCGCCGGCTGGGCCGAGGGCAGGGCCTGGTAGAACTGGCCGGTGCGGGGGTCGCTGGCCGCGTCGCTGGCCTCCACCGTGCGGCCGGCCTCCAGGGCCGCGAAGTAATCCGGGCCCTGGGCCACAGCCAGCTCCGGCCCCCGGCCGTGCTCGCGTTGGGCGGCCTCGAATTGATCCAGGCACTGGAGCCTCTCGCGATCCGGGCTCAGCAGCCATACGCTGGCGCGCTCCACCTGCAGGGCCTGGGCGGCCAGTTCGTTGAGCTGGCCCAGGGCGGCCTGCAACTGGCCGGTGGCGATGGCCTCCAGGGCGGCGGCCTGCACGATGGCCACCTGCTGACGGCCCACCCGCTCCAACCGGGCCAGGTTCTCCTCTTCGGCCCGCTTGTGCTCGCTGATGTCCCGGAAGAAAACCTGCAAGGCCGGCCGCCCCTCCCAGTCCACCACCCGGGCGGACACCTCCATCCACTTGACCCGCCCGTCCTTGGTGAGCATGCGGCAGGAGAAGGCCCGCGGCCCGGCCTGGCCGGCGATGCGGGCCCGATAGCGCTGCACGGCCTGCTGCAGGTCCTCGGGGTGTAAAAACACCTCCGGCCCCAGGCCCACTGCCTCGGCCGGCTCCCAGCCCAGGATCTCCTTCATGGCCTGGTTGGCATAGACCACCACCTCGTCCTGCACCACCGCGATCAGCGCGCTGGACTGCTCCACCAGGTTTCGGTAGCGGGCCTCGGAATGCTGCAGGTCGTCGGCCATGCTGCGCAGGCGGTTGAGGTCGCTGGCCACCATCAGCACCCCGCGGCCGGGTTCGTTGCGGGCGAACATAGAGCTGCTGACCAGGCAGCGCACCGGCTGCCCGTTGCGGTCGGGCAGGTCCACTTCCTCGCCGCGCACCTGGCCCTTGAGCAACCGGGCCAGGAATTCCCGCGACTCGCTGGGGCGGGCCTGGGCCGGGCGCAGCACCTCCTCCACCCGGCGGCCCAGGATCGCCTCCAGCCGGGGATAGCCCAGCAGCTCGGCCAGGCTCCGGTTGGCCCAGGTTAGGCGCCCGCCCTGCAGGCGGGCCAGGCCGCTGGGCACCGCCTGGACCATGGCCCGGTACATGGCCCGGGGGGAGATCACCTTGCCGTAGCGCTTGATGCCCACGAACAGGGCCAGGGCGATGGGCGAAACCGCCAGGTTGGCCAAGGCCGGGAAGCCGGGGCCGGCCTTGGCCATGTACCACTGAGCCAGTCCTTGCAGGACCAGGGCCAGGACGCCGCCGGCCACCAGCATGTACTTCTCGCGGCGGGCGTCCGGGTCCTGCTCCCGGCGGGCGTGCCGGTACAGGGCGGTCAGCATGGCCAGCATGAAGATGAAGCAGTAGAGGAGGAAGGCCTGCCACCAGGGGTTGAAGTGGCTGGAGGCTCCCAGGCTCACGCCGTACAGCCGGGCGCTGGTCCAGTTGGGCTCGGTGAGGGCGGTCAGATAGAATCCCAGGCCGGGCCCGTATATCCACAGGCGGTCCCGCCAAAGGACCGGCCGCATGAGAGTCAGGATCAGCTCGCCTACAAAGGCCGGCACCATGAGGGGCAGAAAGCTCAACCAGCGGTAGAGGGTGAAGGCGGTCCCGGGGTAGTGGGTGACGGCGGTGAGGCTGACCAGGGCATCGAAAAAGGCCCAGGCCATGGCCCAGACCAGCCAGCGTTCCACGGCCCCGGTCTTGGGGTCGTCCGGGTTATAGCGCCCTAGATAGACCAGCAGCGCTACGGCGTAGCCCACCGTGAAGGCCAGATTGAGCAGGTAATAGGTCGGAAACATCCCTACTCCCGCGGTGGCTGGACAGCCGCCCCCCCGGGCGCTCAAAGTGCCTTCCACGGCCGCAGCTTCTTGGCTGCTGGACGCGTGCGGACGCAAGGCGACACGCGGCCGATGCGAGACCATCTTAGCAGGCCCGGCCGCAAGAATAAAGCGGGCAAACGGTGCTTGATTTCAGGTCCGGAGGGGCTATCGGGGCGCGGCGCGGCCCAGGGAAAAGAGCTCCTGGTTGAGCCGCTTATGCTGGGGCGGCAGGTCTTGGCCCAGGGCCCGCTGCAGCGCCTCCGCCCCCCAGGGCAGGGCCTGGGCCGCGGCCGCGGCGCCCAGCAGCACCAGGTTGGCCCCCTTGGCCGCGCCGGCGCCCGCGGCCAGGCCGCTGGCGTCCGCGCAGATTGCGCGCACCTTGTGCCGCGCCAGGGCCCGGCGGGCCTGGGGCGAGAGGAAGCCCAGGTCCGGGGCGTTGACCACCAGGGCTGCGCCCGGGGCCAGAAAGGAAAGATTGCGCACCGCCTCGCCGGGGTCCAGGGCCAGGAGCAAATCCGCCCGGCCCGCGGCCACCAGGGGACCCTGGAAGCGGCCCACCTTCAGGTGGCTGACCACCGCCCCGCCCCGCTGGGCCATGCCGTGCACCTCGCTGATCAGCACGCGACGGCCCTGGGCCCGGGCCGCGGCGGCCAGCACCCGGGTGACGAACAGCACCCCCTGGCCGCCCACCCCGGCCACCACCGCCTGCCAGTCGCGGGCGTTCATGAACCGGCCTCCTGGGCGACGATGGCCCCGTGGCCGCAGACCTCCAGGCACAGGCCGCAGTCCACGCACCAGGCCCGGTCCACCTGCACCCGGCCCTGGGCGTCGGCCTTGAGCGCCGGACAGGCGAACCAGCTCAGGCACAGACCGCAGCCCACGCAGGCCCCGGCCGGCTCCAAGACCATGCTGTGGGTGGGGCAGACCTCGGCGCAGAGCCGGCAGCCGGTGCATTTGGCCGCCTGCACCCGGATCAGGCCTTTGCGCCGGCGGGTCAGGGCCCCGGCCGGGCAGATGGCCAGGCAGCGGCCGCAGTCAGTGCAGGCGTGCTGGCGGCCGTCGAAGACGGCCTTGACGTCCGGGGCGGCGCCGGCGACCTGCACCGGCCTCTTGACCGGCACGGCCTCGGCCGGCCGCTGGGCCGCGCAGGCGTGGCGGGCGATGATCACCGCCATGGCGCCCTCGGGGCCCCGGGCCTGTCGCCAGGCCTTCTTCAGGGTGCGGCGGGTCAGCGCCAGGTCGTAGGGATCTATCTCCTCTATCCACTCCACCCCGCAGCCCTGCACCAGGGCCCGCAGGTTCACCGGCCGGCCGGGGTGGCCGTCGGCGGTCAGGCCGCTCTCGGGCGTGGGCTGCATGCCAGTCATGGAGGTGGTCTCGTTGTCCAGGATCACCAGCACAAAGGCCGCGCCGTTGTACACCGCGTTGACCAAGCCGGCGGCGCCGGAGTGATAGAAGGTGCTGTCGCCGATGGTGGCCACCACCGGGGTCGCTTGGCCGTCGCGCTTGAAGACGCGGCTCAGGGAGCTGGCGAAGGTGATGGCCGCGCCCATGTCGTGGCAGGTGTCCACCGCGCCCTGGTTCAGGCCCAGGGTGTAGCAGCCGATGTCGCTGGGGTACACGCCGCCGGGCAGGGCCCGGCGCAGGGCGAAGAACATTGCCCGGTGCGAGCAGCCCGGGCAGAGGTTGGGCCGCCTGAGCGGCGGCTGGTCCGGCACGGTCAGCAGCCTGCCCCGGGGCCGGGGCACCCGCACCCGGGCCTCCCGGAGGGCCCGCTCCAGCACCGAGCCCAGCACGTCCGGGGTCAGCTCGCCGGCCGAGGGCACGTGGCCCGAGCCGCGGCCCCAGAGCCGGTCGCGCTGCGGGGACAGAAGCTCCAGCAGCGGCTCGGTCTCCTCCAGGACCAGCACCCGGCCGCAGGAGGACAGCAGCTCGCGGACCGGCTCTATCGGCAGGGGATAAGGCATGGCAGTCTGCAGGAAGGGGATCGCCCCCTCCTCCACGGGCAGGCCCAGCTCGGCCAGCAGGTCCCGGGCCAGGGCCGCGGCCACGCCCGAGGCCAGGATGCCCAGGCGGGCTTTGGCCCGGGCCGGCGCGTGCCAGATGTTCAGGCTCCGGCTGGCGCTGGCCCAGGCGGCGATACGCGCCATTTTGGCGTTCAGGGCCTGGTGCAGGGCCAGGCGCATCTTGGGGATGGCCGCCCAGCGGAAGGGGTCCTTGACGAAGACCGCCGGCCGCTGCACCTCCCGGGGCGCGCGCAGGCCGATCACCTGGCGGCCGTGGCAGACGCGCAGGGTGGGCCGGATCATCACCGGTATCTGGAAGCGCTCGGAGAGCCGATAGGCCGGGGCCACCAGGTCCCGGGCCATGGCCGGGCTGTCCGGGTCCAGGACCGGCAGCTTGGCGAAGTGGGCCAACAGGCGGCTGTCCTGCTCGGTCTGGCTGGAGTGGGGGCCCGGGTCGTCGGCGCTGATGAGGATCATGCCGCCGATCACGCCGATGTAGGCCGCGCTCATCACCGGGTCCAGGGCCACGTTGAGCCCCACCTGCTTCATGGCGCAGGCCGTGCGCTGGCCGGTGTAGGCCGCGGCCAGGGCCACCTCCACGGCCACCTTCTCGTTGACCGACCACTCGCAGTAGGGCGGGTGGGCCCGCTCGCGGCCGAAGGCCGCCACCGCGGGCAGTATCTCGCTGCTGGGGGTGCCGGGGTAGGCGGTCATCACCTGCACGCCGGCCTCCACCAGGCCGCGGCCCAGGGCCTGATTGCCCAGCAGTATCTCCTGCCGCCTCTGCTTGGCCAATTCCGTGCTCCGCGGGGGGGCGATAAAACCGAGGGCTAAAATAACCCGGCCGGGGCCGGGTTGCAAGTCGCGGCGGCCGGGGCCGGGCCCCGGCCGCCGCGGGTGGTTACTTGGCCGTGACGAACTGGCCGCCCTTGACCTGCAGGATGACCATGGAGTCCTCGCCCAGGCCGTTGTGGTCCTGGGGGCTGAGGTTGTACACGCCGCTGACGCCCACGTAGTTCTTGGTCTTCTCCAGCTCCGCGCGCACCTTGTCCGGGTTGGTGCCCACCTTCTTCATGGCGTTGGCCAGCAGATACACCGCGTCCCAGGCGTAGCCGGAGTGGGTGTTGATGGGGTAGCGCTTGTCGTACTTATACACGTCGGTGTACAGGCGCACGAACTCGGCGATGACCTTCTTCTGGGGGTCGCTGTCGGGCAGGCCCTTGTAGACCATGAGCTTGGTGGCCGGCATCAGGTCGCCCTCGGCCGCGGCCCCGGCCAGCTTCAGGTAGCTGGGCCCGGGCACGCCGTGGCACTGGAACAGGGGCATCTTAAGCCCCAGAGCGTGGTGGTTCTTGGAGACGATGGCCGCGGCCGGGCCGATGGTCCAGCAGATGATGACCGCGGGCTTCTTGGCCGCCAGGGCCGTGAGCTGGGTCTTCATGTCCACGTCCTTGGGGTTGAACTGCTCGCTGCCCACGATGCTCAGGCCGTACTTGGGGGCCAGCTTTTTCACCCAGACCGCGCCGTCGCGGCCGAAGCCGTCGCTGGCGCTGAGCAGGCCGATCTTGGTCAGGCCGTGGGCCTTGAGATAGCCCAGCACCTTGGCCACCGCCACCGAGGAGCGCTGGGGTGCCTTGAACACGTAGCGGGCGGTGCCCAGGTCCATCTTGCCCAGCTTGCCCTCCATGATCACCGGGTCGCCGCCCACGGTCATCACGGTGGGCATCTTGGCCGCCTCCACCTGCTTCTTGACCGCCATGCCGGTGCCGGTGCGGGTGGGGCCGATCACCCCGGCCACCTTGTCCACGCTCACGAACTTCTTGAAGGCCATCACCGCCTTGGTGGGCTCGCCCTCGGTGTCGGCCAGCACCAGCTCGATGGGCCGGCCCTGGATGCCGCCCTCCTTGTTGATCTTATCCGCCACCATGATGGCCACCAGCTTGGTGGGCGCACCGATCACCGCCGCCGGCCCGCTCAGGGCGAAGAAGGCCCCGATCTTCACCGGCTCGAACTTGGTGCCCGAGGCCATGGCCGGCGCGGCCAGGGCCGAGGCAACCAGCAGGCATATTGCCAGCAGGGCCAGTTTGCGCAGTCCTCTCATCTCCTGCCTCCCTTGGTTTGGCCCCTGCCGCGCGCGCGGGGGGCCGTCTTTGGTCTATGCGAAGCGGCGGTCGAACACCCGCTGCGACTTGCGCTCGCTGCGAGGCAGACTGCCGTAATCCACGATCTCCACCTTGGCGCTGACCAGGATGGTGTCCTTGACGCGCTTGGCGATGGCCGCGGCCAGGGCCGGGTCCTCGCCGGCGCGGCCCTCGGGCGCCCGCTCCACCTTGACGGTCATGTAGTCCCGGCCGTCCTCCCCGTGCTCCAGGATCACCTGGTACTCGCTGCCCACGCCCTGGCCCGCGGAGAGCACATGGTCAATCTGGCCGGGGTAGATGTTCACCGCCCGGAACTTGATCATGTCGTCGCTGCGGCCCAGGATGCGGTCGTGGCGGGGCAGTAAGTTGCCGCAGGCGCAGTCTCCGGGCAGCAGGCGGGTCAGGTCCCGGGTGCGGTAGCGGATGAGCGGGGCCGCCTCTTTGCACAGGGTGGTGACCACCATCTCCCCGGTCTGCCCCGGCTCCACCGGCTGCAACGTCTCTGGGTCCAGTACCTCCAGGATGTAGTAGTCGGCCCAGTAGTGGATGCCGGCATGGGCCGCGCACTCCAGGCCGGTGCCCGGGCCGTAGAGCTCGGTCAGGCCCGGGATGTCGAACAGCTCGGCGCCCAGGCCCTGGGCGATGCGCTGGCGCATGGCCTGGCTGGTGCGCTCGCTGCCGTAGATGACCTTGTTCAGCTTGACTTGGCCCAGCAGCCCCCGGCGGGTCAACTCCTCGGCCAGGAGTAGGGCCATGGAGGAGGTGCAGCAGATCACCGTGGTCTGGAAGTCCAGGAGGAACTGGCACTGCATCTCCAGGTTGCCCGGCCCCACGGGCAGGGCCAGGGCCCCGAAGCGCTCGCAGCCGGCCTGGAAGCCCGCGCCCGCGGTCCACACGCCGTAGCCCACCGCGATCTGCACCCGGTCGGCCCGGGTGAGCCCGGCCATCTGGTAGCAGCGGGCGAACATGTGGGCCCAGTCGTCTATGTCCTTTTGGGTGTAGGCCAGCACCTTGCGCTTGCCGGTGGTGCCGCTGCTGGCGTGGATGCGCACCACGTCGGTGAGCGGCACCGAGAGCAGGGGGAAGGGGTAGCCAACGCGCAGGTCCTCGGCGGTGGTGAAGGGCAGGCGTTGCAGGTCCTTTAGGCTCTGGATGTCCTCCGGGGCCGCGCCGGCCTGGTGCAGGCGCTGGCGATAGAAATCGCTGCCCTCATAGGCGTGGCGCACGGTCCACTGCAAGCCCTTGAGCTGGTGCGCGGCCAGCCCTGCTTGATCGCCAAAGAAAGGCATGAAGCTCATATCTGCTAGCTCCCTTGACTGGGCCGGGGGGCCGGGGCCCCGGGCCGGGCCCGCCGCGGCCCCAGGAAGGCCTCGCGCAGCATCTCGTCGGCCAGTATCTCTTGCGGCGTGCCTTGGTGGCGGATGCGGCCGTTGGTGATGATATAGCCCCGCTGGGCCACGGACAATGCGCCCAGGGCGTTCTGCTCCACCAAGAGCACCGAGCAGCCCTGGGCCGGCAGGTCGCGCACCACGCCCAGGATCTCAGCGGCGATCTTGGGGGCCAGGCCCAGGGAGGGCTCGTCCAACAGCAACAGCTTGGGCCGGGCCATGAGCCCCCGGGCCATGGCCAGCATCTGTTGCTCGCCGCCGCTGAGCGTGCCGGCCTCCTGGTCCAGGCGCTCGGCCAGCACCGGAAAGATGGCCAGCACCCGCTCCAGGTCGCGCTGCACCCGCTCCCGCTGCCGGCGGCGCAGGCGCAGGTAGGCCCCCAGCTCCAGGTTCTCGCGCACGCTCAGGGGCCCGAAGAGCTGGCGGCCCTCGGGCACCTGCACCACCCCGGCGGCCACCACCGCCGAGGGGGACAGGCCGCTGATCTCCCGGCGCTCCAGCACCACCCGGCCTTGCTGGGGCTTGAGCAGGCCGGAGATGAGCCCCAGCAGGGTGCTCTTGCCCGCTCCGTTCATGCCCAGCAGGGCCACTACCTCGTCCGGGCCCACCGCCAGGCTCACGTCGGTCAGGGCCCGCACCCGGCCGTAGCTTAAGTGCACTGACTCCACCCTAAGCAACCAGCCCGAACTCCTCTCCGCCGCCCAGGTAGGTGCGTATCACCTCCGGGTCGGCCTGTATCTGGGACGGCGGACCAAAGGCGATGAGCCGCCCGCCGGAGAGCACCGCCACCTGGTCGGAGACCCTCATCACCAGGGACATGTCGTGCTCCACCAGCACCAGGCCCACGCCCTGCTCGCGAATCTTCACGATCAGAGAGCCCAGGGCGTCGGTCTCGGCCGGGTTGAGCCCGGCCACCGGCTCGTCCAGAAGCATCAGGCGGGGCCGGGCGGCCAGGGCCCGGGCCAGCTCCACCCGCTTCTGGTCGCCGTAGGGCAGCTGGTCGGCCGGCTGGCCCGCCTGGGCGGCCAGGCCGAAAAACTCCAGCACCTCCCAGGCCCGCTCGCCGATGGCCCGCTCCTCGGGGCGCACCCCGGGCAGGCGCAGCATGGCCGCGCCGAACTCCCGCCGGCTGGCCCCGTGCAGCCCCACCATCACGTTCTCCAGCACGCTCATGCGGCCGAAGACCTGCAAATTCTGGAAGGTGCGCGTGAGCCCCCGGCGGGCCAGTTGGTGGCCGGCCAGGCCCAGCACCGGCCGGCCGTCCAGGCTCACCGCGCCGGCGTCGGGCTTGAGCACCCCGCTGACGCAGTTCAGGGCCGTGGTCTTGCCCGCGCCGTTGGGGCCGATCAGGGCGGTGATGGCCCCGGCCGGGGCCTCCAGGCTGAAGTCGCTGAGGGCCGTGAGCCCGCCGAAACTGATCGAGAGCCCCTGTATGGACAAGAGCGCCGCCACCTAGAAGGCCCTCCCGCTTGAGCTGCGCCGGCCCTCCAGCCAGCCCACCAGGCCCTGGGGCAGGAAGATGAGTAGCACCAGCAGAATGCCGCCGAAGAGGATGTCCTTGTACTCCTCCACCACCTCCAGGAGCTGGGGCAGCGGGGTGAGCAGGGAGGCGCCGAACAGGCTGCCCCACAACGAACCCATGCCGCCCACGATGCACATGGTCACCAGCTCCACGGACTTGAAGATGTCAAAGGTCTTGGGGGTGATGATGCCGTAGTAGTGGGCGTAGAGGGAGCCGGCCACCGAGGCGTACACCGCGCTGACCACGAAGACCTTGACCTTGTAGGCCTCGATGGGCACGCCCGAGGCCGCCGCGGCCAGGGGGGACTCGTGCAGGGCCCGCAGCCCCCGCCCCACCCGGGAGTGCACCAGGTTGCGCGCCAACAAGAGCCCCAGCAGGGCCAGGCCCCAGGCCAGCCAGTAGAAAGACAGGTCGTTGTTCAGGGCCGCGCCGAAGAGGGTCAGGGGCGGTATGCCCGACAGGCCCGAGGGCCCGCCGGTGAAATCGTCCAACTGCACCAGGAGCACGCTGACGATCAGGTTGAAGCCCAGGGTGGCCATGACCAAGTAGTTGCCCTGTAGCTTGAGCGTGGGCACCCCGATCATTGCGGCGATGAGCGCCACCAGGCAGGCGGCCAGAAGCATGGTGGGCCAGGGCGGCCAGCCGTAGGTGGCGGTCAGGATGCCGGAGATGTAGGCCCCCAGGCCGAAGAAGGCGGCGTGGCCCAGGCTGATCTGCCCGGCGTAGCCTATAAGCAGGTTCAGGCCGGTGACCACCAGCACGTTCAGGGCCACCACGTTGAGCACGTTGAGATAATAGGGGTTGCGCACCAGCAGGGGCAGCAGGGCCAAGGCCAGGGCTAGGGCGGCCAGCACCGCGGCGAATGTCCGGCCCGGCCGGGTCATGCCCGCTCCTGACGGGCCAGGCCCAAAAGGCCGCCCGGCCGCACGAAGAGCACCAACAGCAGCACCACGAAGGCCACCGCGTCCTTGTACACGCTGGAGATGAGCCCGGCGGTGAGGCTCTCCAGCAGGCCCAGCACCAGCCCGCCCAGGATGGCCCCCGGGAAGCTGCCGTAGCCGCCCAGCACCGCGGCCGCGAAGCCCTTGAGCCCCATGATCACGCCCACGTCGTAGGACAGGGCGGTGATGGGGGTGATCAGCACCCCGGCCAGGGCGCCCAGGGCCCCGGCCAGGGCGAAGGAGTAGAGGGTCATGCGGTGCACGTCCACGCCCATGAGCGAGGCGGCCCGGGGGTTGAGCGCCGTGGCCCGCATGGCCTTGCCGGTGAGGGTGCGGTTGAAGAACCACACCAGCAGGAAGATGGCCGCGATGGTCATGCCCAGCACCCACAGGTTCTGGGGGGTGAAGGTGGCGCCCAGCAGCCTGAGCGGCGCCTCGGGGCTCAGGGGGGGCAGGGCCAGGGGCTCCTTGCCCCAGAGATGCTTGAACGCCCCGCGCATGAGGATGGAGGCGGCGATGGTGATGAAGATGAGCACCATCACCTGGCGGCTCTTGGCCGGCCGGATGCACAGCCGCTCCAAGAGCCCGCCCGCCAGGGCCACGGCCAGCACGGCCAGGGGGAAGCTGAGCGGCGCGGGCAGGCCCGCGCCCACCAGGAAGGTGTACATCATCAGCCCGCCCAGGGAGAGGAAGTCGCCCTGGGCGAAGTTGACCACGTGGGTGGCGTTGTAGATCAGGCAGAAGCCCAGGGCCACCAGGGCGTAGATGGCCCCGGTGGTCAGCCCGCTTACGGTGTACTGGGCAACCTGATCCCAGATGGTCATGGCACCGCCTTGCCTCGCCTTGCCGGCCCAGGCGCAACGGCCCCTTGCCGGCACCGGCGGCCGGTCCCAGAGGGGCTTGGTTTGGATACAGTATACGAAGCGATTTTATACAGTTCTCCCCGGTGGCTGTCAACACAGGCCCAGGCCAGTCGCCGGGCAGGCCCGCGACATATCGCCACCCTGGGCGGCTGGCCGTCAGGGCCGGTCCACGGCCTGGGGCGCCGCGCAGGGGCCGTTTAGGGACCGGCAGGCGCAACGGCGCAATAAAAAAGCTCTTTCGCCCCCGGCCGGCCCGCCGAATCCCGCCGCGCCGCCCAACCAGGGCTGGCACCCTGGTTGCAATAAATCAGAGGCACCGGAGTTAGTAGGAGGGTCGTGATGAACCGATTTGCCCCGCCGCCATCGCGGCGGCAAAGCCAACGCCGCGCCGTCCTGACCGGCTGCACCCTGGCCGCCGGGGCCATGTTCTTGGCCCTGGCCTTTTCCAGCCTGCTGTTGCTGCTGGCCGAACAACAGGGCGACTACCAGGGCGTCCTGCCCATGCTCTTGGCCCTGAACTTCACCATCCTGGCGGGGCTGGTAGTGCTGGTCTGGGGGGTGTTGCGCCTGGCCCAGCGGCCGGCCGCGGAGACGGCCCCAGCCGCGCCCCGGCTGCACCGCCCCTTCCGGCCGCAGCCGGTGTTGATCCACGGCTCAGTGGAGCGCCCCAGGCACCGCCGGGCCGCGGACTCCGCGCCGGGCTGGCAGGGCGCGGGTTCCGGCTAGGCCCCTTCCTTGCGCAGGCCCAGGCGGGCCAGGCGGGAGTTGAAGGTGGAGCGGTTGACCTGCGCCTCGGCTGCGGCCCGGGTGACGTTTCCCTGGTGTTTGGCCAGCAGGTGCCTAGCGTAGGATTGCTCCATCTCCTGCCAACTCAGCTTCTCGCCAAAGGCCGCCGGCCAGGCCGCCGCCGTTGCGCCGCCCTCCCCGGCCCCGGGGCCCAGGTGCGGGGGCAGGTGCCCCGGCTCCACCACCGGCCCCTCCACCGTGGCCAGCAGGTACTTGACGAAGTTCTCCAGCTCCCGGATGTTGCCCCGCCAGTCGTAGGCGGTCAGGGTGGCCAGGGTCTGCGGGGAGAAGCGCTTGGCCGGCATGTCCAGCACCCCGGCCTCGCGGCTCATGAAGTATTGCAGCAGCAGGGGGATGTCCTCGCGGCGCTGGCGCAGGGGCGGCAGGTGCAGGGGCAGAACGTTCAGGCGGTAGTACAGGTCCTCCCGGAACACCTTGGCCGCGATGGCCTGGGCCAGGTCCCGGTTGGTGGCGGCGATGACCCGCACGTCCACCTGCTTGGTCTTGGCCCGGCCCAAGGGCTTGATCTCCTGGTTTTGCAGCACCCTCAGGATGCGGGCCTGCAGGTTCAGAGGCATGTCGCCGATCTCGTCCAGGAACACCGTGCCGCCCTGGGCCGCCTCGAAAAGGCCCACGTGGTCGCGGTCCGCGCCGGTGAAGGCCCCCTTCTTGTAGCCGAACAGCTCGCTCTCCAGCAAGGTGTCGGGGATGGCCGAGCAGTTCTGCACCAAGAGGAGGTGTTCCTTGCGGCGGCTCAGGCGGTGAATCTCGGCGGCCACCAGGTCCTTGCCCGTGCCGCTCTCGCCGGTGATCAGCACCGGAAAGTCGGTGCGGGCGTAGTTGCGCGCGGTCTTGAGCATCTCCAGGAAAACCGGGCTGCGGCTGATGATGCGGCTGCTGCCGGCCGCCTGCAGGGCCTGCTTCAGGCGCAGGTTCTCCTGGCGCTGGTCGGCGAAGGACAGGGCGTTGCCCAGGGCGATGGAGCCGATGTCCACCAGGTTCTGCAGCAGCTCCAGATAGGCCGGCTCCAGGTTCATGCGGTCGCCCTGGTGGGAGGTGTCTATGATCTCCACCGCTCCGTACACCTCGCCGCTCTTTAGTATCAGGGGGAAGCAGAGGATGATGGTGCTCTTGAGGTCCAGGCCGTTTTCGACGCGCTTGGCCTGGCGCCGGTCGCGCCCCACCTCGGAGATGGTCATCTGCCGGTTCTCTATCACCCAGCCCACGATGCTGGGCTCCTCCGCCTTCAGGAGCAGGCCCAGTATCTTTTCCGACTCCTCGCCCGCGGCCTGGATGCAGCGGTAGCCCTCGGGCTCCTTGACCCAGATGGAGCCCCGCTCCACGCCTTGCAGCTCCAGCAAGAGCTGCATGAAGCGCCGCGGGAACTGCTGGGGGTCCAGGTCCTCGAACAGGGCCTTGTAGAAATCCAGATTGAACTGGGCCATAGCGCGCTCTCCCGGGCGGAGGGGCCCGAACAGGGGGTCTGTGCCCAGATTAATATTTTCGCAGGGGGTTAGCAAGGCGGCCGGCTTGACAGGACCCGCGCCAGCCACCCATCATGGATAAAAACCTTTTGCGAGGGGGTGACGCATGGCCAACCAAACCGATACCGGCAGCCTGCAGGCGCAGGTCTGGCACGCCCTGCACGACCACTGGCGGGGGCTGCTGATCCTGGGCATCGTATTCCTCATCCTGGGCAGCGCGGCCATCGTGGCGCCCTGGGCCGCCGCCCTGGCGGTGAACGTCTTGGTGGGCTGGCTGCTGTTGATCAGCGGCGTGGTGCAGATCTTGCACAGCTTCCAGGCCCACCGCTGGGGCCTTATCTGGAACCTCCTGGGCTCGGCGGTGTACATCGTGGCCGGGGTGCTGCTTCTTACGCAGCCCCTGACCGGCGTGATCACCCTGACCCTGCTCTTGGCGGCCTTTTTCATCGTGGAGGGGGTGTACAAGCTGGTGCTGGCCTTCAAGGTCAAGCCCTCGCGCGCCTGGGGCTGGCTTTTCTTCAGCGGGCTGCTGGCCCTGCTCTTGGGCCTGCTCATCTGGGCGCGCTGGCCTGGCGACGCCCCCTGGGTGCTGGGCCTGCTCTTGGGCATCGACCTGATCTTCGGCGGCTGGTCCCTGATCATGGTCTCAATGGCCGCCCGGCGGGGGGCCGCCCCGGGCGTCTAGCTCCGCGGCCACAACCGCCAGGGTTGCACGCAGCCTCCGCTTTGGCGGCGGGGGCTGCCTATTTTGGGCCTCAGGGGGCCGGAGAGATAAAGGCATGGATCAGCAGCGGGGCAGCGAGGCCATGGATTTGGGCGGGGCGGCCCTGCTGGTGATGGTCTGCTTCCTCTGGGGCGGCAACAGCGTGGCCATAAAGCTCTCCAACCCCGGCCTGGCCCCCCTGACCGCCGCGGCCCTGCGCTCGCTGGTGGCCGCGGCCGCGGTCTGGCTCTACGCCCGCTGGCGGGGCCAGGCCGCGGCCCTGCCGGCCGGCCGCTGGCGCCAGGGCGCCATCCTGGGCCTGCTGTTCGGCCTGGACTTTCTGTTTCTCTACTGGGGCCTGGCCTTCACCAACGCCTCCCGGGCGGTCATCTTCCTCTACACCCACCCCTTCTGGGTGGCCCTGGGCGCCCATTTCTTCATCCGGGGCGACCGCCTGACCCCGGCCAAGGGCGCCGGCCTGCTGCTGGCCTTCGCCGGGGTGCTGGCCGTGTTCGCCGGTGGGTCGGCCAGCCTGCCGCCGGAATACTGGATCGGCGATATCATGGAGATGGCCGCGGCCCTGTTCTGGGCGGCCACCACCCTGTACATCAAGCGCGTCTCCCAGCGGCCGGGCGGGGCCATGAGCCACTACCAGATGCTGATGGCCCAGCTCATCTACTCCATCCCCCTGCTGGCCGCGGCGGCGGCGCTGCTGGAGTGGGGGCGTCCGCTGGCGCTGGGCCCGGTGGTGCTGGCCTCCCTGTTTTACCAGTGCCTGGTGGTGGCCTGCTTCAGCTACCTGCTCTGGTTCTGGATGATCAACCGCTACCGGATCAGCGGCCTAGCCGCCTTCACCTTTCTCACCCCCCTGTTCGGGGTGGCGCTGGGGGCCGGCCTGCTGGGCGAGGCGGTGGGGACCCTGGTCTGGCTGGGCCTGGGCCTGGTGGGGGCGGGCATCTACCTGGTCAACCGCTGAGCCCCCGCGGGCTGGGTGTTGTTAGCAAGGACGTTGTTCGCAGTTCTCTAATTAATCCCCAGGCACCGCAGCTCAAGAGTCAACCTGGAAAGAGGCAGGGAAAGGGCAAAAGCTATCAGGGACTAACTCATGCGCATGCGCCGCATGGCCGCGATGTAGGCCGCCTGACCAACCGGCAGGCGCCGGGGGCTGCGGCGAGGCCGGGAGCTTTGATCATACCGAGCCTCCCGGCCACCGGCCCTGTAGCGGGCCAGCCATTTGTAAACCGTGCCCCGGCCGACCCCCAACCTCTCGGCCACCTCCTGGCCGCTGTTGCCTTCCCTAAAAACCCTTTCCTCAATCATGGCTCGACCATGGAAGGTAGTTCGGGCATTTTTATGATCGTTGTTCACACGCTGCTCCTTGAACAAGACTCGCTTTGCCAACGCAAGTCTCTTGCAAGTGTGATGTGTTAACAACGTCTTAGCCGCGACAACTAGCCCGGGGCCGGTCCGCGCCCGGCGTCCCGGAAGCCGGCCTTGCGCAACTGCCGGCTGTAGACGCTGATGATGTCCCGGTGGCTGATCACCCCCACCAGGCGCGGGTCCTGGGGGCCGGCCACCACCGGCAGGGTGGCGTAGTCGTGCTCGGAGATGCGCCTGAGCGCCGTCTCCAAGGTGTCTTGGGGCGTGACCGTGCGCACCTCCGGGGTGGCCAGCTCGGCCACCACCACCAGGTCCCACAGCTCCTGGTCAAAGGAATGGTCCGCGTAGTCGGCGTGGGAGATGATGCCCACCAGGCTGCCCTGCGCGTCCACCACCGGGAAGGAGGCGTACTTGGAGTGGGTCATCTTTTGGTGGAACTGGCCCAGGGTCATGTCCTGGGGCACGCTGTCCACCTCGCTGCGCATGGCCTGGCGCACGCTTAAGGAGCGCAGGAGGTTCATGTCCTTGCCCGCCCGGATGTCCACCCCCCGGCGGATCAGCTTCATGGTGTAGATGGACTCGGGGTTGATCTGCTGGGCCACCAGGGTGGCCACCACGCAGCCGATCATCAGGGGCAGGATGATCTGGTAGCCGCCGGTCATCTCGAAAAGGATCAGGAAGGCGGTGAGCGGGGCGTGGGTGGCCCCGGCCACCACCGCGGCCATGCCCACGATGGCGTAGGCGCCGGGCCGGCCGGTTATGAGCGGGAACAGGGTGTGGGCCCAGTGTCCGAAGCAGCCGCCCAGCATGGAGCCGATGACCAGGGAGGGGGCGAAGATGCCCCCGGACATGCCCCCGGCGATGGTCAGGGAGGTGGCTAGGATCTTCACGGCCATGATGGAGAGCATCAGCCACCAGACCAGGCGGTCCTGCAGGGCCAGCTCGATGCCCTCGTAGCCCACCCCCAGCACCCAGGGGAAGCCCAGCCCGATGGCCCCCAGGGCCAGGCCGGCCACCGGGGTCTTCAGGTACTCCGGGAAGCGCCAGGAGTCCGCCAGGTCCTCCATCTTGTACAAGGCGCTGGTGAAGGCCACCCCCACCAGGCCGGCGGCCAGACCCAGCACGCCGTAGAGCAACAGCTCCCAGGCCGAGACCAATTGGTAGGCCGGCACCACGAAGGCCGGGAAGTTCCCCAGGTAGAAGCGGCTGATGGCCGTGGCCATCACCGCCGAGAGCACGATGGGGCTGAAGGTGGCTATGGCGAAATCGCCCAGGATGATCTCCATGGCGAACATCATGCCCGCCACCGGGGCGTTGAAGGTGGCCGCGATGCCCGCCGCCGCGCCGCAGCCCACCAGGACGCGCAGGCGGTTGGCGCTGACCTTGAGCACCTGGCCCAGGGCCGAGCCGATGGCCGAGCCGATCTGCACGATGGGGCCCTCCCGCCCCACCGAGCCGCCCACGGCGATGGACAGGGCCGAGGCCAGGGACTTGACGATCACCACCCGCTTGCGGATCAGGCCGCCTCTCAGGGAGACCGCCTCCATCACCTCGGGCACGCCGTGGCCCTTGGCCTCCCGGGCCAAGAAATAGATCAGGGGACCCACCAGCAGGCCGCCGGCCGCGGGCACCAGCAAGAGATACCACCAGGGATGGCCGGCCAGGACCGCCAGGAAGTCGTTGGCGCTGCCGTAGCTGAGGGTGCGCAGGAAGCTGATGAGCCAGCGGAAGCCCACCGCCCCGTAGCCGCCCAGCAGCCCCACGACCACCCCCAGGACCATGAGCGTTACCTGCTCCTTGGTCCACAGGGTGAGCTTGAGTCGGGCCAGAGGTGTCATAAGCCTTTGCAGCGGTTGGCGTTTGCAGGTTGTGGCGCCTGACTGGTTAACCTATCAGTTGTGCCCCCACCCCCGTCAAGGAAAATGCCCGCCAAGGCCGGTAACAAGGCGATGTTTTCCGGGGCGGCCGGCGCCGCCGCCTCAGTACCGCAGCGGGTGAAAAAGGGACTGCGCCATACGCGTGTTGACCTGCCAAAAAAAACTGTTGTGCTCCTGGGGCCTTAAGTTATACTATTATGCCGTTCAACCTGAGGAACTAGAGCAAGCTTAGGTTTAGGGGGTATGTCCGGTGCATATTGGGCGAGGCGCCTCTGAGGGGTAGCCTCCCCCAGGGCCACCCTTTGCGAGTCCGCGGCCCCGAACACCTGACAGGTCCGCTACCTCCTGCATAAGGCGGTCAGCCATGCCCGCAGAACGGGCTGGTATGCCGCCTGGGAGGTGCGCCATGACTCCGTCAGTGGGTGTCGGTGGTGGATGGGGGCGTGTCGCTGGGGTACCGGGCTTACTAGCCAACCAGAGGCGGTCGGCGCGGGGTGGGCCGGCGGTCTCGGAGCGGCTAAAGGCCCTGCTCAAGTTCAAGGACCTCAGCACCTTTTTCCAGCTTCCCGTCAACACCTGGATATTCAAGAACATGCCCGCCTGGGTCAGCCGCCTGTACCTGGGCCTGCTGGGCCGGGTTTACTTCCGGCTGGCGGCCAAGGAGCGGGCGGCCATCCAGGCCTCCCTGGCCCACTGCCTGGGCCAGCGGGCGCAAAGCCGGGGCGCCCGGCGGATGTGGTCTCGAGTGCGCGCCGGCGTCGTGGACCACTATCACGAGAAGCTCTTTCTGGCCTTCAAGAGCTTCGCCCGCATACGGCGCGTGTGCCTGCGGCGGGTGTCCATTGCCAATCAGAATATATTGGATGACGCGGTGGCGCAGGGGCGGGGGGTGGTGTTGGTCACTGGGCACTACGGGGCCCTGGAGTTTTTACCCGGCGCCCTGGCCTTTCGGGGCTATCCCTTGTCGGTCATGGTCCACTGCAAGACCCCCAAGCTCAAGAAGATCCTGGTGGAGCGCGCCGGCCGCACCAGCACCGAGCTGCTGGACCCCAAGTCCGGCGAGGTGTTCTTCCAGGCCCTGGAGCATCTCAAGCGGGGACGGGTGGTGATCACCCAGTGCGACGAGATCGACATGTGGCGGCCCTACCGGGACAAGACCGTCAACTTCCTGGGCCTAAACGTGCCCCTGGACCGCTCTATGGACATCCTGGCCCGCAAGTCCAAGGCCGTGGTGGTCATGGGTTTGGTGCACCGGCTGGGCTGGGGCCGCTATCAGGTGGAGATGATCCAGCCCCAAGAGCACCCCGCCGGCCGCGCCGCCGCTCTGGTTTCGCAGCAGTGCCTGTCGGTGTTGAGCTCCTACGTTTACTCCCAGCCGCACGAGTGGTATGAGTGGAAAAAGCTTCGGCCCTTCGTGGACGCGAACCTGGAATCGAGGGCACATGAGAATACTGGGGCTCAGGGCCTATTTGATAGAGTGGCCTTTCACCTTGGCGGTGTCCCACAGCTTAGCTAGCAACACCGCCACCGCCAACATACTGGTCGCGCTGCAGGACCAGCAGGGACGCCTGGGATACGGGGAGGGGGTGCCCCGCGCCTACGTCACCGGCGAGGAGGTTGGTGAGTCCCTGCGGGCCCTGGAGCAGGAGATGGCCCCGCGGCTCCTGGGTCGGGAGGCGGCGCCGGAACTGGCCCTGGGCCTGGTGGAGTCCGTCCTGGGCCCGGAGTTGGTGGAGCGCTTCCCGGCCGCGGCCTGCGCCCTGGAGACGGCCCTGTTGGACCTGGCCGGCCAGGAGAGCGGCCGGCCCCTGAGCGCCTGGCTGGGGGAGGCCAAGCCCGGGCCGGTGACCTACAGCGCGGTGGTGCCCTTGCTGGAGCCGGAGCCGCTGGCCAGGGTACTGGGCCAAGTGAAGGCCCTGGGCCTGCAACAGGTCAAGATCAAGGTGGACCAGGAGTTCTCGGTGGAGCGGGTGGCCCAGGTGCGCGCGGCCCTGGGCGCCGGGGCCCGCCTGCGGGTGGACGCCAACGGCTCCTGGCGGGCCGAGCAGGCGGTGGAGCTTATCCAGGCCATGGCCCCCTATGGGCTGGAGGCGGTGGAGCAGCCGGTGCCCAAGGAGGACCTGGAGGGGCTGGCCCAAGTCACCGCCCAGGTTGAGCCCCTGGTCCTGGCCGACGAGTCTCTGTGCACCGAGGCCCAGGCCCGGGAGCTGATCCAGCGCCGGGCGGTGGGCGGCTTCAATCTGCGCCTGTCCAAGTGCGGCGGCCCGGCCCGCGTCCTCAGGCTGCTGGACATGGCCCGCCAGGCCGGGCTGGCCTGCATGCTGGGCTGCCAGGTGGGCGAGTTGGGCGTGCTCAGCGCGGCCGGCCGGCACTTCGCCAGCATCCACCCGGAGTTGCTCTATCTGGAGGGCAGCCTGACCCGCTTCTTCCTGCCCCAAGACGTCATCGCCCAGGACCTCACCTTTGGCCCCGGCGGCCAGGCCCCTCCCCTCAGCGGGCCCGGGCTGGGGGTGCGGGTGCAGGAAGAATCTCTGCGCGCCACCCAGATTTTTTCCCTGAGTTGAGCCTCCTGGGGCACTGCCCGTCCGCTCGACCGGCCCTGCCTACCCCACATGTAGTATTTGGCTGTACAAGCTACACAATTGGATAGTTTTTGTATTGACAGGCCTGTTGCGTTCCTGAATCATAAAGTATAACTGGACGAAAACACCGTCCTTTCCTCGCGGCCCTTTAAGGAAGACCGGAACAGGTGGAACGGCACAACAGTTGCCTCAATACCCGGGCGATTATTGATTACGTCGAGCGCCACTACGGCTCGCCCGAGATATTGCTGGAAGGTCTGGAGGATGAGCTGGAGGGGTTGGAAAACCCCATCGAATTCCTGCGCGACTCGCACAACTGGGTCTCCTCGGACCTGGTCAAACGCATGTATGACAACGCCCGGCGCATGACCGGAGACCGCCGGGTGGTCTATTCCATCGGTTTCGAGTCGGTCACCCACCAGCGCCTGGGCTACATCCAGCAGATACTGCTCAGGGCCTGGGCCTCGCCCAAGGTGGCCATCAAGCGCCTGGAGACCATCAACAAGAAATTCAACCGCACCAAGGACCTGGAGCTGATGGCCGTGGGGCCGGACCGGGCGGTGGTGCGCCTGCACTGGTACCGGGAGCTGGAGCTGAGCCAGGACTTTTGCCTGATGAATCAGGGCGTGTACTCGGCCATCCCCACCATCTGGGGCCTGCCCCCTGCCAAGGTGGAAGAGACCCACTGCCAGTTCGACGGGGACCCCTACTGCGAGTTCGAGATCCACTGGCAGAACCCCTCTACCCTGCGCCGCTTCCAGATGCTGCTGCACAACCGGCGCAGCCTGCTGTCGGAAAGCCTGGCCGAGATCGAGCATGACAAGCAGTTGTTGGAGAACAAGTACTGGGAGGTGCAGGCCCTCAACCGCCGCCTGATGGCCAAGATCGAGCAGATCCTGGCCCTGCAACAGGCCAGCGGCGCCATCCTCTCGGAGTTGGACTACCAAAAACTTATTCCCAACGTCCTGAAGCTGTTCTTGCGCACCATAGACTACAAGCGCAGCATGATCATGCTGGTGGATCACGAGCGCAACGTGCTCAAGTACGTGGCCGGGGTGGGCATGGACCCCATGGACCTGCAACCCCTGGACGGCTACGCGGTGCCCCTGGACCGGGCGGAGAACCTGCTGGCCCGGGTGGTCCTGAGCGGCCAGCCGGTGATCAGCCAGAACGCCGGCCAGCTCCACCTCAACCCGGAAAACGTCATCATCCGCAACTACCGCCCGCAGTCCATCGTGATCCTGCCCCTGACCGCCCAGGGCAAGGTCATCGGCATCCTGGCCGCCGACCGTGACTACGGCGAGGGCGCGGTGACCAGCATGGACCGCGACTACCTGGAGGTGTTCGCCAACCAGGTGGCGCTGGCCATCGAAAACGCCCGCATGTACCGCAACCTCAAGGAATCCTTCCTGAGCACGGTCAAATCCCTGGCCCAGGCCCTGGAAGCCAAGGACGCCTACACCCGCGGCCATTCCGAGCGGGTCACCCGCTATTCGGTGCGCCTGGCCCAGTGCCTGAAGCTGCCCGCGGCCCAGGTGGAGCAGATCGAGCGCATGGGCATGCTGCACGACGTGGGCAAGATCGGCATAGACCGCCAGATACTCAACAAGGTGGCGGCCCTGTCCGAGGAGGACCTGGCCACCATCCGCCTGCACACCTCTTGGGGCCACTCCATTATCACGCCCCTGAACCTGTCCGAGGCGGAGATGGCCATCGTGCGCCACCACCACGAGCGCTACGACGGCAGCGGCTACCCCGACGGACTGCAGGGCGAGGCCATACCCCTGGCGGTGCGCCTGGTGACGATCTGCGACTCCTTCGACGCCATGACCAGCGACCGTCCCTACCGCAGCACCCTGGGGCTGGGCGAGTCCCTGCGGCGCCTGGAGGCCGGCGCCGGCAGCCAGTTCGACCCCCAGGTGGTGGAGAGCTTCGTGAAGATGGTGCGCGAGGGACGCTTCGACGACATCATCCCCGGCGACAGCAAAGCCGCCCTGGCCAAGCGCCACCTCAACCTGGTCTGAGCCCCGACCCCAAAAACCAGCCGCCGGCGCGGCCGCGCCGGCGGCTAATGATTTAGGCGGGCTCCGTCAGGCCAGGCGGCGGTTGCTGGCCAAGAGGTCGCTGATCTCCTCCGCCGGCAGCGGCCGGCTGAACAGATAGCCCTGCATCAGGTCGCAGTTGAGTTCGCGCAGGAAGGCCAGCTGCTCGCTGGTCTCCACCCCCTCGGCGATCACCTTGAGCTTCAGGCAGCGGCTCATGTTGATGATGGTGTCCACGATGGAGCGGTCGTCGGGCTGGGTGGAGATGTCACGGACGAAGGACTTGTCTATCTTCAGGTTGTTCATGGGGAAGCGCTTGAGATAGTAGAGATTGGAATAGCCCACCCCAAAGTCGTCCATGGACAGGGCCACGCCCAGGTCGGCCAGCTCCTGCAGGATGACGATGGCCTCCTCCACCTCGCTCATGACCATGCTCTCGGTCACCTCCAGCTCCAGGAAGCGGGGCTCCAGGCCGGCGGCGGCCAGGGTGCTGTGCACGCTGGGCACCAGGTCCTTCTCCTGGAACTGGCGCGGAGAAAGGTTCACCGACACGTGCAGGTCTCTGAAACCCTGTTCGTGCCAGGACCGCATCTGGCGGCAGGCCTCCTGCATGACCCAGTGGCCGATGGTCACGATCAGGCCGGTGTCCTCGGCCACGGGGATGAAATCGCCCGGGGAGATCATGCCCTCCCCGGGGCGCTGCCAGCGCACCAGGGCCTCCAGGCCCACCACCCCGCCGCTGCCCAGATCCACCTTGGGCTGGTAGTGCAGGGTGAACTCCTCCTGCTCCACCGCCCGGCGCAGGGCGCCCTCCAGATCCATGCGCTTTTTGACCCGCGAGTTCATGGCCGGGGTGAACATGGAGTAGGAGTTGCGGCCTTGGGCCTTGGCCCGGTACATGGCCATGTCGGCATTGGCCACCAGGGTCTCCAGGTCCTGGCCGTCGTCCGGGAAGATGGTGATCCCGATGCTGCCGGTTACGTAGAGCTGGTGCCCCTTGATCGAGAAGGGCTGGGCCAGGGAATCCAGGATGCGCTGGGCCACCCGCACCGAGTAGTCTGGGTCCTGCTTGCCCTCCAGGAGCAGGATGAACTCGTCCCCGCCCAGGCGGGCCACGGTGTCCTCCCTGCGCACCAACTCGCGCAGGCGCGCGGACAAGTCCTTGAGCAGCTGGTCGCCCACCGCGTGCCCCAGGCCGTCGTTGATGTTCTTGAAGTTGTCCAGGTCCAAAAACAGGATGGCCAGCGTCTGTCCCGTGCGTTGGGCGTGGGCTATGGCCATTTCCAACCGGTCGTTGAACAGCAGGCGGTTGGGCAGGCCGGTGAGGGCGTCGTGATAGGCCAGGTAGGTGGCCTGCTCCTGGCTGCGCTTGATGGGAGAGATGTCCCGCAGGGCCCAGACGTAGTTGGTGGCCGCCTCCTGGGGCCGCTGCAGGGCGCTCACCGTCAGCCAGAAGGAGGTCGCCTCGCCGTCCGGGCGGTGGCCGGTGATCTCGCCGCTCCAGCCTCCTTTGAGGGCCAGGGCCTGCTGGGCCTGGCGCAGGGAGGCCAGGGACAAGGGCTGATCCCCCAACTCGGTCAGGCGACGCCCCCGGCAATCCTGGGCGCTCAGGCCGGTGAGCTGGCAGAAGGCGGCGTTGACCAGGAAGATGGCCCCCTGTTCATCGCTGACCGCGATGCCCTCGCTGGTGGATTCGAAGACCTGGCTGAGCAGTTGCAGCCTGCGTTCGCTGTGGCGCAGCCGGGTGACGTCCTGCACCGCGCCCACCAGCCGCAGCACCCGGCCCTCTGGGCCGCGCACCGCCTCGGCCAACTGGTGCACGATGCGCTCCCCGCCGGCGGCTGGCACGCGATGCTCCAGGCTGACCATGCCCTCCCTTTCGGGCAGTTCGGTCAGGGTGCTGCGCAGCAGCTCTCTGTCCTGGGGATGCACCGCCTGCAGGACGGCCTCCAGGCTGGCCGGCGCCTGGGCGGCGGGCAGGCCGTAGATGTTCAGGGTCTCTTGGGAGCAGACCATCTGGCCGCTGGCCAGGTCCACCTCCCAGCAGCCCAGGCCAGCCAATTGCAGCAGCCGGGCCAGGGGCTCGTGATCCCTGGGCAAGGCCGGCTTGGTTGGGGGCGCGGGGTCCTTCTTTTGCCGCTCTGGCGCCGGAGGGGCATGGCGGTCGCGCTGGCGGGATCGGGGCACCTACTGTCCTCCACCATGATGTTCAGCCCGGCTTTAAGTTCGCGCGTACTTTAGCATCGGCGGGCCGCCGATGAAAAGCATTTTATTTTGTTATGCTTTTTGTGACAGGGCCAGATCAGGGGAAGGCCCCCCGGCTGCCTCCCGGCCGGCGGCGGCCTGGCCGCCGGGCCCGCCGGCTGTCATACTTTGCTCAGCCCCAATCTCCAATTTGGTCAGGCCATGCAACTGCTTCGCTCCGCGATCACAACCCTGTTGGCCGCCGGCCGCCGGGCATTCGCCCACCGGCGCCGGCCAGCGGCCGCGTGAGCGCGCGCGGCTACACCGGGGACCGGCCCCTGGACCTGGCCTGGGCCCGGCAGGAGCAGGAGCGCCTGGCGGCCCAGGTGGTGCTGGCCGACCGCCTGGGGCGGCTGGAGCGCGTGGCCGGCTTGGACGTGCACTTCAGCCGGGACGGCCGCCAGGCATGGGCCGCGGCCGCGGTGCTGAGCTTCCCGGGGCTGGAGCCCCTGGAGCAGGCCGTGGCCCGGGGCCCGGTGCCCATGCCCTACGTCCCGGGCTTTCTTTCCTTCCGCGAGGCGCCGGCCATGCTGGCCGCGCTGGCCCGGCTGAGCCGGCCGCCGGGGCTGTTGCTCTGCGACGGCCAGGGCATGGCCCACCCCCGGGGCTGCGGCCTGGCCTGTCATCTGGGGGTGATGAGCGGCCTGCCCTGCATCGGCGTGGCCAAGAGCCGCCTGCTGGGCCGCCACCGTCCGCCCAGCGCAAAGCGCGGGGCCTGGGCCCCCCTGCTGCACCAGGACCAGCTGATCGGCGCGGTGCTGCGCACGGTGGACGGGGTGCGGCCGCTGTACGTCTCGCCCGGCCACCTGGTCAGCCTGCCCACGGCCATCGCCCTGACCCTGGCCTGCGGCGGCCGCTTTCGCCTGCCCGAGCCCCTGCGCGCCGCCCACCGCCTGGCCGCGGCCGCCGCCCGCTGAGCCCGGCCAGGTTTGCCCCCAAATCCGCGGCGGCCTGGGTTAGAATAAAAACCCTAACCCACACCTCTGAAGCCACACGCAAAACTTAGGCAGCCTCAAGGAGTCCGCCAGTCAATCGGGGAGGAGACCGCATGGGTGGCAATGACGATCTGCGCGAACAGGAAAAGGCCCTGGAGCAACTGAGCCCCTTTCAGCTCAAGGACCGGCTGATCAAATTGGCCCAGACCCGGCACGAGCGCCTGATGCTCAACGCCGGCCGGGGCAACCCCAACTGGCTGGCCACGCTGCCCCGCCAGGCCTTTTTCCGGCTGGGGCTGTTCGCGGTGGCCGAGTCCCAGCGCACCTGCAACGGCAGCAACATGGGCGGCCCCGCCGAAAAGGAGGGCCTGCTCTGGCGCTTCCTGGACTATGCCGGCGAGCAAGCCGGCCAGCCGGGAGTCAGCTTTCTGCGCCGCTGCCTGGACTACGTAAAGACCGACCTGGACCTGGAGCCCGAGGCCTTCCTGGCCGAGCTGGTGGACGGCATCCTGGGCGACAACTACCCCACCCCGGACCGCATGCTGACCCAGATCGAGCGGGTGGTGCACAAGTACCTGGAGCAGGAGATGTGCGCGGGCGAGCCGCCGGCCGGCCGCTACGACCTGTTCGCCGTGGAGGGCGGCACCGCGGCCATGTGCTACATCTTCAACAGCCTCAGCGAGAACAAGCTGCTGCACCACGGCGACAAGATCGCCCTGGGCGCCCCCATCTTCACGCCCTACCTGGAGATACCCCACCTCAACGACTACGAGCTGGTGGAGGTGGAGGTGATGGGCGAGGAGAAAAACGATTGGCAGGTGCCGCCGGGAGAGCTGGACAAGCTGGCCGACCCCGCGGTGAAGGCCTTTTTCCTGGTCAACCCGGGCAACCCCTCCTCGGTGAGCATGGACCAGGCCGACCTGAGCCGCCTGGCCGAGCTGGTCAAGACCAAGCGCCAGGACCTGATCATCCTCACCGACGACGTGTACGGCACCTTTGTCCCCGGCTTCCGCTCCCTGATGGCCACCTGCCCCCGCAACACCATCTGCGTATATTCCTTCTCCAAGTACTTCGGGGCCACCGGCTGGCGCCTGGGGGTGATCGCCATCCACCAGGACAACGTCTTCGACAAGGCCATCGCCGCCCTGCCCCGGGCCGACCAGGAGGCCTTGCGCCGGCGCTACGGCAGCGTCACCCTGGACGTGGCCGCCATGAAGCTCATAGACCGCCTGGTGGCCGACAGCCGCTCGGTGGCCCTGAACCACACCGCCGGCCTCTCCACCCCCCAGCAGGTGCAGATGGCCCTGTTCGCTCTGATGTCCTTGCTGGACCGGGACAACCAGTACAAGCAGCAGGCCCAGGCGGTGGTGGGCAAGCGCTTCAAGGACCTGTACCAGGCCCTGGACGTGCCCTACACTCCCAGCCCCAACGACGCCCACTACTACGCCACCATAGACGTGCTGCAGATGGCCCAGGCCAATTACGGCCCGGAGTTCGCCGGCTGGCTGACCGCCAGCTACGAGCCGGTGGACTTCGTGCTGCGCCTGGCCCAGGAGCGGGAGATCGTGCTGCTGCCCGGGGCCGGCTTCGACGCCCCGGGATGGACGGTGCGGGTCAGCCTGGCCAACCTGAAGGACGAGGCCTATCCCGAGATCGGGCGCCAGATCAAGAGCCTGCTTGAGGAGTATCAGGCCGAGTGGAAAAAGCGGCGCCCGTAGGCCCGCCGCGGCAGGGGGAGGAAGCATGGAGGCCATAATCGGGTTCCTGCGGGCCCACGAGGAGATACTGCTGTTTCTGGTCATCGCCCTGGGCTACGCCCTGGGCCACATCAAGCTGGGCTGGTTCAAACTGGGCACCACCGCCGGCACCCTGATCGTGGGGCTGATCATCGGGCTGGCCCAGTTCGAGGTCTCGCCCCTGCTCAAGAGCATCGGCTTCGGCATCTTCATCTACGCCGTGGGCCTGCGCGTGGGGCCGCAGTTCTTCGACGGCATGAAAAAGGACGGCCTGAAGTTCATCACCCAATCCCTGGTCACCTGCGCGGCGGGCTTCCTCATCGTCTGGCTCTGCGCGGACTGGCTCAAGCTGGCCCCGGGCATCGCCCCGGGCATCATCGCCGGGGCCATGACCAACACCTCCACCCTGGGCGCGGCCACCCAGGCCATCGGCTCGGGCATGGTCAGCCTGCCCGCCGGGGTGAGCGCCCAGGTGGCCAGCAACAACGTAGCCGTCACCTACGCCATCACCTACCTCTTCGGCACCGTGGGGCTGATCGTCTTCTACAAGCTCCTGCCGCGCATGTTCGGCTACAACCTGGCGCAGGAGGCCCGGAAGCTGCAGAACCAGATGAGCAAGGGCGCGGCCGAGCCCGACCCGGAAAGCGCCTATTTCTCCGAGTACCACCTCTGGGACCTGCGCTGCTTTGAGCTGACCAACCCCGGCCTGGCCGGCAAGAGCCTGGCCGAGCTGGGCCGGCAATATCCTCTGGCCGTGGCCATCGAGCGCATCAAGCGCGGGGACAAGCTCATCGAGGCCGCGCCGGAGGTGGTGCTGGAAGTGGGCGATCTGGTGGCCCTGAGCGGCCGCATCAACCTGGTGGCCCAGGCCTCCACGGTCATCGGGCCGGAGAAGCCCGACCAGCAGGTGCTGGACATGGTGGCCGAGGACATGGAGATACTGGTCGCCAGCCAGGAGGCGGTGAATAAGACCCTGGCCCAGGTGGGCCGCCTGTGGGGCCGCGGCTGCTACCTCAAGAAGCTGCTGCGCGCCGGGGTGGAGCAGCAGGTGACCAAGGGCATGACCCTGCACAAGGGCGACCTGCTGGTGGTCAGCGGGATCAGCCGCCGGGTGGACAACCTGGCCCAGCACTTGGGCTACCCGGTGCGCCGTTCGGCCACCACCGACCTGTTCACCTTGGCCGTGGGCATGGTGCTGGGCGGGCTCTTGGGCGCAGCGAGCGTGAAGATATGGGGAGTGCCGGTGAGCCTGGGCTCGGCCGGCGGCCTTCTGCTCACCGGCATCGTCATCAGCTTCCTGCGCAGCCGCCACCCCACCTTCGGCAACATCCCCGGGGCGGCCCGGGGGGTGCTGGAGGACATCGGCCTGACCCTGTTCGTGGCCGTGCTGGGCCTGGGCGCCGGCCGCAGCGTGCTGGAAGTGCTGCAGTCGGCGGGCCTGTCGGTGTTCCTGGTGGGGGCGGCGGTGACGCTCATCCCGGCCCTGTGCGCCTGGCTCTGGGGGCGCTACGTGCTGCGGCTCAACCCGGTGATCGCCATCGGGGCCTGCACCGGCTGCGTCCCCACCACCGCGGCCCTGCAGGCGGTGATCGAGGAGGCGGATTCGGCCCTGCCCGCCCTGGGCTACCCGGTGCCCTATGCGGTGAGCACGGTGGTCCTGACCCTGCTGGGCTTCCTGATCATGCAGGTGGTCTAGCCTGGCTGCGCGAGTTTTAATCGCCGCGCGAGAGGGGGTTTGCCCGCATGCAAGAGGTGATTGAGTTTCTGCGCCACAATGAGGTGGCCCTGCTGTTTCTGGTCATGGCCCTGGGCTACCTGCTGGGGCACATCAAGATCGGCTGGTTCTCCCTGGGCACCATCGCCGGCTCCCTGATCGTGGGCCTGGTCATCGGGCTGGCCAAGTTCGAGGTCTCGCCCATCATCAAAAGCGTGGGCTTCGGCGTGTTCATCTACGCCGTGGGCCTGCGGGTGGGGCCCCAGTTCTTCGACGGCATGAAAAAAGACGGGCTGAAGCTGGTCACCATGTCTCTGGTGGCCTGCCTGACCGGCTTCGCCGTGGTGTGGGCCACCTCGGCCTGGCTGGGCTTCCCCCTGGGCATTGCGCCGGGCATCCTGGCCGGGGCCATGACCAACACCCCCACCCTGGGCGCGGCCGAGCAGGCCATCACCAGCGGCGCCGTGGCCCTGCCCCAGGGCCTCACCGCCGAGATGGCCATGAGCAGCGTGGCCGTGGCCTATGCCATCACCTATCTCTTCGGCACCGTGGGCCGCATCGTGCTGTTCAAGATGCTGCCCCGCATGTTCGGTTATGACCTGGCGGCCGAGGCCAAGAAGCTGGAGGCCAGCATGAGCGGGGCCAGCGCGGAGGATGACCCCTACAGCGACTACTTCTCCGAGTTCTCCGCCCAGGGCGTGCGCGGCTACAAGCTGACCAACCAGCAGCTCGCGGGCCAGCCCCTGCGCAAGCTGCAAGGCCACCTGCCCGACCGTCTGGTGATCGAGCGGGTGGAGCGCGGCGGCAAGATCCTGGATCTGAAGGACGACCTGACCCTCCAGGCCGGCGACCTGGTGGCGGTCAGCGGCCACACCAGCGACCTGATCCACGGCCCGGAGCTGATCGGGCCGGAGGTGCTGGACAAGGCGCTGTTGGACATCACCGGCGAGTCCATCGAGGTGTTGGTCACCAACAAGGGGGCCGCGGGCAAGACCCTGGCCCAAGTGGGCCGCGAGGCCGGCTTCGGCTGCTACCTCAAGCGGCTGCTGCGCGCCGGGGTGGAGCAGCGGGTGACCGGCGGCTTCACTCTCATGAAGGGCGACCTCCTGTTCATAACCGGAACCAGGACCCACGTGGACCGGCTGGCCCAGTACCTGGGTTACGCGGTGCACCGCTCAGCGGTCACCGACCTGTTCACCCTGGCCGTGGGCATGGTGCTGGGCTCGCTACTGGGCGCGGTGAGCGTCAAGCTCTTCGGCGTGCCGGTGAGCCTGGGCTCGGCCGGCGGCCTGCTCCTGGCCGGCATAGTCATCAGCTTCCTGCGCTCCCGCCATCCCACCTTCGGCAACATTCCCGGCGGCGCCCGGGCGGTGCTGGAGGACATCGGCCTGACCATCTTCATCGTGGTGGTGGGGCTCACCGCCGGGAGCAGCGTGGTGGAGGTGCTCAAGACCTCGGGGCCCGGCGTATTCCTGGTGGGGGTGGCCGTGACCCTGGCCACCGCGGTGCTGCCCTGGCTGTGGGGCATGTACGTGCTCCGGCTCAACCCGGTGATCAACATCGGCGCCTGCACCGGCGCCGGGGTGATCACCGCGGCCCTCAAGGCGGTCAGCGAGGAGGCCGGCTCCTCCCTGCCCGCCCTGGGCTACCCGGTGCCCTACGCCGTGAGCACCATCGTCCTGACGGTGATGGGCTATGTGATCCTGCAACTGCCTTAGTCAAGGTGAGGTCATGATAAAGCGAACCCTGAGCGCCTTGATCTGCCTGGCCGCCCTGCTGCTGGCCGCGGCCGCGGCCCGGGCCGCGGGGCCGCTGCCCCTGGTGGTCATCCTCACCACCGGCGGCACCATCGCCGAGAAGGCCGACCCGGCCACCGGCGGGGCGGTGCCGGCGGTGGCCGGCGCGGCGCTGGTCAAGGCGGTGCCCGGCCTGGGGCGGGCGGCCCGCCTGAAGGTGGTGGACTTCAGCAACATAGACTCCTCCCAGATGACCCCGGAGATATGGGCCCGGCTCAGCCGGGTGGTGGACCAGGAGCTGTCTGATCCGGCGGTTGCCGGCGCGGTGGTCACCCACGGCACGGACACCATGGCCGAGGGCGCCTTCTTCCTGGACCTGACCCTGACCAGCCCCAAGACCGTGGTGTTCACCGGCGCCATGCGCGACGCCTCGGACCCCAGCCCGGACGGGCCCCTGAACATCCTCAACGCGGTGACCATCGCCGCCGCGCCCGCGGCCCGGGGCTGGGGGGTGGTGGTGGCCCTGAACGACTACATCAACTCCGCCCGGGAGGCGGTCAAGACCCAGACCAGCAACGCCCAGACCTTTGACTCCGGCCAGAAGGGCTACCTGGGCTATGTGCTGGGGGGCGTGGTGCAACGCTGGCATGAGCGGCCGCGGCGCATCACCCTGCCCCTGCCGGCCCGGCTGCCCAGGGTGGCCTTCCTGTCCACCTACGCCGGCGACGACGGCTCCCTGCTGCGCTCCGCCGTGGACCAGGGGGCCCGGGGTCTGGTGGTGGAGGGGGTGGGAGCGGGCAACGTCAACGCCCAGGTGTACCGGGCCATCCAGTACGCCCTGCAAAAGGGCCTGGCCGTGGTGATCACCAGCCGGGTGGCCCACGGCGCGGTCTGGCCCATCTACGGCGACCAGGGCGGCGGCCTGACCCTGCAAAAGGCCGGCTGCATCCTGGGCGGGGACCTGCGCGGCCCCAAGGCCCGGCTGCTGCTGATGCTGGCCCTGCCCCTGGTCAGGGACCGCGCCGAGCTGGCAAAGTATTTCCGTTGAAATTACGCCGAATCTAGTCTCGATGTTTCCTAGAGGTTGAGCGGCGGGTGTATGGGACCGGTCTTTATGGCGGTAAGATGAAGACTGGCAGGTGAGGAGTTGTCCCTCTGTCCCCCGCCCGGCACAGCCTGAGCCTTGCTGGCAAGGCGGCCCAAGGCTTGGGCTGCCAAGTCCCTAGGCGGGAGCGTTGATGGCGAGCAAGGGCAAATGGCATCTCGACCCGTTTTGCTACCGGCGGCCCGCCGGCGGCAAGCGAGCGCCGGAGGCGTAGCTGAAACTACGTCGAGGCGCGAGCGCCGCCGGCAACGCAGCCAGCGGGGCTCAGGCGAAGCCGGACGCTCAACCTTGCAAGCGGCCGTTTTTGAGCACCAGCACCCGCTGGCAGGTGCGCTCCAGGAAGGCGCGGTCGTGGGAGACCATGGCCCAGGACAGCTCCGAGTCCATCAGCACCCGCTCCAGGGTGGCGCTCCGCTCCTCGTCCAGACCGTTGCTGGGCTCGTCCAGGAGCACGGCGCGCGGCTGCATGGCCAGCACCGTGGCCAGAGAGACCAGCCGCTTCTCTCCGCCGGACAGGTGATAGGTCACCCGCCTCTGAAAGCCCGCCAGGCCCAGCTTGCCGAGGGTGCCGTCCACCAGCTCCAGGGCCCGCTCCCGGCCCAGCCCCAGGTTCAAGGGGCCGAAGGCCACGTCCTCGGCCACGGTGAGGCTGAAGAGCTGGTCCTCCGGGTCCTGGAACAAATAGCCCACCTCCCGGCGCAGGGCGCGGAAGTCCCGCTCCTCCCGGCAGGCCCGGCCCAGGCCGTACACCGCGCCCGCCTGGGGCCTGAGCAGGCCCAGGCAGAGCATGAACAGGGTGGACTTGCCCGCGCCGTTGGGGCCCAGGATGCCCAGGCGCTGGCCCGCGGACAGGCTGAAGTCCAGCCCGCGCAAGACCGGCGGCCGGCCGTCGTAGGCGAAGTCCACGCCCTGCAGGCGGATCAGTTCCATAAAGTTCCTCCCCACTGCACCAGGCCCAGGGACAGGATCGCGGCGCCGCCTAGGGAACAGAATACGGTGTCGCGGCGCCGCCAATGGAAGTGGTCCAGCAGCCAGAAGGTGCCGGCGAAGCCCCGGCAGAGCATGGCCTGGTACACCCGCTCGGAGCGGTCCAGGCTGCGCAGCACCAGCACCCCGATGAGCTGGGCCAGGCTGCGGTAGGTGTGCAGGTTGCTGCCGGGGGTGAAGCAGCGCACGGCCATGGCCTGGCGCAGGCGCAGGTACTCCCGGCGCATCACGTGCAAATAGCGGTAGAACAGCACGAACAGGGTCACCAGCTTGGCCGGCAGGCGCAGGTGGGCCAGGGCGTGAAAAATGTCGTTGATCTGGCTGCTGCCCAACAGGGCCACCACCGCCAGGAAGATGGCGTTGGCCTTGAGGGTGATCAGCCCGGCCAGGGCCAGGCCCTGGGGGTTGTAGCTGAGCGTTATCTGGCCCCCGGCCGGGCCCAGACCCAGGCGCCAGGGCAGGAAAAGCCACAGGAAGGCCACGAAGGCGTTCACGGCCAGGGCCCGCCGCCAGAAGACGCGCCAGCCCAGACCAGACCAGACGGCCAGCCCCAGGCTAAAGCCCAGGCCCAGGGCCGGCGCCAGGGGGCCGGGGCACAGGGCCAGCAGCAGGCTGTAGGCCAGGGCCACCACCACCTTGCCCCGGGGGTCCAGACGCGCGGCCAAGCCGGGGGCCGGCGCGTGGTCCAGGGGATGGGTGGTGGCCTGCCGTGGGGCCGGTGGTGATGGCCTGGCCATGTTTAACTCCGCCTCCTCCGGCGCAGCCACGTGCGCACGAGCATGCCCAGGCCGGCCAGGGCCGCGATCATTGCCAGGCCGTAGGCCACCCGGAGCAGGGGCAGGCCCTCCGGCGGCCTGGCCTGCGGGGGCGCGCCCTGGGCCGGGGCCAGCTCGGCCGCGCTGAGCTGGTACTGGCCCAGGTGCCCGGGCCCCGCCTTGAGCACCAGCTTCCAGGGGGCCGGGCCCCGGGGCAGGGCCAGGGAGAAGGCCCCCTGCTCGTCGGTCTTGGCGGCGGCGATGAGGCGACCGTTGGCGTCGTACACCTCCAGGGGCTGGTTCTGGATCTTGCCCCCGCCGGGGGTGTAGCCCTCGCCCATGAGGCGGCCCTTTTCCACCCAGGCGTAGAGCTTGATCTGATGGGCCGCGGCCGGGCCCGCGGCCAGCAGCAGCGCCAGGGCCGCGGCCAGGATGGCGCCTGTATATCGCGCCATGGCTACACCGGCCCCGCGCCCAGGAGGGAGGGGCGCGCCTGCCGCAGGAAGAATACGGCCAGGGAGGTTATCACGCCCTCCAGGGCCATGCCCGGCAGGCTGGCCAGCACGATGGCCGCGGCCGAGGTCAGGAAGGCCTCGCCGCTCAGGAACAGACTGAGCGCGGTGAGCAGGGCGGCCAAGAGCACCGAGCCGAAGCCGGCGGCGAAGGAGGCCAGCAGCAGGGCCGCCCTGCCCCGGCGCAGCCAGGGCGCGCAGGCGTAATAGCAGATCACCGCCGGCAGGGCCATGCTGAAGGTGTTCACCCCCAGGCCGGTGAGCCCGCCGAACTGGAACAGGATGGCCTGCAGGGTCAGGCCCACGAAGATGGCCGGAAAGGCGGCCCAACCCAGCAAGAGCCCCACCAGGCCGTTCAGCACCAGGTGCACCGAACTGGGGCCCACCGGCAGGTGGATCAGGCTGGCCACGAAGAACACCGCCGAGAGCAGGGCCACCCGCGGCAGGCGGTCGTAGTCCATTTTCTTGAGGCCCAGGGCCAGTCCGGCCGCGCTGAGCGCCGCCCCGCCGGCCAGCACCGGCGCCGAGAGCACGCCTTCGGAGATATGCACGGCTAGCGCCCCGGCACCGGGGCCGCGTAGAGCCAGAGCACGCCGCCCAGCTCCACCTCCCGGTCCCGGCCGTCCTTCTTGATCTTCAGGTCCTCGGCGGTGTGCAGGGCGGCGAAACCCCACCAGCCGGGCCAGGGCAGGGTCCAGGTGAAGGCACCTTTGGCGTCGGTCTTGACCACCTGGGTGACGTAGCTGTCGGCGATGGGCTTGCGCCTGGCGCCGGGGTCGAAGAACTCCACCTCCACCGCCGCGTTCGCCAGCGGCCGGCCCTTGTACAACACCCGGCCGCTGAAGCTGTTGCCCGCGTACAGGCCGTAGGGCCGGGTCAGAGGGATTATCTCTATGGGCAGGCCCAGGGCCTGGTCCCAACCGGACTCGGCCCCCAGGGCGCTGACCACGGTCTTGGTGTAGTGGATGATGAAGCTCTTCTCGCCGGGTTCCCAGTAGGGCTGGGGTGTCATGTAGAAGATGTAGTCGCCGGGGCGCTTGATCGGGTAGGCGGTCCGCCACACGGTGCGGCCGCCCAGTTTGTCCTGCTTCAGGGCCGGCAGCAGGTCCTGCTTGCGGCCGGCCAGGGCCACGCCCGCCTCCTGGGGCTTGGCCAGGTCCATGCCCTTGTCCTCCCGGGGGTGCCAGAAACGCAGCTCCACCTGCACCGTTCCGGGTTTGTCCAGGATGTTGGCCTGCGGGATCACCATGCCGAAGTGGGCCGCGGCCGGCGCGGCCGCCAGCAGGCAAAGCATCAGGGCCCAACTCACCACGCGCACAAACATGCTCCTCCTCCTTGTTTTGTCAGCGGGTTGGTTGCGGCTTCGCCTTCAGGCGGCCAATTGTGAAGGCCAAGAAACAAAACAGCCCGAGCCTCATTGCGCTCGGGCCTTCTAGCCACGCCCCGCTGCTACTGAAGCGGAGCCTTGTTTTTATATCCAGCGTCCCCTGCTCCGCCGCCGGCGGTTGCGCCCCCTTCTGGGAGCGGTTTCTCTGCGGCGGCGCTTCAACCGCCTGCTAGCCCTTGGCCGGCAACCCTGTGGAGCAACGGGCTTATGTATTATGCATATCCTTAATCGCCGCTGCCGTCAACCGCTATCGGTTGCCTCGGCCCGTAGCGGCTATTGCGGCCGGAAGCTCTTGACCACCTGGTCCAGGAGCTGCGCGCCCTGGTCAAACTCCGCCTGCGGAAAGATGCCGCTGAGCACGTAGATGCGCCGGGGGAAGGCCAGGAAGGCCATCTTGGCCTTCATGCCGCCGCCCTGATACACCGCCTCGTAGGCCGGCGCGCCGCCCAGGTTCAGGCTGCGGCCGCTGACCTTCTCCCGCAGGGGGTTGTTGGCCGCGAAAAAGGCCTCCTCCCATATCCGCACGTACCCGTCCAGCTCCTGGCGCTGGGCCACGGCGCTGCTGTTGACCTGGATCAGCCCCTCGCCCGTGGGCGGGCGCAGGCGCAGCTCCGCGCTGGCCGCCGGTTCCTCTATCCGCCAGCCCGGCGGCGTCTGCAGCAAGAAGCCCAGCTTGGGGTGGCGGTACTGGTTGGCGGGCGGGCGGATCACCTGCACCTCCACCCGCCGGCGCAGGTCGAACTCCACGGTGGTGGTGGTGCGCGGTTTGATCTCCAGGTCATGGCTCTGGCTGAGCTTTCCCTCGCGCGCCTCCAGCTTGTAGCGCCCCACCGGCAGTTCCTTGATGTTCAGGGGGGTGCGGCCCAGGGGGCGGCCGTCCAGGAACACCTGGGCCGGCGGGGTGCTGCTCACCTGCAGGCCGCCGTTCTTGGCCGCGCGCACCTGCTGCCGGGCCAGGGCCAGGACCTTCTTGGCCTGGCCGTCCTCGGGCAGCACGGCCAGGTACTGCTCCAGCAGCCGCACGGCTTGCTCATAGCGGCCGGCGTTGAACTCGTCCAGGGCCTGGGTGTGGGCCAGCCTGGCCTGGCGGCGTCTCTCTATCTCCGGCTGCTCCCGGGCCCAGGCCGGCTGAGCCGCGGCCGGGGGCCTGGGCCTGGCCGCGGGGGCGGCCGGCGGGGCGGGGGCCGGCTTGGGCCGCGGCGCTACTGGCACAGGCGGTGCGGGAGCAACCCCGGGGGCCGGCCCGGCTTCGGCCGCGGCCGGGGCCGCGGGGGCCGGCGCGCCGGGGGGCCGCAGGGCCAGGCTGTCCCGGGCCCGCAGATAGGCCTCCAGGTGCGTCTGGTAAAGCTCGGGGGGGGCCTGGTAGTCCAGCATCAGGAATTGGCCCGGCTTGACCTGGACCAGGGCCAGGCGCTGGCGCAGCCTCTGGCCGGTGTGCCCGTTGCGGTACTCGCCGGAGACGAACTCCACCCCGCTTAGCGGCCCCAGGCGCAGCGGCGTGATGGGACCGGCGGTGTAGCCCTGGTGGGCGCGCTGCTGCCAGCCGATCCATTTGCCGGCCAACTGCGCGGCCGACATGGTCGAGCCGGGCGAGGTGGGCTTGACCTCCAGGAAGGCCTGCCAGAGGTTGCGCCGGTCCTTCAGGTAGAAGGTGCAGGGGGTGGCCGCCTGGGGGTTCTGGCACTGGCCCTGCCAGTCGGCCGGGGCGTCAAAGGAAAAGGCCGTGTTGCCCACCCGGCGCCAGGGGCCTCTGCCGGGGACTGCGGCCGGAGCGGGTTGGGGGGCGGGCCTGGCTGCGGGCGCGGCCCGAGGCGTGGAGGCCGGCCGGACCTCAAAGGCGGCCGCGGCCGCCTTCTGCCCGCTCAGGTGCAGCTCCACCCGGTAGCGGCCCAGAGGCCAGCGCTTGCCCGGGGCCAGCTCAAAGCTGAACTGGCCCCAATCGCTGTCCGCCGAGCTGGCCAGGGTGCTTTGGCCGATCCGCCTGGGCGCCGCGCCGCCCAGGTAGTACCAGACCGAGCGGAGCTGGCTGCCCGGCGCGACCCCCTCCAGGCGGAACCAGACGTAGATGGGGTTGACCTCCGGCGTGAAGACCTGGCTGACCCCCAGGGGCCGGCCGGCCACCACCCCCCGGGCGGCCTTGACCTCGCTGATGCGGCCCGCCGCAGGGGCGGCCGGGGCGGGGCCGGGGGAAAACAGGAGCAGCGCCAGCAGCAAGGGCAGGGCCGGGACCGGCCAACCGGGCTGGAACAGGGCATGGCGTTTCATGGAGTCACCTCGTACCCCATGATGCCAAAAAACCTCTCTCTACGGCAATCGGCTGGCCGCCGGGGCCGGGCCAACGGCCCCGGGCCGAGCCAGTCCAGGGATCA
>QZKP01000075.1 GCA_003605055.1 Desulfarculus sp.
GTATGGACATGAGCAGGTCCTGCTTGTTGGTGAAGTACTCGTAGATGGTGCCCTCGGCCACCCCGGCCAGGCGGGCGATCTCGGCGATGGTGGCCGCGGCGAATCCCTTTTCCGAGAAGGCCCGCTCGGCGGCGGCCAGGATGCGCGCGTGCTTGTCCGGCCCCTGCCCCGCCGGCTGGGGCCGGGCCTGGATCATGGGGCGGATGAAGGACATGAGCCGCTGCATCTGGCCCACCACCGCCCCGGTGTCCTCCCGGGTGATGCGCTTGATGGAGAACCAGTCCAGGGCGCCCAGGATCAGGTCGCGCACCAGGCGCAGGTCCAGGTCGTCGCGGAAGGCGCCGCTGGCCACGCCATCGCGCAGGATGTCCAGCATGATGCCGGCGTAGCGCTGGATCAGCTCATAGGCCGGGTGCTGGTAAAATTTAATGTTGGAGCGGCATTCGAACAAGAGCAGGATCACGTAGTCCAGGTTGCTCTCGTTGTAGTGCAGGTGGAACCAGACCATCTTGCTCAGGCGGCTCAGGGCCTCGGGGATGCCGGCCAACTGCTCGTTGACCCGCCGGATCACCTCGGCCATGTGGGCGCCTTCCAGAGAGAACAGCAGGTCCCGCTTGTTGCGGAAATAATGGTAGATCACCGAGTCGTTGATGCCGGCCACGCGGGCGATCTCAGCCACGGTGGAGGCCCTGAGCCCCTTGCGGGACATAACCTTCTCCGCCGCGGCCATGATCTGCGCTCTGGTGTCTCCGCTGGCCCTCATGCTGCGTCCCTGGCCGGCCGGCGCTCCGGCCGGCGCCCAAATCCGCACGGCGTATGCGGAGCAGGCGCCTGTCTCAGGCCGACCAAAGCGCCCGTGCTCCCGAATGCCGGCAAAAAGAAGGACTCAACTGAGCATTGTTTGCCAGCATGACGCCCCTTGGCGGCCGCTGGGTTGGCGGGTGGGCCTGGGCTGGGGACCCGGGGACCGCCGTCATTTTTTTCCTTTGTCCACCGGTCAAGTTGCGCGATAAAATAACCCCGGACCCCTGCAGGACGGCCCGGAGGCTCTCCTTGACTTGCAGGCGTCTTTCTCTACCTAATGTTCAAACTCGGATTAGATTGAACAGTATTATAAACACTGTGTCAAGGGCAAAACAACGATTGCGGCCATTAGCTATATATAATTTATTGAAATATAATATAAATATCTCTCAGAATGTTTTTTCTTGACAGCGTAGGCTGCGATAACAATAATAGAATAGTGTTCAGTTTGATTGGGCGAGTTGATGGCGGCGCTACTCCCAGGCCGCCCGCCTTTGGGGGCTGGCCTGAGTTTGTAAAACAAAGCGGTGCAGGCAGGGGCCGCGAATCCCGCCGGGCCCCGGGCGGGCCAGGGCAGTTCGCTGGCCTGGGGACGGGCGCCGGGCCCTCTGCGGCTGGCACCGCGAAACAAAAAATGGGCGGAGTAGAACTCGTGTCGGTTATTCCCAAGGATTTTCTGCCCCCGGCGGATTACCTTCCCCAGACCGTCAAGCTGATCCCCGGCCTGGACTACCCCCAGCGCCTGAATCTGGCCGAGGTGCTCCTGGACCGCAACCTGGCCCAGCGCGGCGACAAGACCGCGGTGCTCTACGAGGACCAGCGCATCTCCTACGCCGAGTTGCAGGCCCGGGTGAACCGCTGCGCCAACGCCCTGCGGGAGCTGGGGGTGGGCAAAAACGACCGGGTCATGCTGCGCTCGCCCAACCACCCCGAGTATCTGGTGTGGAACTTTGCCTGCTGGCGCATCGGGGCCATCCCAGTGCTGGTCAACCACCTCAACCGGGCCGAGGAGGTGGCCTACAAGGCCAACGACTCCCAGGCCACGGCCATGTTGGTGCACGAAGCGGCCTACGAGCAGGCGGCCCTGGCCCGGCCCCACTGCGCCTCGCTCAAGCACCTCATCCTGTTGGGGGAGCCCAGGGAGGGCGCCCTGAACTATCAGGAGCTGGTGTCCGTACAGCCAGCCGAGGCGGCCAGCGAGGACACCTCCCGCGACGACTACGGCCGCCTGATCTACAGCTCGGGCACCACCGGCATGCCCAAGGGCATCCTGATGACCCTGGGCGGCCTGCTCTCGGTGGCCGACACCCACGGCCGCCACGTGCTGGGCATCCGCGAGGACGACGTGCTGGGCGGCCACCCCTACTTCACCTTCGCCTTCGGCTCGGTGAATTTCACCATCTACCCCTGGCGCTTCGGGGCCTCGGTGTCCATTATCGGGGCCTTCAAGCCCGAGGAGCAGTTCCGCCTGGTAGAGAAGCACCGCATCAGCCTGTTGTTCTGCGTGCCCACCGCCTTCCGCATGATGCTCAGCGTGGAAGGGGCCGAGAAGCAATACGACCTCCGCTCCCTGCGCCTGTGCCAGAGCGCCGGCGAGTGGCTCTCGGACGCCACGGCCCTGGAGTGGAAGCGGCGCATGGGCACCGTGATCCTGGACTCCCTGGGCTCGGGGGACCTCAACTACTGGCTGTCCACCTACCAGGGCATGGCCGAGGACAAATACGGCTCCAGCGGCGTGTCCGTGCCCGGCTACGAGAACCTGGTGGTGGATGAGAACTTCCAGGAGGCGCCGCCGGGCACCATGGGCGAGCTGATCGTGCGCGGGCCGGTGGGCCAGACCTACTGGCGCCGGCCGGAGAAGCAGGTGGAGGGCGTCTGCCCCCTGGACAGCCCCTTCCGGGGCTGGAACCGGCCGGGCCTGCTGTTCGTGCGGGACCAGGACGGCTTCTTCTGGTACAAGAGCCGCTCCGACGACATGATCGTAACCTCCGGCTACAAGATACCGGCCGGCGAGGTGGAGGGCGCCCTGAACAACCATCCGGCGGTGCTGGAGTCGGCGGTGGTGGATACGCCCGACCCAGAGCGCAGCAGCCTGATCAAGGCCTTCGTGGTGCTCAACCCGGGATACCAGCCATCGGCGGAGCTGATCAAACAGTTGCAGGACTTCGTCAAGCAGAACATCGAGCCCTACAAGTACCCCCGCCTCATCGAGTTCCGGCGGGCGGAGGAGCTGCCGCGCACCGCCACCGGCAAGATACAGCGCCGCATTCTACGGGAGCGCGAGCGCCAGCAGGCAAAAGAGGGCTAGCGTGCAGCCCGGCCGCTGGCCGCGGCCCGGGCTGGTGAGGAATTGAGAGGTTGGCCCCCGCGGGCCGCCGGGCCGCTCCCGGAAGGGGACGGCCGCGGGCCGGGGGGCGGGCGCACAGGTAACAGAAGGGGAAGGAGTGAAGTCATGACGCGAAAACGACTCGTGCTGCCATTTTTGGTCACCGCCTGGGTCTTAACGGCCTTTGCCTTGGCGCTGGTCTGCGGGCCGGCCCAGGCCGAGGACGTGCCCAAGATCGGCATCATCTATCCCAAGACGGGCATCTATTCCAGCCTGGGGCCCATGCACTTCGACGGCCTGATGATGGCCATCGAGGATCACGGCCTGCTCCTGGGCAAGAAGCCCAAGCTGTTCATCCGCGACAGCGGCACCAAGGCGGCCCTGGCCATGTCCGCGGCCCAGGAGTTGATCAACAAGGAGCGCGTGAACATCATCATCGGCGCCATCAACACTCCCATCAACAACTCCCTGGCCACCCTGGCCGACCAGCACAAGATACCCTTCATCTATCCCTCCGGCGGCTCCATCTTGATGTCGGGCATCGGCAAGGACACCCCCCATCCCCAGGGCGTGATCAAGGCCAACCCGCATCCCTATATGTTCTACACCTGGCTCAACAGCGTGCAGCGCGGCTACGCCTGCCTGGACGTGGCCGAGCTCAAGGGCAAGCGTTGGTACTTCGTGGCCACCGACTATGACCACGGCCGCGAGGCGGTGGGCTACGCCCAGAAGACGCTCAGGGACAAGTACGGCAAGGCCTTCGTGGACCTGGGGGTCTCCTGGGCCAAGCAGGGCGAGGTGGACTACACCTCGGCCATCACCAAGGCCATGTCCTTGAAGCCCGACGTGGTCTTCGTCTGCGTGCCAGGGCGCTTCGTGCAGTTCCAGAAGCAGGCCGCCAGCATGGGCCTGAAGGACAAGGCGCACATCCACTGGTCCTACGGCGAGCGCATCTCGGCCTCGGCGGCCGGCGAGGCGGCCTACGGCGTCACCGCCACCGTGGACTACTCGGTGGAGAACCCGAAATGGCCCCTGTCCAACCAGTTCGCCCAGCGCTTCTACAAGAAGTACAAGTACTGGCCCGGCTGGCCGGCCTCCAGCACCTACGCCGGGGTGCAGATATTCTTGATGGGCGTGGAGAAGGCCAAGAGCCTCTCGGGGCCCAAGATCATGCGGGCCCTGCAGGGGCTATCCAACCCCAAGTCCATCACCGGCCCGCCTTACTTCATCCGGGCCTGCGACCAGAAATCGGTGCAGCCCCTGTACACCGTGCAGTGGACCAAGTCCGACACCTACAAGCCCGGCTATTGGAAGATCCTCAAGGCCTACGCCAAGCCGGCGGATGCCCTGCTGCCCTGCGGCGTGAAGGCCGGCTATGACAAGATGAAATACTAACCCCCTCCCCGGGTGTTAGGGGCCGCTTGGCAGGATGGCGGGTTTTTGCCTCCGCCGCCTGCCAAGCGGCCCAACCTTGACGAATTTGGCCTTCGGGTAAAATTATAAAGAGGGGCCGCGGGGCCCCCGGACGGAAAACTGCGTCCAGGCCGACAGCGCGCGTCCGCGGGGCTCGCCAGCAAGGAGATCAGGTTATGTCCGCCGGCCAAGCCACTCCCATCCTGGAGACCAGGGACCTCTTGCTGCACTTCGGCGGCGTGGTGGCCACGGATCACGTCTCCTTCGGCCTGCCGGAAGGCCAGGTGCGGGCCCTGATCGGCCCCAACGGCGCGGGCAAGACCAGCTTCTTCAACCTGCTCACCGGCGTGCTGCGGCCCCAGGGCGGCCGCATATTCTTCAAGGGGCGCGACATCACCCATATGCCTCCCTACCGGCGGGTGAAGCTGGGCATCGGCCGCTCGTTTCAGGTGGTCAACCTCTTCCCCGAGCTTACGGTCAAGGAGAACGTGCAGATCGCGGTGCAGGCCTCCTTGAAGCAGAAGAACCATCTCTTCGAGCGGGTGGAGCGCCAGGAGATAAGCCGGCGCACCGACGAGATCCTGTCCCAGTACGAGTGGATCCGCGACCCCGACCAGGAGGCCGGCGCCCTGATCTACCCCGAGCAGAAGAAGCTGGAGACCATCCTGGCCCTGGCCCTGGAGCCGGAGCTAGTGCTCTTGGACGAGCCCACCGCCGGCGTGGACGAGAACGACATCGGCTTGATCACCGACATGATCAACACCCTGTCGCAAAACCGCACCATCCTGCTCACCGACCACGACATCAAGTTCGTGATGAAGATCGCCCAGCGCATCACGGTGATGGATCAGGGGCGCATCATCTCCGAGGGAACGCCCAGCGAGGTGGCGAGCGACCCCCGGGTGGACGAATGCTACTTCGGAGGCTTGGTGGAATGTCAGACTACCTACTCCAGCTAGAGGACGTCCATACCTACATCGGCATGGCCCACATCCTGCGCGGCCTGTCCCTGGCGCTCAGGCCCGGAGAGGCCGTGGCCCTGTTGGGCCGCAACGGCGAGGGCAAGACGCCCACCATCAAGACCATCATGTCCCTGCTGCCGCCCCGGCGGGGGACCGTGCTGTTCCAGGGCGAGAACATCGCCGGCGCGCCCACCCACCAGGTGGCCAGCAAGGGCATCTGCGTGGTGCCCAAGGGCCGGCACATCTTCCCGGCCCTGACGGTCATGGAACACCTGCGGGTGCCGGTGGTGAATAAGAAGTACCGCCGCGAAGATATGCTCAAGCAGGTGTTCGCCATATTCCCGGAGCTGGCCGAGCGCAAGAACCAGCCGGCCCGCTCCCTGAGCGGCGGGCAGCAGCAGATGCTGGTCATCGCCCGGGCCCTGATGACCAAGCCGCGCCTGCTCCTGTTGGACGAGCCCATGGAGGGCCTGGCCCCGGTGGCGGTCAAGCGGGTCATCGAGTCCATGAAGGCGGTCAAGGAGGAGGGCATCACCGTGTTCTTCGCCTCGGCCAGTTGCGAGCGGGCCCTGGCCGTGGCCGGCCGGGTCTATATCATCGAGAAGGGCCGCATCGTCTACGAGGGCAGCAGCCCCGAGCTGATGGCCGCGCCGGAGGTGCAGCAGAAGTACCTGGGCGTGCGGGAGTAGAGCCGTGACCTCCTTAATCATCACCCAGATCCTCAATGGGTTGACCATCGGTCTGATCTTCGCCCTGGTGGCCATCGGCCTGACCATCGTCATGGGCCTGATGGAGGTGGTCAACTTCGCCCACGGCTCCTTCTACATGTTCGGGGGCTATATCACCTTTTTCGTCTTCAGCGCGGTGGGCAGCTTTTGGCTGGGGCTGGTGGTGGCCCCGGTGGCCTGCGCCATCCTGGGCCTGGGGCTGTACTACGCCATCATCCGGCCCCTGCGCAAGCGCCACCCCCTGGAGCCCCTGGTGGCCCTGGTGGGCGTGGCCATGATCTGCCGGCAGCTCATCCGCAACATCTGGGGCGCGGAGCCCAAGCTGCTGCCCATCCCCTTCGGCCGGGTGCAGGTCTCCTTGGCCGGCGCGGAGTTCACCTACCCCATCTACTTCTTCGTGGTCATGGGCGTGGGGGTGGCGGCGCTATTGGCCCTGTACCTTTTGTTCCGCAAATCCGACGTGGGCATCCGCTGCCTGGCCGCCATCCAGGACCGCGACACGGCCATGTCCATGGGGGTCAACGTGGACCGCATCGGCAGCCTGATGCTGGTCATCGTCATGGGCGTGGCCGGGCTGGCCGGGGGCCTGGTGGGGCCCATCTTCTCGGTCTATCCCACCATGGGCCTGGAGTTGATCGGCCTGCTGTTCGTCATCGCCATCGTGGGCGGTCTGGGCAGCATCGGCGGCGCGGTCATCGCCGGGGTGACCATCGCCATGACCAAGTCCATCTCCAGCATCTTCGTCTCGGGCAACATTTCTGACATCCTGGCCTATTGCGTGCTGCTGGCGATCCTCTTGATCCGGCCCAGGGGCATCATGGGCCTGGCCACGGTGATGGAGTAGTAGTTGATGAGCCTCTCCCCCCGCTTCCGGCTTTTGCTGGGGGCCGCCATCCTGGTCCTGGTTCTGCTGCCCCTGCTGGGCCAGCCCTATCTGATTTACCTGCTCACCATGTCGCTGATCTTCGGCATCTTCGCCATGGCCTATGACCTGCTCTACGGCTTCACCGGCCTGGTCTCCTTCGGCCACAGCGTGTTCTACGGCTTGCCGGCCTACGCCATGGGCATGGTGGCGGTGACGGTGTTCAAGTACCCCAACCCCTTGGTCATGATCGCGGCGGCCATGCTCACCGGGCTCGTGTTGGGCTGCCTCATCGGCTTTGTCTGCACCTTCGCCCGCGGCATCTACATGGCCCTGGTCACCTTCGCCTTCGCCCAGATCATAGAGCTTTTGGTGCTGCACGACCCCTGGGGCATCACCCAGGGGGAGAACGGGATCATGGGGCTGCGCGCCGCGCCGCTCTCCCTGGGCGGGCTAACCGTGGACCTGTTCTCCGGGGTGGGGCTGTACTACCTGGTGCTGGGCCTGATCATCGCCAGCTACCTGGTCATCCGGGCCCTGGTGAACTCGCCCCTGGGCGACGTATTCAAGGGCATCAAGCAGAACGAGGAGCGCCTGCTGAGCCTGGGCTACAACCCGCGGCCCTACAAGGTGGCCGCCTTCGGCCTGTCGGGGATGTTCGCGGGCCTGGCCGGGGCCATGGCCGTGTTCCTCAACAACAGCATCGTGCCCTCCATGGTGGACTGGGCGGTGGGCGCCGAGATACTGCTCATCACCATCATGGGCGGGGCCGGCACCCTCATCGGGCCCATCGCGGCCGCGTTTCTGATCATCTTCGCCGAGTCCTACGCCGCTTCCTATCTGGGCGGCGGCAACTGGGTGTACGTTATGGGCGGGCTGTACATCGCGGTGGTGATGTTCCTGCCCGGCGGAATCTTCCGCACCAGGTATCTCAAGAAGGCCTTTGTTTGAGGCCCGGCCGACAGCCGGCCCGGCCCGGAAGGAGCCCACGATCATGGAGCAGTCTTTGCAGCAGATGAGCGATGCCCTCAGCCGGGCCCTGGTGCTGGAGGGCTTCCCGGTGGGCGTGAAGATGCTAGCCCGGGACGGCGACCTGGAAAGTGTGCAGTACAAAGGCCGGCCGGTGCGCCGGCTGTCCAAGCGCCTGGTGATCTGCCAACTGGTGGCCCTGGCCCGCTACTATGGCACGGTGATAGGCGCCGCGGCCCCGGACCTGAGCGTCTGCCGGCTGGGGGCCACCGCCCTGGGCTTCCCGGTGGAGGACTGCGTGGGGGTGTACACCGACACCTATTTCAAGGGCCAAGAGGCCGCCCGGCGCATGATAGACACCACGCCCAAGTTCGAGGCGGGCTGCTACCGGGCCATGCTGGTGGGGCCCCTGGGCAAGCTGCCCCTGGAGCCGGACGTGGTGGTGGTGCACGGCAACGCGGCCCAGCTCCTGCGCATCATCAACGGCTACCTCTACGACAAGGGGGGCCGGCTGGAGTTCAGCGTCTCCGGCGACGCCGGTCTGTGCGCGGACACCATAGTGCTGCCCATGCTCAGCCGCAAGCCCCACCTGGCCATCCCCTGCAACGGCGGCCGCCTGCTGAGCATGCCCAGCCTGACCGACCTGGCCTGCGGCATCCCCTTTGATCTGCTGCCGGGCATCCTGGAGGGCATCGCCTTCACCGGCCAGAACGTGCCCATCGTGTACCCGCCGGCCTGGCAGCACATCAACTGGGAGCTCAAGGACGACGCGCCGGTCAAGGCCTTCCTGCAGCGGGGCAGCCAGTAGCCGTCCGCGGCCGGGCCCCGGTTCCGGCTCGCCCTGGCCCCGGCCAGGGAAAGGAAGACGCCATGTCCACTTACTACCGCCGCGTGTGGGGCGTGCTCTTGCTGGGCTGGCTGAGCCTGTACATGGTGCGGGTGGGCATGTCGCCCCTGCTGGCCCCCATCATGCAGGAGTTTCAGCTCAGCTACGCCCAGGCCGGCCTGCTCTCCAGCGCGGTGTTCTGGGCCTACACGGCCATGCAGCTCCCCTCGGGCTTCCTGGGCGACCGCTGGGGGCACCGGCGCTTTCTGCTGGTGGGCACCTTCTGCTGGACCATACTGAGCCTGCTCACCTCCCTGGCCGGCTCCTTCGCCTCCCTGTTGGCTATCCGTTTCTTCACCGGCATGGCCGAGGGCACCTACTTCGGCAACGACCGGCCCCTGGTGAGCCACTACACTCCGCCGCAGAAGAAGGCCCTGGGCCAGGGCATCTCGGCCCTGGGCATGGGCCTGGGCATGGGCCTGGGCATCCTCTTGGCCGGCTGGATCGCCGAGTTGTGGGGCTGGCGCTGGGTCTTCGTGCTCTACGCCGCGCCCTCGCTGCTGGCCTTTTTGCTGATCCGGCGGGTGATCCGGGAGCCGGCCGCGGCCGCCCCTGCGGATCAACTCGACCCGGCCCGCTTCTCCCAGGTGCTCACCAGCCCCCTGCTGTGGCTGTTGTACCTGAGCCACTTCACGGTGATGTACCTGTTTTGGGTGCTGGGCACCTGGGCCCCCACCATCTTCCTGGAGCTGGGCGCGCCCGGCGTGGGCGGCTCCGGGCTCTACGCCAGCGTGCTGGGCCTGGTCAGCGTGCCGGCGCTGCTCATCTCCGGCGCACTCAGCGACCGGCTGCGCCGCCGGCCGGGGGGGACCTTCCGGCCCCTGGTGTACTCCAGCCTGGCCATGGCCCTCTTAAGCCTGCTCATGGGCCTGGGGCTGGAGGCGCGCATCAGCTACCAGTGGTTCGCGGTGCTCTTGTTTGTGTGCGGGGCCGCGGCCTGGAGCTTCTTCCCGCCCTTCTACGCCCTGCTGGCCGACTCGGTGCCGCCGCGCATCATGGGCACCACCTACGGCGCGGCCAACACCGCCGGCTTCATGGCCTCCCTGGTGGCGCCCTGGGTGGCGGGCCTGCTGCGCGACTTGAGCGCCAGCTTCGCCAGCGGCTTCTACCTGTGCGCGGCGGTGCTGTTGGTGGGCGCGGTGTGCTGCCTGCTGGCCGCCCGGCTGCCCGCGCCCGCCCAACAGGGCGCTTGAGGCCGGAGCGCTGGATCAGTCCACGGCCAGGGCCTTGACGGGTGTGCTAAAGACAGGCAGAAAACAAGCCTGCGGGGCGGCGGCTGGACGGCCGCTGGGCCCGGGAAAGGGTCAGACATGTCCGCTGAGCAAGTCTACCGGGACCTGATCGCCTGGCTCAACAAGACCTGGTGGGGCCTGCCCGACTCCCCGGAGCTGCTGCCCTTGATGCGGGTCACCTACACCCCGGCCGAGGCTCGCCTGCTCACGGGCCTGCCCTTCAGGGGCGTCTCCCTGAGCGAGCTGGCGGCCATGAAGCAGATGGATCCCGCCGAGCTGTGGCCGCAGATGGAGGCCATGGCCCGCAAGGGTCTGGCCTTTTCCGGCCAGAGGCAGGGAGAGCCCTTTTACGGGCTCAACGACTCCTTCTTCGTGCTGCTGCGCAGCTCCTTCTGGCCGGGCAAGGACGACCTGCGCACCCGCCAGATGGCCCCCAAGGTCAACCGCTACTTCCGCGACAGCTTCTTCGCCCAGTACGCCGACGCCCACACCAAGGGGCTGCGGGCCATCCCCATCCAGCGGACCATCGCCGACACCCGCCAGGTGCTGCCCTACGAGGACGTGGTGCAGGTGCTGGAAGGGCAGGACTACTACAGCGTGTCCCACTGCCCCTGCCGCCACCGCAAGAACATGGATGAGGACGCCCACACCTGCCAGCACCCCACCGAGGTCTGCCTGCACTTCGGCCGCCTGGGGCGCTATCTGGACGCCAACGGCCTGGGCCGGCCCATCAGCAAGGACGAGACCCTGGAGATACTGGCCCTGTCCGCGGACTCGGGCCTGATGCACAGCGTGTCCAACTGGCAGGAAGGGGTGGACACCATCTGCAACTGCTGCGCCTGCTGCTGCCTGTTCCTGGAGGGCTTCCACGTCCTGGGCCATTTGCGGGCCCAAGACCCCTCCAACTACCGGGTGAGCGTCAATCCGGCCACCTGCAAGGCCTGCGGCCTGTGCGTGGAGCGCTGCCCCATGGACGCCCTGTCCCTGGAGCCCCACGGCCAGGCCACCAACAAGAAGGGTCTGGCTCCGGAGCTCAAGGCCGAGCTGTGCCTGGGCTGCGGGGTCTGCGCGCACAAGTGCCCCAGCGGCTCGCTGGTCCTGCAGCACCGGCCGGAGACCATCCACCCGCCCCAGGACGCCCGGGAGAACGTGAAGCGCTTCTTCAGTGAAAAGGCCGCGGCCCAGCAGAAGCGCCAAGCCGGGGGGGTAGAGGAATAGGGGGCAGGGCGCAGGCCACGGCGTCTCGCCGAGGCTTCTGGCGCAGGGGCGGGGTTAATCCCCGCCCCGCTTGTTGCGGTTGCCGGGCGTCGGGCTCAGGGGGCCCAGATGACGCGGCCCTCGCGCACGTCGAACACGCCCTGGTAGGTGATCCTGAGCCTGAGCACCGAGGTGAAGGGCAGGAACACAAAGGTCCACAGGGGGTACTCCAGGGTGCAGCCCAACTCCCGGAGGGCCGCGTGCATCCTCTCCAGGCCCCGTGCGGTCTGCTCCACCGAGCCCAGGGAGCAGATGCCGCCCAGGCCCAGGGGCAGGCGGGCCCGTACCTGGCCGCCCTGGGCCAGGGCCACCCCGCCGCCCATGGAGAGCACCTCGGCCGCGGCCAGGGCCATGTCGCCCGGGTCCTGGCCGGCCACCAGCAGGCCGTGCGCCTCGTGGGCCGCGCTGGAGGCCAGGCCGCCCAGGCAAGGGCAGAAGCCCTTGACCAGGCCCCGGCCCTGGTGGGCCCCGTCGCGGCTGAACAGGAAGGCGGCCATCACCTCGCCCTGCGGGGCGTAAAAGCCGTCCCGTATCGGAATTAACAGGTCCTCGCGCTGGGTGACGGTCTGGTTCACGATGCTGATCACCGGCGCGGTCTCGCTTGCGGCCGGGATGCGCAGGCCCTCGGCCCGCGGCGGGTCCAGGGTGAAGGGGCGGCTGCCCAGGTTGGCCGCCGGCGGCCGGCCCAGGGGCTGGCGCAGGGCGCCGTCCACGGCCGCGATGCGGCCGCTGGCCATGACCAGCCGGGGCGTGGGGCGCTCCAGGCTGGGGGCGATGAGCAGGTGGGCCAGGCGCCCCGGCGCGATACCGCCCAGCAGGTGGTCCAGCCGGAAATAGCGGGCCGGGTTGAGGCTGGCCATCTGGATGGCCCGCACCGGCGCAATGCCCAGGGCCACGGCCTGGGCCACCACCCAGTCCATATTGCCCCAGGAGAGCAGGTGGTCCGGGAAGATGCCGTCGCTGACCAGCATCAGGCGGCTCAGGTCATAGGTCTCCAGGGTCCGCACCGCCCCCATGAGGTGGGGCAGGTCCTGGCGGATGGAGCCCTGGCGCAGCATCACGTGATAACCCAGGCGCAGGCGGCGCAGCACGTCTTCGGAGTTCAGGGACTCGTGGCAGGAGCTGACCCCGGCCGCGGCCAGGCGGTTGAGCTTGGCCGGGCTGGCGCCGGTGGTGTGGCCCTCCACCAGCCGGCCGTGGCTGCGGGCCAGCTCCAGCTTGGCCGTCAGGTCCGGCGCGCCCTGGGCCAGGCGGGAGAAGGGCGTCACCTCGCTCAGGGAGAGCACGTAGTCCCGGCGGAAGGCCCGCTCCAGGTCTGTGAGCCCCCATATCTCGCCGCCCTCCACCTCGGGGTGGGGCGGGGCCGCGGCCGGCACGCCGGTGTAGAGGCTGACCGGGAGCTGGGCCAGGCCGTCGAACAGCTCCAGGAAGGCCTCCGGGCCCAGGGCGCCGGCCAGGTCGTGGCCGTCGTTGAAAAAGCCGGTGGTGCCCAGGGCCAGCACCCGCTCGCTGTAGGCCAGGGGGTTGTAGAACAGGTCCGCGTGGGCGTGGGCGTCGAAGAAGCCGGGCAGCACGAAGTCGCCGGCCGCGTCTATCACCTTGCTGCGCGGCGTGGCCGATTCGGCCCGGTCGGCCACCTCGATGATGCGCCGGCCGGCGATGGCCACCTCCTGCTCCAGCACCTCGCCGGAATAGACGTTGACCACGCGCCCGTTCTGGATCAGGTAGTCGGCCTGCATGCGGCTTCTCCGATTGCTCCGGCTCTGTGGGCAAGGCCCACCGTATGCCATTTCCCCACCTGGCGCAACCGCGGGTTTGGGCCGGGCCACCCCGCCTTGGCCGTGCGCCAGGCGCCCGGTGAACCCTGGTGCAGGTGGACCGGCGGCGGCGATGCGGCCCCTGCAAAAAGATCAGGCCCTGCACGCGGAGGAAATTGACAGCGGCCTTAATATCGCCTAGATGATATCTGTTGGATGATTCTCTGGGGCAACGTCAAACGCAGGTCAAGCACTGCCAGTGAGGAAGAAGTCCATGCCGCAGGCATACGGGCCGGAAGTCACCCTGCACAACCCGGCCTTTATTCACCCCGCCGCGCTTATTTACGGCAAGGTGACCATCGAGGAAGGCGCCAGCCTTTGGGCCTGTTCGGTCATCAGGGCCGAGACCCATGAGGTGCGCATCGGGCGCTACACCAACATCCAAGACATGGTCATGATCCATATCGCCCTGGGGCACCCGGTGATCGTGGGCGAGTATTGCTCCGTGGCCCACCACACCACGCTGCACGGCTGCGAGATCGGCGACAACTGCCTGATAGGCATCAACTGCACCATCATGGACGGGTGCCGGGTGGGCGACAACTCCATCGTGGCCGGCGGGACTTTTCTCACCCAGAACACCGTCATACCCCCCAACTCCATCGTCATGGGCACGCCGGGCAAGGTGGCGCGCCAGAAAAACAACTTCGAGTTCAACCGCCACAACGCGCTCATCTATCACCGCAACGCCCTGGCCTACGCGCGCGGCGAGCACCGCGCGTGGAGCGGGCCGGAGTTCCAGGAATTCGAGGACCGCGAAAAGCAGAAGATAGGCGAGGAATTCGCCCGGCTGGCCCCGCCCCCTGGCCAGGCCTGATCCACGCCGCGGGTTAAAAGAAATTATTGCCGAGCAAGGGGCCGAATCCCATGAATAGATCGCCTGGGGGGGACCAGCGGCCGGTGGACCCAAGCGCCCTGAACCTCTCCGGCGGCTCGGCCCAGGACGCCGTGCGCCAGGCCAAGCGCTACCGCTACTGGATCTGCGCGGTCATCTTCCTCTGCTATCTGCTGGTGTTTTTCCACCGCCTCTGCCCGGCGGTGATCGCCCTGGACATCCAGACCACCTTCGACCTCAGCGACACGGTGTTGGGCGTCCTGGGCTCGGCCTATTTCTATCCCTATGCCCTGCTGCAGATGCCCACCGGCATCCTGGCCGACTCCTGGGGCAGCCGCAAAACCGTCGCCACCTCATTCCTGGTGGCCGCCCTGGGGGCGCTGCTCATGGGGCTGGCCCCCTCCCTGGGCTGGGCGGTCCTGGGCCGGGTGCTGGTGGGGGCGGGGGTGGCCACGGTGTTCGTGTGCAACTTCAAGCTGCTCTCCCAGTGGTTCTGCGTGCCGCGCTTCGTGATCATGGGCAGCCTGTTCATGGCCGTGGGCGGCGTCGGCGCCCTGAGCGCCGGGGTGCCCCTGGCCTGGCTCAGCGGGCTCATGGGCTGGCGGGCGACCATGGTGGCGGTGGCGGGCTTCACCCTGCTGATGGCGGTGGTGGCCTACCTGGTGGTGCGCGACGAACCCCGGCGCATGGGCTGGCCGGTGCTCAACCAGCAGCTCGGCCAGGGACGACAGGCCCCCGGCGCGCCCCGGGCCGCGGAGCTATGGGCCGGCGTCAAGGAGGTGGCGGGCGCCCGCCGCTTCTGGCCGCCGTCATTCTGGGCCTTTTGCATCACGGGCCTGGCCTTTGCCATTAGCGGGCTGTGGGGCGGGCCCTACCTCATGGAGGTCTACGGCCTGTCCAAGGCCGCCGCCGGCGGAGTCCTGTCCACCTTCGCCCTGGCCCTGTTGGCGGGCACGCCGGTGCTGGGGGCCTTGGCCAACCGCCTGGGCCGCAAACCGGTGCTGACCGCCTGCAGCGGCCTGAGCGTGGCGGTGTTTTTGGTTTTTTTCCTCTTCCCGGGCAGCCTGCCCCTGTGGCTGCTCTACATCCTGTTTTTCGCCATGTGTCTGGGCAGCGTGGCCACCGGCCCCCTGCTGGCCACCATCTCCAAGGAGCTTTTCCGCATCGAAATAGCCGGCACCTCGGTGGGCATGGTGAACCTGTTCCCCTTCCTGGGGGCGGCCCTGTTGCAGATCGCCATGGGCTGGATCATCTCCTGGTGCAAGGCCACCGCCGGGGGGAGCGCGGTGCTGGCCTATAAGATGATGTTCCTCTTCGCCCTGTTGGTGTCGGCGGCCTCCTTGCTGTTCGCCTGGTTCCTGACCGAGACCAAGCCCCGGAGCGCGGCCGCGGATTAGGGCAGGGCCGGGGGTGATTGCAACCGCCAGCCCTGCTTGGTAAAGTCCAATTAGCCCCTGGCAAGAGAAAAGCAAGCGTCTATGAAGTCAAAACCCTTCAACCCGGAAAACTGCGCGGCCGAGGGAAAGCCGCTGCCCGTGGGCCTGGAGGCCGGGCGGGTCCCGGCGTCCTCGGAGGAGGCCCCGGACCTGGGCAGCCTGGTCAGTTTCCTTTCCATGGTGCTGGACAATGTGTATTCCGGCATCATCGTCTGCGACACCAACTGCCGCATCGTGTTCATGAACCGAGTCTACGCCGACCTGCTGGGCACCGACCCGGCCCAGGCGGTGGGCAAGCCCATCGAGGAGTACTTCGTGGCCTCGCGGCTGCCCAACGTGATGGCCTCGGGCCGGCCCGAGCTGGGCCAGCGCTGCTCCCTGCGCACCGCCACCCCCATGCTGGTCAACCGCATACCCCTGCGCCAGTACGGCCGCACGGTGGGGGTGATCCTGCAGACCATCTTCCGGGACTACCAGGCCTTCACGGACCTGATGAACCGCATGCACCTGTTGGAGCGGGAGGTCAGCTACTATAAGAAGGGCCTGGACCGGGTGCTGTCGCCGCTCTACAGCTTCGGCTCCATCGTGGGCCAAAGCCGGCTGCTCACGGAGGTCAAAGAGGTGGCGGCCAAGTACGCGGCCACCGACGCCCCGGTCCTGATCCTGGGGGCCACCGGCACCGGCAAGGAGATGTTCGCCCACGCGGTGCACGCGGCCTCGCCGCGCGCCGGGGGGCCCTTCGTCTGCGTCAACTGCGCGGCCATCCCCCGCGAGCTGCTGGAGAGCGAGCTGTTCGGCTACGAGTCCGGGGCCTTCACCGGCGCCAGCAAGAAGGGCAAGGTGGGACAGATTCAGCTCGCCCACCAGGGCACCCTGTATCTGGACGAGATCGGCGAGCTGAGCCTCAAGGCCCAGGCCAAGCTGCTGCGGGTGCTGGAGACCAAGAGGCTGGAGCGCCTGGGCGGGGTGCAGCCCATGCAAATAGACTTCCGCCTGGTGGCGGCCACCAACCGCGACCTCAAGGCCATGATGAGCCAGGGCCAGTTCCGCGACGACCTGTACTACCGCCTGAGCACCATGAGCGTGGAGATACCGCCCCTGGTCAAGCGCGTGGAGGACATCGGCCCCCTGGTGGAGCACTTCCTCAAGTCCCTGGACCGGCCCCGGATGCGCCTCAGCCCGGCCGCGCGCCAGGCCTTGGAGAACTACGCCTGGCCGGGCAACGTGCGCGAGCTAAAGAACGTGCTGGAGAGGGCCCTGAGCCTGGCCGAGGGCGCCGTGATCGACCTGGAGCACCTGCCCCCGGAGGTGATTCATAACAGCATATCCGGAGGGCGAGTGTCCGATATGTCGGACAGTAATCTGGCCGACGAACTGTCCCGCTGCGAGGCCAGCATTTTGGCGCAGACCTTGCGCTTGAATCAGGGCAATATGTCTAAGACAGCAAAAATTTTAGGTATTTCCCGCTCAACCCTCTACGAAAAATGCCGCCGCTACCATCTGCTGCGCCAAGAAAAATCAAGCTAACCTTTTTATTGAATGATCAATTATTGTCCTATATTTCGGACATGTCCTGATATTCGTACATAAATTTACCTATTATAGAGACAATTAATTGCAAAGATGATTCATTCCCACCAGAGTTCCAAGGGCTAACCAAGCGTTATCAAAATATTTTATTGATCCAGTTCCTGGATAGGGGCTGCCTGGAGCTCATGGCATGCTTCTTGATAACCATATAACCTGTTTCAGTGAAAAAGATGTTTTTCAGTCTCAGGAGGAAGAGAAACATGGGAACCTACCGGGTTAGCCGGAAGGACTTCATCGTCCCCCGCTGCACCGATGCCTGCCCGGCTGGGGTGGACGTGCCCCGCTACATAAGGGCGGTGCGCGACGGCAAGTTCGATCAGGCCGTGGCCGTGCTGCGCGAGCGCCTGCCTCTGCCCGTGGTCTGCGCCGATGCCTGCTTCGCCCCCTGCGAGGACGTCTGCGCCTATAAGCAGTTCGGCGACTCCATCGCCATCCGGGCCCTGAAGCGGGCCGCCGTGGACCAGGGCGGCGACTGGTGGAAGCGCAGCAAAAAGATGGTGGCCAAGACCGGCAAGAAGGCGGCCATCGTGGGCGCCGGCCCGGCCGGCCTGACCGCGGCCTATTACCTGCTGAGCGCCGGGCACGACGTGACCATCTACGACGCCTTTCCCCGGCCCGGCGGCATGATGCGCTACGGCATCCCCCAGTACCGCCTGCCCGCCGCGCGCCTGGAGCGGGACGTGGCCGACATCCTGGAGCTGGGGGCCAAGTTCCAGGGCTCCACCGTGGTGGGCAAGGACATCGGCCTGGCCGAGCTGAAGAAGAAGTTCGACGCGGTGTTCATCGCCAGCGGGGCCAACTCCTCGGCCCGCATCACCTTGGCGGGCTCGGACAAGAAAGGCGTGCTCTGGGGCTGGGAGTTCCTGCGCGACGTGGCCCTGGGCAAGTCCTTCGACCTGGGCCAGAAGGTGGTGGTGGTGGGCGGCGGCAACGTGGCCATCGACGTGGCCCTGACCGCCAAGCGCCTGGGGGCGGGGGAGGTGCGGCTCTTTTGCCTGGAGAAGCGCCAGGAGATGCCGGCCCACCCCTGGGAGGTGAACCTGGCCGAGCAGGAGGGCGTGATCATCAACAACTCCTGGGGGCCCCAGGCGGTGCTGGGGCAGGAGGCGGCCAACGGCGTGTCCTTCAAGGCCTGCGCCTCGGTGTTCGACAAGAAGGGCAACTTCAACCCGGTCTATGACGAGGGCATAACCACCCACGCCGCGGCCGACACCGTGATCCTGGCCATCGGCCAGAGTTCGCAACTGAAATTCATCAGCGGCCTGGGGATCAAGACCCAGGGCAGCCGCATCCTGGCCGGGGAGGACCTGGCCACCGGCGAGGCCGGCGTGTTCGCCGGCGGCGACGTGGTCAGCGGCCCGGCCTCCATCATCGCCGGCGTGGCCCAGGGCCGCCGGGCGGCCGCGGCCATAGACAAGTACCTGGGCGGCTCCGGGGACATCAGCGAGGTCCTGGCCGAGCCCGAGGAGGCGGTGGATCTGGCCCCGCTCAGCGGCCAGGTGCTGCCCCGCCAGGACCTGGCCCACCTCAAGGTCTGGGAGCGGGCCGGCAACTTCGACCAGGTGGAGCTGCCCATGAGCGCGCAGGCCATGACCGCCGAGGCCGCCCGCTGTCTGCAGTGCGACGCCCGCGCTTTCGAGGTGGTGCTCAACCTGGAGAGCTGCAAGGAGTGCGGCTACTGCGCCGAGGTCTGCGGGGTGGAGACCTTCGGACCGGCCGAGGGCTTCAACCTCAAGGGCTACCGGCCCATGGAGGTCAAGAGCCCCAAGTGGTGCGTGGGCTGCTTCAAGTGCTTCTTCTCCTGCCCGGACTTCGCCATTGACGTCCGGGAGAAGACCGCGTAACCGCGGGAGGTTGGTGTCATGAAGAGATTTCTGGAAACCGGCAACTTCGCCATCACCGAGGGCGCCATCCTGGCCGGCTGCCGCTTCTTCTGCGGCTATCCCATCACGCCGGCCACCGAGCTGGCCGAGGCCATGAGCAAGCGCCTGCCCCAGGAGGGCGGCGTGTATCTGCAGGCCGAGGACGAGTGCGCGGCCATGCATCTTTGCATCGGGGCCTCCCTGGGCGGCATGAAGTCCATGACCGCCACCTCGGGCCCCGGCTTTATCCTCTACGCCGACCCCTACGGCTGGGCCCTGGGCTGCGAGATGCCACTGGTGGTGGTCAACTCCGGCCGGGTGGGCCCGGTCAGCGGCATCACCGGCGCGCCAGGCCAGGGCGAATTCTACCTGACCCGCTACCCCACCCAGGGCGGCAACTTCGAGTGCATCACCCTGGCGCCCAACTCGGCCCAGGAGGCCATGGCCATGGTGGTGGAGGCCTTCTATCTCTCCGAGCGCTTCCGCATGCCCATCACCGTGCTGGTGGACCAGCTCATCACCGACGGCTTCGAGGACATCACCGTGCCCGAGAGCGAGGAGGAGATGAGGCAGATGGGGTTCAAGACCTGGCCGCGCGCCTTCTGCGCGGGCCCGGATTTCTACCCCTTCACCGACGACCTGGACATCCCCCCGGTGCAGATGGGCTCCGGCGCGGGCGGCATGTGCTCGGACTGGACCCCCACCGTGGAGGGCTATGACATCGAGGAGGTGGATGCCCACCACAAGCACGCCTACCGCCTGATCTACAAGGTGCGCAACCACCGGGACATGTTCAACCACCTCTACGAGAAGAAATTCATGGACGACGACCCGGAGTTGGTGGTGGTCTCCTACGGCACCCCCTCCCGGGTGGTCAACACCGCCGTGGACCAGGCCCGCGCCCGGGGCCTGAAGGTGGGGGCCCTGAGGCTGATCAACCTCTGGCCCTTCCCGGACGAGCACTTCGCGCGCAAGGCCAAGTACCTGGCCGTGGAGCTGAACTGGGACGGGCAGTTGGTGCGCGAGGTGCAGCGGGCCGCCACCAAGGACGCCGAGGTCCACTTCCTGGGCTCCTGCGGCGACCTGCCCACCATCCCGGACCTCTTGGAGAACTTCGAAAAGCTACTCAAGAACCAGCCCCTGACGCGCAAGGGTTGGGAGTTGGAGGCCTGGTAATGCAGTACTCATCCAGCGCCCTGATACAAAAGTACCTGCGCAGCCGAAAGATCCCCAGCACCGCCTGCTCGGGATGCGGGCTGGGCATCAACCACAAGGTGGTGGTGCAGGCCGTTGACGAATTGGGCCTGGGCCCCGCGGACATCATCTGGGGCACCTCCATCGGCTGCGCCGGCCGGCAGACCTTCGGCACCTGGCAGGGCGACGGCTTCGCCGGCACCCACGGCCGGGTCTACGCCATCGCCCGCGGCCTGCGCATCGCGCTGCCGCCGGAGAAGAAGATCATCTGCACGGTGGGCGACGGCGACGCCTTCGGCATCGGCCTGCTGCACCTGATCCACTGCGCTCGCTCCAACGTGGACATGACCATCATCGTCAACGACAACCTGGGCTACCAATCCACCGGCGGCCAGTTCGGCTTCACCACCCCCCAGGGGGTCAAGACCGACTCCAGCCCCTACGGCATGTTCGAGCACAACCTGATGAGCGAGGGCATGGACGTGATGCACATCCTCAAGGGGGCCGGGGCCACCTTCCTGGCCCGCCACGTGGCCATGGACGGGCCCCGGGCGGTGGAGAGCGTGAAAAAGGCCATCCTGAACCGGGGCTTCTCCCTGGTGCACATGCCCTATCCCTGCCCCACCAACTTCGCCTCCCGGGAGCTGGGCTCCCGCAACCAGGTGAACATCTACCGCTGGATCAAACAGCGGGCCAAGCCCCTGGGCCAGGAGGACGCCAACACGGTGTGGGCCACCGGCGTCTGGTACGACGCCACTGACTCGCGGCCGGAGTTCAGCGAGCACATCTGGGCCTCGGTGGGCAAGATCAGAAGGACGGGTGCGCTATGAAAGACAGACTGGAGATAGTGGCCAGCGGCTTCGGCGGACAGGGCGTGGTGCGCCTGGGCCAGGTGCTGGGCGAGGCGGCGGTCAAGGAGGGCCTGCGCGTCACCATGCTCAAGAGCCACGGCACCGAGATGCGCGGGGGCTACGTGCGCAGCCAGGTGGTGCTCTCGCCCAAGACCATAGACAGCCCCATGTGCGAGAACCCGGACTTTTTCGTCGCCCTGTCCTCGGCGGCCTACAACCGCTTCAAGGACACGGTGCCCCAAGAGGGCCTGATCCTCTTCGACCCGGCCTTCGTGGAGGAGATAGACGCCAAGCTGCCCTGCGCGCAGAGGGAGCTGCCGGCCAAGCAACTGGCCTTGGACAACTTCGGGCGGGTCATCTTCTCCAACTCCATCGCCCTGGGGGCCATGGCCAGGCTGCTGGAGGGGCAGCTTAAAAAGGAGGGCATCCTGGAGAGCCTCTTGGAAATCATCCCCAAGTTCCACCAGGAGAACCGCGACGCCTTTGAGATAGGCTACAACTACATGAACTAAGTTTGGGGGCGGCCGCCGCCCTTTTTGGCCCTGGCCTCGGCCTGGGCGGCAACGGGAGATGAGCATAAGCGGTTAGAAGATATCACGCGCGGCACAGATTTAATTGCCGCCGCGGCCCCACGCCTCCGCCGCTGCATCTGAGTCAGAGCGGGGTGGCGCTCCCCCAGCGGGGGCCGGCGGCAGGGTGCAAGAACCAATCTATGCGGCTCTCTAGAGGCAATCCCGGCCCAGCCAGCCCGGCCCGCTGCCAGGGGTCCGGCGGCCGGGCCCCCACAGCCGCGGCCGGCCCTTCCCCGGGAGGGCCGGCGCGGAACGAATCGTCAGGGTCCGGCAGGGCGCGCGCCGCCCGCCGGGCCCTTTTTGCGTCCTGTTACGGCCAGTCAATGAGGGATGATGATGCGCACGGTTAGATACTACGTTGACTTGCACGCAGAAGGGCAGCCGGACAAGACCTTTCTGATCGCCCCGGAGCCCGGTCTGACGGTGAGCTACGCCCAACTGCAAACCGACTCCCGCCGGCTGGCCCACTTCCTCTACAGCCAGGGGCTGCGCAAGGGCGACAAGGTCTCCTTCATGATGGGCAACAGCCTGCAGAGCACCAAGCTGTTCCTGGGCGCGATGTACGCCGGCCTGGTGATCGCCCCGCTCAATCTGCAATCGCAGCACGACCACCTGAAGTACGTGCTGGAGCACTCGGACACCAAGCTGGTCCTCGTGACCCCGGACCAGACCGAGCGCCTGCACAAGGCCCTGGCCGAAACCGGGCGCGACATAGAGGTCCTGGTCGTTGACTGCGACGCCCCGGACATCCTGCCGGCCACGGCCAGAGCCGATGCGCGGCTCTACGAGGTGGACGAGGAGGACCCGGCGCTCCTGCTCTACACCTCGGGCACCACCGGCCTGCCCAAGGGCGTGATCCTGTCGCACAAGAACATGGTGGCCGGCGGCCAGTACGTGATCGAGGCCCACGAGCTGACCAGGGATGACGTGGCCCTGTGCTCCCTGGTGCTGTTCCACATCAACGCCGAGGTGGTCTCCATCATGTCCACCCTGGTGCTGGGGGCCACGGTGGTGGTGCCCCACAAGTTCAGCGTGAACGACTTCTGGCCCCTGATCAGCGAGCACCGCTGCACCTGGTTCTCGGTGGTGCCCACCATCATCTCCTATCTGGTCAGCGGCAGCGAGATACAGGGCCAGGGCTACCGCCTGGAGCAGCTGCGCTTCGGCCGCAGCGCCAGCGCGCCTTTGCCCACCGCCCTGCACAAGGCCTTCGAGGAGAAGTTCAAGGTGGGCATCGTGGAGACCATGGGCCTGACCGAGACCGCGGCCCCGGTGTTCTCCAATCCCCTGGACCCGGCCAAGCGCAAATACGGCTCGCCGGGCCGGGCCGTGGGCAACCAGGCCAAGGTCATCGACGGCCAGGACCGGGAGGCGCCCCGGGGCGTGGTGGGCGAGATCATGATCCGCGGCGACAACGTGATGAAGGAGTACTACAAGGCCCCGGAGATCACGGCCAAGACCCTGGAGCCGGACGGCTGGCTGCACACCGGCGACTTGGGATACATGGATGAGGACGGCTTCGTCTTCATCACCGGCCGCCTCAAGGAGCTGATCATCAAGGGCGGGGAGAACATCGCCCCGCGGGAGATAGACGAGGCGGCCTACAAGCATCAGGCGGTGCTGGACGCGGCCGCCTGCGGCATACCCGACGAGCGCTACGGCGAGGATATCCTGCTCTGCGTGACCCTGAAGCCGGGACGGGCCTGCAGCGAGGAAGATCTGCGCGCCCACTGCCTGGAGCACCTGGGCAAGTTCAAGACCCCCAAGCTGATCCGGTTCCTGGAGGAGATGCCCAAGGGCCCCTCGGGCAAGATCCAGCGCCTGAAGCTGCCGGAGGTGGTGGGCCTCAAGTGAGGGCCAGGGGCCGCAGGTCGGGCCGCTGGCGAGCGACCTTAATCAAGGGAGGAGAGGCGTGCTCGAGTTTTTGCAGTACTTCCCCAACGCCCTGACACCCATCAACCTGCTGGTGCTGGTGTTGGGCACCATCGGGGGGCTGTTCCTGGGGGCCACGCCGGGGCTGAGCCCCACCATGGCCGTGGCCCTGCTGGTGCCCTTCACCTTCCACATGGAGCCGGCCACCGGCCTGGTGCTCTTGGGGGCGGTTTACACCTCCACCGTGGCCGGCGGCGCCATATCGGCCATCCTGATCAACATCCCCGGCGCGCCGGCCAACATCGCCACCCTGCTGGACGGCCACCCCATGGCCAAGCAGGGCCAGGCCCAAAAGGCCCTGTACTTCTGCTTCATCTCCTCGCTGGTGGGCGGGCTGTTCGGCATGGTGATAATGGTCTTCTTCACCCCGCCCCTGGCCGAGATCGCCCTGGAGTTCGGCCCTTCGGAGATGTTCTGGGTGGCCCTGTTCGGCATCACGGTCATGGCCGGCCTCACCTCCGGCTCGGTGCTCAAGGGGCTTTTGGGCGGCATGTTCGGCCTGCTGATCTCGGTGATCGGCTACAGCCCCATGCTGGGCGTCCCCCGCTTCGTGTTCCTGGACGTGCTCACCGGGGGGGTGGCCATCGTGCCGGCCCTGATCGGCCTGTTCGCCGTCCCCCAGGTCTTTTCCCTGATGGAGACCGCCTTTCAGCAGCGGGACGAGGTGTCCTTCAAGCCCCAGAAGGGCATTCTCTGGCGGACCTTCGCCGAGAACCTCAAGAAGGTCAAGGCCCTGTCCATCGGCTCGGTGGTGGGCACCATCATCGGGGTCATCCCCGGGGCCGGGGGCCAGGTGGCCGGGCTGATCGCCTACGACCAGGTGCGCAAGTTCAGCCGTGACCCCCACTCCTTCGGCACCGGCAACCCCGAGGGCGTGGTGGCCGCTGAGTCGGCCAACAACGCCATGGTGGGCCCCTCGCTGATACCGCTGCTCACCCTGAGCGTGCCCGGCTCGCCCACCGCGGCGGTGCTGCTGGGCGGGCTGCTCATCCACGGCCTGTTCCCCGGGCCGGACCTGTTCCGCTCCCATGCCGAGGTGACCTACACCTTCATCGCCAGCCTGGTCCTGGCCCAGGTGGCCATGTGCGGGTTCGGGCTGCTGATGTCGCGCTACTCCCACACGGTGATGAAGGTGCCGGACCTGGAGATGGCCGCGGCGGTGACGGTGCTGGCGGTGTACGGCACCTTCAGCGTGCAGAACAGCCTCGACGACGTGGTGGTGATGTTCGGCCTGGGCACCCTGATGTACCTGGGGCGCAAGGTGGGCTTCTCGGCCGCGCCGGTGGTGCTGGGCATCATCCTGGGCACCATCGCCGAGGACAACTTCCTCAAGGGCAAGCTCATCGCCGAGACCGACGTGGGCCTGTTCAAGTATTTCTTCACCGGCCACCTGAACCTGATCATTATCGCCCTGTGCGCCGCCTCGGTGGGCTACAGCACCTACAGCGAGGTGCGCCAATACCAGAAGGCCAAGGCCCAGACCAGGGCCAAGGAGGCGGGCTCATGAACCGTGACGCCTTAGTGGGGCTGGTCTGCCTGGCGGCCTCGGTGGTGCTCTACGCCACCCTGGGCCACATCGAGGAGCCGCGGGCGGCGGCCTTCCCCCGCACCATCATCGTGATCATGGGCGCGCTCTCGGCCCTGTTGTTCTTGCAGCACCTGATCTTCCCCAAGCCCCGGCCCCAGCAGCCGCCCTTCCCCTGGCTGCGGGTGGGCGGGCTGTTTGCGATCATCGTGATCTACCTGGTGGTCTGCGAGGAGCTGGGTTTCTACCTCTCGGCGTTTTTGTTCTTCCTGGCGGTCACCTACATCATGGGCTGGCGCAGGCTCAACCCCAAGCAGGCGGCCAAGTGGCTAATGGGCTCGGCTATCTTCACGGGCATCCTCTACGTGCTCTTCAAGGTGATTCTGGAGGTACAGACCCCCCGCGGCCTGCTGCTGTAGCGGCCGCCCGGAGGGACTAGAGCGGAATATAGTTCAGGGGCCGCCAGCCGGGCGCGCACCGGCCCGGCGGCCGCGAACAATCACTGCAGGAGGGAGAGAGTTATGGCAGGCAAGAGATTTTCTAAGCCATTGGCGGCGGCGATGTTGGCGGCGGCCTTGCTGCTGACCTTGGGAGGCCTGGCGGCGGCGCAGACGTATCCGGACAAGCCCATCAGCATGATCGTCACCTACTCGCCGGGCGGGGCCACCGACTTCCAGGCCCGCATCGTGACCATGCTGGCCGGCGACAAGAAATACCTGGACCAGCCCATCGTGATCATCAACAAGCCCGGCGCCGGCGGCCAGGTGGGCTGGAACTGGTTCGCGACCAAGGGCAGCAAGGACGGCTACACCTTGGCCACCTACAACGTGCCCCACTTCATCGCCCAATCCATCATGTACCCCACCAAGTACAACATCCACGCCTTCGAGGCGGTGGCCAACTGGGGCGCCGATCCGGCCGTGCTGATCGTGCCCAAGGACAGCCCCTTCAACAACGTCAAGGACTTCGTGGCCTTTGCCAAGAAGAACCCGGGCAAGATAACCGTCTCCGGCGCCGGCATGTACGTGGGCCACCACATCGCCACCCTGCAACTGGAGAAGGCCGCGGGCATCAAGCTGACCTACATCCCGGAAAAGGGCGGCGTGCCGGCCATGCAGTCGGTGGTGGCGGGCAAGGTCAAGGCCGGCTTCAACAACCTCTCCGACGCCTTCCGCAACCAGGACCGCCTCAAGATCCTGGCCGTGGCCGACCTGGAGCGGCACGAGTTCCTGCCCAAGGTGCCCACCTTCAAGGAGGCGGGCATCAACGTGGACAACTCCAGCGTGAACTACCGCGGGGTGGTGCTGCCCAAGGGCGCCAAGCCGGAGATCATCAAGAAGCTGGCCGAGGTCTTCCCCAAGATGTTCGGCGACAAGAAGGTCCTGGGCAAGATGAAGGCCAGCGGCAGCCCGGTTAAGATCATGACCCGAGACCAGGTCATCAAGATGTTCGCCGAGCGCGAGAAGTATCTGCAGGGGCTGCTGCCGCAGTTGAAGAAGAAAAAGTAGACCGCAGCCCCCCCTTCCCCAGGGCCCCTCCCCATGGAGGGGCCCTTTTTTTAAGCGCGGCGGCCGCGACTCAGCACCAGGCCTCACGCCGGCCCAGGAGGCGAGGACACTGATCTGGCAGCCGAATCGCCCTTGAGAAATGAGTTAACCAAGACAAGCTATACGAGTCTGTTCAATGTTTTTACATAAGGGGTAGCAGTTTGTATTTTTTATGGACATAATTGTGTCCTACATCTGGTCTATCTTTTTAAGTATCTGAAATTATTAATCTAAAAAACGGCATTCATCTTGCAAGATTTTATCTTGCTGATTATTCAGGCTGTCAGGAGGGAGTTGAAGGCCGCTGAGAAAAAACTCCAGCCGAGCCCCGACCAGCAACCGCTGCTCCATTGAGTTGACGTTGAAAGCGAGACCAGAATGGGCCTGACACAGGACGATGTGCTTAACATTATGAAGATGCTTGAGAATTCAAGCTTTAACGAGCTGCACCTGGAAATGGGCGGCTTTAGGTTGTTCCTGAGTAAAAAAGGCTGCTCCTCCGCGGCGCGCCTGCCGGATCAGGGCGCCGGCGTCCCGGTGCGGTCCGTTATGCAGGGGACCAACGCGGGTAACGCCCCCCAGGCGCCGGCGGCCGCCGCTGCGCCGGATTCTGCGGAGAATGATCCGGCCATCCCCGAGGGCCAGATCCCCATCAAGTCACCCATGCTGGGCGTGTTCTACCGGGCCTCCGAGCCGGGCGCGCGGCCCTTTGTGGAGGAAGGTTCTTTAGTGGACAAGGGCGACACCCTCTGCATCATCGAGGTCATGAAGCTCTACAGCACCATCACCGCCGAGGTCAGCGGCCGCATAGCCAAGGTCTGCGCGCAAGACGGACAGATGGTGGAATACGGCCAGACCCTGTTCCTGATCGAGCCCGGGGTGGACGCGGACGGCGCGCAGTTGTCATGAGCCCCCTCGCCCGGGTGTTCATAGCCAATCGAGGGGAGATAGCCGTACGCATAATCAGGGCCTGCCGGGAGCTGGGCCTGGAGACGGTGGCCGCCGTTTCCGCCGCGGACCAGGACAGCCTGCCGGCCAAAATGGCCGAGCGGGCGGTGTGCATAGGGCCCCACGCTCCCGCCCAGAGCTATCTGAACATCGGGGCCATCGTCACCGCGGCCCTGGGCACCGGCTGCGACGCGGTGCATCCCGGCTACGGTTTTTTGGCCGAGCGGCCGGAATTGGGCCGGGCCTGCGCCAAGCACGGCCTGGTCCTGATCGGCCCCAAGCCGGAGCAGATCGCCTGGATGGGCGACAAGCTGTCCGCCCGTCAGACGGCCCGCGAGTTGGGGATACCGCTGATACCCGGGTCGAGCATGGTCAGAGACGTCGCCGAGGCCCTGTCGGCCGCGGAGAGCGTGGGCTATCCGGTCCTGCTCAAGGCGGCGGCGGGCGGCGGCGGCAAGGGCATGAAAACAGTCATGGCGCCCGAGAATCTCCAGACCGTATTTTTAGAGGCCACGGGCGAGGCCCGCGCCGCCTTTGCCGACGGCCGGCTGTACCTGGAGCGCTTTATACCCAACGCCCGGCACATAGAGGTGCAGATCCTGGCCGACGCCCATGGCCAGGCCGTCCACCTCTTCGAGCGGGACTGCTCGGTGCAGCGCCGCTACCAGAAGATGATCGAGGAGGCCCCCTCGCCGGTGGTCAGCCCGGGATTGCGCGCGGAGGTGTGCCAGGCGGCCTTGCGGATAGCCCGCCACATCGGCTATGAGAGCGCCGGCACCGTGGAGTTCGTGCTGGACCAGGACCGCGGTGAGTTCTACTTCCTGGAGATGAACACCCGCATCCAGGTGGAGCACCCGGTCACCGAGATGATCACCGGCCTGGACCTGGTGCAGGAGCAGATCCGCATAGCCGCCGGCGAGCCCTTGGGCCTCAGCCAGGAGCAGGTGACCATCTCCGGGCACGCCATCGAATGCCGCGTCAACGCCGAGCTGGCCGAGGCCGGCTTTCGACCCTCGCCAGGCAGGATAGGGCAGTGGCGGCCGCCGGAGATGGAGGGGGTGCGCGTGGACACTCATTGCCTCCCCGGCTACACAGTGCCGCCCTTCTACGACTCCCTGCTGGCCAAGGTCATCGCCGTGGGGCGTGACCGCGAGGGGGCCCTGGCGCGCATGCAAGAGGCCCTGCACCGATTCCAGGTGGAGGGGATCGACACCACCATCCCCTTTCTGTCCTCAGTGTTGAGCCACCCGGATTTCCTGGCGGGGAAGATCAGCACCCGCTGGCTGGAAAACGTGTTTTGCGCCGGTGATTAAGGACCTTCTATGAAGAAAGCTTACTTTGTGGATACCTCCCTGCGCGACGGGCCCCAGAGCCTGTGGAACGGCCGGATCACCACGGCCATGATGCTGCCCATCGCGCCGGTCATAGATCAGGTGGGGTTCGAGGCCCTGGACTTTATGGCCCTGATCAGCATGGACTGGTGCGTGCGCAACCTGGGCGAGAACCCCTGGCAGAGGATACGCCTGATGGCCCAGGCCATGCCCAACACCCCCCTGATCGTGGGCGGGGTCTTGCGCAACTTCGGCAATGTCCCGGACTCGGTCACCGAGTACTGGACCCTGAAGATCGCCGAGGCGGGCGCGCGCCGCATCCGCATCAACGACCCCTGTCATGACCTGGGCCAGATTAAAAAGGCCATCAGGTGGTCCCAGGCCGCGGGCCTGACCACCATGGTGGCGCTCATCTTCTCGCACAGCCCGGCGCACACCGATGAATACTACGCCCGCAAGGCCCGGCAGATGGTCCTGGCCGGGGCGGAGCGGATTTTCATCAAGGACGTGGACGGCCTGCTGACGCCGGAGCGGACCCGCAGCCTGATAACGGCGGTGGCGAGCCAGATGCAGGGCATCCCCCTGGAGATACACGGCCACTGCACCACGGGCCTGGAGCCCCTCTGCTACCTGGAGGCGCTCAAGCTGGGGGTGGAAACCGTGCACACCGCCGTGGCGCCCCTGGCCAACGGCCCCTCCCAGCCCTCGGTGGACAACATCCTGCGCAACGCCAGGATGATGGGCTTTTCCTGCGACCTGAACGAAAAGGCCCTGGCCGAGATGACCGACCACTTCCGCTACATCGCCCAGCGCGAGGGCTTCGCCCTGGGCGCGCCGGTGGAGTTCGATCTGTTCCAGTACGAGCACCAGTTGCCCGGCGGGATGATGTCCAATTACCAGACCGAGCTGGCCAAGCGGGGGCTGGCCGACAAGCTGGCGGAGCTGTTGCAGGAGATAGCCCTCATCCGGCGGGAGTTGGGCTATCCCATCATGGTCACCCCCCTGTCCCAATACGTGGGCGCCCAGGCCATACTCAACTTCACCTTGGGCGAGCGCTACAAGATCGTGACCGATGAAATTATAAAATACACCCTGGGGCACTTCGGCGAGCTGGCGGCCCCGGTGGAAAAACAGGTCATGGACAGGATCAAGAAGCTGCCCCGCGCCAAGGAATTGGCGAACTGGCAGCCGCGGGAGAGGTCCCTGGCGGAGCTGCGGCGGGAATTCGGGCCGGAGCTGTCCGGCGAGGAGTTCCTGCTGCGCGTGTTGTCCTCCAACCAGGAGGCGGTGGACAGGGTCCTGGCCCGCGGACCCCAGGGCGGCCAATATCCCAGAGGAGACAAGCCGGTGCTGGCCCTGATCCAGGAGCTGACCACGCAGAGTGACGCGACCTACGTTCACATCGAGAAAGAGGGGCTGTCCCTGACGCTAAGCTAGGGCAGGGCCCCCAGGCCAGACCCCGAAGGGCGAGTGCATGTCCCAAAACGAGCGGAAAATCGCCAACCCGGCCCACAAGCTGATCATCACCGCCGCCATCACCGGCAGCCGCAACCTGCGCGATATATCGCCTTACATCCCCTACAGCCCGGCGGAGATAGTGCAGTCGTCCCTGGAGTGCTGGCGGGCCGGGGCCTCGCTGGTGCACATCCACGTGCGCGACCCCCAGACCGGCCTGGGCACCCAGGAGGCGGATCTGTTCCGCCAGGTGGTGGAGCCCCTGCGGGCCCAGACCGACCTGGTGCTGTGCCTGACCACCTCCGGCATCGCCGGCCGCAACCTGCCGGTGCAGGACCGGCTGGCCTCCCTGGAGCTGGAGCCGGATCTGGCCTCCTTTGACGCCGGCTCCATCAACCTGGGCAAAGGGGTGTTCAGCAACCCGCCCGATTTTCTGGATCAGGCCGCGGCCCAGATGCTGGCCAAAGGGGTCAAGCCCGAGATCGAGATCTTCGACTCGGGCATGATCGTCACCGCCCTGCGCATGCGGGATCAGGGCAAGCTGCGGGAGCCTTTGTATTTCCAGTTCGTGCTGGGCACACCCTGGGGTGCGCCGGCCACGCCCAAATCCCTCCTGCATCTCTACGATATGATTCCCGATGACGCAGCCTGGTCCGTCATCGGCGTCGGCAAGGGCCACCTGCCCATGTCAATCATGGCCCTGGCCATGGGTGGGCACATCCGGGTGGGCCTGGAGGACAACATCTATTACCAGCAGGGAGTGCTGGCCCAAAGCAACGCCCAGTTCGTGGAGCGCATAGTCCGCCTGTCCCAAGAGTACGGGCGGGAGATCGCCTCCCCCCAGGAGGCCAGGGAGATTCTGGGCCTGCGGAAGATATAGGCGATTCAGGAGCAACAATCTCTAAGTAGGGAGGCAAGGCAGATGCGGATCGCTCTGGAAGTTGCGCAGATGGAAAAACTGATCGTCACCGTGGCCCAGACCGGCGGCATCCACGGCAAGGACATCAACCCCGCCCTGCCGGAGCAGCCCGACGAGATAGCCCAGTCCGCCCTAGACTGCTACAACGCCGGCGCCTCGGTCTGCCATATCCACGCCCGCGACAAAAAGGGCCACACCACCGGCGACCTGAACGTCTACACCGAGATCATCAGCCAGATAAAGGCCAAGTGCCCCATCATCACCCAGGTGGGCAACGGCATCGGCGGCGTCCCCCAGCCGGACGGGACCCTGCGGGCGGCCACCCTGGAGGAGCGTATGGAGCTGGTGAACATCCAGCCCAAGCCGGACATGCTCACGGTCAACATGGGCACCTTTGAGTTCGGCTACCTGGACACCTTCGAGAACCCCTTGGCCTGGAACGCGGAGTTCATCAAACGGAGCTATGAGAGAGACATCCCCATCGAGTGCGAATGCTATGACATGAGCCACATCTTCAACGCCCTGGAGCTGTTGCGCCGGGGGGTCCTGCGCCAGCCGGTGCACTTCAGCCTGGTGCTGGGCATCAAGGGCGGCATGCCCTTCTCGCCCAAGCTGCTGGCCATGATGGTGGACCACATCCCCGAGGGCTCCACCTGGCAGGTCATCACCATCAGCAAGTTCCAATTGTCGGCCACGGTGATGGCCATGTGCCAGGGGGCCAACATCCGGACTGGCCTGGAGGACAACATCTACTACGCCAAAAACGAGTTGGCCAAGAGCAACGCGCAGATGGTGGAGAGGATGGTGCGCATCGCCCGGGAGGTAGGGCGCGAAATAGCCACCGTGGAAGAGGCCATGCAGATATTGGGGGTCAAGCGGGATTGATATCAAAGGGCGAGGTTACAGAGCAATCATATAAACCGAGGCCTTTATAAGGGAGGAGCGAGATGAAACTCATTAAACTGGCGACGCTGATCGCGGCGGGCTGTCTCCTGTGGTCCATGTCCGCCCTGACAGACGCGAGCGCGGCCGAGGTGATCGAACTGAAGGTCGGCGTATGGCAGCCGCCCATGCACCCGGTGGTGCAGCAGGTCTATCTCCCCTGGGGCAAGATGATCGAGGAGCGCACCAAGGGCCGGGTGAAATTCAAATGGTTCCTGGGCGGCACCCTGGTCAAGAACGAACAGGGCCTCAGCGCCGTGAAAAGCGGCCTGGCCGACATCGTGATGCCCCTGAGCGTCTGGGCTTTCAACAAGCAGTTCCCGGTCACCTCGGCCATGTTCCTGCCCTTCCAGTTGGAGAGCGAGCTGCATGCCTCCCAGTCTTATTACGAGGGCTTTAAGCATCTGCCGGCCCTGGCCGCCGAGTACAAGGGCATGAAGGTCCTGGGCTTCTTTTCTTCGGGCATAGCCAACTTCCATATGAAGACCGTGCTCATAAAAAAGATCGCGGACATGAAGAATGAGAAGATATGGGCCGCCAACACCATGGGCGTCACCTGCTTTAAGATTTGGGGAGCCTCTCCCCGGGTGGTGAAGATGGCCGATATCTACATGTCTCTGCAGAGGGGCGCCCTGGACGGCGTGCTGTTCCCCACCCCACCCCTGCACTCCTTCCGTTTCACCGACCTGCTGAACAAGCACACCATCAGCGGATTCGTCCCCGGCGCCCAGATCGCGGCCATGAACCTGAAGAAGTGGAACTCCCTGCCGCCGGACATCCAGAAAGCCTTCAATGACCTGAACCTCTCCCTGAGCATCGCGGTGGGCGCCAAGTTCATGGAGATGAACCAGTTCATCCTGGCGCAGTTGAAAAAGCGCGGCGACCAAATTTACGTCGTGCCCCAGAAGCAGAGAGAGAAGTGGAAGGCGACTCTCAAGCCGGTCTATGATGACCACATCAAGGACATGGACAAGGCGGGCCTGAAGGGCAAGGCGCTCATGGCCAAGATCGAGGCCGTCGTGCAGAAGGCCTCCGCTCATCCTCTGAAGCGGGACGCGTTCTGGAAGCCCCTGGGCGCCAAATAAGTCATCTACGCTTTAAGCTGCCCGTGGGCCGGTCGCGTGCTTAAGCGGCCGGTCCACGGGCTAGGCACATGCCCATGGCCGGCATGAGTCATGGCTAGGTGGAAGACACCGAGGGTCGCCTGAGTGCCTTGTCGTATCCTGATGGGGCGGAGAGGCCTATGAGCAGCCAAGAGTCAACCGTCATTCGGGCCAGCGGCCGGCTGCTGAGTTGGGCGGCGGCCCTGGACAAATGGGTGGGCTACCTCAGCCGGAAGTGCACCTCCTTGAGCGCCATTCTGGCCCTGGTCATGGCCCTGACCATCATCGTTGACTTGGCTCTGCGGAATTTCCTCGGGGTGGTCTTCGACTTCATTATCGAGGGCGAGACCTTTTTATTGATCATAGTCACCTTCCTTAGCCTGGCCGAGACCCAGAGAAACGGTCGGCATATTTCAGTCGATATCCTGACCAACAAATTGCCCACCAAGACACGCCTCTTCCTGGAGATTATATTTTCCCTCTGCGGACTCTATCTTTTTTTGATCATCACCTGGCAGCTATATCGAAGGGGAATGCTGGAGTACGCCGAGGGCAAGATCACCATGGTATCCGAGATCCCCTTCGCGCCTTTCACCTTCCTGGCCGCGCTCGGCTGTCTGCTGATGTGCGCAGTGCTTTTTCAGCAACTGCTGGCCAGCCTGGGCCGGGTGTTGGCCGAGTATAAAAAGCCCCTGCCTTTCTTATTGTTGGCGCTGGCCATCGCGGCCGCATTTATCAGCCTACCCTTTGCGTATCAGGCGGCGGGAATCGCGCTCAACAAGACCGCCCTGGCCTTGCTGATGCTGGGGCTGGCGCTCGGGTTCATGTTTTTGGGCTTCCCGGTGGCCTTCGCCATGGGCTTTATCGGCATCCTGGGGACCTGGTGCCTAACGGGCGCGGAGATCACCCTGGGCTCGGTGCGGCTGGCGGCCTATGACAGCGTGGCCGAATATTTCCTCTGCGTCATCCCTTTCTTCATCCTCATGGGACTGTTTTGTCTGCATTCGGGCATCAGCAAGAACTTGTTCAGGGCCGCCCACACCTGGCTGGCCAGGATGCCCGGCGGCCTGGCCATAGCCACCATCCTGGGCTGCGGGGGGTTCGCGGCCATCTGCGGCGACAGCATGGCCAACGCCGCCACCATGGGCTCGGTGGCCCTGCCCGAGATGAAAAAATACAAATACCAGGACTCCCTGGCCACCGGGTCCGTGGCCGCCGGGGGCACCCTGGGCATCCTCATACCGCCCAGCATCGGCTTCATCGCCTACGGCATCATCACCGAGCAATCGGTGGGCAAGCTTTTCATGGCCGGGATTCTCCCCGGCATGTTGATGATTTTGCTGTTCTCGGCGATCATCTTTATCCGCTGCCGATTGAACCCATCCCTGGGGCCCACCACCGCGGGCTCGACCTGGCTGGAAAAGATATCGTCCCTCAGGGGGACCTGGCAGGTCGTGGTGCTCTTCGTCTTGGTCATGGGCGGAATTTATTCCGGGATAGTGACCCCCACCGAGGCCGGGGGGGTGGGCGTGATCGGCGCCCTGGTCCTGGCGGCCTTTTCTCCTGAGTTCACCTGGAAGACGCTCTTTGAATCCCTGACCCTGGGGATCCAAATGTCGGCCATGATCATAACCATGCTGATCGGGGTGGCCCTGCTGGGCAACTTCATCACCCTTACCGAGCTGCCCCTGAGCCTGTCCACCTGGCTCCAATCCCTGAACCTGTCCCCCTATGTCTTTTTCGTCTGCATTCTTATCCTTTATCTCTTCTTGGGCATGGTCATGAACATTATCCCCATGATAATGGTCACCCTGCCCATTGTTTACCCCTCCATCCTGGCCCTGGGCTTTGACCCCATCTGGTTCGGCGTGGTCATGGTCATCATGATGGAGATGGGACAGGTCTCGCCGCCGGTGGGCATAAACGTGTTTGTCATCCACGCCACGGCGGGCAATGTATCCATGATGACGATATTCCGGGGCATAACCCCCTTCGTCGCCATGCAGGTCGTTACAATAATATTGCTTACTCTATTCCCAATTATCGCCCTGTACCTGCCCAACCTAATGGCGGTGCTGCCTTCCATCGGCAAGTGAGGCGGGGCGTCTGGTGCGCTGGTGAGCTTGCAATCTCTTTCGCGCGGCGCGGTGTAAGGCCGGTTCTTTAAAGGAGACGGGAGTTAATGGCTGAGAAAATCGAAAAAGTGGCGGTGGTGGGCATGGGCATTTTGGGTGCCCAGATAGCCGTGCAGGCCGCCTGCTACGGCTACCAGGTCTGCGGCTTTGACCAGGTGGAGGGCTCCTTTGCCAAGGCCAGTCAGGGCCTGTTGCAGGCCCTGGCCGCCGGGGGAGGCAAGGGGCCCGTGATGGGCCTGGCCGCCTGGAAAGAGGGCCTCAAGAAGGTGAAGCTGACCAGTTCCCTGGAGCAGGCCGTGGCTGATGCGGACCTGGTGATCGAGGCCGTGCCCGAGAATCTGGAGTTGAAGCGCAAGGTCTTCGCCCAGATTGACGCCCTGGCCCCGGCCCCGGCCATCCTGGCCACCAACAGCTCCTCCATCCCCATCTCCAAGATAGAAGGCGCCACCCAAAGGCCGCAGCAGTGTCTTAACCTGCACTTCTATTTCCCGATCATGGGCATGAACTTGATAGACGTGATGGGCGGGAGCCAGACCAGCGAACAGACCATGCAGGCCGGCATCGCCTGGACGCGATCCATTGGCTGCATACCGCTGCTGGTGAAAAAGGAGATCTTCGGGTTCTGCTTCAACCGCATCTGGCGGGCGGTCAAGCGGGAGGTCCTGCACATGTGGGCCGATGGGTTCGTTGATTTAGAGGACGTGGACCGGGCCTGGATGGTGTTCACCGGCATGCCCTACGGCCCCTTCGGCCTGATGGATCAGGTGGGCCTGGACGTGATCTACAACGTGGAGCTGAGCTATTTCGGCGATTCGCAGGACCCCAGGGACCGGCCGCCGGAGGCCCTCCAGGCCATGGTGGAAAGGGGCCACCTGGGCTTCAAGACCGGCAAGGGGTTTTACGACTACCCCAACCCCGCCTATAAGGACCCCGGGTTTTTGCCCCCCGCGGGCCCGGCAGCCTCGGATTAGCCCGGACCGGCATCAGGCCCGCTGAAGCCTGCTTGCTTGGGGGTGTCGGCGGCCCTGATTTCCTGTGGCCGGCCGGAGCGCGCCCCGCCGCATTGGCTCAGTTCAGGGAGTACCGCTCCATCTTGTTGTAGAGGGAGGAGCGGGATATGCCCAGCATCTTGGCCGCCCGGCTCTTGTTGCCCCGGCAGAAGCTCAGGGCCCGCTTTATCAGCAGCACCTCGTCGTCGCTGAACTTGCGCTTCATGTCCAATTGCTCAGCGGCGTCGTCAGTCTGATCGGGATTGTTCAACCGGTTGAGGGAAGCGGCGGTGATGTGCCCGGGCAGCTCGTCGAGGTCTATGACATTGCCGTGCTGGGCCAGGCAGACCGCGCGATCCAGGGCGTTCTTTAGTTCGCGCACGTTGCCAGGCCAGGAATAGGTCATCAGGGCCCGCAAGGCCCGGTCGGTTATCTCCACGGGGCGGGTGGAAATCTGTTTCAGGAAATGCTGGCTCAGGATCAGGATGTCTTCCCTTCTCTCCCGCAGGGGCGGGATGTGCAGGGTCAGGCCGGACAAACGGAAGTACAGGTCCTGGCGAAATTTGCCCTCGTCCAGCAGAAAATCCATGTTCCGGTTGGTGGCCGCCACCAGCCGGAAATCCACCTCCTCGGGGATGACGGCGCCCACCTTTTCCACCCTTTTTTCCTCCAGGACGCGCAGCAGCTTGGCCTGGGCGATCAGGGGCAGCTCGCCTATTTCGTCCAGGAAAAGGGTGCCGCCCCGGGCCATCTCGATCTTGCCGGTCTTGCCTTTGTTGTGGGCGCCGGTGAAGGCCCCGGCCGTATAGCCGAATAGCTCCGACTCCAGCAGCTCGCTGGGAATGGAGGCGCAGTTCAGGCAGACAAAGGGGCCGCGGCGGCCATTGCTGGCGTTATGTATGGAGTGGGCCAGCAGCTCCTTGCCGGTTCCGGTTTCCCCGGTGATTAAAATGGGGCTTTCGGCCTGGGCGTACCGGCGGGCCATGTCCTTGACGTGATTGAGGCCCTCGCTCACCCCCAGGATGTCCCGGAAGGTGTATTTGGGCTTGAGCAGGTCCGACAACTGGGCCTTGTAGGTGTGGACCTTTTCCCTGAGCAGGTCCAGGCTGCGGGCCATGTCCTTGAGCTCGGATATGTCCCGGAAGATGCACTGGGTCAGGGCCCCGATCATCTTTTCGTCCCGCAAGATGGGGATGCGGTTCACCACCAGGGTTGTGCCGCCCGGGTAATGGTATTTCCAGCCCATCTCCGCCTTGCCGGTCTGGATGACCACGGGCAGGCGAGAGTCAGGGAAGTACTCGGTTATGTGCTTGCCGTAGGTGGCATCCCTGTCCACCCCGATCAACTCTTCGTACTGCTTGTTCATGAAGCGGATTATGCCTTCAGTATCCACGAATACCAGGCCCAGGTAGGCCTGATCCAGTATCAACTCCAGCGTGCTCAGAAAGTCGCGCAGCTCCCGGTAATCAGCCTTTTGATCAGGATTTAAGGACACCGCGCACATGCTCTTTTTACTCGGGGCCGCCATGATCGGTTACCTCAAATACAGGCAGCCGGACCAAGCCGTTAACCGGACAACGCTTACTAAGCGCGAACCGATTTCCAGGAGCGCCTGGGAATCTCTAGGTTCGGCAAAAACTATCAGATCGTAATTTCTAATAAAAATCAACTTGTATAGATACAATACACATATGGACCCCAAAATGTCCAAACAAAAGACAACTAGGTCGTTTGGTTTGAGTTGTTAACTCCCAACTAGCGGGTTTTAGATATAATTTTTCCGTGGCCTGGTTTTTGCTAAAAATTATGACAGGTTCTTTGGTTATCATCAGGGAGCACCGACCTGTATTTCATAGCCAGAAATTACCCCAAACCTTTCCCGGGGCCTGAAGACGGGCCGCGGGCGCGGCCGTTGGTACGTGACCAAATCTTCAGGAGGTAGCCATGGCGGCAAAGAAAGTTTTGAAAGGCATCACCCGCTCTAAAGGCCACGCGGCGGGAGAAGCCCTGGTCAGCGAACAGCCTCTGAGCTGGGCCCCTTTCACCATACCCAACGAAACCGGCATCATCAGCATCTTCGGGCACAAGCTCTCCGGCCAGAGCGTCAAGGACAAGATAGTGGTCTATCCCACGGTGAGCGGCTCCACCACGGGCTCCATCGGGCTTTTCTTCAAGGTCAAGGAATCCAAGGTCGGGCCCAAGGCCATCGTCTGCCGCCAGGTGCACCCCATAGACCTGGGCGGGGCCATCGCGGCCGAGATTCCGGCCGTGGACGGCCTGGACAAAGACCCCATCCAGGAGATCCAGACCGGAGATTGGGTCGAGATTCAGGCGGCGGAGGTGGGCCAGGAGGCCGTCGTCACCATCAGCCGCAAGGCATAGCCGCGCACCTGTTCAAACCCAGCACCATATCCCGGAGGAGGGGTTCCCATGAAACTGACCAGGCACGAGCAGGAGATGCTCGCTGGCAAGCAGGGCGAGGCCAAACGCGTCGCCATGGAGAAGCTGGTGGATTTCGGCGTGGCGGTGGGCGCGGAAGAGATGGCGACCCTGTCCAACGTGCACTACGGCACCTGTTTGATTATGCCGCGCTCCACGCCCGGATACTCCAAGTATGAGTTGGGGCAATCTTCGATAATGAGGGAATTCATCGAAATGGGGGCCAAGGTCACCGACGATCCGAACTGCATCTGCTCCACGGACCCCCTGTTCCTGCAACTGGATAAGTACGAAGAGGAAGGCTATCCCTGGAACCATAAGCACTACAAGATGCCCAGGGTCATCTATGAGGCGGTGGTCAAGGGCTACGAGGAGTGCAAGAAGATGGGCATGGTGCTGCCCCAGTCCTGCACGCCGCACTTCAACACGGTCATCCCCAAGAAGGACGAATACGTGGTCTCGGTGGAGTCCAGCTACGCGGCCTACATCAACAGCATTCTGGGCGCTCGCGCCAACCGGGAGAACACCGTGACCCTGATCTACGCCGCGTTCACCGGCGTGCACCCCAAGTACGGCACCATGCTGGACGAGAACCGCCGCGCCCAGATGGTCTTTGAGCTCACCGACGAGGTCAGGGACAACCTGGTCTATTCGGCCGACTGGGCCGCCCTGGGCGCCGCCGTGGCCATGAAGGCCAACAACCGGGTGCCGGCCATCCTCAACCTGCCCAAGCCCATGAGCAACGAGGGCGCCAAGCTTCTCACCGGCTGCGCCTCCCCGGGCATGAACGATCCCATGCTGCACTTCATCGGCATCAGTCCCGAGTCCCCCACCCTGGCGGCTGCCTTTGGCGGCAAGGTGCCCAAGGACGTGGAGCGCATCACCGTCACCTTGTCCGACCTCAAGCAAATCTACCAGGCGCTCTGCTCGGCCAAGAGCGACAAGGTGGATATCGTCCACGTGGGCTGCCCCCACCTGACCTACTACGAGATACGCCAGATCGCCAAGCTGATCGAGGGCCGCAAGGTCAGCGACAACGTTTACTTCTGGGTGCAGACCGACACCCCCACCTACTATATGGCCCATCACCACGGCGAGGCCCAGGTCATCGAGAAGGCCGGCGGCAAGATTTACCACTCCACCTGTTTCGGCCTGCTGCCCATACGCGACTGGGGCAATGACCTGAACATCGCCACCAACAGCTTCAAGGGCGTCAAGCTCTTCGGCGGCCAGGGCCAGGGCTGGATGTTCGGGGCCATGCCCGATCTCATTAACGCGGCCGTGACCGGCAAGTTCGCCTCCACCCGCTGGTCCTAGGCGGCGAGGCGTAATATGGGCGGCCTCCCGGCGTGGTTCCCAGGCCAGGGCGCCCCGGGCCCCGCCGGGCGCGGGGACCGGATTCACGGGGGAGTGCAGAGGAGGTTCAACCGATGAAGGCTTTGGATACCTTGATCCAGTACGGCCAGAGCAACCCCAGCGCTGCGGTGCAAGAGTGGAAGGCCGCGGGCGGCAAGGTGCTGGGCTATTGGTGCTCCTACATCCCCATAGAGTTGATATACGCCGCCGGCGCGCTGCCCTACCGCGTGCGGGGCGCCGGAGCCACGGGCACGGACCAGGCCGATCACGACATGTCCCCGGTGTGCAACTGCTCCTTCCCCCGCGCCGTCCTGGACCTGGCCCACCGGGGGGTATATGACTTCCTGGACGGCATCATCGGCATGAACGAGTGCGACCACGGCCGCCGGGCCTTCGAGCTGTGGGTGGAGAGGCTGCACCCCCCGTACCATCACTTCGTTTACGTCCCCCGCACCCGCAAACAGGCCTCTATAAGGCAGTATGCGGTGGAGCTGGAGAAGCTCAAGGCCAGCCTGGAGCAGCACCTGGGCACTGAGATCACGCCCCAGGCCCTGCAAGAGTCGGTGAGCCTGTGCAATGAAAACCGGGCCCTCTTGAAGCAACTGCAAGAGGTGTTTCAGGAGGACCACCCGCCCCTCACGGGCACCCAGCGCCACCACATAGTCAACGCCTCGGTGAGCATCCCGCCCGAGACCTTGAACAAGCTGCTGCGCGAGCTGCTGGCGGAGGTTAAGCAGATGCCCCGCCTGGACGGGCAGCGGGTGCGGGTCATGATCGCCGGCTGGGTGGGCGACGACACCCTGGTGCACCGGGCCATAGAGGATTCCGGCGGGCTGGTGGTGGTTGACAACTGCTGCTTCGGGGCCCGGTCTTATTGGGACCCGATCAACTTCGATCCCCTGGACCCCCTGGGCTCCCTGGCCCTGTCCTACCTGAGCCGGCTGGGCTGCCCGCGCATGTTCGCCACCTTCGGCGACCGCTTCGCCATGCTGGAGCAGGCGGCCCGGGACTACCGGGTGGACGGGATCGTGCACACCCGCTTGCAGTTCTGCGACCTGCACGGCCTGGAGAACGTTTTTTTGACCAGGCGCAAACAGCAACTGGAGGTCCCGGTCAGCGCCACCCTGGTGCTGGACTACATCGGACAGGACGAAGGCCGCGTCCGGACCCGCATGGAGGCATTTATCGAGCAACTGGGCAAGTAGGCGCGTCGCTGCTTACCACAGGAGAGAGTGATGCCTAATCTCAAGGGATTTCAGTTCAAGACCTACGATTTTTCCAAGCGTCTGGACACCAAGGTCGATCTCATAGAGGTCATCAATAACACGGTGGCGAAGGCCTTCAGGAACCAGCCCGAGCCGGTGCGCTGGATTTTCGAACCCCTCCTGCAATACATAGACGAGCTCAACTACTGCCGGGAACACCCGGACAAGGTGGTGTACCGCCACTTCACCTTCGCGCCGGAAATGGTCTATGCCATGGACTGCGTGTCCTTCGTGCCCGAGGCGCTGACCTTCATCATGCCCACGGAGTATTTGTGCGCCCTGGTGGACGAGGGGCGGGAGATGGGCATGCCGGATCACTGGTGCGGGTTCCTGGGCGGGGTGCTGGCCCCCATAATGTACGGCCGCCTGCCCCAGCCCAAGGCCATCCTGCACTGCAACCAGCCCTGCGACAACAGCGTGGCCCAGGGCACGGTCTTGGCCGAAAGCTACCCGGACACGGAGATGTTCATACTGGACAACCCCTACACCGACGACGAGGCGGGGGTGCAGTTCTGCGCCGAGCAGCTCCGGGAGGGCTTTAAATACCTGGAGCGCATGACCGGCCAGAAGCTGGACCTGGACCGGTTCCGGCAGGTGATGAAGAACTCGGCCCGGGCCTACGAGCTGATCTACCAGATCAACGAATACAAGAAGGCGGTTCCCTGCCCCATTCCCACCAGCGTCATCCTGCGCACCACCAGCGGGGCCTTTTACGGGCTCACGGGCACGGGGGGTCTGGTGCAGTGGCTGGAGAAGCACCTGGCCGACGCCAAGATGCGCTACGAGAAGGGCATCGGCGGCTTCCGCCAGGAAAAGCTGCGGGTGGTGTGGAACCTGTCCTGGCCGGTTTTCGATTACAGCGTGTACGATTGGATGGAGGAGGCCTTCGGCGCCATCGCCGTGGCCTACCACTCGGCGGAGCCGTTCTACCAGCCGCCGCCGGATTTAGATTACAGCAAGGCCTCCTTCGAGGTGCTGCTGCGCGAGCTGGCGCTACGCAACAACAACCACGCCATGGGCCGGCAGGGCCGCGGGCACATGATGACCTTCGTGGACGACTCGCTGAAGTGGTGCCGCGAGTTCAAGGCCGACGCCGGCATCTTCGCCGGCCACTGGCAGTGCCAGGCCAACTGGGCCGCGGCCCAGCTCACCAAGGAGAAGCTCATGGAGGAGCTGGGCATCCCCATGCTGGTGATGGTGGTGGACCAGTTGGACCCCCGCGTGGTCTCCGCCGAGCAGATGGCCTCGCGCATGGAGCCTTTCCTGGAGATGGTGACCGCCAAGAAGGAAGGTAGTGTCCAATAGGGACAGGCCGGTTAGCGCCCTGGAGTATTGCTTAAGGCCGCCAGGCCGCGGGCGGCGTGGTTTGCGGAAAGGACGTTGGGCGGGCATGGCCATAGTGGCGGGATGCGACATCGGCTCGGTCTCCGGCAAGGCGGTCCTCTTTGACGGCCAGCGCATACTGGCCAGCGCGGTCATACCCTCCCGGCCCCTGCCGGCCGTAACCGCGGAGGAGGTGCTGGGCCTGGCCGCCGGACAGGCCGGCGTGTCCCCCGGAGACATCGCCTACCTGGTGGGCACGGGCTACGGCCGGGTGAAGGTGCCGGGCGCCCAGAAAACAGTGTCGGAGATCACCTGCCACGCCCGGGGGGCGGCCTTTTACAACCGCGACGCGGCCACCCTGATTGACGTGGGCGGGCAGGACTCCAAGGTCATCTCCCTGTCGCCGGAAGGCAGCGGCCAGGTCCTGGAATTCTCCATGAACGACAAGTGCGCGGCGGGCACCGGGCGCTTCCTGGAGGTGATGGCCAAGGTCTTTGAAATGCCCATCGAGCGCTTCGGGGGCGCGGCTCTGCGGGCCCGGCGCTGCCTGGCCATCTCCAGCCAGTGCACCGTTTTCGCCGAAAGCGAAGTGGTCTGCCTCATCGGCCAGGAAAAGGACATGAACGAGATCATCGCCGGCATCTGCGACGCGGTGGCCGCGCGGGTGGCGACCCTGGTGGGCCGCGTCACCCTGCGGGAAAAGGTCTATATGTCCGGCGGGGTGGCCAAGAACCAGGGGGTGAGGCAGAGGCTGGAAAGCCGGCTCGGCGTCAAGATATGGGAGTTGGCCGGCGACCCTCTCATCGCCGGCGCCCTGGGGGCCGCCTTGATCGCCATGGACGCCCTCAACAAACAACGTCCGTAAGTCAGGCTGGCTGGAAGATGCAATGACCGTATCAGAGGCGGAAGAAAACTTTTTCCCGGGGTGCAGGTTCCGGCTGGCGGTCACCGGCAAGGGCGGCGTGGGCAAGACCATCATCGCCGCCCTGATCGGACGCCGCCTCAAGGAACAAGGCAAGAGGGTCCTGCTGGTGGACGGGGACCCGGCCATGGGGCTGGCCTATGTCTTCGGCGCCGACACCAGCAAGACCATCGGCGGGTTCCGCGACCAGTTGCGCAAGAACCCAAAGTTGAAGCGGGAGGCCGAAACGGCCCCCATCAAGGAAATGCTGGTGCGGGAGGGCCTGATCCATCTGGATGAACAGACCAGCATGCTCATCATGGGCAAGGACGAGAGCGACGACTGCTTCTGCGGGGTCAACAGCCTGCTCAAATACGGAATCGGGAGCATCGCCAGGGACTATGAGGCCATGGTCATTGACTGCGAGGCAGGCCTGGAGCAGGTCAGGCGGCGGGTCCTCAACACGGTCAACGTCCTGCTGGTGGTATCGGATATGAGCGCCCGGGGCACCTGGACCGCCCGCCAGATAGCCGGGGTTCTCGCCCGCCAGGAAGCAGACGTGGTGTTGCCGGCAAGAGCCGGCTTGGTCATCAACCGGTACCAGGGGAATCAGGCTTTCCTGGGGCGGGCCCAAGAACAGACCGGCCTGGAGCTTCTGGCCGCGATCCCCGAGGATGGCTGGGTCTCCGAGTTGGACCTGAGCGGCAGAACCATCAACGAGCTGCCCGCCGAGGCCCCCAGCTATGCCAGCGTGCAGGCTATGCTGGAGCGGCTGCGGCTTTCTTAGGGTACGGGAGGAACACAATGGACGTTTACCAGCGCCTGGCCCAGAAGCTCGATCAGTTGCCCGAGGGCTTTCCGGCCACCGGTAGCGGCGTGGAACTCCGTATTCTGCGCCAGATATTCGAGCCCGCGGAAGCGGAGATGGCCTTGCAAATGAGCCCCCTGCCCGAGACGGCCGAGGCCATCGCGGAGCGCTTGGGCAGGCCCGTGCCGGAGATGCGGGCCACCCTGGAGGACATGGCCCGCAAGGGGCAGATCGCCAGCTTCAAGATGGGCGGGCAGCAGATGTACAGGATGGCTCCCTTCGTGGTGGGCATATATGAATTTCAGCGGCGGGAGCGGCTGACCAAGGAGCTGGCCGAGCTGGTCGAAGAATACATGCCCTCGCTCAGCCAGAAGGTGGGCGGCTTCGGGCCGCATCTGACCCGGGTGATCCCGGTCAACGCGCCGCTCAAGGCGGACCTGAACATCCTGCCCCGCGACGACATCCGCCAGATCATCGCCAAGGCCAAGTCCTTCCGGGTGCAGGACTGCGTCTGCCGCCGGGAGCAGGGCCTGCTGGACAACCGCTGCCAGCACACCCTGCACTGCTGCCTGCAGTATTCCATGGAGGAGGACGCCTACGCCTATTTCAACCTGGACGGCGAGGTGGTCAGCCGGGAGGAGGCCCTGCGCATCGTGGAGGCGGCCGAGCAGGAGGGCCTGGTGCACTCCACCTACAACGTGGAGGAGGCGCCGGGCGGCTTTCTGTGCAACTGCTGCCCCTGTTGCTGCGGGCTGCTGCGCAGCCTGAAAGAGTTCGATTCGCCCTACGTGCTGGCCCGAAGCAGCTACCTGGCCAGCATTGATCAAGACACCTGCCAGGCCTGCGGCCTGTGCAAGGACGAGCGCTGCCCCATGGACGCCATCAGCGAAGAAGACGGCGTCTACCGCGTGCTGGCCGAACGCTGCCTGGGCTGCGGGGTTTGCGCGGTCACCTGCCCTTCGGATTCAATCACCCTGCTTGCGCGGCCCCAGGCGGACCGCGTCGACATCGCCAAGAATATGATTGACTGGGCCCAGAGGCGCTTAGCGCAAAGGGAGCAGGGTCAAGGCTGACGACCCCAAGCAGGGGGTCTTGAAGGCAGGAACTCAGGCCAGGGCGGGCATGGCCTGGACCAGGCGAAAAAACAGAGGGGTTGGCCCAGCGGCCAACCCCTTTATTGCCTGGTGGGCGATGGCAGATTCGAACTGCCGGCCTTTGGCTCCGGAGGCCAACGCTCTATCCAACTGAGCTAATCGCCCGTGTTTTCGTTGGGTTTATCTACCACAGCTCCGATTGCTTGTCCACAGCCCAAACCCCGCCGCGGCCCTCCTGGCCGGAGAAAAAAGTGCCGATTTCCCTTTGCCGGGGATGCGCTATAATGGTCCCGAGAATGTTACCTTTTTCGCGCGCAAGGAGTTAGCCATGCAAGATTGCCAAGTTGCCATCAAGAAGGTCATTGCCGCCCTGGACCTGAGCGGCTATTCGGAGATCACCTTCGTCCACGCCCTGGACCAGGCCAAGACTCATGGCGCAGAACTGATTATCGTCAACGTAATCAATGACAAGGGCCTGGAGGCCCTGGACAAGCTGCAGGTGGAGGGCTACGATGTGCTGGGCCGCGACGGCTTCATCCGCACCGTCACCGAGCAGCGCACCGAGGAGTTCCAGCGGGACTACCTGAGCCGCACCGGCGACGTGCCCACCCGCCTCATTTTCCGAGTGGGCACCCCCTACCACGAGTTGGTGGAGGTGGTCAAGCAGGAGGGCGCGGAAATTATCGTCACCGGCACCAAGGGCCGCAGCAACCTGGCCGGCACCCTGTTCGGCTCCACGGCCGAGAAGGTGTTCCGCCGGGCGCCCTGCCTGGTGCTGTCGGTGCGCGGCCCCGAGCACTGCCGCATGCCCAGCTAGGGCAGGTCAGTGCCCTCGTCAATCTGACAGGCGCCCTCCGGGCAGAACAGGCTCAGCCACAGGCCCCGGCCGCCCTGGTCGCGGGCCATCTTGAACAGGGGCTTGCCGGTCTCGGCCTCGCTGAGGCACGACTCGTCCGGACAGAAAACCTTCAACCATAAGCCCTGAGTGTCCTTGACCCCCGGAGCTTGCCTGAGCTCCGGGGGCAGGCCGGCCAGCTCCTCCTCGGTGAGGCAGCGGGCCTCGGGGCAATATACGTTCAGCCAGGCCCCCTTGACCTTGGGTCGCTTCTCCTGGGACATCTTCGCCTCCGGGTGATGGGTTACGCCTTGCGTGCGGCGTTTACCTTTAATGATAAGACATAACCTAGCTCCCGCCTAGGCGGGGCGCAAAAAACACCGGCCCCCACGGGGGCCGGTGTGGTTGCCGGATGCGGCGGCTGGAGGGGGCTAGAGCGCCTCCTCCTCTTGCTTTACGCCGATGGCCACCTTGTAGAGGATGGTCAGGATTAAGAGGCCGGTGGCGTACACGCCGAAGGTGATCATCAGCTCCAGGCCGGTGGGGGCGTACTCGGTGATCTCGTGCAGGGGGTTGGGCACGAAGCCGCCGGCGATCATGCCCATGCCCTTGTCGATCCAGGTGCAGACGAACACCAGCACGCAGGCGACACCCAGCACGGCGGGGTTCTGCCGGGTGCGCGGGTTGACCAGCAGGATGATGGCGACCACGCCGGAGGCCAGGGCCGTCCAGACCCAGGGCACCAGCATGCTGTAGCCATGGTAGCCGAAGTAGAGGTACTCCAGGTGGGTCATGTGGCTGGGGATGGCGCTGTAGCCGACCGTGAACACCTCCAGTAGGAAGAAGAAGATGTGCAGGATGATGGCGTAGGTGACGATCTTGGCCAGGGTCTCGAAGGCCTCCTTGCCTGCGTCGAAGCGGGTGAGCTTCTTGACCAGGTAGCCCAGGAGGATCAGCACCGCCGGGCCCGCGGCGAAGGCCGAGGCCAGAAAGCGCGGGGCCATGATGGCGGTGAGCCAGTAGCCGCGGCCGGGCAGGCCGGCGTAGAGGAAGGCCGTGACCGTGTGGATGGACACCGCCCAGGGGATGGACAGATAGATGATGGGCTTGATCCACCCCGGCGGCGCCACCTGCTTGCGCTCGGCCTCCAGGGTCACCCAGCCAGCCACCAGGTTGATGATCAGGTAGCCGTTGAGCACGACCATGTCCCAGAACAGCACCGAGTTGGGCGTGGGGTGCAGCATCACGTTCAGGATGCGGGTGGGCTTGCCGAGGTCCACGGTGATGAACAGGATGCACATGATCACCGAGGCTATGGCCAGAAACTCGCCCAGGATGGTGATGCGGCCGAAGGTCTTGTAGTGGTGCAGGTAGTAGGGCAGCACCAGCATCACCGCGGAGGCGGCCACGCCCACCAGGAAGGTGAACTGGGCGATGTAGAAGCCCCAGGACACGTCCCGGCTCATGCCGGTGATGACCAGACCTTTGTTGTACTGCACCAGGTAGGAGCCGAAACCGGCGGCGATGACCACCACCAGGGCGATGAGCCAGGCCCAGTACAGCTTGCTTCCGCTTAATGCCTTCTCAAGCATGACTACCTCTACACCAGGTAATAGACCTGGGGATCGGTGCCCAGGTTGGGTTTACGCCGAATGCTGTAGCGCCCCCGCAGCATTTTGCGCAGCTCGCTGCCGGCGTTGTCCACGTCGCCGAAGACCATGGCCCCGCCGGAGGCCTCGGCGCAGTAGGGCAGCTCGCCCACCGCCAGGCGCTCGGCGCAGAAGTTGCACTTCTCCACCACGCCGCGGGAGCGGGTGGGGAAGTTGGGGCTCTCCTTCTTGATGAAGGGCCGCGGGTCCTGGAAGTTGAAGCTGCGCGAGCCGTAGGGGCAGCCGGCCATGCAGAAGCGGCAGCCGATGCAGCGGTGGAAGTCCATCATCACCACGCCGTCGGCGCGCTGGAAGGTGGCTTTGGTGGGGCACACCCGCACGCAGGGCGGATTGTTACAGTGGTTGCACATGGTGATGTACTGCAGGCTGGCGTACTCGCCGGCCTGGGGGTTGTCCGTCTCCGGGAAGACGTTGGCGTAAGGCGCCAGCCAGATCCACTTGACGTTCTGCTTGGTGGGGATCAGGGGGACGTTGTGGTAGTAGTGGCAGGCTTCGATGGCCGCCCGGGCCGTGGCCGGGGTGAACTTCTTCATGTCGATGGCCATGCCCCAGCGCTGCCCCTTGAGGGCGCGGGGGTTGGGCCCCTCCTGGGCGGCGTCCAGGTGGCCCGGCCGCAGGAGCTGGAAGCCCACGCCGCCGCCCACGCCAAGGGCGACGGAGATTCCGGCGATTTTTAAGAAATCTCTCCTGTCGACGCCCATCACTTTTTCTCCTTCGGCACCAGATGGCATTCCCAGCAGAACGGCGCCACGGCCAGGTAGTTGTGACACTGGTCGCAGAACTTTTCCTTGCTGTCGTGGCAGCTCAGACAGGTGTTGGTCAGGCTCATGTTGAAGTGCTTGCCGTCGTCGGCGACGTACACGCGCAGGCCGTCGCGCACCACCGCGTCCCGCCAGTCGTTGAGTAGCTTCATGTGGCTGGCGCGCATGTAAGGCGTGGCGGTCACGCACTGTTTGGCCACGGTCTTGGCCGGCAGCACCAGTTTGGGCGTGGGCGCCGCCTTGCCCAGGCTGCTCCAGAAGGGGAAGGTGAAGATGAGCAGGAAGATGACCAGGCCTGTGATGATCTTGCCTCCATCGTAGAGCTTCATTACTCAGCTCCCTCCTCTCCGGCCTCTGCGGGGGCCTCCTCGTCGGCGGGGGGCTTGTAGGAGAGGTTCTCCTCGCCGCGCAGGTTGTACTCGCGGGGGCCTTGGCCTTCCATGACCAGGGCGTTGGCCACCAGCTCGGTCACCCCGCAGACGCCCACGCCGGGCACCCAGTAGTCCATCAGGGGCGGCAGCACCGCGCGGTCAATGGCGCAGACGCAGGCCAGCATGTTCACGCCTTTGTCCTCGTGCACCCTGTGCACCGCGTTGGCCCGGGGCAGGCCGCCGCGCAGGCGCATCTCCAGGTACTCGCCGGCGTTCAGGCCCGAGCCCGAGCCGCAGCAGAAGGTGTTCTCCCGCGTCGCCTGGGGCGCCATGTCCACGAAGTTGTTGCACACGTTATTGATCACGTAGCGCGGCTCCTCCAGCAGGCCCATGCCGCGGGAGGTGTTGCAGGAGTCGTGGAAGGTGACCGTCAGGTGGTCGTTCTGGCTGGGGTCCAGCTTGAGCTTGTCGTTCTTGATCAGGTCGGCGGTGAACTCGGTGATGTGCACCATTTTGGTGGCGGCGGCGTTATTAAACACCGTGCCGGTGATGGGGCTGGCCGGCTTCTCCAGGAAGTCCGCCGGACCGTTCATGGTGTCCATGTACTGGTGCACCACCCGCCACATGTGGCCGCACTCGCCGCCCAGGATCCACTTGACCCCCAGGCGCTTGGCCTCGGCGTACATCTTGGCGTTGAGGCGCTTCATCATCTCGTGGGAGGTGAAGAAGCCGAAGTTGCCGCCTTCGGAGGCATAGGTGGACCAGGTGTAGTCCAGGCCGATGTGATCAAAGAGCATCAGGTAGCCCATGAAGGTGAAGATGCCCGGCTCGGCGAAGATGTCGCCGCTGGGGGTGACGAAGAGTATCTCGGCCCCCTTGCGGTTGAAGGTGGGCTCGATGCGCACCCCCACGTACTCCTCGATGTCGTCCAGGAGGAACTCGGCGTTCTCCTTGAAGGTGTGGGGTTGCAGGCCCAGGTGGTTGCCGTTGTGGAAGCAGTTGTTCACCGGGCCGGCGATCCAGTCAATGTTGCAGCCCAGCAGGTTCAGGAGCTCGCGGGCGATGATGGTGACCTCGGCGGTGTCTATGCCGTAGGGGCAGAACACGCTGCAGCGCCGGCACTCGGTGCACTGGAAGAAGTAGTAGAACCACTCCTTGATGACGTCCTCGGTGAGCTTGCGCCCGCCGGCCAGCTTGCCCAGTATCTTGCCCGCGGTCTTGAACTCGCCGCGGTAGACGCTGCGCAGCAGCTCAGCGCGCAGCACCGGCATGTTCTTGGGGTCGCCGGTGCCGATGAAGAAGTGGCACTTGTCGGCGCAGGCCCCGCAGCGCACGCAGATGTCCATGAACAGCTTGAAGCTGCGGAAGCGGGTCAGGCGCTCGGCTATGCCCTCGCGCACCGTGCCCTGCCAGTCGGCGGGCAGCTTCCAGTCGTCATCGGCGGGCGACCACTCCCGGGGGTTGGGCAGGCCCACGCCCTCCAGGTTGCCCGGCTGGGCGCCGTAGAGATAGCTGCCCGGCTTGAACTCGGGCTTGGTGTCCATCCACTTCTGGCGCGGCGGATGGTGGTCTATCTGGGAGACTACTTGCGGACTAGGAGTCTTGACTGCCATGTTACTCTTCCTTCTTCCCCTCAGCCGCCGGAGCCGCGGGCTCCTCGGCCGCCGTCTCTCTCTCCACCGGTATGCCGGCCCCGATCATCTTCTCGCGGAAGTCGTCCTCGTACTCGTGGTAGTCGTGGGTCTTGACCGGGTAGTTCCAGGGGTTGACGTGGCGCACGCTTCGGCTGTTGTTGGCCAGGTTGCGGGTGGGGCTCAGGAACACCCCGCCCAGGTGCATCAGCTTGCTGAAGGGGAAGTAGGCGAACAGCACGCAGACCAGGAACAGGTGGACATAGAACCACGCGCTCACGCCCTGGGGCACCACCGGGTGGAAGGTGGCCAGGCCCATGGCCAGCTCCTTGATGGAAACCACGTCCACCCTGACCACGTAGCGCATCAGGATGCCGGTGAGGCCGATGGCGGTGATCAAAAACAGGGGGAACCAATCCGCGGCCAGGGATATGTAGCGCACCTGGGGGATGACTATGCGCCTGAGCAACAACAGGCTCACCCCGCCCAGGAGCACCAGGCCGCTGAGCTGCACGGTGGGCAGGCCGATGCCTACGGCGGCCAGGTTGAACTCCAGGAAGCCGTCCACGGCCTCCAGGGCGGCCAGCAGCTTGGGCACCGGCTCCAGGAAGAAGCGGGCGTGCCGGATCAGCACCACCAGGAAGGCGTAGTGGAACATGATGGCGAACAGCCAGAGGAACTTCTCGGAGCTGTAGCGGATCTTGGGCCCCTGGCGGTAGTCCAGCTTCATGTTGCGGAACAGGCTGCGGAAGGTGAGGATCTCGAGGGCCATGCGCAAGAGGACCGCACCGCCGCTGGCGGGGTTGTCTATCTTGTTGCGCTTGATCCAGGGGAGTGATTTCTCCTGGCCGCAGGTGGTGGGGATGCGGAACGGCACCGGGGAGCGCGACCAGTCCAGGACCTTATAGACCATGCCCGCGAAGAAGGTGATTAGCGCCGCGTAGGGGACAATCACCCCGAACAAGATTCTCAGGTCCAGCCCCCAGACACCCACCACAGCTATCCCCACGAGTACCAGCACTGCGACTATGCTCAAAAGGAAACCAATCATGGACTGCTACCTCGTTTTGGTTAGCCTCGCCGGTTGGCGTCGTTATCTTGCCGGCCTGGGCCGGGTTTTTCCACCAGTATTTCGGCCCGCCGCAGCAGCAGATAGGCGTTCTGCTGCACCTCCTTGGCCTTGAGCTCGTAGACCTTCTCCCGGCAGGCCATGTAGACTTCAAAGGCCATCAGGGCCATCATGTCTATGCTGGCCTCCAGGTCCACCAGCTCCTGCTCCAGGGCCTCGCTGTCTATCTCCTGGCCGATCTCCTCGCGGATGATGTACTTCAGGGCGAAGACGAAGTACAGGGCCTGGGAAGGCGTGAAATCCTGGATGGCCCGCACCCGGATGATGCGGTCCAAGAAGGGAGTCACCTTCGCTCGGTCCAGGCCTTCCAGGAGATGCTGGAACAGATTCTCGGTCTCGGCCAGGATGGTGTGACCCACCGGGTTGTGGTACTGGTCCCTCTTGCTGCGCAGGAACTGGGCCGTCTCCGGCGGGTAGGTCTCCACGATGGAGTCCACCCACCGCCTGAGAATGGCGGGCCTGTGCTTGGCCAATATGGTGAAAATTTTCATAAGCGTACTGCCTTCGGTGGCGGCTCCCCTATTGGCCGCGGCACCCGCGTGAAGCAAAATCCTGGCCTTCCAGCGCGGGGAACTATAGGCAATTATTAGTACAATAGAATAGTTAGCGCCGGAATGTCAGTGGAAATACTTATCACAAGCCCCAATGGGCAGTCAAGCTTTAACGCTAGGGGTACAAGCAGTTTATGGGGCCTGGGCCCGGGCCGGGGCCGCCGGGCCTGGCCAGGAGCCAGCGCGGTCTTTACAATGAAAAGCAAGGGGGCCGCCGACCGGCCCGTTTCCCTTCACAGCCAGGGAGCGAGACATGGTGCGATACAAAGGCGTCAACCACCTGGCCCTGGCCACCGGCGACATGCAGGCCACCATCCGCTTCTGGCGGGATCTGCTGGGCCTGCGCCTGGTGGTGGGGCTGGGCAAGCCGGGCTACCGCCACTACTTTTTCGAGCTGGGCCCGCACGACTTCATAGCCTTTTTCGAGTGGCCCCAGGTGGGGGCCATAGAAGAAAAGGACCACGGCGTGCCCGTGCAGGGTCCGTTCGTGTTCGACCACGTGTCCCTGGGCGTGGAGCGGCGCCAAGACCTGTGGGAGATCAAGGACCGGCTGGAGGCGGCCGGGTTCTGGGCCAGTGAGGCCATAGACCACGGCTTCATCCACTCCATCTACTCCTTTGACCCCAACGGCATCGCCATCGAGTTCTCCTGGGACGTGCCAGAGTTGGACCTGCGCCGGCAACCGGTGATGGCCGACCACCACCCCGTGGCCGCGGCCCTGGAGGGACCGGAGCCCCAGCCCGGCCGCTGGCCGCCGGTGAGCCGGCCCACGGCCCAGGAGGACCGGGCGGTCTACCCCGGCGAGGGCGGCGTGGTGCGCGACCCCAGCCGCAACCATTGGGCCGGGCCCAGCCAGGCCGAAAAAGCTGAAGGCGATTCATAGGTTGACACCGCTGCGGCCCAATCCTATACTGCCGGGAATCCCGCAGAGTTAAGCCCCCCGCCCTTGAGGTGAAAATGACCGCGCAACCCCTGGCCATACCCAGCCGCAGCCACTACCTGACCGCGCAGAAAGAGCGGGGCCGCAAGGTGCTGGGCGTGTTCCCGGCCCAGTACCCCCGGGAGATCCTCTGGGCCCACGACATCGCGCCCATGGAGATATGGGACCCGCCCCTGGAGCCGGGCTCGGCACCGGCCCACTTGCAGCCCTACATCTGCGCGGTGGTGCGCCAGGGCCTGGAGCTGGTGCTGCGCGGCGGGGCGGCGCGGCTGGACGGGCTGCTGGTGCCCCACACCTGCGACTCCCTGCAGAACCTGGCCTCGCTGCTCAACGACTACCTGGAGCTGCCGGTGCCGGTGCTGTTCTTCTACCACCCCAAGGAGCCCTTCCGGGATTCGGCCCGCGCCTACTACCGCCGGCAGCTCACCATACTGGACCAGAAGCTGGCCGCCCGCTTCGGCCCGCGCCGAGAGGGCGCCCTGGAGCAGGCGGTGGCCTGGGGGCAAAGGGTGGCTGAGCTGGCCGGCCGGACCTACGACCTGCGCGCCCGGGGCCAGTTGAGCGCCCCGGCCCTGGAGTTCTACCGGGTGCTCCGGGCCGGCGAGTTCCTGCACCCCGAGGACCACATCCCGCTGCTGGAGGAGTTCCTGGCCGTGCACCAGGGCCCGGCCCCGGCCGGGCCGGTGGTGCTGCTCTCGGGGGTGCTGCCCAACCCCAAGGAGCTGCTCAGCCTTCTGGACCAGCAGGGCGCCCGGGTGGGGCACGACGACTTCCTGGGCCTCAGCCGGCGGCTGCTCTTCCCGGCCAGCCAGGCCGCCGATCCCTTTGACGCCCTCTGCGAGCAGTACTTCGCCCTGCCGCCCTGCTCCACGCGGGGCTCGGCCCTGTCCCAGCGCCTGGACTGGCTGAAGGGCCTGGCCCAGGCCAGCGGCGCGCGGGGGGTGATATTTTACGTGGTGAAGTTCTGCGAGCCGGAGCTATTTGACGTGCCGCCCTTGATGGCCGGGCTCAAGGAGCAGGGCCTGGCCACCATGTCCCTGGAGGTGGAGCTTAACCAGGGGGTCAGCGGCCAGATCGCCACCCGGGTGGAGGCCTTTTTGGAGATGCTGTCATGAGTCTGGCCGGCAAAGCGCGCTTTCAGTTCATGAAGGATGTGGGCGCCCCGGCCCTGTTCGCCCTGAACAAGTCCGCGGCCCGCAAGAAACGCCGCCCCCGGCCGGCCAACCCGGACTTCGGCCCGCCCCTGGCCTGCGCCGGCCGCCTCAAGGAGATCATGGCCCGGCACTACTACCTGGCCCGCTTCGCCAAGGGCGCCCGGCCCGTGGCCTGGGTCACCAGCGGGGCGCCGGTGGAGCTGCTCAGGGCCTTCGGCTACTACACCATCTACCCGGAGAACCACGGCGCCCTCTGCGGGGCCCAGAAGATGGGGCCCGAGCTGTGCCAGGCCGCCGAGGAGCAAGGCTTCAGCCCGGACCTGTGCTCCTACGCCCGGGTGGACCTGGGCCACTTCTTCAGCCGCAAGACCCCGGCCGGCCGCCTGCCCCGGCCGGACCTCTTGTTCTGCTCCAACAACATCTGCCAGACGGTGGTGTACTGGTACAAGGTGCTGGCCCACTACCTGAAGGTGCCCCTGGTGATGTTCGACACCCCCTTCCACTTCGAGGAGTTCACGGAGGCCGACCTGGACTACATGGCCCGGCAGATACAGGAGATGATCCCGGAGCTGGAGCGGCACTCGGGCCGTCGCTTCGACGAGGCCTATTTCCGCAGCGTCACCCAGCTCTCCCGCGACACCTCCCTGCTCTGGGGCCAGTGCCTGGCCACCATGAAGGCCCGGCCCGCGCCCATGACCATCTTCGACGCCTTCGTGCACCTGGCGCCGGTGGTCTCCCTGCGCGGCCTGCCCGTGGCCCAGGAGTACTACAAGATTCTGCTGGCGGAGCTAGAGGAGCGGGCGGCCAAGGGCGTCGGGGCGCTCAGGCAGGAGAAGAAGCGCCTGATGTGGGACAACATCGCCATTTGGTACAAGGTGCGCGACTTCTCCAACCTCTTCGCCAGCCGGGGCATGAACTTCGTGGTGGCCACCTACACCAACGCCTGGGCCGAGACCATCCAATACCTGAACCTGGACGACCCCTTTAAGTCCGTGGCCCAGACCTACGGCCTGGTGATACTGAACAACAACCTGGAGCACCGGCTCCAGCTCATGTCCCAGATGGTCAAGGACTACGCCGTGGACGGCCTGGTGCTGCACTCGGCCCGCTCCTGCAAGCCCTACTCCGTGGGCCAGTACGACCTCAAGCGGCTGATCAGCCAGCGCCTGGGCATCCCGGCGGTGGTGATCGAGGCCGACATAACCGATTACCGCATGTTCTCCGAGGAGCAGGCGGCCACCCGGCTGGAGGCCTTCTTCGAGGCCCTGGAGGCGGCCTGAGCCCGCAAGCAAAGGAGTCAGCGATGCCCCTGATAAATGTAGTGCCGCCGGAGCAGGCCCAGGGCAAGGTCAAGCAGGGCTACGCCCTGTTCGAGCGCCTGGGCATGGTGCCGGCCCCCTTCCAGATGTTCAGCTCCTCGCCGGAGCTGGTGGACCTGCGCCGCCAGACCATCACCTACTTCATGAGCCACCCCAGCCTGAGCCTGGCCCTGCTGGCCCTGATCCGCATGCTGGTGGCCGAGGAGCTGAAATACTACTACTGTATCTCTCTGAACCGCGAGATACTCAAGACCGTGGGCATCCTGGACGAGGACGCCGCGGCCAGGGTCCTGGCCGACCCGGCCAGCGCGCCTTTGGGCGACAAGGACAAGGCCATGCTCTTGTTCGTGCGCAAGGCCATCAAGACCCCGGAGGAAGTGGCGGCCGGGGACGTGGCCAAGTTGCGGGACCTGGGCTGGAGCGACCGGGACATCCTGGATGCCACCGCCCACGGCGCGGGCATGGTCAGCGACGGCATCCTGTTCAAGGCCTTCCAGATGGAGCAGGCTCCGGCCTGCTGACGAGGACAGCCCTTGCCCTTCTACGCCGGCATAGACGTGGGCTCGCTGTCCAGCGACGCGGTGATCATAGACCAGGAAGGCCGCATGCTGGGCAGCGCCATCACCGAGACCGGGGCCCACTCCACCCAGGCCGCCGAAAAGGCCCTGGACCTGGCCCTGGCCCAGGCCGGCCTGAGCCGCGGCGACCTGGCCTTTTCCGTGGCCACCGGCTACGGCCGGGTCTCGGTGCCCATGGCCCAAAAGACCATCACCGAGATTTCCTGCCACGGCCTGGGGGCGCACGCCATCTTCCCCAACACCCGCACGGTGATAGACATCGGCGGCCAGGACTCCAAGGCCATCAGCCTGGACGAGAGGGGCAAGGTGGTGGATTTCGTCATGAACGACAAGTGCGCCGCCGGCACCGGCCGCTTTCTGGAGGTGATGGCCGGCAAGCTGGGGCTGACCCTGGACGACCTGGGCCGCCTGTCCCTGGCCGCCGCGGGCGAGGTGAGCATCTCCAGCGTGTGCACTGTCTTCGCCGAGAGCGAGGTGGTCTCCCTGGTGGCCCGCAACCACCCCCGGGAGCAGATCGTCCGGGGCCTGCACCGGGCCATCGTCAACCGGGTGGCGGCCATGGTGGGCGGCCTGGGGGTCAAGGAGGCGGTGACCATGAGCGGGGGGGTGGCCAAGAACGCCGGCGTGGTGGCCCTGATGGCCGAGCGCCTGGGGATCAATATCCAGGTGCCGCCCGAGCCCCAGATCGTGGGCGCCCTGGGCGCGGCGCTCTTGGCCCGGCGGCAGGCGGGGTAGGGCGGGCGCGGGGCGGACCGTGGACCGCGGCGCGGGGCTGGATCATCAGCAAGTACGGAGCCAGGCATGCAACAGCGCCGGCTGGGCAACACCGGCCTCACGGTCACCGAGGTGGGCTTCGGCGGCATCCCCCTCACCCGCCTGGGGCTGGAGGAGGGCGCGGAGTTAGTGCGCCAGGCCGTTGGCCTGGGCTTCCGGTACTTTGACACCGCCAACCTCTACGGCGACTCCGAGGTCAAGATGGGCCTGGGGCTCATGGGCCTGCGCGAGCAGGTGGCGCTGGCCACCAAGACCCGGGCCCGCGACGGCGACACCGCGGCCCGGCACCTGGAAAAGAGCCTGCAGGACCTGCGCACCGACTGGATAGACCTGTACCAACTGCACAACCTCTCCGAGGCCGGCGGCCTGGAGCGCGTGCTCGCTCCGGACGGGGCCTGGCCAATGCTGGAGCGGGCGCGAGAGCAGGGGATGATCCGGGCCCTGGGCTTCAGCTCCCACAACCCGGACCAGGCCCGGGCCGCCATCAACAGCGGCCTGTTCGCCAGCGTGCAGTTCGCCTTCAACTTCGTGGAGCACGACTCCTACCAGCGGGTGTTTTCCGCGGGCCTGGCGCGGGGCATGGGCCTGATCGCCATGAAGCCCCTGGGCGGCGGACTGTTGCAGCGGGCCGATTTGTGCTTCCGCTTTTTGCAGGCCCACCCCGAGGTGGTGCCCATTCCGGGCATCCAGAGCCTGGCCGAGGCCCAGGAGATACGGGACCTGTACGAAAACCGCCGCCCCCTGAGCCAGCAGGACCAGCAGGACATGCGGGCCATACGCGCCGAGCTGGGCGAGCGCTTTTGCCACCGCTGCGAGTACTGCCTGCCCTGCGAGCAGGGGGTGGCCATCCCCAACGTGATGCTGTTCCAGACCCAGCAGCGCCGCTTCTCGCCGGAGATGATCAAGAACATCTCCAGCCGGGCCATGGCCACGGTGGAAAACTGCATCGAGTGCGGCCAGTGCGCGGAGCGCTGTCCCTACGACCTGCCCATCCCCCAGATGATGCGGGAGCTTTACCAGCAGTACGAGCAGTTCCTGGCGCAGCACGGCCTGAGCTGAGGCGGGCCCAAGAAAAAGGGGCCCGCGCGGGGCCCCTGGTCAAGTTGCCTGGTTGGTTCAGGGCTAGGCGACGACCCACTTCCAGGCCGCGTCCTCCTGGCCGGCCGCGAAGGTCTTGATCTCCCCGGACATGAAGTGGCCGCCCACCTTGGCCCCCCAGTTGACCCAGCTGGGGGCGCCCACCACCGCCAGCTTGGCGCAGTCCTTGCGGTGCTTCAGGCCGAAGGCGGCGTCGTCCCAGGCCGCCTTGGCCTCCCATCCCCGGAAGTCCATGGCGAAGATGAGCATGACCTTGACCCGGCCATGCTGCTTGATGAGCGCCTCCAGGCGGGGGATGAACACCTTCTGATAATCCGCGTCCGTGAGCTTGCCGCTGGCCCGCACGGCCAGGGCCGCGCCCGCACTCTGGGTCAACACCTCCAGCATGTCGCGCCTCCTTAGGCCTCGGTCAGCCGGCCGGCCAAGGGCGCCGCGGACGGCGGGCGGCCGCTCTGCCTACTCCGCCGCCTCCTCCGGCGGCCGCACCCTTTGGGCGGCGCCGGCCTTGCCTCCCTTGGGCAGGGCCTTGACCTCGAAAATCACCTCCTGGCCCTCGTCCAGGTTCTCGAAGGCCAGGCCTCCCTCCAGGTCGGTCAGGTGGAAGAAGAAGCTGACGCCGTCGTCGGTGGTGATGAAGCCGTAGCCCTTGTCCTCCTTCTTGAAGTCCACCACCCCGCCCAGGGTCTCGCCGAGGCCGGGCATGCCCTCCTGGGGCGGGTAGTCCTCGTAGTCTTCGCCCGCATCCTGTTGCTGGCCGCCGTTGCGGCGCTCGGCGTAGGCCTGGCGGCAGGCGTCGCAGTAGACCGGCTCGCCCCGGCGGGGGCGGTAGGTGGTCCAGAAGTGGCGGTCGCCCTGGTGGTCCGGCGACTGGCACTCCAGCTCCTGGGGCTCGTATCTCAGCTCCAGCTCATCCAGCAGGTCGTCCATCCAGATGACCCCGAAGTCCTTGACCCCGGCTTGGTCGTGGGGCTCGGCCAGCTCCTGAGCGCAGGAGGAGCGCACGCTGACGATGGCCACCCGCTTGCCCAGGCGGCGGGCGGTGTTCAGCATGGGGATGAAGTCCCGGTCGCCCAGCACCACCACCGCGATGTCCATGGCCGAGGGCAGGGCGGCGTAGAACAAAAGCTGGGAGGCCAGAGCGATGTCCACGCACTTTTCCCGCGGCTGGAAGGTGTCCTCCGGGTTGCGGTCGCCGTGGCGCACCCGCCGGCCCCGGAAGTCGATGGCGAATATCTCGGTCTGGTAGTGGTAGTCCTCCTTGAGCAGCCGGTAGAATTCCTCCTGACGGGTGATGAGCTGGGCGTCCTGGGGGTCGTAGTTGGTGGGCAGGCTGGCGAAGAGATGGTTGCGCACCACGTCCACCCCCAGGGCGCCCACCCCCAGGTACTCGCCCAGCTCCCGGGCGATCACCTTGGGCAGGATCCCATAGTCCACTTTGAACTCCTGCTTGCCGCAGGACTCGGCCAGGCGGGGCAGGGTGCGGTAGAGCCAGGTGCCATCGATGAAAATCATAATCTTATACATATTCACCTCTCAGTTTTGAATCTTGGCCGGCCGCAGAATAGCCGGCCCATCAGCGCGGCGGGGGACAATGGCAACACCATGCTGCACAACCCTGGGCAGGCTTCGCCCCGCCGCCAGGACAGACGGCTAAAGTAAACATCATGCCCGCCTTTTAGTCAAACGATGCCGGCAGGCGCCCGAGGTCCGTCCATTTCCCCGGGCAGGGTGCAACGCACGGGAAAACCATATGGCCGGCCCCGGCCGCGGGCCAGGAAGGCAGCGCACAAAAAAACCCCGGCCGGTGCGGCCGGGGTTAAGTGAGGGAGGGATGCCCTCGGCAGTGAAGGGAGGGGTCTGCCGAATGCCATTAGTGATCTGCAAACCCCTTGCCAGGAGGGCCGGCTGGCGGCCTGTTTTTAATTTCGCCAATTAATTGAAGATCATGGCCCGTGGAGTGCGCGCCGGTTGGCCCATCCGCGGCCGGCCTTCCTACGGGCAGGTAGCCTTTGGCGGGGAAAAGTTACAATTTGGTAGGCGCCTGGCGCGGCCCAGAATGGCCAGGGGCTTAATTATCAACCGTTACCTAAGGTTATAAATATGGACTCAACCCGAGCCCCGAGGCACGGATTTTGCTGCGTTCCATGGCATGTCCGCCGCCTGGAGCGATAAAGAGCGCCTGCTGCTCACCGAGATGGCCCTGTTGGTGGACCAGGCCCTGGACCTGCCCCAGGTGCTGGACCGGGTGCTGGCCGTGCTGTCCCGGGCCCTGCCCGGCCGTTGGGCGGAGGTGGCCTGGCTGGACCCGGCCCGGGGCCAGTTGCTGCGCCGGGCCCTGGACGGCCCGGCCGCGCCGGAGCCGGGGCCGGACCCCGCCGCGGAGCTCTACGCCCGGGTGATGCACGGCGGGCGGCCCTTCCTGGCCGCCGGCCCCCTGTGGGCCGTGCCCCTGTTTCTGCACGGCAGCGCGGCCGGGGTGCTGGCCGTGGAGGCCCAGGGCCAGGAGGCAGCCCCGGAGCAGCGGCGGGTGCTGGGCGCGGCCGGGGAGATGCTCAGCCGACTGCTGCACCTGCACCGGCGCATCCAGGCCCGCCTGGCCCCCTTGCAGGGCCCGCCCGGCGAGCCCTCCGGCCAGGAGGCGGCCGAGGCCAGCCACCTGCTCCTGGAGGGCCAGAGCCAGGCCATGGCCCAGGTGCAGGAGCTCTTGCACAAGGTGGCGCCCAGCGAGGCCTCGGTGCTGCTGCTGGGTCCCCTGGGCAGCGGCAAGGCCCAGGCCGCCGGGCTCATCCACCGGCTCAGCCCCCGGGCGGACCGGCCCCTGCTGCGCCTGGACTGCGCCTTTGTCAGCCAGGAGGTCTCGGAGCGCCGCCTGTTCGGCTACGAGAAGGGCGCCTTTTCCGGGGCCACCGAGCCCCGGGCGGGCCTCTTGGAGCGGGCTCAGGGCGGCTCGCTGTTCATGACCGACATCACCAGCCTGGGGCCGCCCCTGCAGGCCAAGCTGCTGCGCGTGCTGCAGGAGCGCCAGTACGAGCGCCTGGGCGGCAGCCAGACCCGCAGCTCCCAGGCCCGCATCCTGGCCGCCAGCCGCCAGGACCTGGCCGCGGCCGTGGAGCAGGGGCAGTTCCGCCAGGACCTGTACTACCGCCTCAACGTCTTCCCCATCACCCTGCCGCCGCTGGCCCGCCGCCGGGAGGACATACCGCTGTTGGTCCGCTTCTTTCTGGAAAGGGCCGCGGCCGCGGTCGGCCGCCGCCTGTCCCTGAACCAGCAGGCCCTGGACGTGCTCACCCACTATGCCTGGCCGGGCAACGTGGCCGAACTGGAAAACCTCTGCCAGCGCCTGGCCCTGCTCACCCAAGGCGATGCGGTGACCCTGGCGGACCTGCCCTCTTTCGTGTTCCAGCGCGAGGCCAAGGAGCCCAGCCAGCGGGCCGGGGCCCTCTCCCGCCTGGAGGAGATGGAGCGGCGGGCGGTGGTGGCGGCCCTGGAGCGCAACCAATGGGTGCAGTCCCACGCCGCGGCCGAGCTGGGCCTGACCCTGAGGCAGATCGGCTACCGCATCAAGAAGTTCGGCCTGGAGGGGGCCATTCGCCGCGGCCGGGGGCAGGCCCCCGAGGCCAGAACCTGAGGCGGGCGGCCCCCTGATTCCGCCCCCGCCGGCGGCTGAGGGCCTGAAAAGGGGAGGCGGCGTTCAGTCCTCTGGCTGGACCGGCGGGCCCAGCAGGGGCCGCAGCACCTCGCACTGCCGGCAGACCTTCATCTTTTCCTGCCAGTCGCGGTACACCACGCCCTCGCAGATGGTGCCGTTGACGAACCAGCACAGGCCGCCCACCTGAAACTCCCAGGCCGGACAGCGCCGTCTGGTCTCCGGTGGGCAATGCTTGACCTTCCAGCAGGCGGCCAGCCTGCCCTCCCGGTTGCGCTGGCAGGCCAGCAGAAACAGCATCTGCCGCTCCACGTGCCCCGGCACCTTGCGCCAGCCCTGCTCATAGCTGTGCACCGCCTTGAGCGAGGTGCCCAGGAGTTGGGCCATCTCGTTCTGGGTCTTGCTCAACTCGGCGCGCAGGCGCTTGAATTCCTGGCTGTCCATGGCCCCGTAACGCTGAGAGTTGACCCCGATACTATTCACTATGCCACAGAGTGGTATTAGTTTTCAATTCCACCCGCGGGCCCTTCCGGGAAAACATCTAAATACCGCTACATCAACGGCTTAGCTTCAAAATGCAGGCCCAATGGGTCAGGGAAAAAATATACCACAAAAGGGTATTTTTCAGTAGACGACGCATACCACAATGTGGTATAAAATTCTTATACGAGGGGGCGGCGCAGCCGGGGCCCGGTCCCTGCCTAGGGCGCCAGAGCGGCGCCGCGCTCCGGCCGATCCGGGTTTCCGGCGCGGCCGCCGGCCGCGAACGCCGGAGCAGTTCCGGCCGGCCGGAGAAAAGGAGGATTCACATGAAGGCGGTGAGGGTTTTGTGGTTGCTGGCCCTGGGCCTGGCCCTTTCCCTGGGCGCGGCCCAGGCCAAGGTTTCGCCTCCGCCCCAGGCGGACGCCGTCACCATCAAGCCTTACGTGCAAAGGTCCCTGCTGGAGGCCTGCCAGGCCGCCGTACGCATGGGCCACCTGAACGAGGTGCCCCAACTAGACTTCCAGGCCGTGGTCCAGTTGCTCTATGGCAACTGCCCCGACGTGCGGCCCATCGCAGCCTACTCCCTGGGCGAGATCGGCGACCCGCAGGCCTATGGGGCCCTGGTGGGCCAGCTCAAGCACCAGGACGGCCACCTGCGCGCCGCCGCGGCCCGGGCCCTGGGCAAGATCGGCGACCCGCGGGCCGTGCCTTACCTGGCCAACCTGGTGCTGGACCAGTCCCAGCCCACCTATGTCCGCTGTGATGCAGCCGCCGCCCTGGGCATGATCGGCGGCCAAGGGGCCGCGGCGCCTTTGCGCCAGGTGGCCTCCGGCGAGAAGGGTCAACTGCAAAGGGACGCGGCCCGCTCCCTGGCCCGTCTGTCCCCGCTATAGCTCCCCCCAGCTCCGCGGGCGGGCGCCGCGCCGTCCCGGAACGCCGTCCGAAGGGCGTTGCTTCCCGGCCGCGAGCTGACCTCCTGCCACCCCTCCGCCCGCGCCCATGGCCCGGGCGGAGGGGTGGCCTCTCTTGGCCTCCAGCGGCCTACTCCGGCTGACCGTTGAACAGGCGGTAGGACGACAGCACCCGCTGGGCCACCTGCACCAGCCGCTGGTTGGTGTTGCGGGCGTGCTTCTGCAGGCGCTGCATGGCCTCGGCCTCACTGATCTGCAGGCTGGCCATGAGCACGCTCTTGGCCCGCTCGATCACCTCCCGTTCGGCCAACTGCTGCTCCAGGGAGGCCTGCTCGGCCAGCAGCCGGCAGGCCCGCTCCTGGCCGGCCCGGGCCAGGTCCAGCACCAGGGCCGCGGCCTGGGCCGGGAGATCGGCGGTGACCAGGCCCAGGGCGCCTAGGCGCAGGGCCAGGGCAACCAGCTCGGGCTCCATCTGAGCCAGGGCCAGCACCACCCCCACCGAGGGCGGCGCCAGCTCCGGCTCCCAGGCCTGGCGCTCCGCGGCGCTGAAGCCCCACAGGTCCCAGATCACCAGCAGGCCCTCCTGGGAGGCCGCCGGCAACAGGGGGGGCGCCTGGGTCTGCAGCAGGGGATGCTCCAGGACCTGGGCCGCGGCCTCGGCGATGACCGGGGCCAGGGGGGAGCCGCTCTTTTCAAGCAGGACAACATGGATGTCGGACACGGGCCGCCTCCTTTGGCGGCCGGTGCCTTGCAAACCCCCCTCCAAGGGGGCGAGGGAAAATTGTCCCGTAATAAAGGCTGGTTGACTTTGGGGGCCTGCTTGCCCTTCAGCCCGGGTTTCGGCAAGAGGCCTGCTGAACTACCGTAGTTGAGCGCAGAAGGGATCAGGTGCGGCGGGTGACCACGTAGGGGGCCAGCTCCAGCAGGGTCTCCATCTCCGGGGCGGGTTCGCCGGGGCCCAGCAGGGGGATCAGGGCCTGCTGGGCGGCCAGGGCATGGGCCCGGGCCTGGGCAAAGGTGTGCTCCACCCCGCCGCGAGCCCGCACCAGCTCCTTGGCCTGGGGGATCACCCCGGGGTCCTGGGGTATGGCCCGGGCCAGCTCCAGCAGGCGGTGGCGCACCTCGGCCGGGGCCTGGTCGCGCACCTCTATGAAGGGCAGGGTGATCTTGCCCTCGGCCAGGTCGTGGCCCACCGGCTTGCCGAACTCGTGCTCGCTGCCCACGTAGTCCAGGGCGTCGTCCACCATCTGGAAGGCGATGCCCAGCGCCAGGCCGTAGTCGTAAAGGCTCTTGACCGTCTTTTGGTCCGCGCCCGCGTAGATGGCCCCCATCTGGCAGGCGGCGGCGATGAGCACCGCGGTCTTGGAGACGATGATCTCCTGGTAGCGGGCCGGGCTCAGCTCCAGGTCGCCGGTGTGCAAAAGCTCCAGCACCTGGCCCTCGGCCATGATGGTGGTGCAGTCGGTGAGTGCGCTGACGAAGCGGTGGTCGGCCACCTCGGCGGCCAGGGAGTAGCTCTTGGAGAACAGGAAGTCCCCCACCAGGATCACTGCGTCGTTGCCGTAGCGGGTGCGGGCCGCGGGCCGGCCCCGTCGGCGGCCGGCCTCGTCCACCACGTCGTCGTGCAGCAGGGTGGCCGCGTGCAGGAACTCGAAGATGGCCGCGTGGCGTGGCCGGCCCTGGCCCCCGGCGGCCGCGGCGGCCAGCAGATACAGCACCGGCCGCAGGCGCTTGCCGCCGCTGAAGATGATGTAGTCGCTCACCTCTTCTATGAAGGGCACATGGCTGCGCAGGGTCTGCTCCAGGGCCTGGTCCGCCGGACCGGCCAGGGACAGCACCCGCTCTTTGAGCTCCTCGGCGCTCAGGCGGCTGACCAGCGCCTCGGGGCCGGGCGCAGGGGGTTGCGGCGAACTCATGGGCCTTCCTCTTCCTGCCGATGGCGGCTGGGAGTCGAATACCGCAACGCCAGGGCCCTGTCAATGGCCCGGGCGCGGCCTACCCCCGGACCGCAAAGGATGATATATATGGTCCGCGCCCTGGTTTAAGGGGGCGCCTGGCCAACGCCTGGGTGGTGGAACAGGTAGACACAGGGGACTTAAAATCCCCAGGGTGAATAGCCCGTGCGGGTTCGAATCCCGCCCCAGGCACCAAAGAATGTAACTTAATCAAATTATTTTTAGGCGCGATTATTAGCCCGCCCGGCGCGGACCCTCAGCAGGCTATCAGCATCCAGACAGCATCCGTTGGAGATTCTGGTGCTTGGGTTGAGCTTGTCTTGGCTCAGCCCCCTCCGCGTGCTGGGATCCCGCCATGCCGGCCCTGGGCCCCGGCCCTAGCCCCGCCCGCGCAGCCAGGCGGCCACGGCCCGGCCGATCTCATCAGGCGAGTCCTCTTGCAGGTAGTGGATGCCCGGCACCGTGATTTCTTGCTGGTGGGGCCAGGAGCGGCAGAACTCCCGCTGGGGGCCGATGAGGATGCCGCCGGGCTCGGCGTTGATGAACAGCTTGGGCACGGGGCTTTGGCTCATGAATTCGGCGTAGGCTGCGGCGAGGGCCGCCACCTCAGCCGGCTGGCCCTCGATGGGAATCTGGCGGGGCCAGGTGAGGGTGGGACGGCGGTCCTCGCCGGGCTCGCGGAAAGGGCGGCGGTACTCGTCCATCTCCGCCGGGCTGAGCCGGCGCAGGATGGAGGCGGGCAGGATGCCCTCCACGAACAGGTTTTTCCTTAGGATGATCTCCTCGCCCTGCTCGCTGCGGATGTTGGCGATGATGGCCCGGGCGGCCGGAGGCCACTCCTGCCAGGTGACCGGCCGCACGATGGCCTCCAGGTAGGCGATGCCCTTGACGGCCTGCGGGTGGCGGCGGGCCCAGTCAAAACCCAGGGCCGAGCCCCAGTCGTGGATCACCAGGGTAACTCGTTCGCTTACGCCCAATAGATCCAGCAGCCGGTCCAGATAGCGGCGGTGCTCCAGGAAGGTGTAGCGTCCCGGGCCGCTGGGGCTGAGCTTGTCCGAGTCGCCCATGCCGATGAGGTCCGGGGCCAGGCAGCGGCCCAGGCCCTCCAGGTGCGGGATCACGTTGCGCCACAGATAGGACGAGGCCGGGTTGCCGTGCAGAAGGACGATGGGGTCCCCGGCCCCGGTCTGCACGTAGGCCATGTGGCTGCCCAGCACCGAGGCCTTTTGCTTGGCGTAGCTCATCTTGGCTTCCATCACGGTGCGACTCTCCGCTATGGCGCCGGGGCCGCCAGATGGCGGGCGGCTATGTCCCGGGACAGGATCCCGGTCAGCTCCCAGGCCCGCAGGGCCTCGGTCTCGGACAGGGTGGAGGGGGTGCAGCAGGGGGTGATGAAGGCCCGCTGCACCAGATAGTAAACGCCCCGGCCCACGGCCCGGGCCACAATGGCCAGGGCCTCTTCCAGGCGCCTGAGCAGGCTGGCCTGGTCCTCGCCGGCCAGCCGGTCGGGGTTGACCGGGACTATGCCCCAGGCCAGGAGGCCGCCCCGCTCCAGGTATTCCCGCAGCGGGGAGGCGTACAGGGCCAGCTTGTCCGCGTACTGAAAGGCGTCGAAGTTGATGACCCCTACCCCGGCTTTCATCAACAGGGACCAGTCCATGTTGGAGCAGCAGTGCACGCAGCGCAGGCCCTGCACGCCGGCCAGGACCTCGGACAGGTTGGCCACCACCTCCTCGGCGGACATGGAGCCGTAGGCGCTCTGCACCATGCCCAGGGAGGGCTCGCCCAGGGTGACCATGGCGCCCACCCCGGGCAGGACCCGCTGCACCTCGCGCTCCTGCCAGCGGGCCTTCATGCTCAGGGCCTTGACCAGCACCTCGCGCATGGTGGCGTCGTACCAGCCGGCCCGGCCGCTGCGGCTGTCCACCAGGCTCAGGCCCCAGGTCACCGGCCCGGGCAGCTCCAGGTGCACCAGGGCCAGCCCCGGCGGCGGCGCGGCGGCCAGCATCTCCAGCAGCCGGTAGAAGCCCGGCGCGTGGCGCGGGTCCAGGGCGAAGTGGTCCAGGTCGTCATCCAGGCAGGCCTGGTAGAAGCGCGCCAGCTCCTCGGTGCGCTCCAGGTCAAACAGGAGGCGGCGCTTGGCCTTGTCCACCACCAGGCAGGGCAGGCCGTCCATGTACATGCGCACCGACAGGCTCAGGCGGGGCACGCTGGGGGCCTGGGGGAACAGGGCCAGCATGTGCTTACAGGCCAGCTCCACGTCGCGGAAGGGCAGGATGTGCAGGGTGGCGGCCATGCCGCCGGGCAAGAACGCACCCATGCCCATCGCCGCTCCTCCCGCCTCCGCCCCGGCCTAGACCGTGCGCTCGATGATGGTGGCGATGCCCTGGCCGCCGCCGATGCAGGCGTTGGCCAGGCCCCAGCGGCCGCCCTTTTCCTGCAGGATGCGGGCCAGGGTGCCCACCAGGCGCAGGCCCGAGGCCCCCAGGGGGTGGCCCAGGGCCACGCCGCCGCCGTGCACGTTGACCCGCTCGGGGTCAATGCCCAGCTCCTTGATGCAGTTCACGGGCACCACGGCGAAGGCCTCGTTGATCTCCCAGTAGTCTATATCCTGCACCGTGAGCCCAGCCTTGGCCAGGGCCTTCTGGCTGGCCGGCACCGGCCCGGCGCCCATGATGGTGGGGTCCACGCCGGCGAAGCCCAGGGCCTTGATCGCGGCCAGGGGCTTCAGTCCCTGGGCCCTGGCCCTATCGGCGGCCATGATCACCATGGAACTGGCCCCGGCGTTGAGCGGCGAGGAGTTGCCCGCGGTGATGATTCCATCGGCGGTGAAGGCCGGGCGCAGGGCGGCGGTGCTCTCGTAGTCCGCGTCGGGCCGCACCGCCTGGTCCTGGTCCACGGTCATCGTGCCGCCCTCGGCTCGGGCCGTCTCCAGGGGCAGGATCTCGCCGGCGAAGAAGCCCGCGGCCTGGGCCTGGCCCGCCCGCTGGTGGGAGCGCACCGCCCAGCGGTCCATCTCCTCCCGGCTGATGCCCGCCTGGCCGCCCAGTTTTTCGGCGGTGAGCCCCATGTTATAGGTGGTCACCATGTCCCAGTGGCGGTAGCGCGCCTGTTCCATCAGGGCCGGCGGCGCCACCAGGGCCTCGGGGTGCAGGCCGCGGCCGGGCTGGGGCACCCGGGTCATGTGCTCCATGCCCCCCAGCAAGACCACGTCCGCGTGGCCGCTGGCGATTTCCAGGTAGCCCATGTGCAGGGCGGCCATGGAGGAGCCGCACTGCTGGTCCAGGCACTTGGAGCTCATGGTGAAGGGCAGATCGGCTAGGAACAGGGGATGGCGTCCGCCGTAGGTCCAGTTCTCGCCCACGCCGGTGGAGCAGCCCATGATGAAGTCGTCCACCTCCTGGGGGTTCACCCCGCTGCGCCTGAGCACCTCGGGCAACAGGCGGGCCAGCAGCTCGTCGGCGCGCAGGCTGTAGAACCAGTCGCGCTCGGGCTGCTTGTCCTTGGGCCGGGAGCGGGACTGGGCCGTCCGCAGGTATCCTAGGATAACTACATCGCGCATGTGCTTCCTCCTTGATCCGGCGGCCGGCGCCTACTTCTTGGCGCCTTTGGCAACGGCGGGGTTCCTGGCGTCGTCAATGCCCGCCAGGCGTTTGACCATCTCCTTGCGGCGGTTGATGTCGTACTGGCTGGTGATGGCGATCTTCTCCATGATGGGCGAGCCGCCGCCGTGCACCGCGGCCACGGCCATGACTCCGCCGTAGGCCGAGCAGAGGATGTCGCCCACGTGGCGCCAGAGGCGCTGCTGGTTGTCCGGGGCCACGCCTGGGTTGCGGCGGCTGTATTTCTCCAACAGTCCGGTGATCTCGGGGTTGGCCCAGTCCTCCTCGTAGGGAATGGTGCTGGGGACCCCGCCGGAGATGTCGGCCAGGGTCTCCAACTCGTGGTAGTAGGCCTCGCCGGACAGGCAGCGGCCAACGTTGCAGTAGATGGAGTCCGGGATGTAGGTGCCCGGGCCGTAGGGCACCAGGCCCTGGCCGGGCATGAAAACCTGGGGCGCGCCCTTTTCCGAGGCGGTGAAGCCCGCGGCATAGCCCAGCTCGGCCACCAGGATCATGTGGGCCAGCTTGTCGCGCACGTGCCGCTCGCGTTCCACCCCGTTGTACTCCGCGGCCAGGGCCACGGTGCCCATCATCAGCTCCGAGACCGCCGGCTTGCAGCCGGAGTAGCTGTGCCGGTGGTACAGGGCGAACAACAGGGCCAGCACGCCGCCGTGCTGCGCCTCGCCGCAGAGGAACACCCGCTCCCAGGGGATGAAGGCGTCCTCGAAGATGACCATGGCCTCGGTGGTGCCCTGCAGGAAGCCCTTGGGGTAGTGCTGCCGGGGCCGCTGGTTGGTGGCCCGCACCACCAGCTTGACCCCCTCCCAGTCGCCGGGCACCGCAAAGGACACCGCCCAGTCTTTTTCTGTGGGCAGCAGGGCGCGGGTGGGCACCACCAGGATCTCGTCGGCCTGGGGGGCCACGGTGATGTGGATCTTGCAGCCCCGCACCACGATGCCGTCCTTGTTCTTTTCCACCACCCGCAGATACAGGTCCGGGTCGTCCTGCTGGCTTGGGCGCTTGGTGCGGTCGCCCTTGACGTCGGTCTGGGCGCAGCAGCCCACCAGGTCCTGGCGCTGGAAGCGGTCCAGCCACTGGAGGAAGTTCTGGTAGTACTGGGTGGCGCCCTTATTGTCCTTGTCCGCCTCGTAGCTGGCGCAGCTTATGGCGTTGAGCGCGTCGGTGCCCATGCAGCGCTGGGTGCAGCCGCCCACGTTCTGGCAGAGCAGGCGGGTCATGTCCTGCTTCTTGTGCAGGTCCTCCCGGCTCTGGTGCACGTGGCAGAAGCGGTTGATCCTCTCTCCGCTCAGGTGGGAGATGGCGGTCATCACCTCGGCGTGCTCGGGCATCTGGGCGAAGTCAAAGGTGGCGCCGATGGTGTTGAGGGGCCCGATCATGCTCTCGTCGTCGCGGTCCACCTTGTCGCCGTGCAGGTAGACGTTGCGGCGCATCTTGCGCAGGCCCTCTATCCACTGCTGCTTGGCTCTCATGACACTAACCTCCGGTTGGGAGCGCGCCAGGCGGCCGGCTCAGGCGGCGCCGCGCTGGCCGCACTCCTTGATGATCTCTCCGCCGTCCACGATCAGGCACTGGCCGGTGATGAAGGAGCCGGCCGGCGACAAGAGCAGCAGCGCCGCGCCGGCCAGGTCCTGCGGCCGGCCCACCCGGGGCAGGGGGTTGCTCTGGATGCGCCGCCGGCCCTCGGGGCTCTCCCACAGGGCCTGGCTGAAGCTGGTCTGCACCAGCCCCGGCGCGATGGCGTTGACCCGCACCCCCTGGGGCCCCCACTCGCTGGCCAGACAGGCGGTCAGGTGGTTCAGCGCCGCCTTGGTCACGCTGTAGGCGTTGATGCGGGCCGTGGGCACATAGGCGGCCAGGGAGGAGACGTTCAGGATGGCCCCGCCGTGCTGGGCCATCCAGGCGCGGTAGGCCAACTGGCTGAGGAAGAGGCTGGCCTTGAGGTTGACCGCGAAGACCTTGTCCCAGGCCGCCTCCTGTACCTCGGCCAGGGGCCCGTAGCTGGGATTGGCCCCGGCGTTGTTCACCAGGATGTCCAGGCGGCTGGCCCAGGCCAGGGCCCGCTCCACCAAACGCCGCCGGTCCTGGTCGCGGCTGACGTTGGCCGCCACGGCCAGCACCCGGCCGCCTGCGGCGGCCAGCTCGGCGGCGGCCGCCTCCAGCCCCGGAGCCTTGCGCGCGGCCATGACCACCGCGGCCCCGGCCTGAGTCAGGGCCCGGGCGATGGCCAGGCCGATGCCCCGGCTGGCCCCGGTGACCAGGGCCGCCTGGCCGGCCAGGGACAGACTCTGCCTCACGTCCGCTGGGCTTTCGCTCACGGCGCCCTCGCTCACAGCTTGCGGGTGTCCACCAGGCGCTTGGCCTTGTGGGAGAAGCGGGGCAGGCTGCCCACCGGCACCAGCTCCACCTTGAGGTTGGAGCCCAGGAAGGCCCGCGAGAACGCCGCCTTGAGCTTGGCCGCCAGCTCCGGTCCGGGCTGGGCCGCCTCCACCTTCACGGTCAGGGAGTCCACCGCGGCCTGGGAGCGGTCCACCAGCATCTGGAACTCGCTGTCCTTGACCTCCTCCACCCCGCGGATCACCGCCTCCACCTGGGAGGGGAAGATGTTGACCCCCTTGACCTTGACCATGTCGTCGGTGCGCCCCATGATGCGCCGCACGCGCAGGTGGCTGCGACCGCAGGAGCAGGGGGAGTCCTCCAGCACGGTGATGTCCTTGGTCTGGTAGCGCAGCAGGGGCATGGCCTGCTTCATCAGGCAGGTGAGCACCAGCATGCCCTTTTGGCCCGGCGGGAGCTGCTGGCCGGTATCCGGGTCTATGATCTCGGCCAGGAAGGATTCTTCGTTGATGTGCAGGCCCTGGTGGTGCGGGCACTCCACGCAGAAGTGCGGGCCCAGCTCGCACATGCCGTAGATGTCGCTGTAGATGGGCGCGTTGAAGGCCTGGGCGATCTTGACCCGGGTCTCCTCGGAACTGGGCTCGGCGCCGGTGACGATCTTCTGCACGCCCAGCTCGGCGATGGGCACGCCCTGCTCCCGGGCCACCTCCGCGATGTGCAGCAGGAAAGAAGGCGTGGCCGCCAGCACCGTGGGCCGGAACTCCTGCATGATGTCCAACTGGGTGGCGCTGGGCAGGGCCGCCCCGGCCGGGATCACCGCCGCGCCCAGCATCCGCTCCCAGGCCGGGTGGCAGATCACCGAGCCGGCGAACAGGCCGTAGCCGAACATGAGCTGGGCCAGGTCGCCGGGCCCCACGCCGGCCGCGGCCCCGCAGCGGGCCAGGGCCTCCTCGGCGCGGAACACGTCGTCCCGGGTCAGGGGGCTGATGGTGGGCTTGCCGGTGGTGCCGGTGGTCATGTGATAGCGCTGCACCTCCTCCCGCGGCACGGCCAGGAGCCCCTTAAGGGGATAGCGGCTGCGCAGGTCCTCCTTGGTGGTGAAGGGCAGCCGGGGCAGGTCCTCCACGGAGCGCACGTCATCCGGCTTGAGCCCCAGCTGATCGAACTTCTCCCGGTACATGCCCATGTTCTGGTAGCAGCGCTGCACCACCGCCCGCAGCCGCGCGTCCTGCACCCGGCGCAGGCGCTCGCGGGGCATGGCCTCCACCGCGGGGTCCAACATGTATGGCTGGCCTGGCATGAGAATTTCCTCGCGAGGTTGAGGGCCGGGGAGAACGCCCCTCCCCGGCCCGTGGCGGATCTACTTCTTCTTGGGTTGCAGGGTGATGCCCGGCTTGGCGTCTATCATCACCGGGTCCTGGTACCGGATGCTGGCCAGGGTGCACAGCACGCCGTTGGCGTCCTTGGGGGAGACGTAGTTCTCGGTCCAGGACTCCAGGCCCAGGCCCTGCATGTGCTCGGCCAGCCACTGCTTCTGCTGGCCGCCCCAGGCCGGCTTCAGGCCGGTGTCCTTGATCTCCTGGGCCACCTCGTCGGCGGTGCCCTCGGTCTCCAGGGTGATCATGTACAGGCCCTCGCCGCGCTCCCTGATGAACTTGCCCAGCAGCAACTCACCGTTGGGGTCGTCCAGGGGCGAGAGGAACTCGATGGTCATCTCGCCGTCGCCGCGGGTGTCGCCGATCTGGAAGGCCACGTAGTGGTAGCGGTCCTCAGGCTCCTTGCCGTACTGGAAGGGCTTTACGCCAAAGAGCTTCTGCCAGTTCTTCACCGCCTGGTCCAGGTCCTTGACCGCCACCGCGATCCTCTTTACTCTCTTGATCCTGATCATCACTAGCCTCCAAGTAATAACTACGGTTAACAGGGGCAGCGGATTGTCTCCGCGTTTGGTCGTGGATGGTCTCTAGCCTTGCCCTATCCGGTTGCTTGCACCTCCTCCCGGCTGGGCCGGCTCCCGGCCGCCTCAGGCCAGCCCCAGGTAGGCTTCCTTCACATGGGGGTCGGCCAACAGGCTCTCAGTGGAGCCGGCGATGTTAATCCGTCCGTTCTCGAGCACATAGGCTTTCTCCACCGCTTCGAAAGCCAGCTTGGTGTCCTGCTCGGACAATAAAATGGTCAGACCCCGCCGCCGGATGTGCAGCAGGGTCTGCATGATGGCCTTCTTGACCAGGGGGGCCAGGCCGAAGGAGGGCTCATCCAGCATCAACAGCTCGGGCCGGGACATCAGGGAGCGGGCCACGGCCAGCATCTGTTGCTCGCCGCCGCTCATGGTGCCGGCCTGGTTGTGCAGCCGCCGACCCAGGGCCGGGAACAGCTCCAGCACCTCCTCCAGGTCGCGGCGGATCTCCGCCTTGTCCCGGCGCAGGTAGGCGCCCATCTCCAGGTTGCGGCGCACGCTCATCTCCGGGAACAGGCGGCGCCGCTCCGGGCAGAGGATCACCCGCCGGCGCACGATGCGGTGGGCGGGCAGGCTGTTTATCCTCTCACCGGCGTAGCGGATGTCGCCCTCGCTGGGGGTCAGCCCGGCGATGGCCCGCAGCAGGGTGGTCTTGCCCGCGCCGTTGGGGCCTATGACGCCCACCACCTCGCCTTTTTCCAGGGCCAGGGACACTCCCTTGAGGATGGCCGCCTTGCCGTAGGCCACCCGCAAGTCCTGTATTTCCAACAGCGGCGCCAACTCAGTCTCCGGTCCCCAGATAGGCTTCGATGACCCGGGGGTGGCTGGTGATCTCCTGGGGCGTGCCCTCGGCGATCTTTTCCCCGAAGTCCAGGGCCACCACCCGCTGCACGATGCGCATCAGCTCGCGCAGGCGGTGCTCCACGATGATCATGGTCACGCCCCGGCCGTGCACCTGCTCTATCAACTGGCTGATGCCGGCGATCTCGGCGTTGGTCAGGCCGGCGAAGGGCTCGTCCAGAAGCAAGAGATGGGGCGAGGTGGCCAGGGCCCGGGCGATCTCCAGCTTCTTCAGGTCGCCCTGGGTCAGCGCCTCGGGCAGCATGCCCTCCTTGTCCGCCAGGCCGGTGGTCTCCAGGATCAGGCGGCTGCGGCGCAGCATCTCCGGGTCGTGCCGCCGGGCCAGGCCCGTCTTGGCCACCATAGACACGGCCACGTTTTCCAGGCAGTTCAGGGAGCCGAAGGGCTTGGGTATCTGGAAGGTGCGGGTGACCCCCCGGGCCACGATCTTGTGCGGCTTGAGCCCCGCTAGGCGGCGGCCCTGGAAGTAGATCTCCCCCAGGTTGGGGCGCAGAAAGCCGGTGATCAGGTTGAAAAGGGTGGTCTTGCCCGCGCCGTTGGGGCCGATCAGGCCCAGGATCTCGCCGGTGCTCAGGGCGAAGCTGAGCTCGGATATGGCGGCCACTCCGCCGAAGAACCGCGAGATGTTGGCCACCTTAAGTATCGGAGGCATCGCCCAGGCCTCCTTTCCAGCCGCGCCGCCGGCGCGGGGTGAGTCGCCGCAAGACGCGGTGGAGCAGGTTCAGCAGCGGCGGCATGACTCCCTTGGGCAGGGCCAGCATGATCACCACCGTGATCACCGTGTAGATGAGCAGGCGGGCCTCGCCCACCTCGCGCAGGGCCTCGTTGAGGATGATGAGCAGATAGCTGGCCCCGATGGAGCCGGTGATGGTGCCCAGGCCGCCCACGATGGCGATCATGATGATGGTCAGGGCGATGTGCAGGCCGAACATGTTGGGGCCTACGTGCATGGTGTAGTGGCCCAGGAAGCCGCCGCCCACGCCGCCCAGAAAGCTGGCCAGCACGAAGGCCAGCAGCTTGTAGCGGGTGGTGTCAATGCCCACCGCCTCGGCCGCCTCCTGGTTGTCCTTGATGGAGTTGAGCACCAGCCCCACCTTGGAGCGCACCACCATCAACAGGGCCGCGGTGCCGGCGGCCATCACCAGCAGGGACAGGTAGTAGTCCAGCAGGGGGTGGGAGGAGATGGGGTCCAGGCCCGAGAGGCCCTCGTGCCCGTTGGTGAGGTCGTAGAAGACGATCACCACCTTCTCGCAGATGGCCGCGGCGGCGAAGGAGGCCAGGGCCAGGTACAGGCCCTTGAGGCGCAGGCAGGACAGGCCCAGGAGCAGCCCGAACACCGCCCCCCCCAGGCCGGCCAGGGGGACGGTCAGCCAGGGAGGCAGGCCGAAGCTCAAATTCAACAAGGCCGCCAGATAGGCGCCCACCCCCACGAACAGGCCGTAGCCGATCACCGGCAGGCCGGCGTAGCCCAGGAGGATGTCGAAGCCGGCGGCCAGAAAGGCGTAGAGGTTGGCCATCACCAGGATGCCCCAGATATAGGGGTCGGGCACCACCGCCGGCAGGAGCAGCATGGCGCCCAGGCCCAGCAGGCCCGGCAGGTGGTTGTACAGGCTGCGCGCTTCGCCCATCTGCATCCGGGCCCCCTAATTGCCCACCCGGCTGCCCATCAGGCCGGAGGGGCGCAGGATGATCACCAGGAACAAAATGGCCAGAGCCACCAGCTCGGTCAGCCGCGAGGAGAGGGCGAAGGAGACGATGGTTTCGCTGAAACCCAGGATGACCGCGGCCAGGATGCTGCCCCATATGCTGCCCAGTCCGCCCAGGATGACGATGGTGAAGGCCTTGACCAGCGGCCAGAGCCACATGCCCGGGTTGGTGCTCAGGAAGGGCGAGACCAGGATGCCGGCGGTGGCCGCCAGAAAGGCGGCCAGGAAATGGATCAGGAGGGTGATGCGGCCGCTGTCCACGCCCATCAGGGCCGCGGCCTCGGGGTCCTGGGCCACGGCCAGGATGGCCCCGCCCACGCGGGTGCGGGCGATGAACAGCCACAGGCCCAGGATCACCCCCAGGGCCACGGCCACCACCAGCAGGCGCTGGTCGGGCACGCTGACCCCGAAGATGAGCAGCCGGCCGTCTATGAAATAGGGCACCGGCCGGGGCCGGGGGCCGAAGATGAGCTGGATGACCTCCTCGAACATCAGGGCCAGGATGAGGGTCATCACCAGCATGGCGTCTATGTTGCCCTTGAGCGGCCGCAGGCAGATGCGGTTCAGGGCCACCGCGATGCAGCCCACCGCGGACACCGAAAGGGCGAAGGCCGCGGCCAGGGGCAGCCCCAGCACCACCGCGCCGGTGAAGACGCCGTAGGCCCCCAGCATGTAGAAGGTGCCGTGGGCCAGGTTCATGACCCGGGCGATGCCGATCATCAGGCTCAGGCCGATGGCCAGCATGGCGTACACCGCGCTGGCCACCGAGCCGTATATGAGTATCTCAATCAGCACGCTGCGGGCTCCCGGGGTGGGGCGTTCCGGCCGCGGCCGCGGCCGGAACGCCATGGAGTGCCTGAACCTCTACTTCTTCAGCCAGGGGGGATTCTGGAACTGGCTGGTGGCGAAACGCGCGGGCACCAGGATGGCCCACTTGCCACCCGCCTGCCACTGGGTGATCAGGAAGGGGATGAAGTCGGGCGAGTACTTGGCGTCGTGGGTCTTTTTGTCGAACACCACCCGCCCGGCGGTGCCGATGTAGTCCGTGCCCTCCAGGGCCACGACCAGGGCGTCGGTTTTGAAGCCCTTGGCCCGCTTGGCCGCGTCGGCCAGGACCATCACGCCGTCATAGGTGGTGCTGGCGCAGCCGTGGGGCGCGCCCTTGAACTGCTTGCGGTACTGATCGAAGAAGGGGACGGTCTTGTCCGTGATCTTGGAGCGGATCAAGGCGCCCCAGGCCACGTTGACCTCGCCCACGGCCGCCCCGCCGGTCTTTTCCCAGAACTCGGCGTGCAGGCCGGGGTTGTTGAAGCCGGCCAGCCGGAAGGGCGCCTTCATGGCGTTGTACTGCTTGAAGAAGCTCACGGCGTCGGTGTGGGCCAGCAGAGGCACGGCCACCTGGGCGCCGCTGGCGGCGATCTTGGAGAAGATGGGGGCGAAGTCCGCGGTGGCGGGGTCGAACTTCTCGGTGGCCACCACCTGGCCGCCCACGCTGGGGATGTTCTTCTGCAGGAAGCCCACCAGGCCGCGGTTCCAGGCCGCGTCCTCGGCCAGTACGGCGAACTTGGTGTAGCCGTGCTTGACCATCAGGGCCAGCTCATCCTTGATGATGGCGTTGGCCAGGTTCAAGGCGTTGATGGTGGTGCGGAACTGGTACTTGTACTTGTTGTAGTCCTTGGCCACCTTGCCGCCGATCATGGGCGAGGACACGCCGGTGGACATGAAGATTATGTTGTAGCGCTTGAGGTAGTCCATGGCCGCCAAGACCACCCCGCTCATGGCCCCGCCGGCCAGGATGTGCACCTTGTCCTTCTCCACCAGCCGCTTGAGGGCGGTGATGCCCTTCTCGGGGTTGCTCTCCGAGTCGGCCACGAAGATCTTCACCTTGCGGCCCAGCACGCCGCCCTGGGCGTTGAGCTCCTTGGCGGCCATGTTGGCCGCGTTGATGGAGGCCTGGCCGCACTCCATCTTAAAGGAGGTCAACAGGCCGATGCGCAGCTCCTTCTCCGCCGCCTGGGCTGGCTGGGGGGCCAGGACCAACACGCCCAGGGCCAGCGCCAGCAGGCAACTCAGCCCCATGACCATCAACGCCTTGCCGGATCTGTGTTTCTTTAGGATCGTGCCAATCATCGCTCTCTCCCTTTTCCTTGGGGCCTTGCCCGGGATCCGCAGTGGGCGGCGGCGCGCATTTGTTAAGCGGTGGTGTGCGCAGAGCCACATCTGGTCGTAGAGCGGCAGGCTGATCATGTGCCCTGGGGCCCGAACTATCTCTAGGTCCCCGTCCTGCTCCGCCCGCAGCCGATCCCAGGATGGGGCGGGTGCGACACCGGCGCCCCTTAAATTGGAATCAGGCCTTTGCTCAATCCCGGTTTCTTATGTGGAAAGCCCATGGGCTCTTGCATCCTAAGCTGAGCAAGACGAGTGCCAACCCATTATTTATAATTTAAGCTGTGATAACAATATGTTTGCTGGTTGGGCCCACCCGCGCGGGAAAAACCGGAACCGAATGCTGAGCATAAAAAACCAATATTAGTGCTTGGTGTTGACACCATATGGTTCCCCGGGTAACAGTAAAAGAGAAACTCTTGGTCGCATCTCTGCCCGCCCGGCGGGCGCGCGGCTGGGCCGCGCGGGGGCCCGGGTCGGTTTTTCTTAGTAACGGCCATGCCTTGAGGTGAATACCATGGACCCTGCCGAGGCCTCGCCCCTGGCTCCGGATCAGGAGCGCATTCTCTCCCTGGCCGCCCTGTTCGAGGGCGGGTTCAACATTGACTGGCTGGTGGCCATCTGCGACGACCGGGTCTCCAACATCCTGGCCGCCCTGGCCGAGGGGCAGCGGCGGGGCTGGCTGGCGGCCCAGTCGCCCGAAAGCTACCAGTTCTCAGACCCGGCCGAGCGCCAGGCCTTCCTGGGTCGCCTGGGGACGGCCGAGCGCGACGCCCTGCTGCGGCGCATCGCCCGTCTGCTGATCACCGAGCTGCCCGACGAGAACAGCAAGGCCCAGGTCCTGGCGCCTTACCTGCTGTGCCTGGACAACGACGTGGAGGGCTGCCGCTGGCTGGTGCGCTCCGGCGATCAGCAGCGCCGCGCCTTCGCCGTGGAGCGGGCCGTGCAGCTCTACAGCAAGGCCTTGGAGGACCTGGCCCACCTGCCCGGCGAGGAGGCGGACCGGCTCTACACCGCCTCGGCCATCAAGTACTCCAAGATCTCCACCGCCCGCCACGACACCCGCCGGGTGGTCTCCATTCTGCAGACGGCCATGGAGCGCGCCCAGGCCCTGCGCGAGCGGGGCTACCAGTCCCTGTTGGAGATGCACCTGGCCAAGAACCAGTGGCTGCTGTCCCACTACAGCCGGGCCCTGAGGCACTTCGAGCGCGGCTGGTCCCTGGCCAAGGAGGTGGGCGACCCGGAGCTGCTGCGCGCGGCCACCACCTTCAGCATGTTCTTCCTCTACTGGCAGGGGCGCTTCGCCGAGGCGGTCAAGAGCTACGAAAAGGCCGTGCCGGACGTAGAGCGGGTGCAGCAGGTGCGCTTCAACCGCTTCGCGGCCCTGACCATGGGCGTCTGTTACGCCCAGACCGGCCAGGTCAGCCAGGGCCTGGGCATGATGAACGCCATCCGCAACCAGTCCCGGGAGCTGGGCGACTTCTACCTGGCGGCCCAGGCCGAGTGCGCCATGGGCGCGGCCCTGTTGGACATCCGGCGCACTCCCGAAGCCCTCGGCTACCTGGAGAAGGTGGTGCACCGCCGGGCCAGCCAGCACCACAACGAGTGGATGCTGATCATGGGCAAGCTGATGATCGCCTACGCCCACTTCCTGGAGGGCCGCCACCGCCGCAGCCTGCACTACCTGCGCCAGTTCCTGACCCGCAGCCGCCAGGTGCACGTGACCGTCAAGCCCTACCCCTATCTCATGGCCCTGTTGTGGGCCATGGAGCAGGGGGAGCTGCCGCGCCTGCCGGAGATGTCCTTGGAGGACGAGATCCAGCGGGTGCTCAAGGGGCACAACGTGTTCATGAAGGGCCTGGCCCTGCGCCACCAGGCCCTGCTGGGCCAGCACCGGGGCCAAGACCCGGCGGCCGGTCTGGAGCCCCTGCACCAGTCCCTGCACTGGCTGGGGCTCTCCGGCTGCCTGCTGGAGCAGGCCCGCAGCCGACTGGAGCTGGCCCGCCTGCTGGGCTCCCTGGCCCGGGAGGAGGAGGCCCAGGCCCAGACCGCGGCCGCCCAGGACATCCTGGCCGGGCTGAACCAGGAGATGATCCCCGAGGACATGCGGCCCCTGCTGCCTCGTCAACCCGAGGGGCGCAAGCAGTTGGGCGAGATACTCCGGCTCAGCCAGGAGCTGGTCACCTTGCGGGACCACAAGGACGTGGTGCAGCACATCTTCTCGGCGGTCAACCGCCTGACCGGGGCCGAGCGGGGGGCCATCTTCCTGTGGGACCAGGAGGACGGCCAGCGCCGGCTGACCCTGCGGGCCTCCAAGAACCTGACCCAGGAGCAGGTGGAGCAGGCCGGCTTCGCCGCCTCCCGGCAGATGATCGGCGAGGTGGCCGCCAGCGGCCAGGGCCGCCTGCTGGAGCGGGAGAACGGACCCGAGGAGGTGGCCGGCGAGGTGATCCACTCCTGCATCTGCGTGCCCATGATCCTGCGCGACCAGGTGGTGGGGGTCCTGTATCACGACAACCGCCTGCTCAAGGCGGCCTTCAAGGAATCGGACCTGGAGCTTCTGGCCCACTTCGCCACCCAGGCGGCCATCGCCATGGACAACGCCCGGGCCTACGAGGAGATACGGCGGCTGAACCAGAAGCTCAAGCAGGAGAAGGCATACTACCAGGAGGAGACCCGCCAGCACCTGCACTTCGAGGAGTTCGTGGGCGACAGCCCGGCCATCATGAGGGTGCTGGCCCAGGTGGAGCAGGTGGCGGCCACGGACACCACGGTGCTGATCCTGGGCGAGACCGGCGTGGGCAAGGAGTTGGTGGCCCGGGCCATCCACCGCCACAGCCAAAGGGCGCAAAAGCCCTTCATCCGGGTGCTGTGCAACACCCTGCCCGACAGCCTGATCCCCAGCGAGCTGTTCGGGCACGAGCGGGGGGCCTTCACCGGCGCCACCCGGCGGCGCATCGGCCGCTTCGAGCTGGCCGACGGCGGCACCATATTCCTGGACGAGATCGGCGAGCTGCCCCTGGAGGTGCAGGTGCGCCTGCTGCGGGTGTTGCAAACCCGGGAGTTTGAGCGGGTGGGGGGCAGCGAGACCCTGCGCTCGGACTTCCGCCTGGTCACGGCCACCAACCGCGACCTGGAGCAGGAGGTCAAGGCCGGCCGCCTGCGCATGGACCTCTACTACCGCCTCAACGTCTTTCCCATACGGGTGCCCCCCTTAAGGGAGCGCAAGGAGGACATCCCGGCCCTGGCCCAGTTCTTCCTGCAATCCTACGCCAACAAGATGGGCAAGGAGTTCGGGGCCATCCCGCCCGAGGAGCTGGACAAGCTGATGCGCTACGACTGGCCGGGCAACGTGCGCGAGCTGGAGAACGTGATCGAGCGGGCCTGCATCCTCAGCCGCGGTCCGCGCCTGCAGGTGCCGGAGCGGGTGGTCCCGGCCCTGCAAGGGACCGGGGACCGGCCCACCCTGCAGGCCGTGGAGCGCGCGCACATATTGTGGGCCCTGCAGCAAACCGGCTGGAAGGTGCGGGGCCAGGGCGGGGCGGCCGAGCTTCTGGACATCCACCCCTCCACCCTGGCCTACCGCTTGAAGAAGCTGGGCATAGAGCGGCCCCGCCGGAGCCGGCGCGGCGGCCCGGAAGAGCCGGATCCCTCGCCGGGCTCGGCCGGCTGGCCGGAGCAGCCCTTGGCCTAGAGCCGGTGGTGGGAGGAGAGGCTGATGTCCTGCACCTGGGGCAGTATCCGCTTGAGGAACTGACGCGCCTCGCGGCTGAGGTGGGTCACGCCCCCCATTTCCAGGCGGATCCGGCGGTGGCCCAGGTGGCGGCCGCAGACCTCTTCCAGGACCTGGAGGGCCTCTGTATCCAATACCCCCTCCACCTGGATGCGCACGGTGCCGGGATCGGGGAAGCTCTCTTGCAGATATATGGTGGCCATGGCAGTACGTACCCATGCTTGCGAAGCAGACCAGTTCCCTGGAAAAGCATAGCAATGCCCGTGCCTGATTGGCCGTGGAGAACATAGTGATATTGTTTTATTAATTTGTTGGAGCCGGTGAAGAGGGCCGAATTGCACCATATTTTGTTGGCGATAAAACCAATAATGGTGCACAGAATCGCCCGCATTAGGGGGCCTGCCCTTAGCGCGGTCCATCTGGCGCCACTCGCTTAAATGACTTCTGCGGGGCCCCCAGCTTTTTTGCAGCCAGGGCGTGCTGGGCTTCGGGGTGGGCAACCTGGACGGAACCTATCCCTGGTTCGGCATCCCCCAGATACGCTTTTGACCAAGCAGGGCCTGCGGCGGCCTTAGCTTACCTAGGTAATGCAGGAGACTATTCCGAGTCCTGTTGGGCCGCCAGCAGGGCCCCCCGCAGCAGGCCCTCAGGCGGCAGCTTGGTCAGCCGGCCGTCCTGGCCGGCGTAGGTCCTTCAGCCCAGACCGAAGTTCAGGGCCCTGTCAGCCTCCGGCTCCAGGTCCAGGCCGTTGATGCGCACCGTGGGCGAGCCGGGGAACCTGAGTTCCTGGGCCCTCTCCGGCGTGTCCACCACCGTGGTCAGGAAAGAGGCCTCCGGAGCCAGCTCATTTAGCAACTCGCTCAGCCTTCCCTCTAGGGGCTCGCGGCTGGCGCAGCCTGGAACCACCAGAAGCTCCACCCGCAGAGGCCTCTTCCCCTCGGTTTTCACAGCGGCTGGCCCACCCCGGCGGCCCTGAGCGCCGCCTGGTCCAGCCTCTGGCCCATGCAGCAAGGGGCCAGCCGGCCGTCAACGGCCACCGCGGGCACCTGGGTCACGCCCAGCTCCCTGGCCCGCGCGGCCGCATCCGGGTCGCGCATGTCGCGCATTGTCACCTGGCAGTGCTCGCAGGCCAGGCCGCGCACCATCTCCTCGGCCTCCTGGCACAGGACGCAGCCTGCGCTGAAGATTTCAATCTGACGTTTGGCTTCCATGCTGCTTGCTCCTTTCTGTCCTATTCCTCGGCGTCCAGCGCCTCCAGGATGGGGCAGGCGCTGGTGGGGCCCCGGCCCCGGCATTGGGCGGCCAACCTGGCCAGGGCCTGTCTCATCTGGCGCAGAGCAACGACCTTCCGGTCTATGTCGGCGATCTTGGCCTGGGTCTGGGCCTTGACCTGCTGGCAGGTGCTCCGCGGGTCCACCCGCAGACAGAGCAGCTCGGCGATCTCCCGCAGGGAAAAACCCAGGGACTGGGCCCGCCTGATGAAGCGGATGCGGCCCGCCTCTTCGGCGGGATACAGGCGATAGCCGCCTGGGCTGCGGGGCGGCGCGGGCAGCAGGCCCCGCCGCTCGTAGTAGCGCACCGTCTCCACCTTGACGCCCGCCCGCGCGGCGAGTTGTCCTATGGTCAGGTTGGCCATGCTCTCACCTCTGCTTGCAGCCTACCCCCTGTACCTAGGTGCAGGGTCAAGGCCTTTTTAGCAGGGCGGGCGCCAAGGTGGCTTGACCGGGTTGCGGGTGTCCAGGGCCTTCCTTAGCGCCAGCCGTTGCCCCAGCGGCCGGAGTTGGGGTAGTTGTCGCAGATGCCGTCGCCGTTGTTGTCATACCAGGGCCCCTGGTGGTATTGGCTCCAGAGGGAGGGGCTCTGGGCGTAGTCCGCGATGCCGTCGTGGTTGGCGTCCATCCAGGCCGGGCCCATGTTGCCCATGCCTCCCCAGCCGCGCATGGGGGCCGCAAAGGCCGGCCGCGGCCCCCACAGCCCGTCCACGGAGGAGGCGGCGGAGCGGAAGCCGTTCATCTGGCTCCAGGTGGACTGATTCTGGTAGGCGTCATAGACGCCGTCGTTGTTGGCGTCCACCCAGTCGCCCCGCAGCAGGTTGCCGGTGGCGCTGCCGCCGCCGGAGCCTCCCCCGCCGCTGCAGGCCACGGCCAGGGTCAACAGGGCGCTTACGATCAATATCCTGCGAAGCTTGCTCATGATGTCTTCCTTTCTGGGCGGGGCCGGTGGCCCCGTTTTCAGTCCAACGGCCCCGGGGCGGGGCTGGCGCCCGGGCCGGCGTGAGTCTTGCGCCAGGGCCAGGGCAGGTCCCGGATCTGGCCCGGGGTCTGTATCTCGCTGAGGGCCCGCAGGGCCTCTTGCAGCACGGCCCGCTGCTGGGCCGCGTCGCCCGGCCGGCCCAGGGGGTGGCCGAAGGGCCAGTCCAGGAACACGGTGCGCGGCGGCCGCACCTTCTCGCTGAGGGCCCGCACGATGGAGATGCCCACGGTGGGTATGCCGCGGCGCTCGATCTCCCGCTGGATCAGCCCCACGGACTGATTGCACAGGCCTCAGCCCGGGGTGAGCAGCACGGCCTGGGCCCCGTCCGCGGCCAGGCGGCGGGCCGCCTCCGGCGCGGTCTGGTCCAAGAGGGTGGGCAGGTGGCGGCCGGTGATGTGGCCCATGAAGCCGTAGTGGCGGGGGGCCACGCCGCCGATGACCCCCTCCCGGGCCAGCTCGTGCAGGCGCTGCAGGGGAAAGACGATGTTCAGGTCCTGGTCCGCGTCGCGGTGGTCGTAGTAGTCGTGGGTGATCATCAGCCGGCTCAGGGGGCCGTCCGGGATGACTCTGTAGCTGGGGTCGCCCTCGGGGTCGGCCATGTCAAAGGGCGCCTGGTCCCGCGGGTGCACGCCGGCGGTGGTGACCAGGGCCAGGGTGCACTCACTCAGGGGCCGGGCCAAGGGCGTCCAGGGCACCTCCCGGCTCTCCAGCGAGGCCCAGCGGCCGGCCGCGGCCTTGCCCAGGCCCGGCCAGCGGGTGAGCAGCCTGGCCAGCAGTTTGTTCTTGGCCCGGGCCAGGGAGGGCATCAGCGCGTCTCCCCGGCCGCCCCGGTCGGGGCCGGCTCGGGCGCCCTCCCGCCTCCCCGGGGCCGCGCCTCGAGCAGCCAGACAATGCCGCCGGCCAGGTTCTCCGCCCGTTGAAGCTCCCAGCCGGCGGCCTCCAGGTTTTCCCGGGTGCGGCGGTTGATGTTGGCCCCGGTAAGGCGCACGGCCGGGGGGTTGAGCCGGTCAAAGAGCCAGCCCAGTAAGCGGCCGGCCGGCCGCAGGTGCTCCAGCAGCAGCAGCCGGCCCGCGGGCCGGCAGACCCGCCGCAACTCCCTGAGGCCCTGCACCGGGTCGGGCACCGAGCAGAAGACAAAGGTGGCGAACACGGTGTCGAAGCTCTGGTCCGGAAAATCCAGGGCCTGCACGTCCATCTCCAGCAGGGTCACGGAGGCGGCCAAGCGGGCGGCTCTCTGGCGGGCCCGGGCCAGCATGCGGGGGCTCAGGTCAAGGGCCGTGATCTCCACCCCCGGCGGGTAGTAGGGGAGGTTCTTGCCGGTGCCCGCGCCTGCTTCCAGGGCCCGGGGGCCCTGCAGGCGGGCCAGGAGCCGGCGGCGCCAGGCGGCCAGGCGCAGCCCCTCCAGGGGAGCTTCCAGGAGGTCGAAAAAGGGGGCCAGGCGGTCGTAGCGGCGCCGGGTGAGCTGGGTCTGCGCGTCGGTCATGCCTCCCGCCGTTGCGCCCCGCATCCCTATATGCGCCTGCGGCCCAAGCGCAGGCTGTTGAGCACCACCGAGACGCTGGAAAAGGCCATGGCCGCGGCGGCCATGACCGGGTGCAGGTCGCGGATGAACAGGGGCACCCAGATCACGCTGTGCAGCACGCCGGCGGCCACCGGCACCAGGCCTGCGTTGTAGAAGAAGGCCCAGAACAGGTTCTGCTTGATGGTGCGCATGGTGGCCTTGGACAGGCGGATGGCCCGGGCCACGCCCGCCAGCTCGCCGCCCACCAGGGTCACGTCGCTGGCCTCCATGGCCACGTCGGTGCCGGTGCCGATGGCCACGCCCACGTCGGCCCGGGCCAGGGCCGGCGAGTCGTTGATGCCGTCGCCCACCATGGCCACCACGCCGCCCTCCTCCTGGGCCTGGCGCACCACCCGCTCCTTGTCCTCGGGCAGCACCTCGGCCTTCACCCGCTCTATGCCCACCTGGCTGGCGATGGCCTGGGCCGCGCGCTGGTTGTCGCCGGTGAGCATCACCGGGGTGATGCCCATCTGCTTGAGGTCCGCCACCGCCTCGGCCGCGCCCTCCTTCTTGCCGTCGGCCACGGCCAGCACCCCGGCCAGCTCGCCGTCCAGCTCGGCCAGCATCACGGTCTTGCCCTGGGCCGAGAGCTCCTCCACCAGGCGGGCGGCCCGCTCGGGCAGGGGCTTGCTTTCGGCGAACCAGGCCGGCTTGCCCACCCGCACCCGGCGGCCGTCCACCCGGGCCGACACCCCGAAGCCGCTGGCCGCCTGGAAATCCTGCACCGGCGGGACGCTCAGGCCCCGCTGGCGGGCGCCGGCCACCACGGCCTGGGCCAGGGGGTGTTCGCTGCCCGCCTCGGCGCCGGCCACCAGGGCCAGGGCCTGCTCGCCGTCGTGGTCCAGGGCCTGCCAGTCGGTGAGGGACGGCTGGCCCTTGGTGATGGTGCCGGTCTTGTCAAAGAGCACCGTGGTCAGCTTGTGGGCGGTCTCCAGGGCCTCGCTGTTCTTGAACAGGATGCCCATGCCCGCGCCCTTGCCGGTGCCCACCATGATGGCCGTGGGCGTGGCCAGGCCCAGGGCGCAGGGGCAGGCGATGACCAGCACCGCCACCATGCGGATCATGCCCGGCACGAAATCGCCCTCGATGTACCACCACAGGCCCAAGGTGAAGAAGGCGACGACGATGATGATGGGCACGAAGTAGGCCGAGACCTGGTCGGCCAGGCGCTGGATGGGGGCCTTGGAGCCCTGGGCCTGGCGCACCAGGCGGATGATCTGGGCCAGGGCCGTGTCCGCGCCCACGCCGGTGGCCTTGATCTTCAGGAGCCCCTGCTGGTTCACGGTGGCCCCGAAGACCGAGTCGCCGGGGGTCTTGTCCACGGGTATGGACTCGCCGGTCATCATGGACTCGTCCACCGCCGAAGAGCCCTCCAGCACCTGGCCGTCAATGGGGATGCGCTCGCCGGGTCGCACCACCACCACCTGGCCGGGCCGCACCGAGCTGGCCGGCACCTCCCGCTCCTGGCCGCTGTCGTCCAGCACCTGGGCCATCTTGGGGGCCAGGTCCATGAGCTTTCTGATGGCCGCCGAGGCCTGGCCCTTGGCCGCGGCCTCCAGGAGCTTGCCCAGCTTGATCAGGGTGATGATCACCGCCGCGGTCTCGAAGTAGGTATGATGGCCCACGCCGGGCAATACCATCACCGCCAGGGAGTAGAAGTAGGCGGCCGAGGAGCCCATGGCCACCAGCACGTCCATGTTGGCCGAGCCGTTTCTAACGCTCTTCCAGCCGCCGGTGTAGAAGCCCCAGCCGGTGTAGAACTGCACGGGCGTGGCCAGGATGAAGAAGAGCCAGTTCACCCAGGCGGCCTCAATCCAGGGGCCGGCCAGGCTGAAGTCCCGCAGCATGGAGAGCACGAACAGGGGCAGGGTGAAGGCCACGCCCACCCAGAAGTAGCGCTTCTGGGCGGCCAGCTCCCGGTCCCGGGCGGCCTGCTCCTCGTCCCCGGCCGCCGCCCCTTCCCGGGGCAGCACCAGCTCGTAGCCCGCGGCCTTGACCGCCCGGGCCATGTCCTCCAGGGTGGCCTGGGAGGGGTCGTAGTCCACGCTGGCGGTCTCGCTGCCGAAGTTGACGGTGGCTGCGATGACCCCGGGCACCTTCTTGTTCAAGGTGCGCTCCACGGTGGCCGCGCAGTTGGCGCAGGTCATGCCCACGATGGGCAGCTCCACGTGCTTCTTGGCCTCGGGCACGATCAGGGTGTAGCCGGCCTTGGCCACCGCCGCGGCCATGTCCTGGGGCGAGGTCTGCTCCGGGTCGTACTCCACGGTGGCCGACTCGGTGCCGAAGTTGACGCTGGCCGCGGTGACGCCGGGCACCTTCTTGTTCAGGGTGCGCTCCACGGTGGCCGCGCAGTTGGCGCAGGTCATGCCCACGATGGGCAGCTCTATCTTGCGGGTAGCCATGCCTCTCCTCCTGGGGGTTGGCGGGGGCGGGGGGCCCGCCCGCGGCGGGCGCCGTGTCTGTTAATTTAATCCTACACGGCAGCGGAAAATTCCGCCGGCCCCGGCTCCGCCGGCCTTACTTCTTCAGCTCCCAGGCGAAGCTGCGCTGGGCGGCCGTTCCGATGCCCCGCAGGGTCAGGGTGACCCGCGCGGCCTTGCTGCTCAAGGGCGGGAAGGTCAGGGTGCCGCTGCGGTGGTGTCCGCCCGGCGGGGATCCCTGCCAGGAACGGGGCCGGTACTGGTTGCCCGCATCGTCGCTCAGGGCGGCGACCTTGGTCAGGTCCTGGCTCAGCTCCACGGAGTGGGTGCTCAGGCGCAACTGGAACACCGCCGGCTGGCCCGGGGCCAGCTTGCTGGGCTGCACCTCCACATTCACCGCGGCCTGGCGGTCCGTCTGGCGGTCATAGGCCAGGGAGGCCCCGGTCAGGGAAAAGACCAGGACCAGGGCGGCCAACAGGGCCGGCCCCGCTTGCTTTAGGTATGCCAGCTTCATTTCAACCTTGCTCCTTTAGTGACCGGCCCTGCCCATTCCCAGAGGCAGGCGGAAGAAGATGGAACTTTCCTTGAACATGCCGTGGCTGGCCATCATGCGCAGCATGATCCAGACGCCCAACAGGTTGCTGAGCACGCCCGCCAGGAAAAACTCGTGCTGATACTGCTCCAGGGCCGCGGCCGCGCCGGAGAGGAAGGGCAGGCCTATGGCCGGCAGAAAGGCAGCCAGGTAATGGGAGCAGCAGGCGGCCATGGCCAGGCCCGAGACCCCGCCCGAGGCGGCCAGAGAGGCCCGGGCCGAGCGCCGGGCCCGGTCCTTCAAGGTGGCCCGGAACAGGGTGTAGAGGGCGGCCTGCAGGCCCAACCCCAGGGCCAAGGCCAGCAGCCACCACCTGTACTCGGCGAACTGGCTGCGGGCGGACTGCCAGTCCGAGGTCAGGGTGACCAGCCCCAGGTAGAAACTCAGCACGGCCAGGGCCGCGGCCAGGCCGATCAGATAGGGCCGCCAGCCGTGGGTCAGGCCGGGCCCGCCGGGCAGGGCGCAGCAGTCCAAGGCGGGGCTGGCCACCTCGGCGTCCCAAAACCGGTAGCCGGCCTTGTCCACCGCCGCCCGCAGGGCGTCCAGGTCCGCGCCGGGGCGCAGAAGCCTCACCGTGGCCTTGGCCCGGGCCAAATCCACCTCCACGCCTTGCACGCCGGGCACCTGGCGCAGGGCCTTTTCCACGCGCCGGGCGCAGGAGGCGCAGGTCATGCCCTGGACCCCGAAGGTGAGGGTCAGGCTGTCGGCCTGCGCCGGGGCCTCCCGGGGCGCCGGAGCATCCCCGCCGGCCGCTTCCCCGCAGCAGGCCGAAGGCGCCGGGGCCGGGTCCTGCTCATAATTGGCCTGGGTATCGCTCATCAGAAGACCTCCGCCATGACATAATCCTAGTTTCCGTCTTGGTATTATTGTAGAGCAACAAGCTTGCCATCTGGGTCAAATCCGGTTAGGCTCCATAATTACTATGATAACAGTATGCATTATCCCGGATCGCTCCAGCCATTGGTGCGAAGACATTACTCATGGCTGCGGCTGTTCGTATAAATTATTCCCGCCCGGCCGCGCACGGCCCAGGCGGGGCAGGAAGGCCGGCGTCTGGGCTGCGTAGCGGTCGTAGGCCTCGCCGAAGCGGGCCCGGGTCTCCCTCTCTTCGCGCCGGGCCAGGCGCACGTAAATCCACACCAGAATCGGGAACATCACCAGGGTAGGCAGGGTGGGCCACTGGAGCAAAAAGCCCAGCATTATCAGAATGAAGCCCAGGTACTGGGGGTGGCGCAGGCGCGCATAGGGACCGCGCACGGCCAGTTCGCCCTGGCGCTGGGCCCGGTGCAGCACCCGCCAGGCCCAGGCCAGGAGCACGAAACCCCCCAGGATCAGAAAATAACTGATGAGGTGCAGGGGGTCGGAATGGGCGTCGCCTTGCCAGCCCAGCAGGGTGTGCCAAAGATGGCCCGCGTTGTGCGAGAGCAGGTCCAACTGGGGGAAGCGGCTGCCCAGCCAGCCAGCCAGCAGGTAGATGGTCAGGGGGAAGCCGTACATCTCGGTGAACAGGGCCACGATGAAGGCGGCGAAGGCGCCGAAGCTGCGCCAGTCCCGCTTGCTCTGGGGCCTGAAGAAGCTGAAGGCGAAGATCAGTATCACCAAGGAGTTGACGACCACCAACTGCCACAGCCCGTAGTCCGCCAGGTTATCCATGGGACTTCTCGCCGGTCTGGTCTGTCTTGTCCTGGGCCTGAGAGTGGGACCCGCAGCCATGTCCGCCCTTATGGTCCCGGTGCATGAAAAGGTGCATCAGGGGGCAGAGCAGGAATATGGCAAAGGGCGCCAGACTCCACAACCGCTCGCCGCCCCAGTAGATCAGCAGGCCGCCGCCCAGCACGGCCAGGACCAGCCAGGGCAGGCGGTTGGGGGCCAAAAGGCGGTTAAGCCAGGCCGGCAGGGTAATTTGGTCCATGAAGGCCTCCTTGGGTTGGATTGCTTTGCCACCCAGGTCTTGCACAAAAAGTGCCAGCATTTTAGTATGATATTAACTAGATGTTAATAGTGACTATTTAGGCTTAAACCATCAGGTGGACGCCTGAATGAGGTGGGAATAATTTATGCGTGCCGGCCGCGGTCCCGGGCGCCTGCAGCGGCCTGGGGGCCTGGCCCCCTCAGTGGCGGCCAGGAGCGGGCTTGGCAACGGTTTTGTCTGACGGGGCCTGCTTGGGCAGGAAAACGGTGAACACCGAGCCTGCGCCCACCTCGCTGGTGACCATGACCCTGCCGCCGTGCCCGGTGACGATAGCCTCCACGCCGGCCAGGCCCAGGCCGTGGCCGCGGCTCTTGCCCTGGGAGCGCCCCCGGTAGAACATGTCGAAGATATAGGGTAGATCTTCGGTGGCG
>QZKP01000053.1 GCA_003605055.1 Desulfarculus sp.
AGAAGGCCCTGCTCAAGCGGGTGCCCAGGGGCACCGAGGATCTGAACAAGAAGGCCCTGGCCGCCGGCGTCAAGCTGGCCAAGGACTGGCAGGCCCAGGCGATGGATGCGCCCCCAGAGATGGATGCGGCGGATGTCTAACCAGGCAGCCACCGTGCTTTAACTAGAAAAAGGTATTGAATATGGCCGCACAGGACTACCTGAAACTCAAGACCAGCGCGCCCCAAATTCCCATGCTGGTCAGGATCATCGCCGTGGCTATGAGCCTGTTCCAGCTATACACGGGGCTTTTCCAACTGACCGCCATGAATCAACGGGTGACCCACGTCACCTTCGGTCTGGTCTTGATCTTCCTTATCTACGGCTGGGATCAAGGGAGGAAGAAAAAGATATCCTGGGATGGCTACCTGTTGGCCGCGGCGGCCCTGGGCCTGGGCGTCTATGTCCTGGCCACTTGGTTCCACAAGGTCGGCGCCGCGGGCATGAGCCCGCCCATCTACGAGTTGGTGCTGGGGACCATCTTCCTGGCCCTCTGCGTGGAGGCGGCGCGCCGCACCCTGGGTTGGGCGTTCCCCATCATCGCCGTCGTCTCCATTGCCTACGCCCGCTTCGGCGAATTCCTGCCTAATATAATCGCCCACAAGAACTACCCCTTCGAACGCCTGGTGGACAGCATGTTCATCACCACCGAGGGCGTGTTCGGCATGCTGGCCGGCATCTCGGCCACCTACATCTTCCTGTTCATCCTCTTCGGGACCATGCTGCGCGAGGCCGGCGGCGGCGAGTTCTTCATAAACCTCTCCTTCAGTCTCTTCGGGCACGTGCGCGGCGGGCCGGCCAAGGTGGCGGTGGTGGCCAGCTCCCTGTTCGGCATGCTCTCGGGCAGCGGGACGGCCAATGTGGCCGGCACGGGCCAGATAACCATCCCCCTGATGAAACGCACCGGCTACCCCTCCACCTTCGCGGGGGCGGTGGAGGCGGTGTCCAGCGCCGGCGGGCTCTTGATGCCCCCCATCATGGGCAGCGCGGTGTTTATCATCATGGAGATACTGGGGGTCAACTATCTGACCATCATGAAGGCGGCCGGCCTCTCCGCCCTGCTTTACTACACCGGCCTGTTCCTGATGATCGACATCGAGGCCCAAAAACGGGGCATGATCGGCCTGCCCAAAGATCAATTGCCCAGCTTTGTTAAGACCATGAAGGAGGGCTGGTATTTCCTGCTGCCCATAGGGGTGCTCATCTTCTTCCTGGCTTATTCCAAGGTGTCGGTGACCCGGGCGGCCTTCTGGGCCACCGTGGCGGTGCCCCTGTGCACCATCCTGGGCGGGCGCAAACGGATGATGCGACCAAGCCAAATCATACGGGGCCTGCAGAACGGCGCCCTGACCGCCCTGCCGGTGGTGGCCATACTCGCCCTGGGCGGCGTGGTGCTGGGCATGATCACCCTCACCGGCCTGGGCCTGATGATGTCCAGCATGCTGATCGATCTGTCCCAGGGCAACCTGCTCCTGTTGCTGCTGCTGACCATGGTGGCCTCGATCATCCTGGGCATGGGGGTGCCCCCGGTGGCGGCCTACATCGTGCTGGCCATCCTGGTGGTGCCAGCCTTGATCAAGTTGGGCGTCTACCCCCTGGCCGCCCACTTGTTTGTCTTCTACTTCGCCACTATAGCCGGCATCACTCCCCCCATGGCCCCGGACGCCTTTGTGGCCGCGGGCATATCCGGCGCCCCCATGATGCGCACCGCCCTGACCGCCTGCCGGCTGGCCCTGGTGATTTTCATCGTGCCCTACATGTTCGTGTACAACAACGCCCTGCTCTTGGTGGGCAGCCTCGGCCAGATTTTGCAAGTATGCATAACCGCGTTCCTGGGGGTGGTGGCCCTGGCCTACGCCACCCAAAACTACCTGGGCGGCAAGCTCAATTTGTTTTATCAACTGCTGCTTTTTTTGGGCAGCGGGCTGTTGATCTATCCTGGCTGGACCAGCGACATTATCGGAGCCGTCTTGCTGGCGGGGGTCTACGCTCTCCGCTCCCCGACACTCTTGGGGAAGTTGGGGTTGCTCCGGACGCGGTGGGGTCAGGCCCAGGCGCCGTCGGAAAGGAACTAGCATGAAAGAGGGAGAGGCCCCCAAATCCTTTTTAATGGATATGACCTGGCAGGAGTTTAAGCAGGCGGCGGGCCCCCACGCGGTGGTGGTGATCCCCCTGGGCTCGGCGGAGCTGGAGGGCGCCCACCTGCCGGTGGGGGTGGACACCATCGCCGCCGAAGGGGTGGCCCGGATGTTGGCCGGGCTGGAGAACGTCATCATCGCCCCCACCATCCCCATCGGTTACTCCAAGTGGTTCCTGCCCTACCCGGGCACCATTTCCCTGGAGCAAGAGACCCTGCTCAGCCTGCTGCGCGACTACTGCCTCAGCCTGGTGCGCCACGGCATCAAGCGCATCGTGTTTCTCAACTCCCACCGCGGCAACAACGCGGCGGTGGAGGTGACCGCCCACGGCTTGATAGACGCCCATCAGATCAAGGTGGGCATGCTCAATCTCTGGAAGCTGGCCAATGACCTGATAAGCGGTCAGGACATTATCTCCGAGGGCCGCTTCACCCACGCCGGCGAAATCATGACCTCGGTCATCATGGCCCTGCGGCCCGAGACGGTGGTGAGCCGAGAGATTAAGGCGGGCCAAGTAAGGTCGCCCGAGGGCTCGGCCTTCCGCTGCCGCAACTCCCTGGGCGACGCCGAGCTGAACGGAGTGGTCCAGACCCTCTACCTAGACATCCGCCAGATAACCGATACCGGCGTCATGGGCGACCCCACCACCGCCTCGGCCGAGAAAGGCCGGCGGGTCCTGGAGCTGCTGGCCGCCTACGCCCGCCAGTACTTGAGCGAATTCGCCCGGCTTTAAACACCATGATGATTGGATAATGAGCATGCCCAGCAATCCTGGCCCCAGCGGACTTACCGAGGCCCTGGTGGATTTCGCCGCCCGTCTCAAGTTCGATGACCTGCCGCCCCAGGCGGTGGAATCCTGCAAGCTGCTCATCATGGACACCCTGGGGGTGTCCCTGCCCGGCCGCCTGGCCCCGGGCTGCCCCGAGGTGGCGGCCTTGGTGGGCCAATGGGGCGGCGCTCCCCTTTCCACCCTGTTGTTCCAGGGCCGCAAGCTGTCGCCGCCCCTGGCCGCCCTGGCCAACAGCATGATGATGCACGCCCTGGACTTTGACGACACCCTGGACGCCTCGGCCCTGCACTGCATGGTATCGGTGCTGCCGGCGGCCCTGGCCACGGCCGAGGCGAGCGCCCCGGTGGACGGGCGCCGCTTCATCACCGCCTGCGTATTGGGGGTGGAGATGATCTGCCGCCTGAGCCTGGGCCTAAGCAGCCCCCTCTCCTGGATTCGCACCGCCACCTGCGGCTCCTTCGGGGCGGCGGCGGCCGCGGCCAAGGTGCTGGGCCTGGACCGGGACGGGCTCTGGAACGCCCTGGGCGTGGTCTACGCCCAGACCGCGGGCAACGCCCAGGGACTCATCGAGGGCCGCCTGATCAAGCGCATGCAGCCGGGCTTCGCCGCCCAGGCGGGGGTGGAGGCCGCCTACCTGGCCCGGGCCGGCATCTCCGGCAGCCGCGAGTTCCTGGAGGGCCCTTATGGATTTTACAATCTATACGAAAGGGGTGCCTATGATCCGGGTCCGGTGCAACAAGGGCTGGGCCGGGGTTTTCTGATCAGCCAGTTGAGCATCAAGCCCTATCCCTGCTGCCGCATGACCCACTCCTCCATTGACGCCGCCCTGGCCCTGCACCCCCAGGTGGCCGGCAGGCAGCAGAAGATTCAGCGGGTGGAGGTGCGCGCCTCCAGCATGGTCACCGAGATGGTGGGCAAGGCCTTTGTCCTCGGCGACGACCCCCAGGTGGACGCCCAGTTCAGCATCCCCTACACGGTCAGCGCCGCTCTGTTGCGGGGGGACGTGTTCCTGGGCGACTTCGAGCCGGCGGCCATACAGGACCCCGCGGCCAGGGAGCTGGCCCGCAAGGTGGCGGTGACCAGCGACCCCGGCCTGGCGCCCAAGGACATCCTGCCGGCCGCCATGGCCATCACCCTGCCGGACGGCGAGCGCCTGAGCGCAGAGGTGCGGGCCCCCCTGGGCAATCCGGCCCGGCCCATGAGCCGGGCCCAGTGCCGCGAGAAGTTCAACAAGTGCCTGGCCTACAGTGGATTGCCCCGCGAGCGCGCCTGGGTGGAAGAGGTATTAACCTTTATCGAAAACCTGGAACGGGCCCCGGACGCCGCCCACTTGGCCCCCTTGATCTCGGATTGAGCCCTGGATTGATGGCGTCCTGTCCCTGACGCCGCCTGGGGCGCCGGTCATGGGCCGGGGTCGCCGCGGGCAAAAGGAGAGCTGCCGGCGCAGGAAGTTAGCCCGGCCCGGTCCTGAAGGAGCCGCCAGGCTGGCTGCGGCGGGCCGGATACTTGGAGGAGGAATGAGGCTGCAAACACAACCACCTCACGGTGCATTCGGTCGCACGGCCCTAAACAGACATCCCGCGCCGCCCCGCGGTCAGCGAGGAGCGGCGATGACAAGTACCTGCGGCCAGGCGAGAGAAGCATGAGCGTGAACCCCAAGAAATTGCACAAGGCCCTGGCCGGGATCGTTGGCGGGGCCAACGTCTTCACCGACCCGCCCACCAACCTGGTCTACGCCAAGGACGTGATGCCCTACGACCTGGAGGAGCACAACATCCCCTATGCCGTGGTGCGGCCGGCGGGCAGCGCCGAGATCGGGGAGGTGCTCAAATACGCCAACCAGTGCGAGCTGCCCGTGCATATCCACGGCTCGGGCACCTCCCTGGTGGGCCTGGCCCGGCCCAAGGCCAAGGGCATCGTCCTGGACACCGCCCGCCTGCAGGAAATCGAGATATTTCCCGAGCGGGGATACTTCGAAGCCGGCGCCGGGGTGCATCTGGCCAAACTGCGCAAGGCCCTGGCGCCGCACAAGGCCCTGCTGCCCATCTTCCCGGGCAGCGAGCTGGTGGCCACCATAGGCGGCTCGGTGGCGGTCAATACCAGCGCCCACGCCGTGGACGCCGCCCTGGGCAAGCCGGGCGACTACGTGCTGGGGCTGGAGGCGGTGCTGCCCACCGGCGAAGTGATCCAAACCGGTACCCATTCCCTGCGCAAGCCGGCCGGAGTGGAGGCCACCAAGCTGCTGGTGGGCTCAGAGGGGCTGTTGGGCGTTATCACCAAGCTGCGCATGCGGCTGGTGCCCGCGCCCCACACCGCCAACCTGGTGGCCTATTATCGCCGGACCGAGGACATCCTGCGCACCGTGATGGCAATGTATGGCCAGGGCCTCAACCCCCCCATGTTCTTCGAATACCTGGACGAGGAATCGGCCCGCATCGGCTTTGAGGCGGTGGGCCTCCACCAGCCCCGCGGCGCGGTGGCCATGATGAGCCTGCACGCCGAAGGGCCGGCGGGCTGCCGGGAAAAGGCCGCGCGCTTCCTGGAGTTCCTGCGCCAGGGCCCCGCCCTCGAGGCCCATATCGTAGAGGGCGCCGCCGAATGGGACCAGGTGTGGAGCTCCCGGGCGGAGGCCGGCAACTATGTCTATCGCCGCGGCTCCACCTTCGGCAGCGAGGTGACCCCCCGGGTGGACAAGCTGGAGGAGGCGTTCCAAGAGACGCGCGCCTTCATCCTGAACCTGGAAAGCTACCCCTCGCCCCAGTTCATCTCCTTCGGCCATATCGGCGCCCCCACCATTCACGGCTATGCCTTCATACCCACCAAGGACATCCCCAGCGAGGTGAAAAAGGCCATCACCCTGGAGGTGCGGGAAAAGTCCGAGGCCATCAACGTCAAATACGGCGGCTGCGGTGGCGAGTGGGGCCTCACCGCCCAGCGAGCCTCCTTTCTCCGCCTGCGGTATGGCCAGGCCTACTACCAGATGCTGGTGAATATAAAAAAGGCCCTGGACCCCAAAAACATCCTGAACCGCGGCAACCTCGAGGGACTGCTTTGAGCAAGGGCGCAGAACTTAAGCGGGAGCTGCTGGCCGAGTTGGCCAAGTGCCGGGCCTGCCGTTTTTGCGTGGACGTGTGCCCCACCTACCAGGCCAGCCAGGGGGTGGAGCCGCTCTCCTCCTTTGGCCGCTTGCAGATCATAAGGCATCTGCTCACCGGGGTGTTGCAACTGGATGACGCCCTGAGCTACGCCCTGTACTCCTGCTTGCAGTGCCGCCGCTGCGAAAACGTCTGCCAGAGCAAAGGGCAGGCCCTGGAGATCTGCCGCACCATCCACCAGGGGCGGGTCTACCTATCGCCCAGCTACGTCAAGGGGGTGGAAGAGGTGGAAGGCGATGCCTAGGACCCGTCTGATCGTCTCCCAGGCCCTGACCACTTTGGAGCGCAACCTGCGCCGGGACGGCGACCCCCTGGGCTTTCGGGGCAACTATTGGATTGACTGGAGCCAGGGCCTGGACCTGCCCTCCCAGGGACCGCGCTGCCTCTACACCGGCCGCATGTATCAGATGCTCCCCTATGTGGCCCAGACCAGCAAGCTGGTGGCCCGCTACCAATCCTGGCTGGCCTGCCCCGGCCTGGCCAAGCTGCTGGAGCTGGGCGGCCGCCTGGCCGGCGAGGCCACCCTGCGGCGCCTGGCGCGCGCGGCCGGAGAGATCGAGCAGCGGGCCAGGGACAGCCTGCGGGGCATTTGGGCGGGGCTTTGCGCCGTAGGGGCCCAACCGGCCTTTCTGCAGCAACAAGAGCCCTACAGCGGGGTGCTCCTGTACGACCTGGGGATGGAGGACGCGGCCCGTGGCCAGGCCGATAAGCTGGGCGCGCTTTTCAGCTCCCAGGGCTTCAGCGAGGTCATCGCCGTGGACCCGCACAGCGTGCATCTGCTGCGCGGGGCCTTTCCCGAGGCCCTGCGCCGCCGCGGGGTGTCAATACGCCACTACCTGGAGCTGCTGGCGCCGGCGCGGGAGAGGATCGCGCAGCGCCGGCGCCTCCTGCCCATCCAGGAGGTGGTGGTGCATGACTCCTGCGTCATGGCCCGGGAGCTGGGCCTCATGGACCAGGTGCGCCAGGTGGCCCAGGCCCTGGGCCTGGCGGTCAAGGAGCCGGCTGACACCCGGGAAAACACCGCTTGCTGCGGGGGGCCCATTGAATACGCCTTTGGCGAGCTCAGCCAGCAGGTGTCGCGCCTGCGGGCCCAGGAGTTGGCCCGGGTCTCCGAACAGGTGCTGGTCACCTGCCCCATCTGCCTGCTCAACCTCAGCCCTTACGAGAGCGAGCTGGGCATAAGGGTCTGGGACCTGGGCGAGCTGCTGCACCGGGCGCTGGGTGCGGAGTTGAAACCTGATGATCAGCGGCAAGGAAATCATGGATAGCAAACGACGGGTGGAGTGTTTGTTCAGCGGCCGCCGGCCGGACCGGGTGGGCCTGCACGCCCTGAGCAACGCCTTCAACAGCGTCAACGCCGGCTGTGAGGCCAGCGCGGCCTATACGGAGCCGGCCAAGGCCTTCGAGGCCATGCTCTGGACCTATGAGCAGTACGATTGGGACCTCTACATCCAGTACTGCCTGCACTCGGTGACCGCGGTGATGGATTTCGGGGGTCGGGTGCGCATGCCCAAGGGGCCCTACGAAGGGGCCCTGGTGGTGGAGGCCCACCCCATGACCACGGCCGCGGATTTCGATTGCCTGGCTCTGCCCGATCCCCGCACGGCGGGCCGGATTCCGCAGGCCCTGGCCTACGCCCGCCTGCAGTACGCGCACGGCCTGCCGGTGACCTTCTTCGCCCGCTCGCCCTTCACCTTCGCGGCCAACCTCTGCGGCCTGGAGACCTTCGCCAAATGGCTGTTCCGGGACAAGGAGCTTTGCCACCGGATGATCGCCCTGTCCCTGGAGCACATAATCAAGGTGCTGGCGGTGTGGTGCCAGGAATTCGGAGCGGACCGGGTGTGGATGTGGACCAGCTCGCCCAGCGAATCCAACCAGGTTCTCTCCCCCAAATTCTTCGAGCAGTTCGCCCTGCCCTACCATTTTGAGCTGCACGAGCGGATCCGTAAGCTGGGCGTGAACAGGTTCGGCTTCCACATCTGCGGCGACCAGAACAAGAACCTGCCCGCCCTGGCCGCGGCCCAGCCTTGGAGCCACCCCTCCCTGCTGAGCTTTGGCCACGAGGTGGACCTGGAAACCGCGGGCCGCAGCTTCCCCCAGGACATCATCTACGGCAACCTGGAGCCTTCCTTTATACAGACAGGCTCCCTGCCGGCGATTTATGAGCTGGCGCGAGAGGCCATAGCCAAGGGCAAAAAGGCGCCCGGGGGCTTTGTCCTGGGCACCGGCTGCGGGTTGCCGGCCACGGCCCCGGCGGCCAAGGTCTTCGCCCTGACCAAGGCGGTCAGGGATCACGGGGGCTACCAAGATTGATCCGCCGCCTGTGTCTCGGCCCGGTATCTGCTCCCCTCAAAAGGCGCTTCCACAGCCTCGAGGCTACGCATGCCCTGCCCGCCAGCGGGTAGGGCGCAGGGCCACGGCGCCGCGCCAGCTCCCCAGGGCAGCCCACCCTCGCCTGAGCCTTGCGCGATGGTCCCCCTTAATCTTAGAGCAGAGCCAAAGGACAGGCCATCCGGGGTCGGGCTTACTCCCGGCTTTTTTGGGGTGGCTCCTCTCGGACCTTGGCTTTAGGGTCGAGGGTGGACAAACTGTATTAAAATAATGTTTACAGATACTTAATGCGAAGTGCCGTGCGGTCATATTTTTATATAAACATATGTACATTTATACTTGACATCCAAAACCAGCCCAAACTATAGTAAGCCCATCGTTAACCTAGGTAATAGTTGCAGACGGTGTTTGGCACCGAGTTTGATGCCGTGGGCATGCACCCAACCATGGGCACTGAGTCGGCCAGGCCAGTCGTGTTAACCAGTCAGGGGATATGGGCATCCGGGGTGATGGGTGTTTCGGCCGGGCCGCGCAAGAAACTGGGCAAGGGTAACCAATGAGTCCTTTCCGAACCGATTCCGAAAAAGTTGCGGCCGCCAGAGGTCGAATCAGGCTTTTGGTGGTTGTTCTTTTGGTGGTGGCCGCTGGCCTGGCGCTAAACCTTTTTAAAGGGCAGCAGGTCTTGGGGCAAACCAACGAATATCGGGTCCCTCCCCCAGCCTTGTCAAAAGACATTTATCCCTGTTCCCGGTGCCATCAAAACCTCCCGGTCAACACCACCAAACGCAAGCTCGTAAAATTTCATACCGACATCTTACTGGAACCTCCGACCATGCAAATGTGGTGCACGGACTGCCACAATCCCACCAACCTGGACAAGTTAAGACTAGCCAGCGGAGAGGCGATCGAGTTCGATCAAGTCTATCGTCTTTGTGGACAATGCCACGGCACAATTTATCGGGACTGGAAGGTGGGGATACATGGGAAAAGGGTCGGGATGTGGAAGGGTGATAAGCTCTACCGCCTTTGCATAAGCTGTCATAACCCCCACCAGCCAGCGTTTAAGGCAATCGCTCCAGAAGCTCCGCCTTTTAGGCCAATGAACATTCAAACATCTATCAAGTGAGGATAAGCAGAGGTGGCGGATAAAAAGGGCCATAACATTGTGGATCTCGAATTTGGCCGGAGATCTTTCGTAAAAGGTCTTGCCTTGGGAATAGCGGGGGCGCTCCTTCCCCTGTCATCCGCTGAGGCATTCAGCTTTAGTGCTTTTTTCCAAAAGCACTTCAAAGAGATGAGCGATGAGGAAATAAAGAGAGTCATCAAAAGGCTGGAGGAGGAAGCCCTTAAGGATTACAAGAAGAAAATTAGCATAAGCGCCACGAAGCCACTGCCCGGGGTTAAATTCGGTTACGGTCTTGACCTGTCGCGCTGTATCGGATGCAGAAGGTGTGTTTACGGTTGCGTGGAGGAAAATAATCTTTCCCGAAACCCCCAGGTGCAATGGATAAGCGTTTTAAAATTAAAAAAAGGCAAAAAGTGGATAGATCTCGAGGGCGCAGAGCGTTACTACGATCCCAAGAAGGTTCCAGAACAAGATTACTTTTACGTGCCCGTCCAGTGCCAGCAATGCGAGGACCCGCCCTGCGTGAAAGTATGCCCTACGCAGGCCACCTGGAAGGAGCCGGACGGCATCGTGGTGGTCGATTACAACTGGTGCATTGGCTGTAGATATTGCATGGCCGCCTGTCCTTATGGCGCCCGTCATTTCAATTGGTCCAAACCCACCATATCCCCCGATGAAATAAACACCGATACCCACTACCTAGGCAATAGGCCGCGCTATGAAGGCGTGGTGGAAAAGTGCACCTTTTGCGTCCAGAGGACCAGGGTCGGACGGTATCCCGCTTGCGTGGAAGTCTGTCCAGCAGGGGCCAGAAAATTCGGCAACCTTTTGGACCCGGAGAGTGAAATTAGAAAGGCTATCCAGAATAAGAGGGTCTTTAGATTAAAGGAAGACCTCAACACGAGTCCCACCTTCTTCTACTTCTTTTCCATTTAGAGGACATTCTTGTTTATAGCAAAGGGCTTGAACAGATGATTAAGAACGGAAAGTTATTCGGCGTCTGGATGGCGTTCCTGATTGTTTTGATCGTCGTGGGAATAGTTGCCTACGCCCGTCAGACTGGGGTGGGACATATCAGCAGCGCCATGCGCGATCAGGTGTCGTGGGGCTTTTTCATCTCCAATTATGTGTTCTTTGTAGGCGTAGCCGCCGCGGCGGTGCTGCTGGTCGTGCCGGCCTACATTTATCATTTCAAGCCATTAAAAGAGATCGTTCTGTTCGGTGAGATGGCGGCCATAGTCGCGGTGATCATAGCCATATTAAGCGTTATCGTTGACTTGGGGCACGCCTCCCGGCTGTGGCACATCCTTCCCTTGATCGGGAAGATGCACTTCCCCAACTCTCTGTTGGTTTGGAACGTCTTATTCCTGAATGGTTATTTGATCATAAACCTGGTTTTAGTCGGTTATGCCTGGTACATGATGTCCCAGGGCAAGGAATATAATCTGGCCTTGGTGTGGCCCCTGATCTTGCTGTCCATCCCCTGGGCGGTTAGCATCCATACCTCAACGGCCTTTGTCTTCAGCGGCGTCGTGGCTCGGCCGTTCTGGAACGCCTCCATCCTGGCCCCGCGATTCCTGGCCTCTGCTTTCTGCTCGGGGCCAGCCATCATGCTGATCGTTTTCCAACTCATCCGCAAGTATTCAAAGGTTGAGATTGAAAACCGCGCCCTGTTCAAGGTCGCGGAATTGATAGCCTATGCCATTGGTATAAACTTGTTTTTACTCGGCGCGGAAATATTCAAAGAGTTTTATTCGGGCAGCATACACAAGGCCCCCTTGCAATATCTCTACTTCGGCCTGCACGGCAACTATCAACTAGTGCCTTGGATTTGGATCGCTCTGCTGTTCAATAGCACAGCCTTTGTTCTATTCCTGTTGCCCAAAACGCGCGAAAAATTGCTGACCATGAATATCGGCGCGGCCTTGGTGATAATAGGCGTGTTTATAGAAAAAGGGATCGGCTTTGTGATCCCGGGCTTCATACCCGATACGCTGGGCGAGATATACCAGTATTGGCCCACTCTTTCCGAGTTCATGATAACCGTGGGAATTTGGGCGTTTGGAGCCTTGCTTTACACCCTGATGGTGAAATTCACCCTACCCGTGTATTCAGCGACTCTGTTGTCGGCGGAAAAGCAATCGCGCTGACATTGGAGTCCGCAAAGAACGCAAATAGATAGTCGAGAGGGAAGGATAACATGGAAAGAAGGACCTTCTTAAAGCTATCTGCGGGTGCGGCCGCAGCGGTTACCGTCCTGTCAAATTTTAAACCGGCCAAGGCTGACGATTGGAAAAAGCAGGTAGGCAAGGCGGGCTCCCAGCCCGACCCCGTGGATGAGAAGGCCAAGCTGGTCAGGAGCGTATGCCTGATGTGCCACGGGGGTTGCGGATTGCAGGCCAAGGTGGTGCGCGGCGAGCTGGTCAAGCTCAACGGCAATCCCTACCACCCCAACACCTATGATTATGTGGCCAGGGGTGAGCTGGTCCAGGAGTCGGATCTGGACGGTGGCCTGACCGGCAAGGATGTGGGCACCCTATGCCCCAAAGGGCAGGCGGGCATCTACGCACTCTACAGCCCCTTCCGCCTTCAGCACCCGCTCAAGCGCAAAGGCCCCCGTGGTTCCGGCAAGTGGCAGAGGATCAGTTGGGAGCAGGCCATCAAGGAGATATGCTACGGCGGCTACCTCTTCAAGGGCCTCAAGGGTGAGGAGAAACGCTACGTCCAGGGGCTCAAGTCCATCCTGAACAACGACAAGCCCATCGGACCGGCGGACTCCAAATTCATGGATGAGGCGCCCCCCGGCGGCTGGGGTCCCAAGAGAAACCAGTTCGTGTGGGCCCACGGCCGCAACGAGCAGTCTCCCCTCACCCCGAGGTTCGCCGTGGGGGCGGCCGGCGTCCCCAATATGCTCAACCACTGCAGCCGCTGCGCGGGCACCTTCTACAACGTCGTGGAGGACGTGCTCAACCTGCCCCCCTACGAGATCGGCGCCTATGCCGACTATGAATACTGCACCTACCTGATCAGCATCGGTTCCAACGTCACCCAGGCCGACTACCCCATGCAGACCCGGGCCCGCTATCTCCAGAAGTTCGGCAAGCGCAAGGGCCCCCTATCCAGGGAATTCAAGCACGTGGTGGTGGACCCCCGCTATTCCAACGCCGCAGCCAAGGCCACCCATAACGGCGTGGGCGAGTGGGTCCCCATTCTGCCCACCGCCGCCGCCTACTTCCTGTTGGGCATGATGCGCTGGATCGTTGACAACAGGAAATACAAGAAAGACTACCTCTCGATCCCTAACGAGGTCGCGGCCAAGAAGCTGGGCTACCGCAACTGGACGGATATGACCTACCTGGTCAGCACCAAGTCGCCCAAAAGGTATTTGACCGGAAGCCAGGCCGGGCTGGGGCAGAGCGACTTCGTGGTGCTGGTGGACGGCACCCCCAAGAGGTTCCATGAGGTTCAGGGCCGCGCCGACCTTGACGCTGGCATCAGCATCAAGGGGGTGGCCTACAAGACGGTGTTCCGAATGCTCAAGGAGCGGCTGCACGAGAAATCTATCAAGGAATGCGAGGCGCTCTGCGATATTCCCGCCGGCACCATCTCCCGCGTGGCCAGCGAATTCGCCGCGGCCAAAAAGCCGGTGATCGAGATGTTCCGGGGGCCGGTGCAACAGGCCAATGGCTACTGGAACGGGCAGGCGGTCTGCATCATCAACATGCTGATGGACAACATCGACCGCCGGGGCGGCTTCATACCCGGACACAAGAGTTACAGCGGCGGCGTCAAGGGCAATCTGAGAAAGCCGTCCGGCGTCTCGGTCTGCCGCCACAAATCCAAGTACGAGGGCAAGAAGCCTGTGGCCACGCGGCCCTGGTACCCCCTGGCCCGCCGGACCGTGACCCCGGAGTTCTTCTCCTCGGTGCGCAAGGGCTACCCCTACCGGATCAAGGCCTACCTCAACTACTACAACAATCCTTATTACACCACGCCCTACAACGCGGAGATACGCAAGGCCCTGCTGGACCTGAAGGCCATGCCCCTGACCTTCTCCATCGATGCCTACATGGGCGAGACCAGCATGCTCTGCGACTACATCCTGCCCGACACGGAATACCTGGAGCGCCTGGGCGGCTTTAAGACCTATCCCCCGGTGAAGACCAGGGTCTGGGGCCTGCGGCAGCCGGTGGTGGGCTCCTTTGACCCCGTCACCCACGATTACCGGCCCATCCGCCCCAACACCAAAATGGCCGATGACGTCTTGATCATGCTCGCCAAGGAATGCGGCCTGCCCGGCTTCGGCAAGAACGGCGGCGGTCCCGGCGTGCACATCAACAACTCCTGGGACTTCTGGAACGAGTATTACAAGCACAAGGATTTCAAGGAGGGCTTGGATCCCAAGGGCAACCTGGTGAAGCTGGGAGGCCAGTTCCAAAACCCGGCCAAGCAATACACAAACGAGTACTCATCGGGCACCTACGTCATCTTCCCCGGCGGCAGGCCGGTGCGGGGCCTGTTCGCCTACCAGGAAAAGGTGGCGGCCAACAAGAACAGCATGACCGGCAGAAACTTCGACGGCCTGCCCTTGTACCGGGGGCTGGTGGATTGCAAGGAGCAGCCCCTGGATCCCAAGATTTGGGAGATGTACCCCTTTCAGCTGCATACCTGGAAAGACGCCTTCCACACCCAGTCCCGGACCATGAACAACCTGTGGCTGGCCTCCATCAAGCCGCAGAACTACGGCGAGGTTAACCCCGCCGATGCCCAGAAGTTGGGTATCACCACCGGGGACTGGGTGAAGGTCAAGTCCCCCAGCAGCGAGCACGATCCGTATTACGACAACTCCATAGGGGACGGGTGGTTCAAGTTCCAGGTGCGGGTGTCCAGCCGGATTCGGCCGGGGCTTTTCTCGGTGTGCAACTCCTTCGGCCGCTTCGGCGCCGGCGGCAAAAAGTGGTACCTGGACGGCATGGAGCAGCCCTGGGACGAAAGGGTGGGGGCGGGATTCTCCCTGAACCCTCTGTACATGGCCGATCCGGTGCTGAAAAACGTGGTGATGATTGACCCCGTGGGTGGGGGGACCCAGAGCTACGGCACCCCACTCAGGGTGGAAAAACTATAAGTAAGGGGAAGATGAAGCCATGTCCGAAAGAGATCCGATCATAGCCCAAGAGGTCATAGACAGGGCCTTCCGGAAAAAGGGTCCCAAGCAATACACCCTCTGGGTGGACCTGGAATATTGCATCGGCTGCCATGCCTGCACCATGGGATGCAAGGCCGAAAACAACACGCCCGTGGGTGTGGACTACAACCGCGTGATCGAGGTGGAGGAGGGGCTGTTCGACAACCCCAAGCAGAGGCCCGAACTCCAGGTCTATTTCGTGGCCATGCCCTGCATGCACTGCGGCAAGCCCGCCTGCATGGCCGCCTGCCCAGTGGGCGCCATCACCAAGCGCCAGGAAGACGGCATAGTGCTGATCAACAAGGACCGCTGCATCGGATGCCGGTACTGCGCCTGGGCCTGCCCCTACGGCGTGCCCACATTCAACGCAGAGGCCAAGGTCATGGAGAAGTGCACCCTGTGCGTCCACAGGGTCACCAAGGGCCTGCTGCCGGCCTGCGTGGAGACCTGCGTGGCCAAGACCCGTTTCTTCGGGGAGATGAACGACTTGGTCAACCTGATCAGGGAGCAGAGGTCCAAAAGGGTCTTCCTGGGCGGGGCCAGCAGCACCGTACCTTCGGTGGTGTACACCAAATAGGTGATCCGGACATGACCAAAGAGGCCAGCCACTCCAGCGTTCGTCCGCAAGTCGCGGGCTCGTTGTGTTCGCGTTTTCGAACCACCAAGTCCGACTGCGCCTTGTGCGAAGAGGTGTGCCCCAAACAAGCCGTGCGCCTTTCCAATGAGGGCCCGGTCATATCTGAGCAGTGTGTTGGCTGTGGAGCCTGTTACGCGATCTGCCCCACGGCCGCGTTTGATCTGCCGGCCCGGGCGGATCTGGCGATCATCGAGGAGATGAGGGATTCGGATGACCCCAGGCCGGAGCAACCCTATGCCATCTCCTGTAGGCGGGCGGACACCACCGCTGAGCTGGTTCTTCCCTGCCTGGGACGCTTGACCGAGGCGCTGCTCGTCGAGCCGATGGGCTTGGGGGCCTCTGCCGTGGAGATTCGGCGGCCCGCCTGTGAAAAGTGCTCGCTGACCAAAGCGGTCACCTCCCTAGACCTGGTCCTTCAGCGGGCGCGTGGTCTTTATGAAATGGTGGGCCTGGCCGGCGGCCAGCTCCGGGAGAGAAGGGTCGCCCTGCGGGCCGCCAAGCAATCCGCTCCGCCAGACGTGTCTCGGCGCGGATTCGTCGGGGCGTTGGGCAAGGGGGCCCTGGGGCTGGCGTCCCTGGCCATCCCGACCCCTGAAGCCAAGCAGGCCCAGCCACCGGCGGACTTCCGGAAAATCCTGGCGGAGCGGCCGGAGAACCGCAAGCGCTCGGCCTTGCTGGAATCGCTCAAGGGCTTTTCACCGGCGCGGACAATGGCGGTCCCTGCTCAAAATGCCTTGCTGGCGGACATAGTGGTAAGCCGCAAATGCTCCGCTTGCGGCACCTGCGTGCTCCTTTGCCCGACCATGGCCATCAGCCTGATTGAGCGGGAGGAGAGCTTTTGTCTAACGTTCAGGCCCGCCCAATGCGTCAATTGCCGGGTGTGCCGCCAAGTCTGTAATCAAGAGGCCCTGGACTTTAAGGCCGAGGCGACGCTGAATTCGTTGTTAGGCGACCGCGAGAAGACTCTGTTGCAGGCCCCCCAGAAAACCTGTCCCGTTTGCCGGGGCCGTTACCTGGGAGGGGATGACATGGAGTTTTGTCCCCTCTGCCTGGATAGGGTGCGAAAGCAGCAGTCCATGCTGGCCAAACTGGGTTGAAACGCAGGTGCGAGAAATGATGAAGGATCATGTACTGGCCGAAAAACGCAGCAAAATGTACGGCTTTCTGGCCAGTATCTGCCTCCAGCCTCCTTCGGAATCGCTGGCCGCAATGATTAGGGACGGTAGCATCTTGAAGATGTTTGACGCCAACCAAGAGGAGTTTTGGCTTTCCCGACTAAAGGGCTATGTCGATAGGGCCGCTGAAGACCCGGAGCTAATTGAAGATCTGACCGCGGAACATGCATCCTTTTTTGTGCTGCCCAGCGGCGTCATTCCTCATGAGGCCGTGTACAAGGACAAGAAGAAGCGGCTGGGGGGACGCGACACGATGGATGTGGCCAGATTTTACCAGCTAGCCGGAGCAGAAATTACTGAAGAATGCATTGAAATGCCGGACCACTTGGGAATCGAGCTGCAGTTTATGGAATTCCTGTGTGGAATCGAAAAGGAACTGGCCGCAAAGGACGAGGCGGATGGGCTGCGCGAGTGCCATCGGTTACAGAATGAGTTTCTGAACCAGCACCTTTTGCAGTGGGCGTTTCAATGCTGTGAGGACATTTTCCGGGAAAGCGAAAAAGGATTTTACGGTGCGGTCGCCAATTTAGTGAGTGATTTTTTAAGCAGCGAGAAGCAATACATGGCAAAGCTTACTGCCGAATATGCCGAGGGAAGGAAACAGCAATGAAGGGCCGGCGCTGGATTGGTCTCCTATTGGTGTTGGCGCTTACTTTTACCTGCTCAACGGTAGGCGCCGTTGAAACATCGGATGGCAAGAAGTATCCAGACCCCCATGACATTCATCTGGGGATGTATAAAAGTATTCCCTCCGTGGGCTTTTCCGTGCGGATGATAAAAAACTGGCCCGTTTTTATGCGATCCCTGCGAGACAAGATAGACAAGCTGCCCGTGCGTCATGAGATCAAGTTGTTTGTAAAGAGCTTGATGCCTAATCTGCTAAGCGATGATGACAAGGCTATCGTGGTTAGCGAGCTCAATAAGCTTCTCGGCGATGTGAAATTATATGCCAAAATGGAAAGCAGCACGAAATACAGCAAGACCACTAATACCCTGTTGGCCAACTACAATAAAACCAAAGTAGCTGAAGACCTGGAATGGTTAAACCGCAGCGTCTTGTCGGATGTCATTACGGCCGCTCCTACCGCGGATTATGCCGAGGGCTTGAAGTACAAGAAGCTGAGAAACATAAGCTGCACCACCTGCCATGAGGACTGGGCGAAAAGTGTAAAGCCTGCCTCGACCATGGCTCTGCGCGCAGCAGTAGCGCCGCCTTCCCGCCTTGCAGGATTAAAGATATACGCCAGCCAGGGGGGGCCGGTTGTCGCTGACGAAGAATACATGAGGAATTACGAGAATCTTAAGAAACTTATCGTAAGGACGGACGTGGTTGGAAAACCGTTTCTCCTGGAAGGGGTCCGTCCGGATAGCCCCTACACCTTCAAGCCCCTTTTAAAGCGCCTCGTCTGCGTGGAGTGTCATGGCTACGACCGCCCGGTTAAGGCCCTGATCAAGGAAGACGGGAAAAAAGACGTAGTGAAGGTTTTTTACGGACCTATCGAAGAAACGTTGCCCAAGGTCTATCCTGCGCCCAAGTGAGAGACACCCCATGTTCGTCCGGATAACAGGCGTAATCCTGTTTTTTGTAGGTTTGGCGCTCCTGCCATTGGGAGCCCGCGCCGAGTCTGCCGCGCCTGCCAAATCAAAGGACGAGCAAACCCAAAAATATATTAAACAACTTGAAAAAAGGGTCTCGGATCTCGAGGCGATAGTCGTCAAGCTGCTGAAAGAGAAGGCACCTGCCGGCACCGTTTCCGCGCCGGAAAAAGAACCGGCAAACGGGCCGGCTAAAACTTTAAAGGGAACCGCCGAACCAGCTTCCGAAGCGGGCGATTGGGACGAGCCGTCTATTAAGAAGAGCGCCGGGGGTAGAGACGAAGATGCCCGGCGGCGTGTTTCGGAGTTGGAAACCTGGCGGAAGAAACTAGAAGCTAAAATCACCAAGAAGGAAGAAGAGGAAACCAGCAAGGTCAAGTTTGATTTCTCGGGGAAATATAAGCTGCGCCTGAACGTAAAGGATAATATAAATTTAAATAACCCTAAACAATTCTGGACCTACGACGACACAACTTATTTTGATCAGAGATTCCAACTTAAAATTGAAGCCACCTATGGCGCCCTTTCCGCGGTTTTCATGCTGGACAAGGGCAATTTTGTATTCGATTGGAAGGAAGACAGCCAAGGCACTCTTGACCGGTGGGGTGAATTTTTCACGACTGAAGCGGCTTGGGTGCGAGAATTATATGGCCAATATACAGGCGCTTTTGTTTTTAAGGCAGGCCGCCAGAACATAACAGACCCGAATAAAGGCATGGTCTTAGAAGGTCCCAGTGACGCATTAAGATTAATTTATCCTTTTGGAAATACGGCGGTCGGGAGGGTTACGGGTTCCCTTTCCTACATTGCGGTGTCAGGCGGATTCAAGGATTATAAGGCGTTCATTGATTCAGGTGGCCCTCCGGCCGGCGATCGAAGGGCTGTTTTCGGAGTCGATAATAAGCTTGACGCCTGGTACCTGGATTTTAAAATCAAACCAGCCAAGTTTATAGACATAGGCCTTTATGTCCTCAAGGTATTTGATAAAGGGCATTTCGGGGATCCTGACCTAAACCTGGACAAGGACTTTAACACTCTGACGCTGCCGCGTGACGGACACTTTGAACCCATGTGGATAGGCGTTGCGCTGTCGGGTAAACGTGGTGATTTCTCTTATGAGGCCGACCTGATTTATTTAGGGGGCACCTATAGTCAAGATCGGGACTTGGACGCGCACGCCATTCTACTTAGAGGCGATTACAATCTGAAGAAATTCGGCCGATTTCGTAATTTTCAGCTAGGGCTGGAATTCGCTCGCGGCTCGGGGAACGAAGCGGAGGATTCCACGACCCAAGGAACCATGAAAGAATTTAATGGCCTGTGGTTGTGTAAAGAACGTAGAAAATATGGTGACATCTTTAGTGAGGATTTAAGGGCGGGTTATTTCTTGTGGGACAGCAACATATCCAACGTCACTCTGCTGCGGGGTATCGCCAGCTTCGAGCCTATTCCCGATCTTAAGGCCACTTTATCCATATTACGACTTTGGACGACCGAGAGTGTTTTTAAAGGACACGGGCCGGTTCGCGACTGGAGCGCGGGTCAAACGGTCACAACTGAAAAAACTAATGATATTGGTTGGGAGATTGATCTGAACTTCGATTTTCCAATTCAAAAAAGATTACGTGGTTTTATCGAGTTCGGCTATTTCATTCCTGGCGATGTGTATGCGCGATCCGATGGGCAGTCCGCCAACCCTGCTTCCAAGATTGTAATCGGGGCTGAGCTTGCCTTTTAAGGCTCTGTTAGCGGCCTTATTTCTGCTTTTGATCAGCCAGTCAAGTTACATTGGTGGTTTGGATCATGACATTAGTTATGCGGAACCTCAAACGGCGAAAACGCAGGCTAGTAGGGTTGAAGTTATTGCAAAGCCAAAGTCTGGCATCGGCCCGTTTACTGTCCATTTCGAGCCTAAAATAGCAAATTTAATAGAGCCTTTAAAGTTTAAATGGTTGTTCGGGGACGGGAAAGAGGAAACGCAGAGAACCCCTGCTCCTCATGACTACGATTATGGTAAATTTAATGTAATTTTGGAAGTTGTGGACGCTAAGGGAAACACATATACGGCAAGCGTAACCATTGAGGCGTCTTCACCCGGCGGCTGAGGTCTGGTAGATTGCTCCGGGGGAGTTGAATGACAATGGTTTCAGAACGAAGGAGCGCTGGAAAAATGGCAACCCATGCACGATACTTGGCAGGCGCCATACTGATGTTTATAGGGATTTTTGTGGTGAGCGGCGTGAGCCTAGCTATAGAAGCCTCGACCATCAGAGCGATTCAGGTAGATGGAAATGTACTCAGAAACGGAAAGGCCTTAAAAGAAGGCGATATTCTGAATCGGGATGACAATATTTCCTGCCAAGGCAAGTCCGCGGCGGTCCTGAAATGGTCCAATGGCAGCATGGTAAAAATGTATCCGGATACCCAGCTTATCATCCGCGGCGTGGCGTTTGAGAACGACAAAAAATTGGAGAAGAGCTTTGTTTCTCTGAAGAGAGGCAGGGTTTTTATTAAAGCCCAGGTGCCCGAAAATATCTTCAGTCAGTTTGAAGTCGTTGCCGAAAGCGTGATTATAAGAACCCAGGGCGCGGAATTCGCCCTGAAATACGACCCGGCAAATATGACGCTTACCGCCTGGGCTCTCATCGGAGAGGTGACTATTATCAAGGACATCAACAAAACGTTGGTGGGCGAGGGGCAGCAGGCCAAAGTGAAAGTGACCGACAAGCCCGGGGCTCCCGTGGCCATGGATAAAAGGGTCCTGGGCGCCTTACAGAAGGTCTCCCATGGGCTGGGCGGCAGCCTGCTCGTTGAAGCAACCGGCGGGGCGGGCGGCCCCCTCAAGGTGAAGATCGGCGGCGTCCGCAACAGACGGGGAGAGGCGCCTTACAAGGTCAACTTCAAGGCCATAGTGAGCGGAGGAAGCGGCAAGGTTAAAACAATCAAGTGGAGATTCGGCGACGGCGAAAGCGCTGAGGGCAGAAGCGTGCAGCACACCTTCACCCAGGGGGTCTACGGCGTAGTGGTGGAGGTGGAAGACGACAATGGCCAAAAATCATCGTCCCAGATAAGCATTTCGGCGGAAGAAGACTGCTCCTGCTAGCAGGCAACCCCATGAGCCGGTCATCCAAGATAGCCTGCCAGCGGCTCGCGCCCGGTCCGCCAGCCACTGACAGGGCGCTCCAGAACACCTCTGACCCTTTACAGCATCCCACTCCCTGTCCGGGGCTGGCGGATAATCATGGGCGGGTCGTAAAAACCCTGCGCCTGTCGGTCACGGACCGCTGCAACCTGCGCTGTTTCTACTGCCTCCCAGAGGCCGGCTTCAAGGCCAAGCCGCGCGAGGATATCCTCACCTTCGAGGAAATCTTGCGTCTGGTCCGCATTTTTCTGCGGCTAAAGATCATAAAAGTCCGGCTAACGGGTGGAGAACCTCTGGTAAGAGGGGGGATAGTGGAACTGGTCCGTGAACTAAAGCGGGCCCAGGTCCCGGACCTTAGGCTCACCACCAATGGCCTTCGGCTGAGCCGTATGGCTGAGGAGCTTTTCCAGGCCGGGGTCGGTCGGGTCAATGTGAGCCTGGACACCCTTGAGCCGCACAAGTTCCACACCATCACTGGCGGAGGCCGGCTCAGCAGGGTGCTGGACGGGATAGAAAAGGCCCTGGCCGCGGGTTTTGCGCCGGTGAAGATCAATGTCGTGGTCATGCGCGGCGTCAACGACAACGAGATACAGTCTCTGGCCCGGTTGGCTTGGTCCCGGCCCCTGCAGGTGCGTTTTATCGAGTTCATGCCCATCGGGCGCAACGGTTGGCGGCGCGAACTCTTCTACCCCGGTTCCGAAATCATGGCTCGGCTGCACCAAATGGGAACGCTTCAGGAACTCCCCCACGAGCCGGGCGATGGACCGGCCAGACGGTTCCATCTGACGGGCTGGGGAGGGGAAGTTGGGCTTATCAGCCCAGTTTCCCAGCACTTCTGCGACCGCTGCGACCGTTTGCGCCTGACCGCCGATGGAAAGCTGTTGAACTGTCTTTTCGCCCGGGGGGAGGTGGACATAAAGAAGCTTTTACGGTCAGATGCGGATGACGAGATGCTGCTGGCGCAAATCCAGAGGGTGGTGGCGACCAAAGCAGCCGTCGGTCCCCCGGCCTGCGGGCAGGGAAATGAAAGAGGCCGGCCCATGACGGCAGTTGGCGGGTGAGCTGGGTCTCAGCGGAGAGATGGTTGCCCAGGCTATATATTCATAGGGAGAGCGGTGGCTTGAGACTGGCCTGCCGTCTGCTGCCGTGGCAATGCCACCCAGCTTGCCCGTTGTCGCCGATGGGTTGGCGTGTTCAGGGCTGCTGCTTGAAGTCACTGGAAAGGTCTGATATTTTCGGGCATAATCTGGTACGATTAGGTACAAGCTAATGAAAACGGCGTCTAATCAAAATGTAGTGACTGAACAACTGAGCCGCTTACATGCCTTAATTCCGCATTTGACGAGAGCCATCAAGGGGCTGGCGGACGAAAACCGGCTGAGGATTCTCCTGGTATTGGCCGGCAGCAGAAAATCAGTGGGTCAGATTGTGGAAGCAGTGGAGTTGTCTCAGCCTTTGGTTTCCCATCACCTCAAGGGGCTGAAAATCGGCGGGCTGGTTCAGGTGCGAAGAGAAGGCCCCTTTATTTTTTATGAACCGGCTGGGCCGCAAATAATTGACGTGTTAAAATCCTTGGCAGATTTAATAGCAGAGCAGAGAGCTGCAGACAATGCGTACTGATGAACTACTAAAGGCTTTTTCTCAAGAAGATCCACACCAGGCGGCGTTGACACTGAAAGAGGCCCTCGCCCAAACCCTTGCCCACTTGGACACAGAGGTTCGCAGGGAAATCCTACTGGGTCTGACCGGGGAGGCGGGGTACGACAAGGTGTCCAGCTTGGTCCATCTCTGACTGGCTGAATGCCTGGGCGAAGGTGTCGACCCCACGGACATGTGCAAGAACATGATGGCCAAGGTGGCTCAGTCCGAGCAGATAAAGGCCGTTGTCTCCCCCGAAGTATTGATGCTGTTTGAAGACTGGATGGAAGAACTCGAGCATGAGGCGCTGAGGGCCATTAAAAAAGCCGGCGTGGCCGATCCCATGGCCTTGGCCGAAGATCTGGGCTTGTCCCGCTCGGGCGCCCAATTTCTGATTGCCAAGCTGAAAAAAGAGCAAAAGCTCTAGGCGCAGCCTAAAAAAATGCAGGCGAGGCGTTAAGTTATGCATTACATATAAATATATGTTAATATATTATTAAGCTGGGCTGGCAAGGCAGGCCGGCCGGTAACCAGGCCCGGTTACGTTCGCTGTCGCCTTCTGGTTAAACCAGGGCGCGGGAGAGGGTCATGTCAAGCTTAAAAAAAATTGTCCTGGCCTGTGCGGCGGTGGCCCTGGTCATCGGGTCTCTCTGGATCACCAACCGGGTGGTCACGCCCAAGGAAGCCACTTGGGAGGATGTGAAGGCCGAGGCCCAACAAGGAGGCTACCGCCTGCTCACCACCGGCGAGCTGGCCCAGGCGTATCGGCAAAACCCCGCGGGGATGCTCCTGGTGGACACCCGGCAGGACTGGGAGTATCGCGCGGGACACATCACCGGCGCCCTGAACTTCCCCCTAGAGCCCACTTGGTGGTCCCGCTGGCGCAACAAAGGAGACCTGGCCCGCTTCCTGGGGCCGGACAAGAATCGCCTGTTGGTTTTCTACTGAGCGGGCCTGGCCTGAGTCCGTAGCGACTCGGCGGCCAGGGTGGCCGTCCAGCTTGGCTACAAAAAGGTGTACCGTGACCCCCTGGGCTATCCCGAGTGGAAGGCCAAGGGCCTGCCCACTGCCGTCTCCCCCCTGCAGGCGGGCCTGTCCGGCCAGCCGCCCGTCACGGCCGGGCCCTTGTATGGTTGGGCCATGCTGGGGACCCTCCTGGCGGTGTTTCTGGGCGGGCTGGCCCTGAACCTGACTCCCTGCGTTTATCCCCTCATCCCCATCACCGTGTCCTATTTCGGCGGCCGCAGCGGCCAGCGAAAAGGGCGCGTCCTAGGGCACGGGCTGCTCTACCTGGGCGGTCTGGTGATTATAAACTCCGCCCTGGGAGTGACCGCCGCCCTCACCGGAGGCCTGATGGGGGCTGCCCTGCAGAGCCCGTGGGTCCTGTTGGCCGTGGCCGCGGTGCTCGCGGGTTTTGCCCTGAGCATGTTCGGCCTGTGGGAACTGCGCCTGCCCGCCTTCCTGACCAGGGCCGCCTCCCAGAGCCACGCGGGGTACTTTGGCAGCCTCTTCATGGGCCTCACCCTGGGGGTGGTGGCCGCGCCCTGCATAGGGCCTTTCATCCTAGGGCTGTTGACCTGGGTGGCCAGCCTGGGCAGCCCCTGGCTGGGCTTCATCGTATTCTTCACCCTGAGCCTGGGCCTGGGTCTGCCCCTGTTTGTGCTGGCCCTGTTCTCCGACCGCCTAGAGAGCCTGCCCCGTTCGGGCGAGTGGATGCTCTGGGTGCGCAAGCTCATGGGCTGGGTGCTGCTGGGCATGGCCGCCTATTTCCTGGGCCCCCTCCTGCCCCACGGCGGCCGCTACCTGCTGCTGGCCGGCGTCGCCCTGGCCGGCGCCGTTCACCTGGGTTGGCTGGGGCGCAGCCAGCCAAAGGCGGCGGGCTTCGAATGGATGCGGGCCGCGGCGGCGGTGGCGGGCGTGGGGTTGGCCACCTACCTGGCCGGGAGCTGGCTGATCCTGGGGACCGGGGTGGCCTGGCAGCCCCATTCCGACCAGTTGCTGTCCCAGGCCCGGCAGCAGGGAAAGCCGGTGATAATCGACTTCTATGCCGACTGGTGCGCGCCCTGCCGGGAGCTGGAGGACATCACCTTTCACGACAAGCAGGTGGTGGGCCTGGCGGATAAGTCTTTTGTGATGATCAAGGTGGACCTCACTGGGCGGGACGACGCCCTGCACCCCGGGCTATTGCAGAAATATGGCGTGCAAGGCGTACCCACCGTGGTCCTGCTGGATGCACAAGGGCGGGAGCAGAGGGACCTGCGCCTGGTGGATTTCCTGCCGCCGGATCAATTCCTGGCCAGGATGAAGCGGGCGTTGGAGACACCCGAAAACGTCGAGAAGCGCCCCGGACCCAAGAAATAGGAGCAAAAGCCTAGGTGGCCAAGCTTTCCAGTGTTTGGATGGTTCCGGGGTCCAGCGGTTAGACGGGCTGGGTAATTTCCGGAAATAAAAGGGAGCCTTGAATAATGGGCCATTCAACAGTTGTGGAACGAGGCCGTCGCTGGCAAATGCCGCTCGGCATAATCATGGTGTTGTTGCTGTTGGGAGGCTGGTTTTTCCCGCCTCTTGGATATTTCATGGTTTTCTGCATGGTCATGGCCATGGGTATCGGGATGGTCAAAGGAAGGCACTGGTGTGACTGGATGTGTCCCCGCGGAAGTTTCTGGGATTTGTTTCTGGTCCGGTTCAGCCGTAATGTCGTGGTCCCCGGATTTTATCGAAGCGTCCCCTTCCGTTTGCTTTGGCTATGTATCCTGATGGCCATGTTGACCATAAACATAGTCCCGGTATGGGGCGATTTATACCTGATGGGCAAACCATTTGTGCTGGTCCTCACCCTGACCACCGTCATCGGACTCGTACTGGGTGTGATTTATCACCCCCGCATTTGGTGCATGTTTTGCCCTATGGGCACGATGGCCAACTGGCTGGGACAGGGCAAAAAGCCTCTCACTATCGACAAAGGCTGCATCAAATGCGGAATCTGCGAAAAGGTATGCCGGATGCAGATCAATCCTGGGGCCTACCGGGAAGAAGGCCAGGTGAAGCATGGCGATTGTCTGAAGTGCGCCTACTGTGTGGAAAGCTGCCCGCAAAAAGCCCTCAGTTTTAAGTCGCCGGAACGACTGGCGGCGTAAAAAAAGTTTATGCCTGGGGAACGGTGAGACCGTTAAGGCAAGCAAATGTGGCTTGGAAAAGTCGATCAGCGCGTCCCTCGCTCTGGTTAGCAAGGTTCCAAGAAGGCTTTTGCTGCCTCTTTCCAAGAGATGTCAACTGATGAAAGGAGATGGACATGCTCAAGGTCAGGTTTTTCCTGAACGAGCCCAACGGAAAGCCCTGAATCCACTTCCAGGAGATGATGCCCAGGTTGGGCGACAAGTACGCGGTGGAGATCGAGGTCATTTCCAAGCCCCGGGCCGAGTACCAGACCGACGAGTACTTCGAACTGGACCTGCCCACCGCCCCGGCGGTGATGGTGGCCGAAGAGATCGTGGTGGAAGGCAAGGACGTGAGCGAGGGCGAATTGGAGGCGTTCATCTGCCGGCATTTGGGCCTGCCCGAGCCCCAGGCAGCCCAGAAGAAGGGCTTCTTGGGCAAATTTTTCAAGGACTGAGGCCAGCGCCGCCGGAGCGATTAGTCCGCGGTGGAGCGCGGCCGGGCCGGGCGGAGAATGACGGAGAACTGAGATGCTTCGCTTGCGTTTTTTCCTTAACGAGCCCAGAGGCAAGACCTGAGGACTTTTTGAGGAGATGCTGCCCAGGCTGGGCGGCATGGATGGCGTGGAAGTAGAAGTGGTCTCCAAGCCGCGCAAGGAATTCCAGAGCGAGGTCTATCGCCAAAGCGGCTTGCCGCCTGCCCCGGCGGTCATGATTGACGATGAGGTGGTGGCCCAAGGAGGTCCCATCACGGAGGAGCGGCTGCGCGAGCTGATAGCGGCTCGGCAAAGCGCTTAGCCGCGCCGAACCGGGAAACCGGAGGCCTCACATGAATGCACCAGAGGTGAAGGTGGGCCCCTCGGCTTATGATCGCTGGCGGGCCTCGGATCTTGGTGCGCTGACCGAAGAAATTGAGCACCGCCTGCTATGGGAAACGATCGGCGACCCCCGCCGAAGGCTTGTCCTGGACGTGGGCTGCGGCGACGGCCTTCTGGCGCGCCAGGCCAGCCGAATGGGGGCGAGGGTGGTGGGGCTGGACCCGGACCAGGCCATGTTGGCCGCCGCGGTCGCACATGGCGCCTCAGGGTTGGATGGGCCCTGGTGGGTGCGCGGCCGTGCGCAGCATTTGCCCATCAAGGATGCTTGTTGCGATCTGGTGGTGGCCGTGACCGTGCTCTGCTTCCTATCAGCTTCCGAGGCCCGCAAAGCAACGGCCGAGATGGCCAGGGTGCTCAGGCCCGGCGGGCGTTTGGTCCTGGGAGAACTGAGCCCCTACAGCATTTGGGCGGCAAGTCGAAGGGTACGGGGCTGGCTGGGATCCCGCTTGTGGCGCCGGGCCCGTTTCCACGGCCCGGCAGAGCTCAAAGGTCTGGCCCAGGAGGCAGGCCTTAAAGCGGAGAGCTTGCAGGGGGCGGTCTATTATCCTCCCTGGTGGTGGGCGGCCCGCCGGCTGGCGACCTGGGAGCGGGCGTTGTCGGCGGTCACCACCCTGGGCGCGGCCTTCTTGATCCTGGCGGCCTCCAAACCAAGGCGGCCCGCTGTTATCGGATAAAGAAGGAGGCCCCGTGTCTAATCAAGAAACTCCCCGGCGGAGACGGTCCTGGTTGAGGATCGGTGCCTTGGCCGCGCTGGTGATAGGCGGGCTTGTGGGCCTCCGGGCCAGCGGCTTGTCCCAACATTTGAATTTGGAAAACTTGCAGGGTCTTTCCCAAACCGTACGGGACTTGGGCTGGGTGGCGCCGCTGGCCTACGTGCTCTTGTGGGTGGTGGCCTGCCTGTTCTTCTTGCCCGGCCTGCCCGTCACCCTGCTGGGGGCGGCCGTATTCGGGGCCTGGTGGGGGATGCTGTGGGTGACCATTGGCGCCAACCTGGGGGCGGCTATGGCCTTCCTGGCCGCCCGCTATGCACTGCGGCCGTTGGTGGAGTCCTGGGCGGCCCAAAACAACCAGTTTCAAAAGATAGACCAGGGCGTGGCCCGCCACGGCTGGCGCATGGTCATGATCACGCGCCTGGTGCCGCTGTTTCCTTTCAACCTCCAGAATTACGCCTATGGCCTCACCAAGATACCCTTGCGCACCTTTGTGATAGTCAGCGTTATTTGCATGCTGCCGGCGACCGTAGCCTATTGCCTGGCCGGGGGGGCGCTGGTCAGCGGGCAAGGGGACATAAAAAGGACCTTGCTGTATTTCGCCGCCGCCGCGGTCTTTTTCGCCTTTGCCTCTTTGCTGCCCGGTTGGATAAAAAAACGCTACCTGAACGCCAGCGCCGCCGCGGGAGAAAAGATACCCGTCCTTCGGGAGGCCAGGCCTCCCATCAGGGTCCTGTTCGTCTGCGTCCACAACAGCGCCCGCAGCGTGATGGCCGAGCACTTCCTGCGAAGGCATGGCGGCACGAGTTTTCTGCCCGAGAGCGCCGGCTTCGAGCCGGGCGATGTCTTGCCCGCGGCCGTGGAGGCAATGAAGGAGATCGGCCTAGACATTTCTGCTCATAAAGCCCAAGGCGTGTATGAGCTGGCCGAGATGGGCAGAACCTACGATTACATCATTGCGGTTTGCAGCGACCTCCACGGGCATTGCCTGCCCGATTTTCCAGGGGCCAAGATTTTGCATTGGCCCTTCCCGGAGCCTTCAACCTTTGCGGGCTCCTGGGAAGAGAGGCTGGCCCGCACCCGAAACGTGCGGGATCAGATCCAGCAGGCCACGCTGAGATGGGCCGCGGAACAAAACCCCGCGCAAGGATGAAAGCCGGTGTCCTTGACCGCTCAGGTTCGGGCGCGAAGGTGGAACCAAGGCCCGGAGCCAGAACCCAACTCAAAGAACCTTAAGATGGCCAACCCGTCCTCAAAAGCTATCAGGACAAGAGTGGTCCAAGTCCTCAGCTACCTGGGCCTGGTTTACGCCGTCCTGGGCTGGTTGAACGAGGTCTGGCTTCACTGGGCCGACAGCGTATTCCTGAGCCACTACTCCGAGTACATGGCCATCGGGATCTTCGGCGTCTACAGGGTGGCGGTGGAGAAGAACCCCTACACCCGGAAGAGAATAGCCGTGCTGACGGCTATGGTGGTGGGCTTCTGGGGGCTGTTGCCCTATGTCTTTTCCCTGGCCGAGCCCGCCTGGGGATATTTCAGCGGCCGGGCTATCGTGGGGCGCTCGCTGCACATACCCATGACGCTCACCTTCCTGGTGTCCCTGGCCCTGGTCTTCCTGTTCGGACGCCGGGCGGTGTGCAGCTGGAATTGTCCCTGTGTGGGGACCAGGGACACCATGGGCGCGGCCTTCCGCAAACAAAGCATCAAATCCCGGACCGCCTGGAAGCTGAGGCACCTCAAGTGGGTATTGACCAGCGTCTATTTCGCCCTCTTCGCCCTGGTCTTTGTGCCCCTGCCCATCGTCAGGCCCATCATAGAGGGATTTTTGGGCCTGGTGGGCTTAATATACTTCGGTTCTTTTCTCTTCATACCCTTGACCGGCAACCGCAACTGGTGCCGCTGGCTCTGCCCCTATGGGGGCACCTTCGGCCTGCTGAACAAGGCCGGTTTTTATAAGATCAAAGCTGAGCCGGACAAGTGCGTGGCCTGCAAAAAGTGCGAACAGGAATGTGACATGGGCATTCCGGTGCAGCAACTGGTGCAGTCTAAAGGCGAGGTGAAGGTGGTGGACTGTGTGGGTTGTGGCCGTTGCGTGACCAATTGCCCCAAGGGCGTCCTGAGCTTTCATGATGTCAGGGATATTTTTAAAAGAGATGTCTAGAGGTGAAACCTGCTTCAGGGAGGGCAACGACAAGACCTCACTTCATCTTATAATGTCATAGAAAATATTGAGAGGTTATTCGTGATGTAATTTGTGCCATTTCACCTGCGCGTGTTAGGTCAGTTCATTAGTGCACACAGGGCCGGGCGGCCGGCCAGGCAGGGGAGGTTCAGGCATGGAGATAAAAACCGTGGCCGTGGTGGGCATGGGGACCATGGGCAGCCAGATCGGCATCGTCTGCGCGCGCGGCGGTTTTGCCACCTGCCTGCACGACCAGACCCCGGAGCGCGTGGCGCAGGGGCTGAGGAGCATAGAGGCCTTTGGGGCCGGCCAGATAAAAAAGGGCAAGGCCGACCAAGAAACTATGCAGGCCGCCCTGGGGCGCATCAGCACGCACACGGACCTGGCCGGCGCGGTGGCCCAGGCCGACCTGGTCATCGAGGCGGTGTACGAGGAGATAGAGGTGAAAAAGAGGCTCTTTAAGGAGCTGGACCGGCTCTGTGGGCCCCAGGCCATCCTGGCCAGCAACACCTCCACCCTCTGGATCAGCGAGATCGCCGCGGCCACGGGCCGCCCGGACCGCTGCATCGGCGCCCACTTCCTGATCCCGGCCGCCCTGACCCCGCTGGTGGAGGTGGTGCGCGGCCTGGACACCTCGGAGGCCACCCACCAGACGATGGTGGATTTCCTGGGCCAGTGCGGCAAGGAGACGGTCACCGTGGCCGACTCGCCGGGCTTCGTGATCAACCGGCTGTATCTGCCCATGGTCAACGAGGCCTTCTGCGCCCTGGAGACGGGCCTGGCCACGGCCCAGGAGATAGATCGCAGCTGCACCCGGGGCCTGGGCCTGCCCCTGGGCCCCCTGGCCGCGGCCGACGCCTTTGGCCTGGACATACTGCTGGCCTGCATGAACACCTTTTACCGGGAGCTGGGGGACAAGTACCGGCCGGCCTCCCTGCTGGTCAAGCTGGTCAAGGCCGGGCACCTGGGCCGCAAGACCGGCCGGGGGGTGTACGACTACGGCGGGTAGGGATCCAAGGGCCGCCCGCAGCAGTATTCGGCTCTATTGCTGGTTTGAACCCCCCAAATAGCGCATCAGATACAGCAACCGGCCGGACTCGGCCAGGGGCCTGGTTTGCACGACCTGGAAACAGCGGCCGAAGGCGGCCGCAAAGGCCTCCGGGCCCAGGTCGTGCAGTCCCGCCGCCTCCCGGTTGGCCAGCAGGCGCTGCGCCTGGGAGTCATCGGGCGGGATGTACTCCACCACCAGCCAGCGGGCCAGGCGGGCCAGGAGTTCTGCGATGCGGCCGTAAGGCAGGTTGTTGCCGATGGCCAGGTGGTGCACCAGGGCCAGGGCCAGGGCCGCGTCGGCCGGGCCCCGGGCGGCCAGGGAGTCGCGCTCGGCAAGGTCCCAGCCCAGGGCCGGGCTGGGGTTGTTCAGGTCCATCACCAGGGGCAGGATGCGGCGCTCGCCGTCTTGTTGGCAGCGCCGGTAGTTCTGCTCCACCGCGGCCATGTCCAGGTCAAAGGAGACCACCAGCCCGGCCTGCTCGGCCGCCACCCGGCTGTAGCGCCCGGTGTTGCCTCCCAGGTCCCAGACCGTCTGCGGGGCGGCCTGAGCCAGCATATCGCGCACCAGCTCGGCCTTGTGCTGGGCCGCCCGCTCACTGTAGTTGGTGTCCTCATAGTAGGCGGCCCACTGGGTGCCCTGGGGCCGCCAGGAAAGCCCCCGCACGGCCCCGCGCAGGCTCTCCACTAGGCCCAGCATGGCCCGGCCGGAGAAGGCCTTGTCCTTGACTTCCACCTTGCGGCCGCCGAAGCGGGCCTGGCTCTTGGCGTGCAGCCCGATGTGCATCAGCAGGCCCGGCCGGAGCAGGGCCCGCCGGGGCAGGAGGGCCTGGGCCAGGTCCAGGGGCAGGCCCTCCAGGTGCAGCCGGGACAGGCGGCCCAGGCGCCAGTCCCTGAGGGCCATCAGGGCCAGGGGGGCCAGGAAGTGCCGGCAGAACTGCTGGTAGGCCACCCAGGGCCGGCCCTCCTGATAGCGTTCAAAGGACAGGGTGTCTATGAATCGGGGCCGGCCCTCCAGGAACTGGAGGTTGAAGGCGCTGGCGTCCTTGAGGCACAGGCCGCGGGCCAGGGCCCGTCGCTGCACCTCCAGGGTGGCCAGGGCCGCGTCCTTGAGCTGCCCGAAGCACCACTCGTAGGGATAGGAGACAAAGGGGACGGCCTGGGGCTGGATGACCTTGTAGGCCCCCGGCGCCAGGGCCAGCGCCAAGGGGGCCTCCTCATGGGGTATGAGCAGGCCGGCCTGGGCCAACTCCTGATACAGGCCCGAGGACAGCAGCAGGTCGTAGTCCGCGGCCCCGGCCTGATTCACCTGGCGGTAGACCGTGCCGCCGCGGGCGAAAACGAAGCCGGCCGGGTCCCGGAAGGAGGCCCCCAGGCGGCGGGGCCCAGAGGGGTTAGCCCCCATGGCCGTCCTGATCCCTCTTGCGCTGGAAGAAGGACTTGAGGCGGCGCCATTGGGTCCTGAGGAAGAAGGCACCACCCAGCAGGGAGGCGATGATGATCTGCAGGGCGTAGCTGCCCGCGCCCGGGTCCAGGTAGGCCCAGGCCGGGCGGGCCCAGATCAGGCCCAGGGCCAGGGCCAGGACGGACCATGTGCATTTGCGGCGCGCTGACATACCCAAGCCCCTGCGATTCCGCCGAAACTCTGGATTGTTTTAAGATGCCCGGCCCCGAAGGGGGCCGACCCAATTAAACCCGATACTCAGCGAGCGGGCAAGCGCAAATGCCCCAAGGCGTAGCGCAGGTCTCCCTGGCTGGGCAGGACGCGCAGCCGCGTGAACCCCGCCGCGGCCGGGGGCACGGCCAGCCGGCGCAGCACCATGCCGGACTTGGGCCCGGCGGGCAGGCCGAGGGCGGCCAGCTCCCGGCCCCGGCCCCAGAAGACCAGACGGTAGGCGTCGTCGCCGTCCAGGGAGATTTCCAGCCAGGGTCCCTGCTGCGGCTGGTCAAAGACGATCTCCGCCCCGAAGCCCAGCAGCCGCAGGTTGCCCGGCGCGTTCCAGGCCGCACCCGCCCGGCCGGGCCGGTCCAGGCCGGAGCCCGCGTAGCGCACCAAGGGCCGGAAGGAGGCGTAGTCCGCCTCCAGGCGGTCCGTGACCCTGAGCAGGTTAAAGGGCGTGGGCAGGGCCGAGATGAAGCTCTCGTCGGGCAGCAGGGGCAGCTTGGCCCCCAGGTAGCGGTCCAGCACCACCCGGAAGCTGTTCACCGGCGAGATGCCGGGGTACAGGGCCGGGCCGCCCGAGCCGGGCAGGCGGTAGGCGCTCAGGATGGTCAGGCGCTCGGGCAGGAAGCTGCGCTCCAAGTGCTCCCAGTCCAGGGTGCTGCCCGGCCCGTGGTCGCCCTGCAGCAGGATGGCCACCGGCCGGGGGCTGGCGGCCAGGATGCGGTCTATCACCTGCAGGATGCGGGCCCGCAGGTAGAGCACCTGGTCGCGGTAGCCGGCCACGTACTCCCGCCGCAGCCCCTCCTGGCCGGCCACCCGCGAGCTGCCGTCGGCCCAGCCCACCTGGCCCCCCACCACCCGGGGCTGGCCCTGGGGCCCCAGCAAAAAGGGCGGGTGGGGGCTGAGCAGGTGGGCGAAGACGAAGACGGGCCGGGGCTCCGCGGCCGGGCCGGGCAGGCGCTCCAGCACCCACAGGATGCGGCGGCGCATGCGGTCGGCCTGGGCCGCGTGCATGCCCAGCAGGTCCAGCACCGGCTCCAGCAGGCTGTTGCGGATGAGCAGGTCCTGGAACTCGCTGATGCCCCCGAAGTACTGGTCCGCCTGGCGCAGCTCGGTCTCCGGGCAGCCCGAGGGGAAGGCCACGATGCGGTAGCCGTGGGCCCTGAGCTGCGGGAACAGGCGGTTGTCCTTGATCATCTTGACTAACAGCGCCCGCCGGGCCGACTGCGGGGCCGGCAGTTCCGCCACCTGGTCCAGATAGGTGTAGTTCAGGGAGCTGGCCAGGGCCAGGTTGGTCTGGGCGTAGTTGGCCCGGGCCTGCGCGGCCACGTAAAAGCCGCGTTGCTCTAAGGCCCGGGTGAATTCCTGGCCGTCCAGGCCGTAGATGTCGCGCAGAATGTCCGCGCGGCCCATGCCGTCCAAAACGATGTAGTAGATGTGGGGCAAGGAGGCCTGGGCCGCGGCCGGGGCCCTGGGGGCCGTCTGCGGCGCGGCCGGCGGGGCCAGGGAGGGCGCGGCCAGCTCCTGGTAGGCGATGCCGCCCACCTGCAGCAGCACCAGGATGGCCCCCACTACGTTCAGGAAGCGGTTGACCGGGGTCAGGTCGCGCCGGAGCAAGGCCAGGGGCAGGCCCCCGGCGATGAAGGCGGCCAGCCACCAGCGCAGAAGCTGGGCCGAGTCCAGCCCGCCCACCGCGTCCTCGCCCCAGAGGGCCTTGACGCCCTCCAGGACCGGGCCCAGGGCGAAGAACAACACGATGCCCAGGGACAGGATCAGGTAGGCCTTGGGCCGGTGGCGGAAAGCCAGCCCCACCGCCAGCATCAGCAGCAAGGACCCGCCCAGGGCCAGGGCCAGGGGCAGCAGGAGCTGGCCCAGAGAGAGGTAGGCCACGTTCTGGGAGAAATAGAACAGGACCGGGAAGCAGGCCCAGAGCAGGGGATGGTACACGCGCGGACGGGGCAAGAGGCGCTCCTCGCTGGCAAGGCGGGCAGATGCCCTATTGGTACCACCAGCGGCCCGGCTTGGCAAAGGGGCGGGCCCCCCCTGACCTGAATCCGGACTTGGCCGGGGCCTGGCAAGGGATTGACTCTGGGGGCGCCATTATTCTATAAATGACATTCGACGTCGGGACTGAGTGCCATAACTAGCGGATTTTTAGTGCCTTAGAGCAAGGGTTCCCCGGGGCCCGGCAGCGGCCGCCGGAGTCCTTGAGCGCAGGCGGGCGGCCCCTCCCGGCTTAGGAGCGCCGCCGCCAGGCGGATTGCTGGTCAGGCCGGGCCCAGGGCCAATTCCCCCTGACCCACGCGGCCTTGAGCGGATAAACCCTGCGCCTGTTGACCTGTGCATGCCGATGCCCTTGCGCCATACCCCGGGAGGGGGCCCCAGGCGGCCCAACTGGGGAGGCCTAACAGAAACAGCCGCCCCGGGCCCCTGGCCTCCTGCCAGCCGGGCGGACCTGAGGTGAGATGAGCCTACTTGCCGTGGAAGACCTGTCCCTGTCCTTTGGGGGCCTGAGGGTGCTCTCCGAGGTGAGCCTGGAGGCGGCCCAGGGCCAGATATTGGCCATCATCGGCCCCAACGGCGCGGGCAAGACCTCCATTCTCAACTGCATCGGCGGGTTCTACCGGCCCCAGCACGGCCGCATCCTCTTCGAGGGCCGGGACATCACCCGCCTGTCCCCGGACCGCCGGGCGGCTCTGGGCCTGGCGCGCACCTTCCAGAACATCGCCCTGTACCGGGGCATGACCGTGCTGGACAACATCAAGCTGGGGGCCCACGCCCACCTGCGCACCGGCCTGCTCGGCGGCCTCATGTACTGGGGCCCGGCCCAGCGCGAGGAGATGGCCCTGCGCCAGGAGGTGGAGGAGGAGATCATAGACTTCCTGGAGATCGAGTCCATCCGCAAGCTGCCGGTGGCGGCCCTGGCCTACGGCCTGCAGAAGCGGGTGGAGCTGGCCCGGGCCCTGGCCATGCGGCCCAGGGTGCTCCTGATGGACGAGCCGGTGGCGGGCATGAACGCCGAGGAGACCGAGGACATGGCCCGCTTCATCCTGGACATCAAGGAGGAGCGGGGCCTGACCGTGGTGCTCATCGAGCACGACATGAACGTGATCATGGACATCAGCGACTACGTGGTGGTGGTCAACTTCGGCCAGAAGATCGCCGAGGGCGCCCCCGATCAGGTGCAGGCCCACCCCGAGGTCATCAAAGCCTACCTGGGCCAGAAGAGGGCCGGGGCATGAGCTTCTTCCTGGAGCTGGTGGCCAACGGCGTCGCCGTGGGCGGGGTCTACGCCCTCATCGCCCTGGGCTTCGTCTTGATCTACAAGGCCACCAGCATCATCAACTTCGCCACCGGCGAGTTCATGATGATCGGGGCCTACTTCTTCTACACCTTCATGGTGCTCTTGGGCCTGCCGGCGGTGCCCGCCTTCATTCTGGTGATGGCCTGCTCGGCCCTGCTGGGCCTGGTGGTGGAGCGGGCCATCCTGCGGCACATGCTGGGCCAGCCCACCATCAGCATCATCATGGTCACCATCGGCCTCAGCTCCATCCTGCTGGGCCTGGCCGAGCTGATCTGGACCTCGGACTTCAAGAGCTTCCCGCCCCTGTTCCCGCGGGCGCCGGTGATCATCGGCGAGGTGGTGATACGCTCCAACTTCTTCTGGGGCTTTATCATCGCCATGGCCGCGGTGGCGGCGTTCGCCCTGCTGTTCAAGTACGCCAAAGTGGGCGTGGCCATGCGGGCCACCGCCGACGACCAGATGGCCGCCTTCTCCATGGGCATCAACGTGCGCAGCATGTTCACCGTGGCCTGGGCCATGGGGGCCATCGCCGCGGCCCTGGGCGGCCTGATCATCGGCAACATCGGCGGCATCCAGCCCAACCTGGGGCACCTGGGCCTGACCATCTTCCCGGTGGTGATCCTGGGCGGCCTGGACTCCATCGCCGGGGCGGTGGTGGGCGGCTTCATCGTGGGCATCGTGGAGAACCTGGCCGGCGGCTATCTGCACGACTACGTGCGCGGGGACGTCAAGGAGCTGGCCCCCTTCGTGGTGCTGGTGCTGATTCTTCTGATCAAGCCCTACGGCCTGTTCGGCAAGCAAGAGATCGAGCGGCTCTAGCTCGGTCGGGACGCGGGCATGCGCATCGGTGATTACAAGGTTTCCTACGCGGCCGACGAGGCGGTTTTCCGCAGCGGCACGGTGCGCTTCTGGCTGGGGGCCCTGTTCGTGGGCCTGGCCGTGTTCCCCTTCCTGGCCGGGGACTATCTGCTCTACATGGCCAACCTCACCGGCATCGCCATCGTGGCCGCGGTGGGGCTGAACATCCTCACCGGCGCCGCCGGCCAGATCTCCCTGGGCCACGCCGCCTTCGTGGGCATCGGGGCCTACACCGCCGCCCTCTTGATAACCCGCTTGGGGCTGCCCTTTTTGCTCTGCCTGCCCCTGGCCGGGCTCTCGGCCGCCTTCTTCGGGGTGATCGTGGGCGCGCCCTCCATGCGCATGAAGGGGCTCTATCTGTGCATCGCCACCCTGGCCGCCCAGGTGATCTTCGAGTATGTGTTCAAGAACTGGGACGGGCTCACCGGCGGCATCCGGGGCATCAACGTGCCCCCGCCCAGCATCCTGGGCTTTTCCCTGAACAACGAGTTCCGCTTCTACTTCGTCACCGCGCCGGTGGTGATCATCGTGGTCACTGCCGCCCGCAACCTGTTCCGCACCCGGGTGGGGCGGGCCTTCATTGCCATCCGCGACCGGGACTTCTCCGCCGAGCTGATGGGCATCAGCCTGTTCCGCTACAAGCTCTACGCCTTCGCCCTCAGCTCCTTCCTGGCCGGGGTGGCCGGCTGCCTGTGGGTGAACTTCATCAAGATCGTCACCCCGGAGCACTTCCCCCTGCACGAGTCCATCCGCTACCTGGCCATGATCATCGTGGGCGGGCTGGGCAGCGTCCTGGGCTCCATCTTCGGGGCCATCTTCATGACCATCGTGCCCGAGGTGCTCAAAAGCGCCCTGAACCTGGTGAGCGCGGTCAGCCCCAAGGCCATGGCCTTTCTCTCGCCCCTGCAGACGGTGGTCTTCGGCCTGCTGATCGTGGTGTTTTTGGTCTTTGAGCCCCACGGCCTGGCCGAGATGTGGCGCCGGGTCAAAAACTACTTCCGCCTCTGGCCCTTTGAGCACTAGCCGGGGCCGAGGCGCGGACGAATAGGGGACCCCGAGGGAGAGACGGCCGGCGATGCCGCGGGCCAGGCCCGGCGGCCGCGGCCGGAACGGATTCATTTTTAAGGGAGGAGTGACAGATGAAAGCGAGCAAATGGCTAGTAGTCCTGACCGTGGCGGCCAGCCTGGCCCTGGGGACCGGCCTGGCCCTGGCCGCGGACACCATCAAGGTGACCGCTCAGCAGCCCCTCACCGGCCGCTTCGCCTTCGCGGGCAAGCACATCCACCAGGGCCTGATGGACTCCCTGGGCTACGCCAACGAGCAGGGCGGCGTGGGCGGCAGGAAGTTCGAGTACATCTACGAGGACAGCGGCTACGACCTGCAGAAGGCCATCGCCTCCTTCAAGAAGGCCATGGCCCAGTACAAGCCGCCCATGGACTACGGCGAGTCCACCGGACAGGGCAAGGCCCTGGCCCCGGAGATCAACCAACGCTACCACGTGCTCTACGGCTCCACCTCCTTCTCCGCGGAGCTGGCCGACCGCAAGAAGAACCCCTACATGTTCGTCTCCGGCCCCACCTATTCCCAGCAGTTCGGCATCCTGCTCAAGTACATCGCGGCCCACCCCAAGAAGAAGGGCCAGGCGCCCACGGTGGCCTTCTTCTACAGCGACACCGAGTTCGGCCGCGACCCCATCCCCTACGCCCGGGAGATGGCCAAGAAGCTGGGCATCAAGGTGGTGGCCGAGGAGGTGACCGCGGTGGGCGCGGTGGACGTGACCAGCCAGCTCTTGGACCTCAAGCGCAAGAACCCGGACTACTGCATCTTCCAGGGCTACGTGGTGCCGCCCATCCCGGCGGTGATTCGCGGCGCGCGCGATTACGGACTGAAGACCACCTTCATGGGCTCCTTCTGGACCACGAGCAAGATGCTCCTGGACAAGCTGGGCAAGGACGGCGAGGGCTACATGGGCGTGAACCCCTACGCCTACTGGTACCACACCGAGGTGCCCATGATTAAGATCATCCAGGACTACAACAAGCGGCACCACAAGGGCGTGGACTACCGGCCCAACAGCTACATGCAGGGCTGGTTCACGGGCATGATCTTCGTCAAGCTGGCCCAGATGTGCCAGGCCAAGGGCCTGCCCATCACCGGCGAGAACCTCAAGAACATGATCCCCCAGGTCAAGGACTGGGACACCCAGGGCTTCACGGGCAAGGTGAGCTTCAAGACCACCAACGCCACGGCCGTGGGCCGGGTCTTCGTGGGCAAGGGCGGCAAGTTCGTGCCGGCCTCGGACTGGATCTACCTGGACGAGTAACCCAAGGCGGCTGCGGCCGGGGCCCTGCCGGGCCCCGGCCCGGCCGAAAAAGCGCACGGAAAGAGGCGGGGCTGTGAGCCAAGCCGGGCAGGAAAAGCCGCCCATCCTGGCGGTGAACAACATCGAGGTGGTGTACAAGCACGTGATGCTGGTGCTCAAGGGCCTGTCCCTCAGGGTGCCCGAGGGCGCCATCGTGGCTCTGTTGGGCTCCAACGGCGCGGGCAAGTCCACCACGCTCAAGGCCATCAGCGGGTTCCTGCCCCTGGAGGACGGGGAGATCACCGACGGCTGGATCGAGTTCCAGGGCCAGAACCTCAAGGGCCTGCAACCGCACCAACTGGTGCGCCGGGGCCTCTTCCAGGTCATGGAGGGCAGACACATCTTCGAGGACCTGACCGTGGAGGAGAACCTGGCCTGCGGGGCCTACACCCGCCGCAACCGGGCCCAGGTGCGGGCGGACCTGGAAAAGTGCTTCGACTACTTCCCGCCGCTCAAGGAGCGTTACAAGAGCCTGGCCGGCTACCTCAGCGGCGGCGAGCAGCAGATGCTGGCCATCAGCCGGGCTCTGTTGGCCCGGCCCCGGCTGATGATGCTCGATGAGCCCTCCCTGGGCCTGGCCCCGCTGTTGGTGGAGGAGATATTCGAGATCATCGGCCGCATCAACCGCCAGGAGGGGGTGACCATCCTCTTGGTGGAGCAGAACGCCCGGATCGCCCTGTCGGTCAGCTCCTACGGCTACATCATGGAGAACGGCCGGGTGGTGCTGGACGGGCCGGTGGAGCGGCTCTTAAAGGACCAGGACGTGCAGGAGTTCTACCTGGGCCTGGGCGCCCAGGGCGGCCGCAAGAGCTACCGCGAGGTCAAGCACTACAAGCGCCGCAAGCGCTGGCTGAGCTAGGGGGCGAGGGGAGCTTGGGCGAGACGGGCAACAAGACCCTGGGCCAGTTCTTCCTGGACCGGGTGGCCGAGCGGGGCGACACCGTGGCCCTGCGCGAAAAGGACTTCGGCATCTGGCAGGAGGCGACCTGGAACCAGTACCTGGAGCACGTCAAGCACTTCGCCTTGGGGCTCAAGGCCCTGGGGTTTGAGCGCGGCGACCACCTGGCCATCCTGTCGGAGAACTGCCGGGAGTGGCTCTACGCCGAGCTGGCCGCCATCTGCCTGGGCGGCGTCTCGGTGGGGGTGTACTCCACCAGCCCCTACCCCGAGGTACACTACGTGGTCCAGCACGCGGACGCGGTCTTGGTGGTCTGCGAGGACCAGGAGCAGACCGACAAGATTTTGCAGGTCTGGGACCAGCTGCCCCTGGTCAAGAAGATCATCGTCAAGGACATGAAGGGGCTCAGGCACTACCGCAGGGACATCATCATGTCCTTCGCGGAGGTGGAGGAGCTGGGCCGGGAGCTGGCCGCCAGAGAGCCCGGGCTCTTCCTGGCCGAGGTGGCCCAGGGCCGGCCCGAGGAGGTGTGCATCATGGTCTACACCTCCGGCACCACCGGCCCGCCCAAGGGGGCCATGATCAACCACCGCAACGTGGAGGCCACGGCCATCGCCACCGCCGAGGCCATCGGCGCCACGGCCAGCGACAGCGTGGTCTCCTACCTGCCCCTGTGCCACGTGGCCGAAAAGATATTCTCGCTTTTCCTGCCCCTGCACCTGGGCTACACGGTCAACTTCGCCGAGAACATCGCCACCATCCAGGCGGACCTCAGAGAGATCGCCCCCACCGTGTTCCTGGGGGTGCCGCGCATCTGGGAGAAACTGCAGTCGGCCATCCTGATCACCATCAAGGACTCCAGCCGGCTCAAACGCTGGCTCTTTGAGCGCTGCCTGGCCCTGGGCTACCGCCTGTCGGAAAAGCGCCTGGCCAACCGTCCCTGGAACCCGGGCCAGAAGCTGGCCTGGTGGCTGGCCTACTGGCTGATGCTGCGCGCCCTGCAGAACTTCGTGGGCCTGCGCCAGGTGCGCTTCTGCTTCAGCGCCGCCGCGCCCATCAGCCCGGACGTGCTGCGCTTCTTCCACGCCATCGGCATCCGGGTCAAGGAAGGCTACGGCATGACCGAGACCACGGGCCTGTCCTTCATCCACATGGGCCAGGACATCCGCATGGGCACCGTGGGCAAGCCCATCTCCTGCGTCCAATTCAAGCTGGCCCCGGACGGGGAGCTGCTCAAGGGCGGGCCGGCGGTGTTCCAGGGCTACTACAAGAACCAGGCGGCCACGGCCAGCACCATCGTGGACGGCTGGCTGCACACCGGCGACGTGGCCGAGGTGGACGAGAACGGCCATCTGCGCATCGTGGACCGCAAGAAGGACATCATCATCACCTCCGGCGGCAAGAACATCGCCCCCAGCGAGATCGAGAACGCCCTGAAGGTCAGCCCCTACGTCAAGGAGGCCATCGTCCTGGGCGACGGCCGCAACTTCCTGGCGGCCATGATCCAGATAGACTTTGACAACGTGGGCAAGTGGGCCACGGACCGCCGCATTGCATACACCAACTTCAAGAACCTCTCGCAACTGCCCGAGGTGCGCGAGCTGATCGGCCAGGAGGTGGACCGGGTCAACGCCCAGTTCGCCCGGGTGGAAAACGTGCGCAAGTTCCTGCTCTTGACCAAGGAGCTGGACCACGACGACGACGAACTCACCGCCACCATGAAGGTGCGCCGCTCCAACATAAACAAGAAGTTCGCCGCCGAGATACAGGCCATCTACGGCCAGTCCTGAGCGCCCGGCCGCCCTGGACCGCAGCGTTGAATTGTGAAACGCTTACTTCCCGGCCCGGCTTTGCGGTATAATCATCAATAAATTCCCGCGGTTTTTCCTGTTGGCGCCATCTCGGCTGTTGCAACCTGTAACAACAGCCGCGGGAGGCCGGCCTTGGCTTCGCCACTGGTTAGGCCAGCCATATCCACAGGTTGGCCGGGCGGGCCCTGGCTTGGCACGGATATTACATGCATCAGGGGCATGACCGCCCCAGTTGCGCATAGGCCGGGCACGGCCGGGGCGTCCGGGTGGGCGGCGCCCCTGGGGGCGCGGCGCAAGGGCCGGGCCGCCGCGGGAGGCGCCATGGGCGTTTTCAGGGGACTGAATAAGATCCGGGTCCGGCTGACGCTGGGCTTTGCGGCCGCCTTTCTGGGCATGACCCTGTTCGGGGCCCTGAGCTATTACTATTTCGTGGGCATGGAGCAGAAGCTCCTGTTCCTGAGCCAGGCCGACCACATGCTCAACACGGTGCTGGAGGCCCGGCGCTATGAGAAGAACTACTTCCTCTACCACCACGAGAAGGATTTCCAGCAGGCCCTGACCTACCTGGGGCAGCACCTGTCCCTGCTGGAGGCCGAGCGGGAGCACCTGTCGCGGGCCTCGGGGCCGGCGGCCTGGCAGGCCCTGCGGGGGCTGGCCGCCGACTACCGCCGCCACTTCGTGGCCATCCACGAGCTGCTCGCCTCCGGGGCCGGGACCGGCGACCCCCGCCTGCAAGCGGCCGAGGGCCGGCTGCGCGCCTCGGGCCAGGCCCTGATCCAGCGCAGCGAGGCCATCGCCCGCCAGGAGCGCCAAGGCATCAGTTTCCTGCTGCGCGAGTACCGCCCGCTGTTGGTGGTCTTCCTGGCGGTGCTGCTGGGCATCGGCGGCCTGCTGGCCTATGTGCTCATCGCCCGCCTGGTCAAGCCCCTGCACACCATCGAGGAGGCCACCCAGGTGGTGGCCCAGGGGCAGTTCGCCACCATCCCCTGGAAAGGCGGCCGCGACGAGATCGGCAGCCTGGTGCACGGCTTCAACCGCATGGTGGTGCAACTGAGGCACAACAACGAGCAGATGGTGCAGACCGAGAAGCTCACCGCCCTGGGCACCCTGACCAGCGGCGTGGCCCACGAGCTTAACAACCCCCTGAACAACATCAGCACCTCCTGCCAGATACTGCTGGAGGAGCTGGGCCAGGAGGTCTCGGACTACCACCGCGAGCTGCTCGCGGCCATCGAGGGGCAGGTGAGCAAGGCGCGGGACATCGTCAGCTCGCTGTTGGAGTTCGCCCGCCAGCGGGAGTTCGAGCTGAGGCGCGAGGAGCTGCGGGCGGTGGTGGAGGAGGCCCTCAAGCTGGTGCGCGGCGAGGTGCCCCACAGCGTGCAGCTCCGGCTGGACGTGCCCCGGGGCATTGCGCTGGAGCTGGATAAGCACCACATGGTCCAGGCCCTTCTCAATCTGATCCTCAACGCCGTGCAGGCCATGCCGCGCGGCGGTCTCCTAACCATCCGCGGCCGGCGGGACCGGCAGAAGAACCAGGTGCTGCTGGAGGTGGCCGACACCGGCCAGGGCATCCCCCCGGAGGTGCTGCCGCGCATCTTCGACCCCTTCTTCACCACCAAGGGGGTGGGCCAGGGCACTGGCCTGGGGCTGTCCATCACCTACGGCATCATCGAGCGCCACCACGGTCGCATCCAGGCCCAGAGCGAGCCCGGCCGCGGGACCCGCTTCATCATCACCCTGCCCCTGGGCCCGGCCGAGGAGTAGGGCCCATGCCTCGCCCAGCCCGCCTGCTGATCGTGGAGGACGACCACCTGGCCCGGCGCAACCTGCAGCACATCCTGGAGCGGGGGGGCGAGTACCAGGTGACCGCGGCCGGCGGCGGCCAGGAGGCCCTGGACCTGCTGCGCCACCAGGAGTTCGACCTGGTGCTCACCGACCTGCGCATGGAAAAAGTGGACGGCATGCAGGTGCTGGCCGAGGCCAAGCGCCTGCAGCCCGACGGCGAGGTGATCATGCTCACCGCCTTCGCCTCGGTGGATTCGGCCATCGAGGCCATGAAGCGCGGGGCCTTCCACTACATCGCCAAGCCCTACAAGATAGACGAGGTGCGGGCCCAGGTGGCCCACGCCCTGGAAAAGGCCCGCCTGCGCCAGGAGCTGGCCCGCCTGAAAAGCGAGGTGCGCGCCCGCGACGGCGTGGGCTCCATCGTGGGCCAGCACCCGCGCATCCAGGAGCTGATCCGCACCGTGGCCCGCATCGCCCCCACGGACTGCAACGTGCTGTTGGTGGGCGAGACCGGCACCGGCAAGGAGCTTTTCGCCCGGGCCCTGCACCAGGCCAGCCCCCGGGGCGAGGGGCGCTTCGTGGCCTTCAACTGCGCGGCCCTGTCCGCCGAGCTGCTGGTCAGCGAGCTGTTCGGCCACGAGAAGGGCTCCTTCACCGGGGCCACGGCCACCAAGACCGGCCTGTTCGAGGCCGCCGACGGCGGCACCATCTTCCTGGACGAGATCGGCGACATGCCCGCGGCCATGCAGGTTAAGCTGCTGCGGGTGATCCAGGAGAAGGCCGTCACCCGGGTGGGCGGCACCGAGCCCCTGAGCGTGGACGTGCGCATCGTGGCCGCCACCAACCAGGACCTCAAGCGCCTGGTGGAGGAGGGGGCCTTCCGCTCGGACCTGTTCTACCGGCTCAACGTGGTCTGCCTGGAGCTGCCCCCCCTGCGCGAGCATGGCGACGACATACCCCTGCTGGCCCAGCACTTCCTGCAGAAGCACGCCCAGAAGCAGAACAAGGACATCAAGGGCATAGCGCCGGAGATGCTGGCCGCCCTGCGCCGCTACCGCTTTCCGGGCAACGTGCGCGAGCTGGAGAACCTCATCGAGCGGGCGGTGACCCTGGGCCGAGGAGAGCGGTTGGAGCCGACGGACCTGCCCGAGGAGGTGCAAGGGCAGGCGGAGACGGCGCCGGAGGAGGAGGGCGGCCGTCAGGCCACCCTGGAGGAGAGAGAGTGCGAGTACATCAAGCTGGTGCTGTCCCAGACCGGGGGCAACAAGACCCGCGCGGCGGAGATACTGGGGATAGATCGGGTGTCCCTGTGGCGCAAGATCAAGAAGTACGGGTTAGCGCAGTGAAGCAAAACCAAGACAAAGGGCTCCTGGCCCTGGCCAGCCGGATGCTGCCCTTCCTGGGCTGGTTCAGGGACTACAATGCGGTCAAACTGAGGGTGGACCTGGTGGCCGGGGTCACCGTGGCCCTGGTGTTGATCCCCCAGTCCATGGCCTACGCCCAGTTGGCCGGCCTGCCGGCCTACTACGGCCTTTACGCGGCCTTCCTGCCCCCCATGGTGGCGGCCATGTTCGGCTCCTCCATGCAACTGGCCACCGGGCCGGTGGCGGTGGTCTCCTTGATGACCGCCGCCTCCCTGGAGCCTCTGGCCACCGCGGGCAGCGAGGCCTTCATCACCTACGCCATCCTGCTGGCCCTGATCGTGGGGGTCTTCCAGTTCCTTTTGGGGGTGCTGCGCCTGGGGCTGGTGGTGAACTTCCTTTCCCACCCGGTGGTCAACGGCTTCACCAACGCCGCGGCCATCATCATCGCCTCCAGCCAGCTCTCCAAGATGTTCGGGGTGTACGTGGACAAGGCCGAGCACCACTACGAGACCATCTGGCGGGTGCTCCTGGGCGCGGTGCAATACACCCACTGGCCCACCCTGGCCATGGGGGCGGGGGCCTTCGCCATCATGTGGGGGCTCAAGCGCCTCAACCCCAAGATCCCCTACGTGCTGGCGGCGGTGGCGGCGACCACCCTGGTCTCCTGGGCCACCGGCTTCCAGCACGACGCCCGGGCGCCGCTGGCGGCCATCATGGAGCCCGCGGTGCAGGCGGAGATAAAGTCCTACAACCAAGTGGTGCGGCGCATCCAGGAGCTGGGCGAGGCCCGGGCGGGGGCCAACGTGAGGGCCCGTCAGGCCAAAGAAGCCCAGGGGCCGGACTCCCTGGAGGCCCTGAAGCTGTCGCAGGAGGCCCACCTGGACTCGATGATGATCCAGACCGAGGAGGGCAAGGCCCACCTGCTGCGCGAGCGCCTGCGCTCCTACAAGTTCATCGGCGTCAAGGGTCCGGACGGCTCCCTGCGCTTCCAGCGCCTGGGCCAGGCCCCGGCCGGCGCCGACGGCGACGGCCGCACCTGGCGCCTGCGGGTGGGCAACCGGGCCCTGGAGGAGAACAAGCTGCGCCTGGAGGGCGGCGGGGCGGTGGTGGGCGACATCCCGCCGGGCCTGCCCACCCTGAGTCTGCCCACCCTGGACTGGGGGGTGGGGCTGCAACTGTTCCCCTACGCGGTGATCATCTCCCTGCTGGGCTTCATGGAGGCCATCAGCATCGCCAAGGCCATGGCCGCCAAGACCGGCCAGCGCCTGGACCCCAACCAGGAGCTGATCGGCCAGGGCCTGGCCAACATGCTGGGCTGCCTGGGCAAGAGCTACCCGGTCTCGGGCTCCTTTTCCCGCTCGGCGGTGAACCTGCAGGCCGGCGCCCAGACCGGGCTGTCCAGCGTGGTCACCAGCCTGATGGTGGTGATCGTGCTCCTGCTGTTCACCCCCCTGCTCTACCACCTGCCCCAGGCGGTGCTGGCCGCGGTGATCATGATGGCGGTGGTGGGGCTGATCAACGTCAGCGGCTTCGTGCACGCCTGGAAGGCCCAGTGGTACGATGGGGCCATCAGCATCATCACCTTCCTGTGCACCCTGGCCTTCGCCCCCCACCTGGACAAGGGCATCATGGTCGGGGTGGTGTTGTCGCTGTTGGTGTTCCTCTACAAGAGCATGCGCCCGCGGGTGGCGGCCCTGTCCATGCACCCGGACTGCTCCCTGCGCGACGCCGCCCACTACAAGCTGCGTCAGTGCGAGCACGTGGCGGTGGTGCGCTTCGACGGGCCTTTGTTCTTCGCCAACGCCAGCTTCCTGGAGGACCAGATAGACGAGCGCATCCGCCACATGCCCAAGCTGAGGCACATCCTGGTGGTGGCCAACGGCGTCAACGACATAGACGCCTCCGGCGAGGACACCTTGTCCTTGATCGTGGACCGGGTGCGCAGCGCCGGCTACGACATCAGCTTCAGCCACATCAAGGAGAACGTGCTGGAGGCCATGAAGCGCACCCATCTGCTGGCCAAGATCGGCGAGGATCACATCTACCCCCTGGCCTCGGTGGCCATCGGGGCCATTCACGAGTCGGCCCACCGCGACTCGCGGGAGGAATCCTGCCCCCTGGTCAACGTGTGCCCCCTGGAGGCGGTGCACGAGTCGGGAGGAGAGTAGCTCATGTGCGTGGTCAACATATTCAGTGGTTCATTCTGCGGGGCCGAGGAGGTGGCTCAGGGGGTGGCCTCCCGCCTGGGGTATCCCCTGCTGCGCGACGAGGACCTGATCGGCCGCCTGGCCCGCGAGGGCTCTCCCGGCGCCGGCGCCCTGCGCCGGGCCATGTACGGACGGCCCTCGGTCTTCAATCAGTTCTCCCACGAGCGCGAGCGGGCGGTCAGCCGCCTGAAGATCGGGGTGGCCCAGCTCCTGGCCTCGGAAAACCTGGTGCTGCTGGGCTTCGCTTCCCACCTGGTGCCGCGCACCATCTCCCACGTGCTGGACGTGTGCCTGATCGCCGAGAGCAAGCGCCGGGCGGTGCAGGCCGCCCGCGAGCTGGGCCTGAGCGAAAAGGACGCCCTGGCCCGGGTGCACAAGGACCACGAGGCCGCCATCCGCTGGGTGGAGTATTTGCGCGACCGGGAGCCCTGGGACCCGGAGCTCTACGACGTGCGCCTGGCCATGGACCAGACCACGGTGGAGGATGCCGTGGAGCTGATCTGCGACAACGCCGCCAGCGACATCCTGGTCCCCAACCAGGCCTCCCGCCGGGCGGCGGCCGACTTCTACCTGGCGGCCCGGGTGGAGGCGGCCCTGCTGGCCCAGGGCCACAACTCCCGCGACGCCCAGGTCAGCGCCCAGGACGGCCAGGTGAGCATCCTGGTCAACAAAAAGGTGATGATGCTGGGCCGGCTCAGCGAGGATCTGGAGCGCCTGGCCCAGGGCGTGGAGGGGGTGGCGGGGGTGAAGGTGGAGCCCGGCCCGGGCTACTACCAGGCCGACGTGTACCGCCGGGCCGACTTCCAGCTCCCCTCCAAGGTGCTCCTGGTGGACGACGAGCGCGAGTTCGTGCAGACGCTGTCCGAGCGCCTGCTGCTCCGGGAGATAGGCTCGGCGGTGGTCTACGACGGCGCCGAGGCGCTGCGGGTGGTGGCCGAGGACGAGCCGGACGTGATCGTCCTGGACCTGAAGATGCCGGGCATAGACGGCGTGGAGGTCTTAAAGCGCATCAAGCAGGACCACCCCGAGGTGGAGGTGATCATCCTCACCGGCCACGGCTCGCAGCAGGACCGGGAGGTGTGTTTGCAACTGGGCGCCTTCGCCTACCTGGAGAAGCCGGTGGACATCAACGAGCTCTCCCGGGCCATGCAGGGGGCCTATGACAAGATACGGGCCCGGCAGGAGTAGCCCGCATATTTCATGAGGGTTGGGCGGTATCAAACAACGATTTAGTATTCATGGGAGCCATATGAAAAAGGTGCCGACATTATCAGGGTACGGTTTGCACCCAAGCCCGGCACAGCCAGCCACCGGCAGACAAGGCGTCTGGCAAGTGAGGGCCGCAGGCGTAGCCAAAGCTACGTCGAGGCGCGAGCGCAGCCAGCAACGCAGTGTGCCGGTGGCTGGCGCAGCCGGACGCACAGCCCTCATGAAGTATGCGGGCTAACTTGCAGCTCTGGAGCAAAATAAAGCCCGCCTTCTGGGACCGGCGCGACTCGGACCTGGAGCTACTCAACTACCGGCGGCTGTGGCGCACCACCTTCTGGCTGGCGGTGGCGGTGACCCTGACCCCCCTGATGTTTCTGGCCCTGATCAACCTCTATCAGTTCCAGCAGCAGTACCAGATGCAGCACGGGGAGATAACCAGCCATCTGCAGCGGCTCATGGCCATCAGCCGGGTGCAGATATCAGACTTCCTGGACGAGCGCCGGGCGGCCCTGACCTACGTGAGCCTGGCCAACACCTTCCAGGAGTTGGCCGAGCACAGACATCTGGCCCGGGTTTTCTCGCGCCTGCGCCAGTCCTTCGGCGGCTTCGTGGACCTGGGGCTCATAGACGCCGCCGGCATCCAGCGGACCTACGTGGGCCCCTACAACCTGCAGGGCCGCGACTACAGGGACCAGGACTGGTACAAGGAGGTGCAGATCCGGGGCATCTACGTCAGCGACGTGTTCCTGGGCCACCGCAACTTCCCCCACTTCGTCATCGCCGTGCGTCACGAGCGGGCCGGCGAAGAGCCCTACGTGATCCGGACCACCATTGACACCGGCCGGCTCAACGAGCTGCTGCGGGCCACGGACCTGCAGCCCAGCGGCGACATCTTCCTGGTCAACCAGCAGGGCGTGCTGCAAACCCCCTCCCGGCTCTACGGCGGGGTGCTGGCCGGCTTCTCCCTGCTCAGCGGCCCGCCGGCCGAGTGGCACGGCATACGGGAGGTGGCCGACAACCAGGACCGCAGGCTGCTCCTGGGCCTGGCCCGCATCCAGGGCACCCCCCTGACCCTGGTGGTGGTCAAGCAGCCCCAGGCCCTGCTGCACAAGTGGGACCTGCTGCGCATCAACGTGATCGTCATGGTGGGGCTGAGCGTGGTGGCCATTTTGGTGGTGATCTGGTGGGTCTCCTCCACCCTGGTTAACCGCATCTACGATGCCGACCTGCGGCGGGCCTCCATGCTGCACGAGGCCGAGTACACCAACAAGCTGGCCTCCATCGGCCGCCTGGCCGCGGGCGTGGCCCACGAGATCAACAACCCGGTGGCCATCATCAACGAGAAGGTGGGGCTGATGCGCGACCTACTGGGCGTGAGCCAGGACTTCGCGCACAAGGAGAAGTTCCTGCAGCAGGCGGCGGTGATCCAGGACTCGGTGCGCCGGGTCAGCGAGATCACCCACCGGCTCTTGGGCTTCGCCCGCCACCTGCCGCTGAGGAACGAGGAGATTTATTTGGAGGCCCTGATCCGCGAGGTGCTGGGCTTCCTGGGCAAGGAGGCCGAGTACCGCAACATAGACATAAACCTGATGATCCCCAAGGAGATCGCGCCCATCCAGGCGGACAAGGGCCAGTTGCAGCAGGTGCTGCTCAACATCATCAACAACGCCCTGGCCGCTCTGGAGAGCGGCGGGGAGATCAACATCTCGGTGGCCGAGCAGCCCGGGGACAAGGTGGCCATCAGCATCGCCGACAACGGAGAGGGCATCCCCAAGGACCATCTGCAGCGCATATTCGAGCCTTTCTTCTCCACCAAGGGAGAGAAGGGCACCGGCCTGGGGCTGTCCATAACCTACGGCATCGTGCGCAAGATGGGCGGGCGCATCGAGGTGGAAAGCGAGCCGGGCGAGGGCACCACTTTCACCGTGATCCTGCCCCGCAGACAACCGACCTCCAACCAGCCGGCGCCGGCGGCGGTCTGAGGAGCGGGCGGAAGGAAGCCATGAGGGTTTTACTGATAGACGACGAGAAGGAGCTGGTCTCCACCCTCTCCGAGCGGCTGGACCTGCGGGGCATAGCCAACGACTGGGCCACCAGCGGCGAGCAGGGGCTGGAGCTGCTGGCGGCCAAGAACTTCGACTGGGTGGTGGTGGACCTGAAGATGCCCGGCCTGGGCGGCGTGGGCACCATCCAGGCCATCAAGCGCCGGCAGCCCCAGGCGAGGGTGATGCTGCTCACCGGCCACAGCGCCGCCGAGGACCTGAAGCAGGCCCTGGAGATGGGCGCGGACCGCTACCTGGTCAAGCCGGTGGACATTGACGACCTGCTGGCCTTGATGCAGCAGGGCCGGGACTAGGAGGAATTACGGTGTCGCAACCGCCGGGACGGGAGCAGGAGGGCCGGGCGCTGGACTTCTTCGGCGCGGTGACCGCCAGCGCCACCCATGAAATCAAAAACGAGCTGGCGGTGATCAACGAGCAGAGCCACCTGATGCTGGAGATGCTGCAGATGGCCGCCCAGGGCCGCCAGCCCGACCCCCAGCGCCTGGCGGACCTGACCGGCCGCATCATCGCCCGGGTGGGCCAGGCCGACCAGGTGGTCCGGCGGCTGAACACCTTCGCCCACAGCGCCGAGAAGCAGCGCGACCGCTGCCTGGTGGCCCCGGCCCTGGAGCTGATCGTGCGCTGCTATGTGCGCCTGGCGGCGCTGAAGGGCGTGAGCCTGGAGTTGGCGCCCCTGGCCGGCCGGGAGACCCTGGAGATCAAGGCCCCGCCCATCCTGCTGGAGCAGGCGCTCTGGGCCGCCTTGCAGGCGGCGGTGGCCGCGGCGGCCTCGGGCAGCCGGTTGCAGGTGGGCCTGGAGCAGGCCGGCGGGGTATTGCGCCTGCGCCTGGCCGGCGAGCTGACCGCCCCGCCCGCGGCCTTGCCGGATCAGGTGCTGGCCCCGCTGGGGGCCACGGCCCGCGCCGAGGACGGGGCCCTGGTCCTGGAGATACCCCTCAGCCCGCCCCCGGCGGCCTAGATAAGGAAGCGGCCATGAAGACGCACCCGGCCCGCAAACCGCCACCCAGCGAATTCAAGCCCAGCGCCGAGCAGGTGCTGGCCGCCCTGGACCAGGGCAACCGCCGCTTCCGGGAGGACCGGCCGCGCCACCCGCGCACCGGGCCCCTGCGCCGCCGGCTGGCCCACTACGCGGACCAGGCCGAGCACGCCCTGGCCACGGTGCTGGCCTGCTCGGACTCGCGGGTGCCGGTGGAGCGCATCTTCGACGCGGGCATCATGGACCTGTTCGTGGTGCGGCAGGCGGGCAACGTGGTCAGCCAGGACACCGCCGCCTCCCTGGAGTACGGCGTGCTGCACGTGCACACCCCCCTGGTGGTGGTGCTGGGCCACACCGGCTGCGGGGCGGTGACCGCGGCCTGGCAACGGCAGAGCCAGGGGGCCGGCGGGCTGGGGCCCAACCTCGACCGCCTGCTGGCGTACATAGAGCCGGCCCTGGCCCGCATGCCGCAGCCCTTTCCCGGGGCCGGCCAAGAAGAGCAGATCGCCGCGGCGGTGGAGGAGAACGTGTGGCAGGCCCTGGCCGACCTGGGACGCCTGAGCCCCGAGGTGCGGCGGGCCCACCAGGAGGGGCGGGTGGCGGTGGCGGGCGCGGTGTATCAATTGGCAGACGGCGGGGTGCGCTGGCTGGACCGGCGGCGGGCCCAGGAGGCCCTGCAGGGACGGCCCTAGCGGCCCCGCCTTAAGAGGGGGATACAAGGAGACGGTCATGGTAGAGGCCTACGTGCTGATCGTGGATGACGAAAAGGAGTTCCTGGAAGGCATCAGCGAGCGCCTGCGCAACCGCAACTTCGTGGTGGACACCGCCACCAGCGGCGACGAGGCCCTGCAGAAGATACAGGGCCGCATCTACGACGCGGTGGTGCTGGACCTGAAAATGCCCGGGCTGGACGGCCTGGCCACGCTGCGCCAGGCCCTGGCCAAGAAGCCGGACCTGCAGATCATCCTGCTCACCGGCTACGCCACGGTGCAGAGCGGCATAGAGGCCATCCGCGAGGGGGCCCTGGACTTCCTGGAGAAGCCGGTGGACCTGGACACCCTGGTGGCCAAGATCTGCCAGGGCAAGGAGCGGCGCCTGGAGCTGGACGCCCAGAGCCGCGAGGATGCGGTGCGCGAGGCCCTCAAGCGCTACGGCTGGTAGCGCCCCGGCGGCGGGCGGCCCTGCCCGGGCCGGCGGCCGGCGGCTGGCCGCCCCGGCGCCGGAGCGCCAGATAGACCGCCAGGCAGGCCGCGGCCATCAGGGCCGCGAACAGGCCGGTGGGGGTCAGCCAGCCCCACAGGGGCTCGCCGCGCCAGTCGCCGCGCAGGGGCTCGATGATCAGCCGGGCCACGCCGTGCAGCAGGCCGTAGAGCAGGATGAGCTGGCCGCCGAAGCGCCGCCGCGGCCACAGCCACCACAAAAAGGCGAAGATCAACAACAGGGCCCCGGTGATGTAGAGCTGGGTGGGGTGCAGGGGCACGCCCTGGGGCGCGATGGCGTGGGGGTCGCTGAACACCACCGCCCAGGGGCCGTCCCAGGGCCGGCCGTAGCTGTCCCCGGAGAAAAAGCAGCCCAGGCGGCCGAAGGCCTGGCCCAGGGCCATGGCCGGCGCGGAGATGTCCAGCAGGGTCAACAGCGGCAGGCCGTAGCGCCGGGCCAGCCAGAGGCCGACCGGCACGGCCAGGGCCAGCCCGCCGTAGAAGACCAGCCCGCCTTGCCAGATCATGAAGAACTGCTTTAGCTGCGGCCCCAGCGGCCCCGGCTCCAAGACCAGGTAGGCCAGCCGGGCGCCGGCCAGGCCGGCCAGCAGGGTCCACAGGGCCAGGCTCAGCACCCGGTCCTGGTTCAGGCCGGCGCGGCGGGCCAACACAGCCAGGGCCCAGGCCCCCAGGGCCACGCCCAGGGCCAGCATCACGCCGTAGGTGTGGATGGTCAGCGGGCCCAGGTGAAACAGGATGGGATACATACCCGTGGTCCCTCGGAGTTAGGCCAAAGGCCCTTAGTGCAGGGTGACCGCCGGCGGCCGGGCCGCGGCCCAGCGCACCAGGCCGCGGGACAACAGGTCATCCACGGCCAACAGCACCGTGTCTTGGTCCTCGGTCAATTCCTGCAGCGACTGAAACAGGTCCCACAGGGTGGCCGGGGCCGCCTCCGGGGGGGAGGATGGGGCGGCCCGCCGGGCCTTTAGGCGGTTGGGCTCTTGGTGCAGCGTGTTCATGCTCTAAGTCCCCTCTCTTGCTCAGTGGCACTTGGGGCCCGCGGCCCCGAAGCTCTGCTGGTTGGCCCGGCCCAGGCGCTCCAAGTAGCGGCCCCACCAGCCCTTGGGCCGCTTGGCGCAGCAGCCCTGGGACAGGAACGCCTGGCGGCAGCCCTCGGCGCAGAAGAAGTAGGGCCGGCCGTCCCGCTGGGCCACGTACTGGCAGTTCTGGGTGTCCACCGGCATCTGGCAGATGGGGCAGGGCACCGTGCGCGGGGTGGCGTACGCGGTGTTCTCCATGGTCCTCTCCTCTGAAGGCGGGTGCGCCTATTGGGCGAGGCAGGCCCGCCCCAGGGTCGAGGCGGGCCCGTCGCTATCCGGTGCTACTCCTGGACCGGCGGGGCCTGCTCAGGCCGGGCCGGGGCCGGCAGGGGCCGCTGCTGGGGCTGACCCCAGCCAGGGGCCGGGGCGTTGGGATTATAACCCTGGCCCTGGTTGAAGCAGGCGCCGGGGCCGTAACCCTGGCCGTAACCCTGGCCGTAACCGGGGCCGTAGCCTTGGCCGTTGCCGGGGCCCATCATCCCATAGCCGCCGCCCATCATGCCGTAGCCGCCGCCATTGCCGCCCCAACCGCCGCCGCCCATCATGGCGAAGCCGGCGCCGGCCAGCAGCAGGGTGGCGCTCAGGGCCACGGCCACCGCGATTCCCAGGTTCCTTCTCATGTCACGCCTCCTTGGCTGATTAACCTTGTGTTGCCCTCCAGTTAAGCAGGAGGCATGCCAACCTGTGGCTGTTGCAAGGCTTATCTTATTTTTAACATAATTCCTACTAATTAAATATGCAATACGCGGCCAGGCGCATGGCCAGGGGCAGGGCAAGGGTGGGTAATACTTTCGCGGTCCGCCTGGGCAGCGGGTGGTTTCTTCGCGGGGGCCAGGGCCCTCGATAGCGTCCCGGTGGCGACCAACCGCCTGGGCCTGGGCCGCAAGCGCCTCTTGGGCCGGGCGGCGCCGGCCAAGGTCCCGGACGCGCGTCCTGTCTGCTTTCCCTGAAAAAGCTTTTGACAACCTGGCGGAAGCGTTATTCTTTTTCCGGGCGATCCGCACTGGGAGGCAGGGGTGTTCCGAATCCTGTTGGCGCACCGCCAGCCCCGGAACTGGCAGGGCCTGCAAACCCTGCTCTATGACCGCGGCCTTCGACTACCTGCTGCGGCCCTTCAGCGACCTGGAGGCGGCCATGGCCCCGGGCCTGGGCCGGGCGCCTTTTCTCAGCCGCGCAACAGCAGCCGGGCCGGCGCGCCGTCGGCCCCCAGCACCTTCAGGGGCAGGCAGAATATCTCGTACACCCCGGCCGGCACCTGCAGCAGGTGGGCGCACTCCACCACCACCGCCCCGGCCGTGAGCAGCAGGCGGTGCACCGGCGCGCCCGGGTTCTGGTAGCGCTCGATGGAGCAATAGTCAATGCCCACCAGGAGCACTCCCCGCTGCACCAGGTAGCGGGCCCCGTCCTCGGTCAGGTACACGTAGTCCGGATGGAACTGGGACTCCAACAACAGCGGCCCGTTGTCGGTCTTGATCAACACCCGCACGTGGTCCCCCAGGGGGGCCTGCTCCAGGGCCGCCCGGTCTATGCAGGGCCGGCCGCGCAGGTCCAGCACCACCCCCGGCCCCACCAGGCTCTCCAGGGGGAGTTGGTCCACGGTGGCCCCGCCCTCCAGGTAATGGGCGGGCGGGTCCACGTGGGTGCCCAGGTGGGTGCCCAGGGACATCAGGGCCAGGTTGAAGGGGTCGCCCTGGGCGGTGCTGAAAAACGGCTCCAGCTTGAAGGGCGGGTCGCCGGGGAAGGTGACCATGCCCTCCTGGATGGTGACCGTGGCGTCGTAGAGTTTCATGCCCTTGCTCTCCCGGGGCCGGGCGCCCCCGGCGGTGTGGTCCCGGCCCATTGTAGGCCGGGCCGCGCCCAAGAAAAACCCCGGGGAGCCGCGGCCCCCCGGGGTGGTTTGGCCCGCCGCCCCCTAGGAGCGGCTCAGGACCCTGCTAAATCCAGGGCAGGATCAGGAAGCCGATGGAGGTTACCACGAAGTAGGCCAGGAAGATGATCATCAGATAGCCCATGATGTCGCGGAAGTTCAGCTTGGCCACGGCCAGCATGGCGATGGCCCAGAAGGGCTGGATCATGTCGGTCATCATGTCGCCCCAGGCGTAGGCGATGACGGTCTTGTAGGCCGGCAGCCCCAGGGCCTTGCCCGCGGGCAGCAGGTAGGGCGCGGTCATCAGCCACTCGCCGCCGCCGGAGGGCACCAGGTAGTTGAGCACGCCGGCGTACCAGTAGGCGAACATGGGGAAGGTGGCCGCGCTGCTGAAGGCCACGAAGGCGTTGGTCAAGACCTGGGCCAGGTCGGTGTAGGCGATCAGGCCGTAGATGCCGGCGTAGAAGGGGAACTGGATGATGATGCCCCAGACCGCCTTGCCCGCCTCCATGGAGGCCATCAAGAAGGACCAGGGCCGCCAGTGGAACAGGATGCCCAGCATCAGGAAGAAGAAGATCACGTTGTTCAGGTTCAGCCAGGCGCCCAGGGGCTTGCCCACCAGGAAGGTGTACAGGGCCACCGCGCCGCCGGCCGCGATGATGATGTTGAATCCCCACCACCAGTTCAGGAAGTCGGAGAAGGTCTTGGTCGCGGAGCGCGTGGGCGGCTCATAGAGCTTCAGGCGCTCCATCAGCTCCGGCTGCACCACGTAGGTGTGCTCCGGCGCCGGGTGCATGCGGGCCATCAGCCAGGTGACCAGGATGATCACCACCGCGGTCAGGATCAGGTTGAAGGGGTGGAAGATGGTCTCACCGGTGGAGATGGGCCCGGCGATCCAGCCCTTGGCAATGGCGGACTTGACCAGGGCGTTGCCCGGCGAGGCCATCATCAGGGTGGCCGAGCCGGTGAGACCCGAGTGCCAGGTGCAGCCCAGGCCCAGGTAGGCGGCGGCCACCAGCAGGCGGTAGTCCACCTTGGGGTTGCGCCGCACGATGAACAGGGCCAGCACCGCGCTGCCGATGATGGACAGGCCCCAGGAGACCCAGGCCGAGAGAGTGGAGAACAGGGCCATGACCACGATGGCCTGGCCGGGCCTGTCCTGGTTGGGCAGTCTGGCCAGGCCGTCCAGCAGGCGGCGCACCGGCGGCGACAGGGCCAGGATGTAGCCGGTCATCATGATCAGACACATCTGCATGGCGAAACCCAGGTAGGCCCAAAAGCCCTTGCCCCAGGCCACCACGCCCCCGTAGAGACGGTCCTCGATTTTCATCGCGGGCTTGAAGCCCCAGAGCAGGGCCAGGACGTAGGCCACGATGCTCAGGATGAAGACGATGACCAGGGCGTCGGGGATCCACCGCTCGGTCCAGCGGGTGAGGGCCTCGCCGGCGCGCGCCAGACCCCCCTCTTTGATTTGGACTTCGTTCGCTGCCATACTTCTCCTCCCTGAAGTAGACAAAAACCGTTTTCGACGTGCTGGACGCGGACCGGGCTGAGGAGTCACTGCGGAAGCGGGCCCTGTGGGTGCCTTCTCCTTTGCTTAGGGGCTTCCGACGGGTGGCGAAGCTGCCGAGCGCCTCCAGGACACACTAGTTACCCTGTTAGTCCGCGAGGCAATATGACTAGCCGCTGTGCTGGGGCGAGATGCGGGCCCGGGGGCTGGACAATGGTGCGTTATGCTAACGGGCCACGGATTGGCAGTCATGGTTTTTAATCCGTGGTTTAGCCGCCAAGGTCTTCCATCAGAGCTAACCTAGGTTACTTCGTGGACAATTGTCAAGCTCCTTGGGCGCGGGCAACGGGGCCGGCCGGCGGGCATAGTTTCGATTGTTCTAGAAATGTAGTTGACAGCCTGCGGGCCGGCGGATATATTGAATCCATGAATCTGGAGCTGACGGCCAAGCGGCTCAGCGAAATGGGCCACCCCCTGCGCCTGCGGGCCCTGCGCCTTTTGATCAAGGCCGGCCCCCGGGGCCTGCCGGTCAACAAGGTGCAGGCCCACCTGGGCATCCCCCAGTCCACCCTGTCCCACCACCTGGCCCGCCTGAAGGCGGCCGGGCTGATCAGCCAGGAGCGGGAGGGCCCCAGGCTTTACTGCCGGCCCCAGTATCAGGCCCTGCGCCAGGTGCTGGATTTTTTGCTCCAGGACTGCTGCGCCGGGGTGAGCGGCCTGGAGGAAGAGTAGGGCGGCTGGTTGGCGCCAAAGCGAGACCATTTCAGCCCCGCCCCGGCCCGGGGGCGGCGCGCGAGGAGACAGCCATGAGCGAAGGCAGAAATCAGGAGATACTCTCGGCGGTGCGCGATAGATACCGCCAGGCGGCCCAGAGCGGCGGCCCGGCCCCAGCCGGCTGCAAGCCCAGCGCCTGCTGCGGCGGGGTCGGCCTCAGCCCCCAGCAGATATCCTCGGCCCTGGGCTATTCGGCCCAGGAGATCGCGGCCGCGCCCGAGGGCGCCAACCTGGGCCTGGGCTGCGGCAACCCCCAGGCCCTGGCCCAGCTAAGGCCCGGCGAGGCGGTGCTGGACCTGGGCTGCGGCGGCGGCTTTGACTGCTTCCTGGCCGCCCGCCAGGTGGGGCCGCAGGGGCTGGTCATCGGGGTGGACATGACCCCGGAAATGATCGCCCGGGCCCGGGCCAACGCGGCCAAGGTGGAGGCGGCCAACGTCTCCTTCCGCCTGGGGGAGATCGAGCACCTGCCCGTGGCCGACGCCAGCGTGGACGTGATTATAAGTAACTGCGTGATCAACCTGGCCGCGGACAAGCGGGCCGTGTACGCCGAGGCCTTCCGGGCCCTGCGGCCCGGGGGACGGCTGGCCGTCAGCGACGTGGTGGCCTTCGCGCCCCTGCCGCCGGAGATGAAGCAGGACCTGTCCCTGTGGGCCTCCTGCGCCGCCGGGGCCGAGTTGGAGGGCGATCTGCGGGCCATCCTGGCCGAGGCCGGCTTCAGGGACATCGCCATCGAGCTCAACCCGGCCAGCGCCGATTTCATCCGCCAGTGGGCGCCGGGCCGGGGCCTGGAGAACCATTTGGCCGCGGCCCGCATCAGCGCGGTCAAGCCGGCCTGAGGAAACGAGGCCGGGCCCGGCTCTACTGCCGGCTGCGGTAATAGCGGATCAGGCTCAGCACCTGCTCCGCGGCCAAACGGCCAATGGGGCCTGTGCTGTAACAGGCCACCTCGATGGTCCCGCCGGGCCGCAGCACAAAGCCGGTGGCGTGCAGAAACCGCCTCTCCGGCTCGTAGAAGGCGCCTGTGGCCCGGCTCACCGCCTCGGCGTCCAGGTTGATGCCCATGGGGAAGGCCACCCCGGCCTTGTCGGCCAGCCTCTGCATCCGCTGAGCACTGTCCACCGAAGCCGCGATGAGTCCGATGTTCTCGGCCTGGAACTGACCCCAGGCCGCCTGATATTCAGCCACCTGCTGATTGCAGAAGGCTCACCAGTGGCCGCGCAAGAAGAGAATCACCCCGTAGTCGCGGGCCACGAACTCCGGAAGCCGCGCGCGGCCTCCGCCCAGCATCTCCACTTCCAGGGCCGGGAACGCCTGTCCCTGATCCAAGGCCCTGGATCCCAGATTGGCCATGCCTTTCCTCCCCGGTGCCGCCAGAGCTGGTCATGAGGCCACCACAAAGGCCGGCCGCCCCCGGCCTTACTCGTCGCCCAGCACCTGGCGCGCGTCTATGACCCGGCCCCTGCCCCCTGCCGGCCCCCTCCCGCACCCGCAGCAGGGCGCCGGACCGCCGGTGCGGGCAAAGGCCTCCGCGGGCGTGGGCCGGGGAGGACCCGGGCGCAGAGGGGGGACCGTCTCCCTGCTTCTGATTCAGCAGCCTGGTTTTTATAACCATAGTATAATTTAAGTTAAGCCGGAGGAGGGACCCCCGGCGTCCAGCCCCGTTTTCCGCGGGGCCGCAGTTTCCCGGGAGGAAGCACATGTCGTCGATGCACAAGCGCAGACTGGCCGCCGGCCTGGCGGTCCTGTTCTGGCTGGCGTCCTTGGCCGCCTGCGGCCAGGTGTTTCTGGACCCCGGACCCAATCCGGCCCGGGTGCAGGTGAAGCTCCGGGCCCAGGCGCCCGACGGCCTCAAGCAGTCCCCTGGTGAGCGGGTTTACTGGGACTGGGGGCTGTATCTGGTCACCGGCGGCGGCCCCCTGCCCCTGCTCCAGCCCACCCAGCCCCAGCAGTTCCAGGTCATCAGCGGCGGGAATTCCCTGGTGCGCGACACCGTGTTCCTGGCCCCGACGGGCCAGCGCACCCTGCGCCTGCTGGTCTCGGGTTACGTTTTCCGAAGCTCGGGCGAGGGGCAGATCGCGGTGACCCTGGTGAGCTATTCCCAAGACTACAAGCTGAACCTGGCCCCGGGGGGCAGCTACACCATCCAGATCCCCTGAGCGCCGGCCGGCGGGCCTGAAAACTGAGCCGCCCCGAAGGCGCCTCCGTGCGCTCCGGGGCGGTTCTGCCTCCGGCGGCCGCGGCTCAGTCTTCCTCGGAAAAGCGCAGGCGGGTGTGGCGGATGGTCTCGTAGGTGGAGAAGAAGGCGTCCACCACCAGGGGGTCGAAGTGCTGGCCCCGCTCCCGGCGGATCAGGTCCAGGACCCGGTCCTCGGGCCAGGGGTCCTTGTACACCCGCCGGGACATGAGGGCGTCGTACACGTCGGCCAGGCCGGTGATGCGCGCGCTGATGGGTATCTCCTGGCCCTGCTTGCCCGGGCCCGGGTCGGCAACCTCGGCGTAGATGTCGGCCAGGTGGCCCGGGTAGCCGCTGCCGTCCCAGTGCTCGTGGTGGTTCAGGGCGATCTCCTGGGCCATCTGGTCCATCTCCGAGGTGGACTCCTTGAACAGCCGGGCCCCCACCACCGTGTGCTGCTTCATGGCCTGGAACTCCTCTTGGTCCAGGCGGCCGGGCTTTTTCAGGATGGCGTCGCTGATGGCCACCTTGCCCACGTCGTGCAGCATGGCCGCCAGGCGGATCAGGTCCCGGGTCTTGGCCGCCTCCTCCAGGCGCAGGCCCTGGCTCCGCGCCCAGGCCGCGTAGATATCGGCCGAGTAGCCGCCCACCCGGTTGACGTGGGCCGCGGTCTCCCGGGGGTCGCGCAACTGGGCCATGCGCATGGTGCGCAGGATGATCTCGCGGGTCATGCTGGCCCGCTCCAGGGCGATGGCCGCCGCGTTGGCGAAGAAGCCGCCCAGCATCTCGTCCATGGGGCTGAAGGGCACCACCGCCCCGCACTCGTCCAGGGCGTTGATGATCTGCAGCACCCCGATCACCCGCTGTCTGCGAACCATCAGGGGGACCATGAGGATGGAGCGGGTGCGGTAGCCGGACTTGCGGTCGTAGCTCTTATTGAAGCCGTAGGGGGCCTCGGGCGGTATCTGGTAGGCGTCGGGTATGGAGAGCACCTGGCCGGTGCTGGCCACGAAGCCGGCCAGGGAGGAGTGGTCTATGGGCATGGGGCGCAGGGTGTAATCCAGGCGCAGATCGGCGCTGCCCTCGAAGAGCTTGTCGTTCTGCATGTAGGTGAAGTGCAGCCGTTTGTCTTTGACCTGGTAGATGGAGCCGGCCTCGGCCCGCAGGAAGCGGCGGGCCTTGGTCAGTATCTCGTCCAGCAGGAAGTCTTCGTCGTGGGTGCTGACCAGGTCTTGGGTGATGGCGAACAGCTCCGCCATCACCTCGGCCTGGGTGTCGCCCCCGCGGCGCACGAGTTCCGGAGATTCCATACCTCTCCCAGGATGGTCCGGCTTACTGGAATCCAATAGTAGCAGATTATCGGCTAGATATAAAATGCCACCTGGCATGGCGGTTTTTTGGCCGCCCGCACAGGCCCGCAGACGGCCGGGGCCGGGGTGTGCTAAGAATAAAAAAGGAAGGACAATCAGCCGGGAGGCGCGCATGGGCGACAGGGCCAGAACCGCGGTCAAGAGGGCGGGGGCGATGCTGCTCATCCTGGGCCTGCTTTGGGCCGGGGCGGCCGCGGGGGCCCCGGCCGTGCAGGAGCAGACGGTGTACGTGCCGGTATTTCAGCGGGTGGTGGTGGATGATCGGGGGCGGGAGATGGTGCTGACCGCCAAGCTCAACTTGCGCAACACCGATCCCGCCCGCTCCATTGAGGTGCTCTACGTGGCCCAGTACGACAGCAAGGGCCGCCTGCACAAGCAGTACCTGCCCAAGCCGCTGGCGCTGGGGCCCCTGGCGGTGGAGCGCATCCAGGCCCAGACCGTGCCCGGGGACAGCGGCGGCTGCTTCCTGGTGCGCTGGCGGGGGCCGGTTGGGGTCAACCCGCCCTTGATGCAGACCATCATGCTGGGCACCGCCGGGCAGCAGGGCATATCCTTCACGGGTGAGGGCCGGCCCCTGGCCCCGGCCCGCTAGCCGCGGCTGGGGGAGGCCGTGGTGGCGGTCAAGCGCCCGGTCCAGGTCTATGTGATCTCCGACGCCACCGGCATCACCGCCGAGCGGGTGACCCGGGCGGTGCTGGTGCAGTTCTCGCGCCAGATTCAGCCGCATATCCAGCGCTTCTCCCACGTCAAGACCACCAAGCAACTGGAGCGCATCCTGGCCCAGGCCGAGCAGGGCCGGGGCCTGGTGATCTACTCCCTGGTGGCCGAACGCCTGCGCCAGTGGATGGACGAGCAGAAGCGGCGGCGCAGGATCGAGCTGTGGGACCTCCTGGGCCCCCTGCTGCACCGCCTGAGCCGGCGCTTCCAGACCAGCCCCAGCCTGCACCCGGGCCTCTTGTCGGTGCTGGGCGAGGAGTCCATCCGCCTGGCGGCCACCATTGACTTCACCCTGCGCCACGACGACGGCAACGGCCTGGCCACCCTGGGCCAGGCCGAGCTGATCATCCTCGGGGTCTCGCGCACCTCCAAGACCCCCACCAGCCTGTTCCTGGCCTGCAACCACAACCTGCGGGTGGCCAACCTGCCCATCATCCTGGGCCTGGACCCGCCGGCCAGGCTGTTCGGCCTCAAGCGGCCGCGCAAGGCGGGCTTCCTCATCGCGCCGGAGAAGCTGGCCCAGATCCGGCGCAGCCGCTACGGCGGCCGGGCCGTGGAGGGCTACACCGACATCCGGCTGATCCGCGACGAGCTGGCTTATTCCCAGGAGGTGTTCCAGCGGCTGCCCGGCCTGCAGGTCATTGACGTGACCAACCGCCCCATCGAGGAGGTGGCCAACCTCATCCTGGAGAGGCAGGGGCTGGGTTAGTCCGGCCCCCGCCCTTGCCAGCGGGCCAGGTCCGCGGGGGTGTCCAGGTCGTTTAGCTCCGGGAGCAGGAAGACGCTCAGGCCCAGCTCCGCGGCCCGGGCCCGCAGGGCGGCTAGGCTCCGGCCGTGGCCCCCCTCCAGCAGCCCCGGCGCTCGCGCCCGCAGCCCCACCAGGTAGTAGCCGCCGTCCGCGGCCGGGCCCAGCACCAGGTCGTGCTCCTGGAGCGCCTCCAGGGCCGCGGCCAGCACCGCCTGGTCCAAATCCGGCAGGTCCGTGCCCACCAGCACCACCCGGGGCGCGCCGGCCGCCAGGGCCCGGTGCAGGGCGCGGGCCATGCGCCGGCCCAGGCCGCCCTCTCCCTGGGACTGGTAGCCGAGCCCGGGGCCCAGCCAGGCCCGGGCCTCCTCAACCTCGCCGTCGGTGAAGCACAGCTCCAGCTCCAGGGGCCGGGCCACGGCCAGCTCCCGGGCCCGGGCCAGGAGCCGCTCCACCAGCCGGCGCTGCAGATCGGCCGCGCCCTGGGCCCCCAGGGCCGGGATCAGGCGGGTCTTGGCCCGTCCCGGCTTGGGCAGGCGGGTGAAGATGATCAGGCGGTCCAGGGCGGCCACGGCGGTCGGTGCCTCAGGCCGGACCCAGCAGGGCCAGGAAGCGCTCCAGCATGGCGTTGGCCTGCTCCGGCACCTGCAGGGTCAGGAAGTGGCCCGAGCCCACCACCTGACCGGTGATCAGCTCCGGCCGCAGCTTTTTCATCTCCGTCGGCTCGCTGAGGTGGTTGGCGGCGGCCAGGTAGAGCAGGGGGCAGGCGGCCTGGCGCAGGGCCTCGAACAGGGAGACGATCACGTGCTGCGGGGTGGCGAGCATGGCCGCCAGCACCCGCGCTTTGAGCCCGGCATCGTCGCTGGCCAGGAAGAAGCGGCCGAAGTACTCCCGGAAGGCCTCCCGGTAATCGGGCTGGGCCATGCGCCGCTGCATGGCCGGCAGGAGCTTCTCTGTGCGCTCCGGGCTGGAGAGCACGGTGGTGTCCAGCACGGCCGCGGCCCGCACCCGCTGCGGGTGGCGCCGGGCCATCTCCAGGGCCACCGCCCCGCCCATGCTGTGGCCCGCCACCACTGCCGGCCCCAGGCCCAGCTCCTGACAGAGCCAGGCCGTGTCCGCGGCGAAGCCGGGGATGCGGTAGTCCTGTTGGGGGCGGTCGCTGCGGCCGTGGCCGCGCAGGTCCAGGTTCAGCACCTGGTGGCGCGGGGCGAAGTATTCCACCTGGGGGGCGAAGAAGCTGTGGTCGCAGGTCATGCCGTGGATGAACACCAGCGGCGGCCCGCCCGAGCCGGCCAGCTCATAAAAAAGCCCCACCCCCTCCCGCCGCAAGATTGGCATGGCCTTCTCCCGTTGCCCCGGCCGCCCGGGGCCGCACTATAATTCCCAGCGGGCCAGTTGACTTTACCGCACTCCGCCCTTATGCTTGCCTAATATTGTACCTGCAAATCCGGGGGCGTAGGTGTTGCGAAGGCTGATTAATCTGGGTCTGTGCCTGCTGTTGCTGCTGCCGCTGTGGTCCGCGCCGCGGGCCCAGGCCGCGATGCCGGCCCCGGCCTGCCCCATGGCCGCGGACATGGCCGGCGGCCACCGGGGCGGCTGCTGCGGGCCCCAGGCCCCCTGCGCCTGCCGGGAGCGGGAGCAGCCCAGCGACCCCTGCCAGATGACCCTCACCTCCACCCCCCGGCCCAGCGCTCCGGCCGCGGCCGGCCTGACCCTGGCCCTGGCGGCCGCCCGGCCCCAGGACGCCATCCTGGCCGCGCCCCAACCCCGGGCCCGGGCGCCGGTTCCCCTGCGCCTGCTCCTCTCCTCCTATCGCATCTAAAAAATCCCTCCGGGAGCGCCTGCGCTCTCCGGGCCCACCCTCGCCCTGAGCCAGAGGCTCGGCTGGCGGTGAAGCGTATTCGTGCCCACTTGATTCTACTATTCAGGAGATTAGCATGTCTGCCAAGCAGAAGGACAGCTCCTTGAAGTCCAAGGGCATCGCCCTTGACAAGAAGGCCCAGGTGCTGGGCCAGGACGGCCAGACCAGCGGCGCCGGCAAGGGCCTTCTTATTGCGGTGCTGGTGGTGGTGCTGGCCGGCGCGGCCGGCCTCGGCTATTTGTGGCTGCGCCCGGCCGGCGGCCAGGCCCCGGCGGCGGCCAACCTCAGCGGCGACGGCCAGGCGGTGACCCTGCCCGCGGCCCTGTTCGACGACGGCAAGGCCCGCCACTTCAAGTACGACGCGCCCGGCGGCATCACCGTGCGCTACTTCGTGATCAAGAGCAGCGACGGCGTGATCCGGGCCGCCTTCGACGCCTGCGACGTGTGCTGGCCCGAGAACAAGGGCTACTTTCAGGAGGGCGACAACATGGTCTGCGCCAACTGCGGCCGGCGCTTCCCCTCGGTGCAGGTGAACGTGGTGCGCGGCGGCTGCAACCCCGCCCCGCTTAACCGCAGCGTGGTGGAGGGCAAGGTGGTCCTCAAGGTGGCTGACATCCTGGAAGGCCGCCGCTACTTCAACTTCGCCTCCAAGGGTTAAGCCCATGACGCTCAAGGACATCGCGCTACTGAACCTGCGGCGCCGCAAGGCCAAGGCCGCCTTTGTGCTGGCCGGCCTGATGATCGGCGTGGCCACCATGGTGGCCCTGATGAGCCTGGCCCAGACGCTCACCGAGGAGATAAACCACAAGCTGGAGAAGTACGGGGCCAACATCCTGATCACCCCCCGCTCGGACCAGTTGCAGCTCAACTATGGCGGGCTGAGCCTGGGCGGCTTCTCCTTTGAGACCACGGAGATCAAACAGGCCGATCTGGGGGCCATCAAGGACATCAAGAACGCGGCCAACGTGGCCGCGGTGGGGCCCATGGTCCTGGGCAAGGTGACGGTAAAAGAGCGGGCGGTGCTCCTGGCCGGAGTGGATTGGGATTCGGCCCAAGTCCTCAAGCCCTGGTGGAAGATCGCCGGCCAGCGCCCGGGGCCGCAGGAGATCGTCCCCGGCGCCGAGGCCGCCCGCCTGCTGGGGCTGGGGCCCGGCGACCGGGTGAGCCTGGCCGGCCGGGAGCTGACGGTCAGCGGGGTGCTGGCCCCCACCGGCTCTCAGGACGACCAGCTCCTCTTCGCCTCCCTGGCCGCCGCCCAGGAGCTCCTGCACAAGCCCGGCCTGGTCTCCATGGTGGAGGTGGCCGCCCTGTGCAAGGACTGCCCGGTGGAGGACATGGTGGCCCAGATCAGTAAGGCCCTGCCCGGGGCCAAGGTCATGGCCATCCAGAGCGTGGTCAAGGGCCGCATGCAGACCCTGGCCCACTTCCGCAGCTTCTCCCTGGGGGTGTCGCTCCTGGTGGCCCTGTTGGGCGGGCTGGTGGTGCTGGTGACCATGATGGGCTCGGTCAAGGAGCGCACCGGCGAGATCGGCATCTTCCGGGCCATCGGCTTCCGCCAGGGCCAGGTGATGCGGGTGGTACTCACCGAGTCCTTCATGCTCTCCCTGGCCGCGGGGCTGTTGGGCTATCTGCTGGGCCTGTTGGCCGGCGAGCTGGCCCTGCCCCTGTTCAGCGAGGGCCACGGCGGACACATAATCTGGGACCCGGCCCTGGCCGGGGCCGCGGTGCTCTTGGCCGTGGCCGCCGGGGTGGTGGCCAGCCTCTACCCCGCCTGGCTGGCCTCGCGTCTGGACCCCCATGAAGCCCTGCGGGCGCTGTAGGAGGTGGCATGAGCTTTTTACGCGCAGAAAACCTGACTAAGACCTACGGCAGGGGCGAGGCCGCGGCCAGCGCCCTGGCCGGGGTGAGCTTCACCATCGCCCAGGGCGAGTTCGTGGCGATCATGGGCCCCTCGGGCTCGGGCAAGTCCACCCTGCTGTCGGTGCTGGGGGCGCTCAACACTCCGGACCAGGGCGGCTACTTCGTGGACGATCTGGACATCTACGCCCTGAGCCAGGACCAGCGGGCCGACTTCCGCCGCGAGTACCTGGGCTTCGTGTTCCAGAGCTTCAACCTGGTGCCCTACCTGAGCCTGGCCGAGAACGTGATGCTGCCCCTGGCCATCAAGAAGATGAGCCGGGCCCAGCGCTGGGAGCTGGCTGGCGAGGCCCTGGCCCGGGTGGGGCTGGCCGGCAAGGAGCGGCGCCTGCCCAGCCAGGTCTCCGGCGGCGAGCAGGAGCGGGCCGCGGTGGCCCGGGCCCTGGTGAACCAGCCGCCCATACTCCTGGCCGACGAGCCCACCGGCAACCTGGACCAGGCCACCAGCCGCCAGATCATGGACCTCTTGATCCGCCTGGGCTCCGAGGGCATGACCATCATCATGGTCACCCACAGCCCGGAGTGCGCGGCCTACGCCGGCCGGCTGTTGTCCATGAGAGACGGCAGCCTGGCCGGCAGCGACCCCCAGGCCGCGGCGGCCCTGGCCGCCTGCGCGGCCGCGGCGGCGGGCTCGGCCTAGCCCCAGCCCGAGACCAGCACCGCCTCCAGGGCCAGGAGCCCGGCGGTGAGGCCCAGGCCCAGGCAGAACCAGGGATAGGAGGAGCTGCGCCCCGAGGGCAGCTCCTCCTTGAACACGTTGTAGAGGATGGAGCCGGCCAGGAAGGCGATCATCAGGCTGACCAGCAGCACGTTGATGGGCTCGGTGAGGGCCGTGACCACCCAGCCGGCCAAGAGCGCGCCCACCAGGGTCAGCCGCCCGCCCAGGTCGAAGTGGGCCCGGAAGTGGCGGTTGAGGCCGCGGTCGCTGAGGATGAAGTGCAGGGCCATGGCCGCGCTGAAGATGGCCGCGTAAAAGACCCCGGTCTGCACCCGCAGGGGCATGGTGTAGGTGATCAAAAAATTGTACAGGCCGTACATGCCCAGGTGCAGGTAATAGACCCTGAGCGCGGCCCGGGGCTCCCGGCCGGCGGCGCGCTGGGCCAGCAGCTCCAGGCCGTAGTAGAGGGTGAAGCCGGCCAGGGCCAGGATGAAGATGGCCAGGTCCAACAGCGGCGTCAGGCGGGCCACGTCCCTTAGCGCCTGGCCGATGGCCTGGTTGCCCTCCACCAGGCCGGGCAGCATGTGCAGGAACACGTAGGCCACCGCCACCCCGCCGGCGAAGGAGGTGACCTTGCGCTCGCTGGCCCCGGGCAGCCGCCCGATGAGCGGCGAGAGGTAGTGGCTGATCATCAACAGCAGGGTGATGACCAGCGCCCCCAGGATGCTGCCCAACCGGATGAACTCCACGGCGCCCCCCTTTCTAAGCCTTCGCCCGCCCGGGCCCGCTCTCAGGCCTGCAGGGCGGCCGGCCCTCCCTCCAAAAAGCGCTGGCCGTCGGCCAGGCCCAACGCAAAGGCCGCGTGCAGGGCGGCCGGGTCGGTGTAGTCCCATTTGGCCGCCGGCACCGGCCGCGAGGGCTGCACGTAGGTGCGGCCGGGGTGGCCGCTGAGCTGCTCCGGCCGGTAGCGCCGGGTCAGGAGAATCAGGCTGGGGCCGTCGCCGGGCCCCAGGGCGGCCAGGGGCACGTTGTCTATGAGCCCGCCGTCCAGCACCGGGCCGCCGCCTCTGCGCATCACCGGCAGCACCGGCGGGGTGCAGGAGCTGGCCAGGATCAGCTCGGCCGCCTCCTCGGGGGTGGCGCAGTCGCTGAGCGGGACCACCTGGGGCCGGAAGCCCAGCCGCGCGGGCAGCTCCGGGTGCAGGGGGGAGCGCAGGTGCTTCTCCAGGGTGTAGGCCAGGAAGCCCAACGCCACCCCGCCCAGGGCCCCGCTCCAGGCGGGCGGCCGGGCCAGCAGCACCCGCACCTCCGGCCCTGCCCGCAGCCTGGCCAGGGCCGGCGCGTCCAGCAGGGTCAACAGGGCGTGGCGGTAGATGGCCAGGTGGGGGAAGGGCCGCCGGCCCTTGAGCAGGCGGCCCCAGTAGAAGTTGCGGGGGTTTTTTAAGAGTTCCCGGTCGTAGTGGGCCAGGGCCTGGCGGCTGCGGCCGGCCAGGGCGCAGCAGGCGATGGCCGCCCCGGCGCTGACCCCGGCCACCACCCGGGGCCGCAGGGGCAGGGCCGGGGCCACCACCTCCCAGAAGCCGGCCTGCCAGGTGCAGCGGTTGCCGCCGCCGGCAAACACCACCGAGCGATACTCTGGCCTGGGCATGGTCCGCCGCGGACCGTCTCTGCCTGGCCGGCCCGGCCTAGCGCTGCATCATCTGCTTGAAGTCCGTCTTGCTCCAGCCCTTGGGCGGCTGGAACAGGTCGGCCGGCAGACTCTTTTTCTGAATCTTCTTGGTCACCGTGACCGAGCCCGGGCCGCCGCCCAGATCCACCATCTTCAGGGGGTAGGCCCCGCTCATCACCGCCGCCACGCGGGGCGAGGAGCGCCATTCCTGCCGGCCGGGCATCTTCATCTGCTGCAGCAGCTTGAAAAGCTTGGTCATGTCCAGGTCCCGGCTCAGGCCGGGCACCGCGGCCACCCACAGCTCTTGGCGCGCCTGGCCGTTGACCGAGACCAGGTACTGCTTGGCCCGGTAGCCGGCCACGTCCTGGGTCTTGCCGGTGGCCTTTATGGTCACCTGCTCCGCCGGGCCCTGGGGGCCGCGGCCCATCTGCTGCATCAGCATCTGGCGCATCTGCTGGCGCTGCTCCGGCGGCGCCTGCTTGAGCATCTGCTCCATCTGGGCGTCCATGGCCTGGTTCATCTGTTTGGTCAGCTCCTCGGGCCGGCCGGTCCAGTACTGCTTCTGGCCCGGGTTGAGCATGGTCACCGTGCCGGCGTTCAGGTCGTAGATCACGCCATGCTCGCCGTCGCCGGAGCGCACCTTGTTATCCTGCACATAGACGGTGATCGGCTGCCCGGCGGTTTCCTGCTCCAGGACCCAGCCGGCCAGGGCGCTGGAGGCGTTGAGGGCCAGGGCCAGGGCCAGGACCAGTAAGGCGCACCTTATCTTCATGGCGTTTGCTCCTGATTTAGCGGGCCGCCGACAGTGGCGGCCTCCACCTGAGACTAACCCGCCGGTCTCGCTCTGGCAAGGGCTTGTGGCGGTTTAGCGCCGGGCTTTTCTTTGGCCGCCCAAAAATCTATAGTAAAGGGGCCGCAGCAACCCGCAGCCGGGGGAGAGCCATGAGCCAGAGCCAGGACGCTCTAAAGCAGCAGGCCGCCGAGGCGGCGGTGGAGATGGTCGCTTCGGGCATGGTGGTGGGTCTGGGATACGGCAGCACCGCCCTGTTGGCCGTGCGCCACCTGGCCAAGCTGGTGGCCGCCGGCCGCCTGACCGGCATCGTGGGGGTGGCCTGCGCCCTGGCCATGGAGCAGGAGGCCCGCCGCCTGGGGATCACCGTCTCCAGCCTGGAGGAGCACCCGCGGGTGGACCTGACCATAGACGGCGCCGACGAGGTGGACCCCCAGCTCAACCTGATCAAGGGCGGGGGCGGGGCCCTGCTGCGCGAGAAGGTGGTGGCTCAGGCCAGCGGGCAGGAGATCATCATCGTGGACGAGTCCAAGCTCTCGCCCCGGCTGGGCACCAAGTGGGCCCTGCCGGTGGAGGTGGTGCCCTTTGGCCGGCGGCCGCTGGCCGAGCACATCGCCGCCCTGGGGGCCAAGGTCAAGCTGCGCACCGGCCCGGACGGACGCCCCTTTGTCACCGACCAGGGCAACAACATCCTGGACTGCAACTTCGGGCCCCTGGAAGACCCGGCGGCGGTGGCCGCGGCCCTGGAGGGGCGGGCCGGGGTGGTGGAGCACGGCCTGTTCCTGGGCCTGGCCAGCCAGGTAATCGTGGCCGGGGCCCAGGGCCTGCGCCGCCTGACCCCCTGAGGCCTGGCCGCCGGAGAGGGTCTGGGGGATAATGGTTGGCAGTCGTCTCAAGCTTCGCGGAGGAGGCATGCCCCGCCTGATCGCCGCTCTGACCCTGCTGCTGCTGGCGCCGGCCGCGGCCCTGGCCGCCTCGGCCACCGCCTCCCGCTACGACGAGCCCCCGCCCGGCCAGGGCCAGAAGCAGCCGCCGGCCAAGGCCACGCCGGACGAGCGCCGCCAGTACATGGACTCCCTGCGGGTGCGCGACCAGCTCCTGAAGCGGCAGAAAAAGGAGCAGGAGGAGCAGCGCCGGCGGGAGGCCCTGGACCCTGGGCCCATGCGCGAAGTCATGGTCATAGTCACCGACCAGGACGGCAACCCGGTTTCCGAGGCCGAGGTGACGGTGACCACCGCCGCCGAGGGGCGCATCCAGGAGGGCAGCACCACCTTCGGGGGCACCTACCTGACCATGGTGCGCTGCTACCTGCCCGGCATCTACGAGGTGCTCATGCACGAGGTGCGCGTGGTCAGCCCCCTGGGCGTGGCCTCCGAGACCTTCACCACCGACGCCAACAACTGCGGCTTAGCGGCCGAGGTGCACGTCACCATGGAGGGCTCGGGCAGCGAGGAAGAGAAGCAACTGCGCATGTACCGCGAGCGCCAGAAGGGCTACGAGGACGAGGACGAGCAGCCGCCGCCCGAGGGCCTCTACCGCGACCCCTACGCCAAGCCCGAGGAGGACCTCTGGAAGAAGCGCTTTCCCGAGCGCCCCTATCCCGGCCAGTACCAGTCGCCGGCCCAGAAGAAGCTCGAGAAAAAAGACAAAGAAAGAAAAGCCAGAGAAAAAGAAGAGGAAGAGGGCAACTAGCCCCCGCGTGCCACCCGGGCCTCAGCCGCCGGCCGCCTCCCGGTACACGGCCAGGGCCGCGCGGCCCATGGCCGCCTGGGAGAACCGGGCCGCCTGGGCCTGGGCCCGCCCGGCCAGCTCCCGGCGCAGCCCGGGCTGGCTGAGCAGGCGGCTGAGCTCGGCGGCCATCTGGTCCTGGTCCAGGGGGTCCACGTACAGGGCGGCCGGGCCGGCCACCTCGGGCAGGGAGGCGGCCGCGGAGGTGAGCACCGGCGTGCCGCAGGCCAGGGCCTCCAGCACCGGCAGGCCGAAGCCCTCGTACAGGGAGGGGTAGGCCAGGGCGTAGGCCCCCTGGTACAGGGCCGGCAGGCGCGCGGCGGGCAGGTAGCCCAGGGCGCGCACCCGCCCCTGGCCGGCCGGGTCGGCGATGGCCGCCTGGATCTCGGCCGTCTTCCAGCCCAGGCCGCCGGCCAGCACCAGATCAAACTCCGTCTGCCCCGCGGCCAGCACCTGCTGGAAGGCCCGGATCAGGCGCACCAGGTTCTTGCGCGGCTCCAGGGTGCCCACGAACAGCAGATAGGGCCGCTCTAGGCCGTAGAGCCGCTTGACCTCCTCCAGCGGCCCCGGGTCCGCGGCCGGCGCAAAAGCGGGCAGCACCGCCTCGGGCACCACCCGCACCCGGCCCTGGGCCGCCGGGAACAGCGCCTCCAGCTCCTCGGCGGTGAAGCGGCTGGGCACGATGAGCAGCGCCGCGTTGCGCACCGCGTTCTCCACCCCCCGCTGGGAGAAGACCACGTTGTCGGCCTTGTGCCAGTCCGGCTGGCGCAGGAAGGACAGGTCGTGCACCGTCACCACCAACCGGCTGCGCTTCAGGCGCGGGCCGGCCAGGTTGGTGGAGTGGGTCACCGCCGCCCGGGCCAGGAACCACTCCTTGGGCAGCCGGAGCTTGAACCAGAACAGCTTGACCAAAAGCTCGGGCCGGCCCTGGCCCCAGAGGCGGAAGTTGGCCTGGGGGGGCACGAAGGCGGCCAGGTCCGCCACCCGGCGGGGAAAGCACTCCGGAAAATAGGGGTAGAGCAGGTAGTCGTTGTCCGGGTCCACCTGGGCCAGGCCGGCCAGCAGGTTGGCGATGTAGTTGCCGATGCCGGTCCAGGGGTCGCTCAGGCGGCAGATGTCTATGGCGATGCGCACGGTCTATTCCCCGGCCTGCTGGGCCACCCGGGCCAGCTCCTCCTCGTAGGCCGCCAGCACCGGCTCCCAGCCGTAGTGGCCGGCCACGTAGGCCGCGCCGCGCCGGCCCAGGTCCGCGGCCTCGCTGGGCGCGGCCAGCAGGCGCTCCACCGCCGCCCGCAGCTCCTCGTAGCCCTGGTAGGCCAGACCGGCCTGGGCCTGGTCCACGTAGCGGGCCAGCACCTCGCAGCCGGCGTTGACCAGCACCGGCCGGCCGGCCAGGGAGGCCTCCAGGGTGACCATGGACAGGCTCTCGTGCGGCGAGGGCATGACCAGGGCCGTGGCCGCGCGCAGGGCCGCGTCGCGCTCGGCCTCGCGGACGAAGCCCAGGCTGATGATGCTAGGGTGGCGGGGCAGCTCCATGCGCACCCGCCCGGCCAGGACCAGCTTGAGGCCGGCGAACTTCGGCTCGGCGGCCAGGCGCTGGAACTGCGCCAGCATCTCGCCGCAGCCCTTCATCACGTCCACCCGCCCCAGGTAGAGCAGGAAGTCGCCAGTGAGACCGTGGCGGGCGCGGAACTCCGCCTCGCCGCCCGGGGCCGGCGGGTCTATGCCCAGGCCCACCACCCGGCTGGGCACCTCATCGTTGTGGTGCACCCGCTGCACCAGCTCGCGCTCGGCCTGGGTGTTGTAGAGGATCACCCGCGGCAGGTGGAACAGCGGCCGGAACAGGGGCAGGTACAGGGTGGGCTCGTCGTGGGCGGTGGGCACCAACAGGGCCCGCCGGGGCACCAGGGGCAGGCCGGCGGCGGTGGGGAAGTACAGATAGGTGAAGAACACGATGGCCTGGTAGTCGGCCTCGCGCTCAACGAGGTGCTGCAACAGGGCCGGCGTATAGGGGCCCTGGCGCACCAGCCAGCGCCACTGCACGTCCAGGGGCTGGCCGCCGCGGTAGACCTTGCGCGCCCAGAGGTTGAAGGGCCGCACCCAGCGCCGCCGGGCCACCGGGAAGCGCCGCAGGGCCACGCCCTCCAGCTCGCTCTCCCCGGCCGGGAAGTGGTTGGCCCAGGTCAGGTAGTCCGCAGCGGTGGTGGTGAGCACCGTGACCTGGTGGCCGCGGCCGGCCAGGCGCGAGGCCACCCGGCGGCAGTGCACCTCGGCCCCGCCGTCTATGCCCTCGCCGTAGCGCTGCACCACGAAACCTATGCGCAAGCCCGCGCCTCCCTTTGCGCCTGACGCGCTGCCCCACTATGCCACGGCGGGGCTTAGCTCACAAGCCCCGGGGCCGGCGGCTATTTTGCTGGCGGCCGCCGCGGGCTCTGGCATAATGAAAACCGTGCGCGCTGGAGGTGTAGCCATGAAGCGATCTTTTGCCGTCCGCCGTAGGATTCCGGTGCTGCTCTGCCTGCTGCTGGCCCTGTTTATGGCCGCGCCGGCTGCGGCGGCGGAGGATCTGCCCTCCTGGCGCGAGCCCCTGCGCGGCCGGCTGCTGGCCTACGTGAGCGCGGCGGCCACCCCCGGCCACCAGGACTTCATCCCCCCGGCCGAGCGCATAGCGGCCTTTGACCTGGACGGCACCGTCATCTCCGAGCGGCCCTACTTCTTCACCATGGCCGTGTCCGTGGCCTGGCTAAAGGACAACTGCGCCGCCTTCGCGGCCCAGGGCGCCAGGCAGGCCGCCCTGTGCCAGGCCGCGGCCAAGGGCGACCGCAAGTTCCTGTTCCAGAACATAGACGCCCTCTTGACCCAGCCCTTCCTGGGCGTGGAACTGGACCAGTACCGGGCCCTGGCGCTCAAGGTCTTCAGCCAGGGCATCAACCCGGCCAAGAAGGTGGCCTGGAGCCAGTTGATCTACCAGCCCCAGTTGGAGCTGATGGGCCTGCTGACCAGCAAGGGCTTCCAGGTCTACATCTGCTCGGGCTCGGCCATCATGGCCCTGATGGCCATCAGCCAGGAGTACCTGGGCGTGCCGCCGGAGCGCTGCATCGGCACCCGCTTCCAGGCCACGGTCAGCGAAAAGGGCGGCCGCCTGGTGTTCAGCCGGGGCCGCGTGCAGCCGGGCATGCTCAACCTGGCCGAGGTCAAGGCGGTCAACCTGAAGCTGCGCCTGGGGCAAGGGCCGGTGCTGGCCTTCGGCAACACCATGGGCGACGCCTGGATGCTGCGCTATGCCGCGGCCTCGCCCCGCCGCGGCCTGGCCCTGGTGCTGGACCACGACGACCCGCGGGAGTTCGTCTACCGCGATACCGACCTGCTGGCCCTGGCCAAGGAGCGCGGCTGGGTGGTGGTGAGCATGCAGCGCGACTGGGGGCGGGTCTTCCGCCCGGGGCCGTGATGCGCATCTGGGTCGACGCCGACGGCTGCCCCCGGCCGGCCAAGGAGATCGTGTTCCGGGTCTCCGAGCGCCTGAAGCTGCCGGTGTGTCTGGTGGCCGATCGCCAGGTGGGCCGGCCGCCCAACAAGCTGGTGACCACGGTGCGGGTGCCGGGGGACATGGACGCGGCCGACCGCTACATAGCCGAGCAGGCGGCGCCAGAGGACCTAGTGATCACCACCGACCTGCCCCTGGCGGCCCTGGTGGTGGCCAAAGGGGCCACGGCCCTGAACCCCCGGGGCGAGCTGTACACGGCCGAAAACGTCCGCGAGCGCCTGAGCCTGCGCGACTTCCTCACCGGCCTGCGCGAGGCCGGGGTGACCACCGGCGGGCCGGCCCCCTACGGCCCCAAGGACAAGCAGCGCTTCGCCGCGGCCCTGGACCGCCTGCTCACCCAGCGCCTGGCCCGGGATTAGCCGCCGGCCCCGGCCCGGGGTACACTTGGCCCATGCCGCCCACCCCTGACAATAGGCCGGAGCTGCGGGACCTCACAACGGCCCAGGTGCAGGAGCTGCTGGCCTCCCTGGGTGAGAGGCCCTTCCGCGTCCGGCAGGTGCTGGCCTGGCTCTATAGGCAGGGCGCCCGGGACATCGCGGAGATGACCGACCTGAGCCGGGATCTGCGCCGCCGCCTGGCCGCCGCGGCCCGCCTCACGGACCTGACCCCCACGCAGGCGCAGACCGCGGCCGACGGCACCCGCAAGCTCCTGTTCCGCCTGGCCGACGGCCAGGCCGTGGAGAGCGTATTGATCCCCGAGGAGGAGCACCACACCCTGTGCGTGTCCTCCCAGGTGGGCTGCCGCATGGGCTGCGCCTTCTGCGCCACCGGCGCCCTGGGCCTGAGCCGCAACCTGAGCCCGGCGGAGATCACGGGCCAGGTGCTGGCCGCCCGCCGCCTGGTGGATGAGGCCCGGCCCCTGACCAATCTGGTGTTCATGGGCATGGGCGAGCCCCTGGACAACCTGGACAATCTGTTGGTGGCCCTGGAGCACATCCTGGGCGAACACGGCCTGCAGATGAGCCAGCGCCGGGTGACCGTCTCCACCGCCGGCCGGGTGGACCGCCTGGCGGCCCTGGGCCGGGGCACGCCCGCGGCCCTGGCCGTGAGCCTGGGCGCGGCCGACGACGAGCTGCGCAGCCGCCTGATGCCCATCAACCGGCGCTGGAACCTGGCCGCGCTCAAGAAGGCGCTGATGGCCTATCCCCTCAAGCCCACCCGGCGCATCACCATCGAGTACGTGCTGCTGGGCGGGGTCAACGACCGGCCCGAGCAGGCGGCGCAGTTGGCCTCGTGGTGCCGGGGCCTGAAGTGCAAGGTGAACCTCATCGCCTTCAACCCCCACCCCGGCGCGGCCTTCGCCCCGCCGGAGCCGGCCGCGGTGCAGGCCTTCCAGGAGGTGCTGGCGGCCCGGCACGTCACGGCTCTGCTCAGGAAAAGCCGGGGGGCGGAGATCGCCGCCGCCTGCGGGCAGTTGGCCGCCCAGGACCTAAAAGCGGGGCCGCCGGCAGAGTCCGCTCCTTGACAGCCTCCAATACCGGCTATAAAAAGGTAGATTCACCGCGCTTGCCGAGCCAGGGGAGCTGAGGCATGATCGAGCTGAATTTTGACAAGACCGGCGGGCTGATCCCGGCCATCGCCCAGGACGCGGCCACGGGCCAGGTGTTGATGCTGGCCTACATCAACCGCGAGTCCTGGGACAAAAGCCTGGCCACCGGCGAGGTGCACTACTGGTCCCGCTCCCGCCAGGAGCTGTGGCACAAGGGCGGCACCAGCGGCCACGTGCAGAAGATCAAGGCCGTGTACGTGGACTGCGACGACGACACGGTGCTGTTTGTGGTGGAGCAGGTGGGCGGCGCGGCCTGCCACACCGGCATGTGCTCCTGCTTCCACCGGCGGGTGGAGGGGGAGGATCTGGTGACCGAGGGCGAGCCGGTGTTCGACCCCAAGGAGGTGTACGGCAAATGAACCAGCCGCTGAAACTGGGCATTCCCAAGGGGAGCCTGCAGGAGGCCACGGTGCGCCTTTTCGCCCGGGCCGGCTGGCGCATCAACGTCAACGGGCGCTCCTACTTCCCGGAGATAGACGACCCGGACATCGCCTGCAGCCTCTGCCGGGCCCAGGAGATGAGCCGCTACGTGGCCGCCGGCACTTTGGACGCGGGCATCACCGGCATGGACTGGATCAAGGAGAACGACTCGGACGTGGCCTATGTGGCCGAGCTGGTCTACTCCAAGGTGTCGGCCCGCCCGGCGCGCTGGGTGCTGGCCGTGGCCAAGGACGCCCCCTATAAACGGCCCGAGGACCTGGCCGGCCGGCGCATCGCCACGGAGATGGTCAACTTCACCCAGCGCTACTTCGCCGAGGCCGGCATCCCGGTGGAGGTGCACTTCTCCTGGGGGGCCACCGAGGCCAAGGTGGTCAACGGCCTGGCCGACGCCATCGTGGAGGTCACCGAGACCGGCTCCACCATCAAGGCCCATGGCCTGCGCATCATAGCCGAGCTGATGCAGTCCACCACCCAGCTCATCGCCAACAAACAGGCCTGGGCCGAGCCGGACAAGCGCAAGAAGATCGAGCAACTGGCCCTGCTGCTCAAGGGCGCCCTGGTGGCCGAAAAGCTGGTGGCCATCAAGATGAACGTGCCCAAGGACAAGATGCAGGCGGTGGTGGGCGCCCTGCCCAGCCTCAACGCCCCCACCGTGGCCCCGCTGTTCAACAGCGACTGGTTCTCGGTGGAGACGGTGGTGGAGGAGGCGGTGGTGCGCGACCTGATCCCCCGGCTCATGGAAAAGGGCGCCGAGGGCATCATCGAGTACTCGCTGAACAAAGTTATCTAGGTAATCGCCGCGGCCCCACGGCCAGCGGGGCTGGTTGGGGGCCAAATCCGCCCTCAGCCCGCAGGCCACCCAATACGGAACGTCACCATGGGCGTGAGCTGTAGAGCCAAAGACATACCGCCGTTCATCGTCATGGACGTGCTGGAGCGGGCCCAGGAGCTGGCCGCCGCCGGGCAAGACATCATCCACCTGGAGGTGGGCGAGCCGGACTTCGACACCCCGCCGGTGATCGTGGAGGCGGCCATCAAGGCCCTCCGGGACGGCCGCACCCACTACACCCACTCCCTGGGCCTCAGGGAGCTGCGCGAGGCCATCGCCGAGCACTACGCCGGCCGCTACGGGGTGGAGGTGGACCCGGGGCGGGTGGTGGTCACCGCCGGCACCAGCCCGGCCATGCTCATGATGTTCGCGGCCCTTTTGGAGCCGGGCCAGGAGGTGATCATCTCCGACCCGCACTACGCCTGCTACGATAATTTTATAAGTTTCGTGGGCGGGGCGCCGGTGCGGGTGCCGGTGCGCGAGGCCGAGGGCTTTCAGTACCGCCCGGCCGAGATCGGCGCGGCCATGGGGCCGAACACCAAGGCCGTCATGATCAACAGCCCGGCCAACCCCACCGGGCAGTTGCTCTCGGCCGAGCGCATGGCCGCCATATCCGAACTGGCGCCCGGCAAGGCCGGCGGGCCCTACATCATCAGCGACGAGATCTACCACGGCCTGGTCTACGAGGGGCAGGAGCACTCCATCCTGGAGTTCACGGACAACGCCTTTGTGCTGGACGGCTTCTCCAAGCGCTACGCCATGTGCGGCTGGCGCCTGGGCTACATCATCGCGCCGGCCAACTACCTGCGGCCCCTGCAGAAGATGCAGCAGAACTTCGCCATCTGCGCGCCCTCCATGGCCCAGTACGCCGCCGTCGCGGCCTTGAAGCAGGCCGGGCCCGACGTGGAGCGCATGCGCCAGGTCTACGCCGCCCGCCGCCGGGCCATCGTGGACGGGCTCAGGGCCCTGGGCTTTGCCATACCGGTGGAGCCCAACGGCGCCTTCTACGTGCTCACCCGCTGCGACCACCTGGACCCGGACGACTACCGCCTGGCCTTCCACATCCTGGAAGAGACCGGCGTGGCCATCGCCCCCGGCCGGGACTTCGGCCCCGGCGGGCAGGGCTTCTTGCGCTTCTCCTACTGCAACAGCCTGGAGAACATCGAGCGGGCCCTGGCGCGCCTGGCGGACTACCTGGCCCGCTTTTACCCGGACGCCTGAGCATGGGCCTGGCCATCAAGAGCGCCGAGTTCATCACCAGCGCGGTGAAGCCCTCGGGCTACCCGCCGGCCGGGCCGCCCGAGGTGGCCTTCGCCGGCCGCTCCAACGTGGGCAAGTCCTCGCTGATCAACACCCTGGTCCGCCGCCGCAAGCTGGTCAAGGTCTCGGGCCAGCCCGGCCGCACCCAGCAGATCAACTTCTTCGCCATCAACGACGACGCCCTGCGCCTGGTGGACCTGCCCGGCTACGGCTACGCCAAGGTGCCCAAGGCGGTCAAGGCCGCCTGGCGGCCCATGGTGGAGGCCTATCTCTCGCGCCGGGCCGTCCTCCAGGCGGTGGTGGTGATCCTGGACATCCGCCGCCAGCCCACGGCCGAGGACCTGATGCTCTTGGAGTGGCTCGGCGCCCTGAAGGTGCCGGTGATCCTGGCCATCACCAAGGCCGACAAGCTCAGCCGCAACCAGCAGGCCGGCCGCCTGGCCGCCCTGCGCCCGGCCCTGGCGGCCTTCGATCCCGAGCCCACCCTGTTCTCGGCCGCCTCCGGCCTGGGCCGCGAGGAGCTCTGGGCGAGGGTCTGTGAGGCGGCGGGGGTGTAGGCCACAATAATTCTGCTTTGGGTGGCCCCGACAGCGTAGCTGTCGGGGTCGCGACGCGACGCGACAAGAGGTTCAGGCAAAGCTTCCGCCTCCTGAACCGCCCGCCTTGCCGACCTCGCGGCTCCGTCCTGGCGCGCCGATGATGCTTCGTCGCTGGCCTCCCCACAACCACAATGGGATATCTCGCCCAAGGTAAAAATTGTCATTTTGTATAATTTATATAAAATGTATATAACATAAAGGATGGTGCGTTATGGCCAAGGCGGCGGGTAAGAAAAGCAGTAACACCATGGTGAGCGCGGTGGAGTTCCGCCAAGGGGCCAGCGCGGTGCTCAGCCGGGTGGAGTACGGAGGCGAGCGGGTGGCGGTGACCCGCCACGGCAAGCCGGTGGCGGCGGTGGTGCCCCTGGAGGACCTGGAGGCCTTGGAGGCCCTGGAGGACGCCCTGGACCTGGCCGAGGCCAAGAAGGTCCTGGCCGAGGCCCGCAAGAAAGGCAGCCTGTCCTGGGCACAGGTGAAGAAGGAGTTGGGGCTATAAAGAGTGCCCGGCTACTCCATCCAAATCGCCCCCGCCGCCCTTCGCCAATTGAAAAAACTATCCCCTGCTGACCGCGCCAAAGCCGCCCAGGCCATAGACCGCCTGGCTTCCCAACCCAGGCCGGCAGGCAGCCGTTTGCTGGCCGGCGCTCCTCAGAACCAGGAGATATGGCGCGTCCGGGCCGGACGCTTCCGCATCGTATATCAGATCGAGCAAGAGCGCCTGCTGGTGCTGGTGCTGCGGGTGGGGGATCGCAAAGAGGTCTACCGCCGGCTGCAGCAACGCAAACCCGGCCCAACGGAATGAGTGCCCATATTCGCTGCGAAAAAGCCCCCGCCCTGGCCTGGGCGGGGGCCTTTCACGTCTAACGCCTGTGGCTACTTGACCTTGACCACCCAGCCGAAGGGGTCGGGCCGCTTGCCCAGTTGGATGCCGGTCATCTCGTCGTAGAGCCGGTTGCTGAGCTTGCCGGTCTGGCCGTCGGCCACCCGGTAGTCCTTGCCCCGGTAGTGGATGGAGCCCACCGGGCTGATCACCGCGGCGGTGCCGGTGCCGAAGGCCTCCTCCAGCACGCCGTCCTTCTGGGCGGCGATGACCTCGTCTATGGTCACCTTGCGCTCGCTGACCTTCAGGCCCCAGTGCCGGCAGAGGGTCAGCACCGAGTCGCGGGTCACGCCGGGCAGGATGGAGCCGGTGAGCGGGCTGGTGATGATCTCGCCGGCGATGACGAAGAACATGTTCATGGTGCCCACTTCCTCGATGCTCTTGCGGTCGCAGGCATCCAGCCACAGCACCTGGGTGAAGCCCTTGGCGTGGGCCTCCTCGGCCGCCAGCAGGCTGGCCGCGTAGTTGCCCATGGTCTTGGCCTCGCCCACGCCCCCGGCCGAGGCCCGCACGTACTTCTCCTCCACGTAGATCTTCACCGGGTTGAAGCCCTCGGGGTAGTAGGCGCCCACCGGCCCCATGATGACGAAGTACAGGTACTTCTTGCTCACCTTGACCCCCAGGCAGGCCTCGGTGGCGATGACCGTGGGGCGCACGTAGAGGCTGGTGCCCTCCAGGGTGGGCACCCACTCGTGCTCGGTCTTGACCAGCTCGAACAGGTGCTCCAGGCACTCGGCCGCGGGCAGCTCGGGGATGCACAGGCGGCGGTTGGAGCGGTTCATGCGCTCGATGTTGGCCAGGGGCCGGAACATGTAGATGCCGCCGTCCACCCCGCGGTAGGCCTTGAGCCCCTCGAACACCTCCTGGCCGTAGTGCAGCACCAGGGCGGCGGGGTCCAGGGACAGGGGGCCGTAGGGGGCGATGCGCGGGTCGTGCCAGCCGTGCTCCGGGTCGTAGTCCATCAGGAACATGTGGTCGCAGAATATCTGGCCGAAGCCCAGGGCGGATTCGTCGGCGGGCTTGGCCTTGCGCTGGTGCGCGGGCAGCAGATCCTTTTTCAACTTCATGGCGTGTCTCCTTCAGGCAACTTTCAGCGACCGCTTGGCCTTGGCCTGGGCCAGGGAGCGGTTGTAGGGCGGCCGCAGCACTCCGGCCTCGGTGATGATGGCGCTCACCAGGTCGTTGGGGGTTACGTCAAAGGCGAAGTTTATGGCCTGGGCGCCGGCGGCCGCGGACCGGCGGCCGGCAAAGGCCAGCACCTCGCCGGGGTCCCTCTCCTCGATGGGTATCAGATCGCCGCTGGGCGTGTCCAGGTCCACCGTGGACAGCGGGGCGGCCACGTAAAAGGGCACCCCGTGCCGCCGGGCCTGCAGGGCCAGGTTGAAGGTGCCGATCTTGTTGGCCGTGTCGCCGTTGGCCGCGATGCGGTCGGCTCCCACCAGGCACAGGTCCACCAGGCCCTTGTCCATCAGGGCGCCGGCCGCGCCGTCCGGGGCCACCGCCACCGGGATGCCCTCGGCCACCATCTCCCAGGCCGTGAGGCGCGCGCCCTGCAACAGGGGCCGGGTCTCGTCGGCGATCACCTTGACTTTTTTGCCGGCCTCCACCGCCGCCCGCACCACGCCCAGGGCCGTGCCGTAGCCGCAGGTGGCCAGGGCGCCGGCGTTGCAGTGGGTGAGCACCGTGGCCTTCTTGGGCACCAGCTTGGCGCCGTGCCGGCCCAGGGCCTTGTTGATGGCGATGTCCTCGGCCAGCATGATCTCGCTCTCGCGCCGGAGCATGGCCTTGATGGTGGGCACGTCGTCCGGGGCGGCCGCGGCCAGGGCCAGCACGCGCTCCACGGCCCAGCCCAGGTTCACCGCCGTGGGCCGGGCGGCGCGCATCAGCTCGGCCCGGGCCGCGAACTGGGCCCGCCACTTGGCCGGGTCCTTGGCCCGGATGCGCGCCCCGGCCAGCACCAGGCCCATGGCCGCGGCCACGCCGATGGCCGGCGCGCCGCGCACGGCCAGGGTCTTAATGCAGGAGATGACCCGCTTCATGTCCCGGCAGGGGATGAACACGGTCCGGCCCGGCAGCTTGCGCTGATCCAGGATCATCACCGCGTCCTGGTCCCAGTACAGGGTGGGGACCATCGCCCTATCCTCCCAGCAGCCGGGCCGCCAGCTCGTTGACCAGCTTGGGGTTGGCCTGGCCCTTGGTCCGCTGCATCGCCTGGCCCACGAAAAAGCCCAGGAGCTTCTTCTTGCCGCCCCGGTAGGCCTCCACCTCGGCCGGGTGGGCGGCGAAAATCTCCGTTAGCACCGCCTCCAGCTCGCCCTGGTCGCTGACCTGGCTCAGGCCCATTTCCTGCACCAGCACCGCGGCCTGTTTGCCGCTGGCCAGCATCTCGGCGAAGACCTGCTTGGCCATCTTGCCGCTGATGGTCCCGTCTTCCAGGAGCCGGATTAGGCCGGCCAGGTCCGCGGCGCCGATGGGGCTGTCGGTGATCTCCAGGTCCTGGCCGTGCAGGGCGCCCAGCAGGTCGCTGGTCACCCAGTTGGCCGCGGTCTTGGGGGCCGCGCCGGCGGCCGCCACCGCCTCGTAGTACTCGGCCAGGGGCCGGGAGGCGGTGAGCACCCCGGCGTCGTAGTCGCTCAGGCCGTACTGCCGCACAAAGCGCTCCCGCTTGGCCGCGGGCAGCTCCGGCAGGCCGGCGCGCACCCGCTCCACCCAGGCCTGGTCCACCACCAGGGGCAGCAGGTCCGGGTCCGGGAAGTAGCGGTAGTCGTGGGCCTCCTCCTTGCCGCGCATGCCGTGGGTCTTGTTGGCCTCGGCGTCCCAGAGCCGGGTCTGCTGCAGGATGCGCTCGCCCTGGTTGAGCATGGCCCGCTGGCGGCGTATCTCGTATTCCAGGGCCCGCGTCACGCCCTTGAAGGAGTTCATGTTCTTCAGCTCGGTCTTGGTGCCCAGCTCCGCCTGGCCCATTGGCCGCAGGCTGATGTTGGCGTCGCAGCGGAAGGAGCCCTCCTCCATGTTGCCGTCGCAGACCTCCAGATACACCAGGATGTCGCGCAGGGCCCGGAGATAGGCCCCGGCCTCGGCCGGGGTGCGCATGTCCGGCTCGCTGACGATCTCCATCAGGGGCACGCCGGTGCGGTTGAAGTCCACGTAGCTCACGCCCTGAGCCGGGTCGTGCACCAGCTTGCCCGCGTCCTCCTCCATGTGGATGCGGGTGATGCCTATGCGCTTGCTCTGGCCCTCGGCCTCCACCTCCAGCCAGCCGCCGGTGCACAGGGGCGCCTCGTACTGGCTGATCTGGTAGTTCTTGGGCAGGTCCGGGTAGAAGTAGTTCTTGCGCGCCCAGACCGAGCGCGGGTGGACCGTGCAGTGGGTGGCCAGACCGGTGCGGGTGGCCAGCTCCACCACCCGCTCATTGAGCACCGGCAGCACGCCGGGCATGCCCATGCACACCGGGCAGACGTGGGTGTTGGGCGGGGCCCCGAAGCGGGTGGAGCATCCGCAAAATATCTTGGACTCGGTGAGGAGCTGGGCGTGGACCTCCAGCCCTATGACCGCCTCGTATTCCATCGCGGTTTCCCTGGGTTAGTCCAGATTAAGCGATAAGAAATGAATCTACTCGGCAGGCCGGGGAAAGTCAAGAAAGGGGGGGCTTGGAATGAAAGGCGGGGCATGCCCTGCCGGCGCTTCCGACTCCGGGAGACGGTGTGGGTTTAGTAGGGCGGAGGGACAGGCAGCATTTGGCGGCGCGGCCTTTAAAATCCTTGCGGAACTCATCCTTTGTGCTTACAATAGTAAGCACCTAGACCGGAGCCTTCCCATGACCCACGTCACCAAGCTTTCCAAGCAGGGCAACTCCCTGGGGGTGCGCATCCCCAAGGAGTTTCTGGAGCGCCTGGGCCTGGCCCAGGGCGACGCCGTGGTGGTCAAGCTCCTGGAGCACGGCATCGAGATCACCCGGGCCGAGGAGGCCTACAACCAGGCCATGGACCTGGGCCGTCAGGGTGCGGCCCGCTACCGCCGGGCCCTGGCCCGGCTGGCCCGATGAGCCGCGGCCCGCGCTGGATTCCCCTCCAGGCCGTCATTGATCTGCAGCAAGAGCAGATCGCCGAGCACGGCGGGCTGCCGGGCGTGCAGCAGCCTGGCGGCCTGGAGGCGGCCCTGGCCCGGCCCCGCCAGCTCCAGGCCTACGGCAACAAGCCGGACCTCTGCGCCCTGGCCGCGGCCTATGCCTGGGGCATCTCCAAGAACCACCCCTTTGTGGACGGCAACAAGCGCATGGCCCTCTTGGCGATCTACGTTTTCCTGGGCCTGAACGGCTGGCATTTGGACGCGCGGGAGGAGGAGGCCTTTCGGGTGATCATGGCCCTGGCCGAGGGCGGCCTGGACGAGGACGAACTGGCCGCCTGGATACGCGCCAACAGCCTCAAGGCCACTAGGCGCTGAGGCTGGACTTCTCGACCTTTCGCTCCGCCCCCCCGCGCAGGTGCAGTCCCACCATGGCCAGCGACCCGGCGATGGCGGCCGCCCCTCCCAGCCACAGGGCCGCGGCCTGGCGGCCCAGGAGGTCGGCCAGGTAGCCGCCGGCCACCGGCCCCAGGAACACCCCCACGGACAGGGCCATGGTGAAGGTGGCCGTGGTCAGGCCCATGCCCTCGCCCAGGGCCTTGCCCCGGCTGACGGCCATGGCGGTCAGGGCCGGCAGGCCCAGGCCTGCGGCCAGCCCCTCGGCGATGGAAAGGGTCAGGAGCTGGGCGAAGTCCTGGCCCTGGGGCAGGATGATCTTGAGCACCCCGGATAGCATCAGCCCGCCGGCGGCCAGGGGCAGGCGCGGCCAGCGGTCGGCCAGCCGGCCGAAGGGCCTCTGCATGAAGGTCATCAGCAGCACGTTGGCCGTGAGAAAGATGCCCACCTGCATATTGCCCAGGCCCTTGTCCGCGCAGATCACGGGCAGGAACGCGATGAAGCAGCCCATGCCCGCCGCCCCGCCCATGCGCGCGCAGAGAATGCCCAGAAAGGAGCGGTCCTTGAGCAGGACGACCTGGCCGGCCAGGCTGCGCCGGCCGCTCAGGCGCTCGGCCGCCGGCGGCTCGTGGATGAACAGCGCCACGGCCAGCAGGGCGGCCAGGCTCAGGCCGGCCATGAGCCAAAAGTTGGCCGCCAGGCCGGCGTACTCGAACATTGCCCCGCCGATGAGCGGCCCCAGGCCGAAGCCCATGAGGAAGGACATGTTGAAGGCGCCGAAGACGCGGCCCTCCTGCCCGGGCGGGGTGACGTCGGCCACCAGGGCCATGCCCACCGGCAGCACCATGGCCGCGAAGACGCCCTGGAACAGCCGGTTGGCCACCAACTCCAGGGCGCTGGTGGTCCACAGCAACAAAAGGGCGCTGGCCGCGTAGCCGGCCAGGCCGATGATGATGAACAGCTTGCGCCCCCAGCGGTCGGAGAAGCTGCCCACGAAGGGCAGGGCGAGCGCCCGCGACAGGGAGAAGGAGCTGAAGATCAGCCCCATCAGCACCCCGCTGGCCCCCAGGTCCCGGGCGTAGAGGGGCAGAAAGGGCACGATGATGCCCACGCCGGTCATGGCCACGAAGACCGTGGCCCCCAGGATCATGAGCATGTGCCGGTGGGGCAGGGGGATCACTTGGCCTCGCGCAGGCGGGCCAGATCCTCCTGGCGGCCGGTCACCACCAGTACGTCGCTGTCCTTGATGACGTACTCGGGCCTCACCACCAGATGGGTGCGCTCGGGCACCAGTTCGCGTATGGCGATGACGTTGACCGCGAAGTTATTCCTGAGGTCCAGCTCCAGCAGGCTCTTGCCCACCAGGGCCGCGGGCGGGGCCAGCTCGGCCACGCTGAACTCCTCGCCGATGGGCAGATAGTCCAGCAGGTTGGGATCGGCCAGGGAGCGGGCCAGGCGCTGGGCCGCGTCGCGCTCGGGATAGACCACCTCGCCGGCCCCCACCCGCTTGAGGATCTTCTCGTGCGCCGGGCTGATGGCCTTGGCCACGATGCGGCCCACGCCCATCTCCTTCAGGTGCAGGGTGACCAGGATGCTGGCGCCCAGGTCGTGCCCCAGGGAGATGACCGCCGCCTCCACCAAGTTCAGGCCCAGCTCCTCCAGGGTGGCCCGGTCGGTGGCGTCGGCCACCACCGCCTGGTCCACCGCGTCCTGCACCTGGGCCACGGCCTTGGGGTCCAGGTCCAGGGCGGTGACGTGGTGCTTGAGCGCCTTAAGCTCCAGGGCCAGGCTGATGCCGAACTGGCCCAATCCTATCACGGCCAGGTTCATGTGAGCCTCCTCGGTGGGCAGGGCCGGACCCGCGGGCGGGCCCTTTTTTCCGGTGGCCTTTTTTTATCCCCTTTTGCCCGGGGCGGCCACCTTTTAGCGCCGGGCCGCCTAGCCCAGCATGACTCTCTCCTCGGCCAGCCGGTAGCGCGGCTCGTGCAGGCTCTGGGTCAGGGAGTAGATCAGGGTCAGGGGCCCCAGCCGGCCCACGAACATCAAGACGATGATGATCAGCTTGCCCAGGGGGGTCAGGTGGGGGGTGGCCCCCAGGCTCAGGCCCACGGTGCCCAGGGCGCTGACCGCCTCGAAGGCCAGGCGCAGGAAGTTCCCCGGGGCATGGGCGCCGCCCTCCAGCCCCACCGCGGCCAGCAGGATCACCGCCGCCACCAGCACCGCGGCCGTGCCCAGCACCAAGACCAAGGCCAGCTCCACCTGGCGTTCGGGCACCGCCCGGTTCCAGGCCTCGGCCCCGGAGCGGCCCCGCAGGCGGTTGCGGGCCAGGGCGGCCAGCACCGCGATGGTGGTGGTCTTGACGCCGCCGCCGGTGGAGCCCGGCGAGGCGCCGATGAACATCAAGGCCATGATCACCAGGATCGAGGCGTTGGTGAGCCCCTCGATGGGCACGGTGTTGAAGCCGGCGGTGCGCGGGGTCACGGCCTGGAAGATCAGGGGCCAGACGGACTCCCGCCCCAGGGCCCCCCCGCCCAGGTACTCGCTCAAGAACAGGGCCCCCGCCCCGCCGGCCACCAGCGCCGCCGAGGTGAACAGCACCAGCCGGGTCTGCAGGCTCAGGCGCCGCGGCGCGCTATCGGCTTGCCGCAGGCGGGAGCGCAGCTCCCTGAGCACCACGAAGCCCAGTCCGCCCAGCACGATCAGGCCCATCACCGTCAGGTTGGTCAGGGGATCGCCGGCGTACTGCTCCAGGCTGTCGCTGAACAGGCTGAAACCGGCGTTGCAAAAGGCGCTGATGGCGTGGAAGCCGGCCAGGGCCAGGGCCTTGGCCGCCGGGAACGGGCCCCAGAAGCGCAGGAACAACAGCGCCGCGCCGACGGCCTCCAGGATAAAGGTGTAGAGCAGCACGTCGCGCACCAGGGTCCCCAGCTCCCGGCCCGAAACCGGGCCCAGGGCGCCCTTGAGGGCCAGGTGGGTGCGCGGGCTGGGCTTGAGCCGCGACAGGTACAACAGGGCCACGGAGAAGGTCATGATGCCCAGGCCGCCGGCCTGCAACAGCACCAGGATCAGGGCCTGGCCCCAGGGCGACCAGGCGCTGGCGGTGTCCACGGTGATCAGCCCGGTGACGCACACCGCGCTGGTGGCGGTGAACAGGCTGTCCAGGAAGGAGACCGGCCGGGGGCCCTGCATGATGGGCAGGTCCAGCAGGAAGGCGCCCGCCAGGATCAGGGCCGCAAAGGAGGCCAGCACCAGGCGGGAGGGATTTAGCCAGATAGGCATGG
>QZKP01000057.1 GCA_003605055.1 Desulfarculus sp.
GCTTACCTGCCACCCACTCTTCTGATCGGTCATGAATCACCTCCGTCAAGCAATTTACTCGCTTAACTCGGTGTCCGACAAACCTGGGCTGGATCAAGGCCCCATGCCCGCTCCCAGCGCCCATAGCCCGGTGCGGACCTTTGATTCAATCCGGTTGGCGCAATAACTTTCAGCGCCTTGGTGGGTGCGGCCGATCATCGCCCAAGGTTTTGCAAAACTCGCTTTTACTAATCATATGCAAGGCTTTTCATAACATGACAGGTGTCATCTTGGGATGGCCAAGCCAAACGAGAGCGGCCCCGCCCTCAACATCCGCAGCATCCCTGCCTGCCGCCCCGCCCTCTCTCAAAAACTATTCCCCCGCCCGCGCGCATGATCTAAGCTGGTGCCACCTTTTGCCTGCGCCTTAGAGGAGCGAGCCATGTCCTACATCATCGAGCCGGAGCGCAAAACGCCCGTGGTCGCCGAGGCGGACCTCTTGGTCTGCGGCGGGGGCTACGCGGGCTTTGCCGCGGCCCTGTGCGCCGCGCGCCTGGGGGCCAAGGTCCTGCTCCTGGAGAAGTACGGCTTCCTGGGCGGGCTTATCACCACCTCCCTGGTGATAACCACCCCGCCCCTGAACAACGGCATCAACCAAGAGGTGGGCCGGCTGCTGCGCGAGCAGCGGGCCTACGTGTTCTGCCAGCACTCGGGCCGGGACCCGCAGGACGCCGAGGCGGGCGACGTGTCCGCCCTGATGCACGCGGTGGACCCGGAGCTGATCAAGTACGAGTTCCCCCGGATGCTGCTGGCCGCCGGGGTGAGGCTGCTCTTGCACGCCTACATCGCCGGCGTGGTCAGGGAGGGCCCGGCCATCAAGGGCGTGATCATGGAGAGCAAGGCCGGCCGCCAGGCGGTGCTGGCCAAGATGGTGGTGGACGCCACCGGCGACGCGGACATCGCGGCCCTGGCCGGGGCGCCGGTGCGCGAGGTCAAAAAGCCCATGACCATGATGTACAACCTGGCCGAGGTGGACGTGGCCCGGGCCGTGGCCCACCTGGGCCACTGGGGCAACCTGAAGAACGTTCTGCGGCGGGCCATGGCCCGCGGCGAGGTGGCCTTTGACCTGGGCATTGCCCCCGAGTTCGGCGCGCCGGGGGTGCACGCGGCCGAGGCGGTGTACCCGGGCCAGTTGAACGTGTGGTCCGGCATGCTCAGCGGCCTGAGCGGCATAGACCCCTGGGATTTGACCCAGGCCGAACTGATCACCCGCGAGCACGTGATGCGCCTGACCCGGTTCCTGAACGCCCAGGTGCCCGGCTTCGAGCGGGCGCGCATCGAGTGCACCTCCACCCAGGTGGGGGTGCGGGCCAGCCGGCAACTGGTGGGCGGGTGCTCGCCCAAGATGGCCGAGATCAAGGGCGTCAAGTTCGCCGACACGGTGGCCAAGCCCTACGCCAAGAACCCCATGCGCCTGCCCTACGGCGCCCTCCTGCCCCAGGGGGTGGACAACCTCCTGGTGGCCGGGCGCTGCCTTTCGGCCGACGACGACGCCCTGGGCCAGCTCCGGCTGTGGCCGGTCTGCGCCATCACCGGCCAGGCCGCCGGCGTGGCCGCCGCCCTGTGCCTGCGCCACGGGGTGGGCCCCCAGCAGTTGGACGTGGGGCTTTTACAAAAGGAGCTTGAGGACCAGGGCATGGACCTGGGGCTCTAAGGGGCCGTCCTGCCGTCCCAGAAGCAGGCCGGTTGCGGCCCGCAACGCCACCACCACTTCTAACCCTGTGATGACAGGGTGTTTCCATTTTGTTATCACCATTTCGTAATATGGCCACTCCAGGGGCCGCGCGCCGGGCGCCGGGAAAAATCCTGGCCTGCTGCCCCAAGAAGCCTCTCCAGATAACATACTGATTGTTTTATCTAAAAATACAACGGTCCCTTGGGCGGCCCGGCCGGAGCAACGGCCACGGGTTTTGGCATGCTTCTAGCATAATTATTAAGGCGAACCGCGATCATTATATGCATCGGAGCCTGATCATGAGAAAGTTAGTCGCCCTAATCACCCTGCTGCTGGCCCTGGCGGCGTGGTCCCCGGCCCTGGCGGACACCATACAGCCCCTGAGCCTGAGCTTCAGCCGGATCACCAGCAACTCCCCGTACGGCGACGAGGTTGACGTGTTGATGAACATCTCCCAGCTGGACTCGGACAGCCTGCTGTTCCAGTTCGTCAACCAGAGCAGCCTGTCCTCGGTGGTCTCGGAGATTTACTTTCAAGACGCCAACAGCCTGGTGAATAGCTGGCAGATCCGCAACGACCTCAACGTGGGCAAGGTCAGCTACCGCTACGGGGCCAACCCTTCGGAACTGCCCAGCGGAGGCAGCGTCAACTTCAGCACCTCCTTTGCCGTGGAGGCCAAGAGCCCCTCCTCCAAGTACGGCATTGATCCCGGCGAGTCCCTGAGCATGATACTGAACCTGACCTCCAGCGCGGCCATCAACGCCCTGGTCATGGGCCTGAGCGATCAGAGCTTCGCGGTGGGCCTGCACGTCATCTCCATCGCCCGCGGCCAGAGCGACTCCTTCGTCAACACCCCGCCGCCGGGCAGCGGGGTCCCGGAACCCGGCACCATGGTCCTGATGGGCTCGGCCCTGCTCACGGGCCTGGGTCTGCGCCGCAAGCAGATCGCCCAGAAGATCAGGACCTTACTAAAGACCTAAGCGGGCTCAAACGCCCAACCCAATGCCCGGTTAAGGGCATACCTCCCCGCTTGGTCCTGGCCTGCGCCAGGACCAAGTTTTTTTGCTTCCGCTGGCTCCTGCTTATGGGGCCGGAAGAGAAAGGCGCGGCCGGTCCCTACCCCAGGGCCTTGGCCTTGGCCCGGCGGCCCAGGCCCGCCCCGCCGGCCATGATCAGCCCCCCGCCCAGGATCAGGCGCCAGGTCAGAGGCTCGCCGAAGAAGAGCACCCCCCAGGCGGCGGCGATGATGATCTGGCTCATCAGGACCACCCCGCCCTCGGTGGCCGGCAGGTGGTAGAAGCCCTGGTTCATCAGCACCTGGCCGATGGTGGCCGCCACGCCGATGGCGGCCAGGTACATGAGGCCCGTGCCCGAGGGGATCAGGGGCTCGGCGCCCAGGGCCAGGGGCCAGATGGAGACCGCGGCCGCGGCCAGGCAGAAGAAGAAATAGATGCAGTAGGGGCTGTGCTGCCCGGCCAGGCGCCGCACCAGGGCCGTGTTCAGGCCGGCCAGCACGCTGGTGACCAGCGCGCAGAGGTGGCCCAGGCGCAGGTGGAGCCCCCCGTCGGGCAGCAGGATGACCAGGGTGCCCGCAAAGGCCAGGCCGATCAGCAACCAGTCTTGCCTGGCCACCCGTTCGTCGTTCACCCAGGGCGAAAACAGGGCCGCAAAGGCCGGAAAGAGGAAGAACAGCACCATCACCTCGGCCAAGGGGATCTGGCGCAGGGCCAGGATCATGCTCAGAAAGCCGATGGTGCCCGACAGCCCGCGGATGATCAACAGCCTCAGGTTGGGGCCCAGGATGGCCACCCGCAGGCAGCCCGAGAGCCCCAGCATGAGCAGAATGCCCACCAGGGCCCGGTAGAAGCTGATCTGCCACACCCCCACCGCCGGGCCGGCCAGCTTGATGAACACCCCCACCAAAGCGAAGAAAAAGGCCGACAGGAGCATGCAGACCGCCCCGGTGAGGTTGTTGTTTGCGCTGGGCTTGCTCAAGCGCGGCTCCTTTGCCTGGGATGTACCGCGGCGGGGCGGCAGGCGGCCTCTGTCCCGCTCACGGGCGCCGCGGTAAAGGATGAAATATAACAGAACGGGCCCGGGCCCGGTGCCCCCCAGCCGCCAACGCATGCCTCCCGCCGCGGGCCTTTTTATTTGTCGGCCGCGGCGGCAAGGTGTATGTTGCAGCGGTCAGAAGAAATCCTGCCCCAAAGCTATTCAGGAGCGTGCGCGTGACCATTGAGGCGGGAGGCCAAACCAGCGGCGAGGGCCGAGGTCTGGAGAACGCGGCCCGGCCCCTGCTGTTTCTGACTTGCCTCTTCTTCTTCAACTTTGCCTCGCGCATGGTGCTGGCCCCGCTGCTGCCCACCATGGAGCAGGCCCTGGGCTTCAGCCACGCGGCCGCCGGCTCCCTGTACCTGTTCATCGCCCTGGGCTACTGCATCTCCATGCTGGCGGCCGGGTTGGTGGCCGCGGCCCTGGACCACCGGCGCACCATCATCATCTCCGCGGCCCTGACCGGCCTGACCACCCTGGCCCTGGCCCTGGGCAGCTCCCTGTGGGCCATCCGCCTGGCGGCCCTGGCCCTAGGCCTGGCCTGCGGCTTGTATCTGCCCTCGGGCCTGGCCACCCTCAGCTCCCTGGTGGGCCGCAGCTACCTGGGCCGGGCCCTGGCCGTGCACGAGCTGGCCCCGGCCCTGACCTTCGTGGCCGTGCCCCTGCTGGCCACCGCCCTGTTGGCCTGGTTCTCCTGGCGGGGGTCCTTGATCGTTTTCGCGGCGGCCAACTTGGCGCTGGCCCTGGCCTTCGCCCGCTGGGGCCGCGGCGGCCGCTTCAAGGGCGAGCCCCTGAACCTGACCCTGCTGCGGCGGGAGGCGCTCTCGCTGCCCCTATGGCGGCTCACCGGGGTCTTCACCATGATCCTGGGCGGCAGCGTGGGGGTGTACTCCCTGCTGCCCCTGTTCCTGGTCAGCGAGCACCACTGGCCCCTGGAGCAGGCCAACCTGCTCCTGGCCCTGTCGCGGGTCTCGGGGGTGGTCATGGTCCTGCTGGGCGGCTGGGTGACAGACCGCCTGGGGCCGGGCAGGGCCATGTTCCTGGTGACGGTGGCCAACGGCGTGATGACCCTGGCTCTGGGCCTGGCCCAGGGCTGGTGGCTGACCGGGCTGGTGTTTCTGCAGCCCTCCTTGACCGGCTGCTTCTTCCCGGCCGCCTTCGCGGCCCTGGCCTACCTGGGGCCCCTGGAGACCAGCAACCTGCGCGTGTCCCTCACCGTGGCCACGGCCATGGCCGTGGGCTTCGGGGTGGTGCCGGCGGGCATAGGCCTGCTGGGCGAGATGGGCGCCTTCGGGGTCGGCATCAGCATCCTGGGCGGCCTGACCCTGCTCTCCCTGGCCCTCTTGCCCGGCCTGGCTCTCGGCGAGCGCCAGCCGGCCGCGGGCCCCGCCGGACACTGAGACTCACAAGGAGGAGACGTGTTTTACAAGCGCCGAGAGGCCGAGGCCCAGGGCCAGGAGACCTGGCTGGGCCGGCGCACCCTCACCCACGGCCGGCGCACCCTGTTGTGCGAGTTCCGCAACCAGGCCGGGCACACGCTGCGCGAGCACAGCCACCCCCACGAGCAGATCGGCTACCTGGTGGCGGGCAAGATTGTCTTCACCATCGGCGGCCAGAGGCACTTGGCCGAGCCGGGCGACTCCTGGTGCATCAAGGCCGATGTGCCCCACAGCGCCGAGGCCCTGGAGGACTCGGTGGTGATCGAGGTCTTCTCGCCGGTGCGCGAGGACTATCTGCCCTGAGCCCCGCGCCGCCCGGCCGGCGAAACGCGCCGGCCGTCTAGGCTATCTGGGTGTAGAGGCGGATGTCCGGCTCGCCGCCCAGCAGCGCCGCCCGGGCCTCCCGCCCCTGCTGGATGTGCGGGCTCTTGATGTGCGCCTTGAGGGCGTTCAGGTCCCGCCACTCCTCCACGAAGACGAAATCCGCCGGGTCGGAGTTGTTCTGCATCAAAACGTAGGAGATGCAGCCGTCCTCGGACCGGGTGGGGGCCACCTGGGCGGTCAGGAGACCCTTGAGCTTCTCGGCCTGGTCCGGCTGGGCCTTGATGTGGGCGACGACGCGGATGGTGGGCATGACTCCTCCTCAAGCTGAAATCCGGTTGGGGCGCATGGCCAGGGGTCCCAGTATAGCAGCTTGAAGCCGCCATAGGTTGACTAGGACCGGGGCGGGGAGAGTATGCTGAAGGTGTAGGGGGTGCGCCATGCCAGAGGAGCTGGTAGGGGAGGTCACCCACTTTTACGCTAGGCCTATGGTGGCGGCGGTATTCGTCCTAACCGGGGATATCCAGGTCGGCGACCGGCTGCGCTTCGCCGGCTACACTACGGACTTCGACGCCCGGGTGGAATCCCTGCAGGAGGAGCGCCAGCCCATCAATTTGGCCGGTCCGGGACAGAGCGTGGGCGTCCAGGTGCCGCAGCGGGCGCGGGTGGGGGACCGGGTCTTTAAAATCACCTAACCTGAGGAAACTGGGGGCGGGTCCGGGGGCGCGCCAAGGTTGACGTTTTGCCTGTTCAGAAGTATTGTAATACTTAAATACCGTATTAGTCCGGCGCCGACCCTTTTTGCGCCGCCGCGCCAGGAGGCGTCCCGTGCCCCAGCCGCCCCCCCGCCAGCCCCAGGACCCGCAGATAGACGAGCAGGACATCCTGCGGGCCATGCGTGAGATACCGGGCTACCTGGACATCACCCCGGAGGACTTCCGTCAGGTTTACGCCCGGGCCTATGCCCACGCCCTGGAGCGGGTGCGGCGGGGGTTGCCCGCGGAGCGGGTCATGACCCGGGAGGCGGCCGCGGTGGCCGTGGACACCCCGCTCACGGAGGTGGCGCGCATCATGGCCCAACGCCGGGTCTCCGGGGTGCCTGTGCTGCAGGGCGGCCGCGTGGTAGGCCTCATCTCGGAGAAGGACTTTCTGGACGCCATGGGCGCCCAGGGCGGCCGCCACTTCATGGAGGTGGTGGCCCAGTGCCTGGGCCAGGGCCCCTGCCTGGCCGCGCCCCTGCGCGCGGCCACGGCCGGCGAGCTGATGAGCGCGCCGGCCGTGGTGGCGGGGCCGGAGACCTCCACCAGCGAAATCGCCGAGATAATGGGCCAAAAGGGCATCAACCGGGTGCCGGTGGTGGACAGCCAGGGCCGGCTGCTGGGCATCGTCTCCCGCGCCGACCTGCTGCGGGCCGGGGGGCCGGCGTGAGCTACTGGGCCAAGATGCGCGGCGCCTCCCAGAGCCCGCCCGGCGTGGGCCTGGCCGAGATACTCTGGTCCTGGCTGGGCGCCTTCCTGGGCATCGCCGCCGTGGCCTATGTCAACCAGCGCTGGCTGGCCGGCACGGACCTGTTGTTGATCATCGGCTCCTTCGGGGCCTCGGCGGTCTTGATCTACGGCGCGGTCAAGAGCCCCCTGGCCCAGCCGCGCAACCTGCTGGGCGGGCACCTGATCTCGGCGGCCATCGGCGTGGCCTGCTACCAGTGGCTGGGGCAGGTGCCCTGGCTGGCCGCGGCCCTGGCCGTGGCCACGGCCATCGCGGCCATGCACGCCAGCAAGACCCTGCACCCGCCGGGCGGGGCCAGCGCGCTCATCGCGGTGATCGGCGGCCCCCAGATACACGCCCTGGGCTTTTTCTACGTGCTGGTGCCGGTGGGCCTGGGCGCGGCCATCATGCTGGCCGTGGCCCTGCTGGTCAACAACCTGGCCCCTCACCGCCGCTACCCCGAGTTCTGGCTGTGAATAATCTAGGAGGAAGGACATGAAGAAGATCGCGCTGTACGAGGAAAACGACTTTGCCGAGCAGGGCCTCAAGCGCCTGCTGGTGCACGACTCGCCCTATTTCAAGATTCTCAACTTCAACTTCAAGGCCGGCCAGGAGCTGCCCGTGCACTCGCACCAGATCGAGGGGCAGGTGAGCCTGGCCGTGTTGGAAGGGGTGGGGGAGTTCCTGGGCGCCGGCGGCGCAACCCTGCCGGCCAAGGCCGGGGACGTGCTGATAAGCGACATCGCCGAGCCCCACGGCCTGCGGGCCAAGACCGACCTGCGCCTGCTGGTCACCATCGCCCCGCCCATCTAGGCCGGGGCCGCGGTTAACCGCCCGGGCCCACGGCCAGCTTCTGGCGCTTGAGCTCCTGCTGCTGCTGGTGCTGGCGCTGGGCCAGCTTCAGGGCCACGTAGTACTTGTTGATGTCGCGCACGTACTCCACCGGCTCCCGGCCGATGTGCTTGAGCGCGGCCACCTCGCAGTTGGCGAACCACTGCCGGCGGTCAAAGCCCATCCGGGCCGCCTGGCGGCGCACCCGGGCGATGCGCGCCGGCCCGGCGTTGTAGGCGGCCAGGGCGAAGCGCAGGTGGTCGTCGGGGCTGATGCCCGGCTCGTTGAAGTAGCGGTCGCGCAGCAGCCCCAGGTACTGCACGCCGGCGGCGATGTTGTGCTGGGGCTGCTGCAGGGACTTCACGTCCCGGCGCTGGTCCTGGGCCAGGCTGGGCAGCACCTGCATCAGGCCCACGGCCCCGGCCGGGGAGACCTTGCTCTGGTCCAGGCCCGACTCGCGCAGGGCCTGGGCCACCACCAACAGCGGGTCCAGGCCGTGCTTCTGGCCGTAGTGCCGGAACCAGCGCATGTAGCGCTGCAGGCGCTGGTGCAGCACCCCCTCCTGGGGGTTTTTTATCCAGCGCGTGCCCTGAAAGTACCGCCTGAACAGCACGTTGCCCAGGCGGGTGCCCTTGCGGTGGGTCGTCAGAAAGGCGTTGAGGCTGGCCAGGAGACGGGGGCTGTCCTTGCGCACCAGCATGGCCAGCTCCCCGCCCCGGCGCAGCACCAGCCCCGGCAGCACCCGCACCTGGGGCAGCACCCCGGCCCAGAGGCGGGCCACCGGCGCGTCGGCCACGGTGAGGGGCGCGATGCCCGCGTTGACCATCTCCAGGATGTCGCCGGTGCTGAGCGTCTCGTCGGCCGGGATGATCTTCACCGGCGGCTTGCGCTGGGCCTTGAGGCGCTGGTTGAGCCCCAGCAGGCTCTGGTAATAGCTGCTGCCCGGCCGCACGAACACCTCGCGGCCGGCCAGGTCATCGAGGCTATGGAGACCGGTCACCGCCTGGTTGGCCACCACCACCTCCTCCACGCCGCTGAGGTAGGGCCGGGTGAAGGCGGCCAGCTTGGCCCGCGGTTGGGTGACGGTCAGGCCCGCGGCCACCACGTCCACGTAGCCCTGGTTCAGGGCCGGGATCAGCCGTTCGTAGGGCAGGGGCAGGAACACCACCACCACCGGCAGCTTGCGCCGGCCGCGGTCGCGGTTCAGTTGCTGGCCGTACTCCCTGAGCAGGCGCCAGTCAAAGCCCTGCTCGCGTCCGTCCGGGCTGAAGAAAAAGTAGGGGATGGCATAGACTGTGCCCACCACCAGGCGGGTGCGCTTGATGATGCCCGGCAGGTCCTCCTTGACCGGCAGGGTGATGCCCTCGCTCAGGGGCAGCTTCTGGCCCATCACCTCCGCGGCCAGGGCCGGGGCGGCCGGGGCGCAGAGCACCGCCCATAGGGCCGCGATCAGGAGCAAGCGAATTCCGGGCAAGTCCTCCTCCCAGAGGGCGGCAGGCCATGTCCATGGTACCATGGCCGAGGCGTCCGCACAGGCGCGGGCAAGAAGAATCGGGCATTCAACCTACGGATTAAGAGTCCGTTGCTCCGGCCCCGGCGCGCTAAACATTTGTCAAGCGCCGCGCTTTGGGATAGGAAGTACTAGTTTCGCAACCCAGGAGAAGGGAAATTATGGCCAAGGTGATCATCGTCATCGAAGACGGCGCGGAGATGGTGGAGGTTTCCACCAGCTTCACCCCCGAGCTGCCCGAGGAACTGACCCCAGAGGAAGTGGAGGCGCTGACCCCGGCCCAGATGCTGGCCCTGCAACTGCTGGGCTCCCTGGACGAGGACGAGTTCTTGGAGGAGGAGGACGAAGACGAACCCGCGCCCCAGCCCAAGGCCTGAGCGCGCCCCTTATTGCCAGCGGAGACCCTTGCCGTGAAGCCCCTGAACAAGCACACTTATGCGTTCAGCGAGTCCGTGATCCGCAACATGACCCGCATCTGCTTGCAGCACCAGGGCATCAACCTGTCCCAGGGCTTCCCGGACTGGGACACGCCCGAGGAGGTCAAGGAGGCCGCGGTCAAGGCCCTGCGCGACGGCTACAACCAGTACGCCATCACCTGGGGCACCCCCAACCTGCGCCGGGCCCTCGCCCAGCGCCTGGGGGCCTACAACCACATCGCCTGCGACCCCGAGACCCAGATCACCGTCACCTGCGGGGCCACCGAGGGCATGATCGCCGCGCTCAAGGCCCTGATCAACCCCGGCGACGAGATCATCATCTTCGAGCCCTTCTACGAGAACTACGGCCCGGACAGCCTGCTCTCCGGCGCCACCCCCCGCTACGTGACCCTGTACCCTCCCCACTGGCGCTTCGACCCCGACGAGCTGGCCGCGGCCTTCAACCCCAAGACCAAGGCCGTGGTCATGAACACGCCCAACAACCCCACGGGCAAGGTCTTCAGCCTTGAGGAGATAGAGCAGATCACCGCCCTGTGCCAAAAGTGGGACGCCTTTTGCGTGTGCGACGAGATCTACGAGTACATCCTCTATGACGGCGCGGCGCACGTCTCCCCGGCCTCCCTGCCGGGCATGGAAAAGCTGGGCATCACGGTCAACTCCATGTCCAAGACCTACTCCGCCACCGGCTGGCGGGTGGGCTGGGTCATCGCCGCGCCCGAGGTGACCGCGGCGGTGCGCAAGGTGCACGACTTCCTCACCGTGGGCGCGGCCCACCCATTGCAGGAGGCCTGCGCCGCGGCGCTAAAGCTGCCCGAGAGCTACTACGCGGCCCTGGCCGGCCGCTACGCCGCCTGCCGGAAGCAGCTCTTCGACGTGCTCCAGGAGATGGGCTTCAACCCCAACCTGCCCAAGGGCGCCTACTACATCATCACCGAGGTGCCGCACCTGATGGAAAAGTACGGCTGCCGCGACGACTTCGAGTTCGCCATCAAGCTCATCGAGCTGACCGGCGTGGCCTCGGTGCCGGGCTCCAGCTTCTACTCCCGGCCGGAGCTGGGGCGCAAGCAGGTGCGCTTCTGCTTCTGCAAGAAGACCGAGACCTTGGCGGCGGCGGCGGCGGGGCTCAGGAGGCTTAAGTAATAGTTGGCAGCCGATTGCCTCGCCTTGGGCGGCCTATACAGTACGCGTAGATTGGGTTAGAGGCTTTCGTCCCCATAACCCAACAATCCCTATTCAATGATTTGGAGCTGATATGGCGTTGACCAAAGAGGAATTCCTCGAGGTGATTAAAGAGATACGTGAGGTTATCGCCTCAGATGAATGCGCCGAGTGTTCATGCCCCAATATCAGATGCGAACTGCACGGCGATTGTTATAACTGCGTAAGAGTCTATAGACACTTCGGCCACCATGTTCCCAGGTGTCTGCAGTTCGTCCTGGATAAGAAAATGGCGAATATTTCCCAAGCGATGGAAAAAGAAATGGAAAAGAGACCACTGACGCCTAATGAATACTACGATTATTTAAATTCGGTCATGCCCAAGAAGGATATCTAACCTAATTAGCGTAGCGACTGTTATCCACGTCAAGCGTAATTATGGTTCCAGGTGGTTTCATTTGCGGCCATGGAGTTAAGAACGACCAGCATCTTTCTCATGGCAGCCGTCACGGCCACCATTTTACATTTCCCCTTTTCCACCAAGCGATCATAGTAAGACAGCTAACGACGAAGAACCCTGAAAAACTGAGAGGGCAAAACAAAAAATTCAAAGTCGCCATGGTCGCATGCATGCCAAAGCTGCTGGTCATACTCAACGCCATGGTGCGCGACAATAAACCCTGGCAACCGCTTCCCGCTTGACAAGGAACACAGTTGCTTCCTTTTCCCGGTGGATTGTAAAGAAGGAATAAAGGATTGTTGGGTTACGGGGCTGCGCACCTGAGCCAGCCCGCGCTGGCTGCTGCGTCCGGACGGGAGATGGTCTCAAGGGAGGATCGCCAGGTCTGCGGCGGAACGGCTACATCTTTCTGCCGCCGCTCGTGGCCGCCGCTCCTCGCGATGACGGCAAACTTGAAAAAATCCTGTCCGGGGTCCTGCCCAGCCCCCCGCCTCCTACCGCTCCAGCTCACTCCTCAGCGAGCGGGCCATGATCCTCTCGTACAGGCCCGGCGCCAGCCGGCAGAGAAGGTGGGTGAGCCTGCCCACGGCCGAGAGCACCACCAGCCGCTTGCCGCGCTCGGCGGCCCGGAACACGGCCTCGGCCACCTCTTCCGGCGCGGCCACCCGCCCCACCGTGGACTGCTTATGCCGGGCCAGACGGCCGTCGCCGTCCAGGGCCGCGTGGGCTATGCCGGTGCCGGTGAAGCCCGGGCAGACCAGGGTCACGCCCACGCCGCTGGCGAATAGCTCCGTGCGTAGCGAGTCGAACAGACCGTGCAGGGCGTGCTTGCTGGCCGCGTAGCCGCAGCGGCCGTACAGGGGCGCCAGCCCGGCCACCGAGGAGATGACCACGATTAGGCCGCGGCGCTCCAAGAGGCTGGGCAGGGCGGCCTGGGTCAGGTGCAGCGAGCCGAAGTAGTTCACCTCCATCACCCGGCGCATGACCGCGGCCTCGGTACGCGCAAAGGCGCTGCGGTGGGTGATGCCCGCGTTGTTGATCAGCACGTCCACCCCGCCCAGGCGCTCACAGACCTGGGCCACCGCCGCCCGGCAGGCCGCCGGGTCGGTCACGTCGCAGGCTACGGCAACCGCCCGGCCGCCGCTGGCCGTGATCTCATCGGCCAGGGCCTGGGCCGGGTCCAGGGCCAGGTCCAGCAATGCCAGCCGCGCCCCGGCCGCGGCGAAGCGCCGGGCAAAGGCCGCGCCCAGGCCGCCGGCCGCGCCGCTGATCAGCACGGTCTTATCCTTGAAGTTACGTCTGGCGGCCACGGCCCCGGGCCTCCAGGAAGTAGTCGAACACCTGGCGGGTGGTCTTCTGGGGGGTGTAGCCCAGCTCGTCCTTGAGGCGCTGGTTGGACAGCACCGGCCGGTAGAGCAAAAAGCGCACCTGCTCGGGCCCGTACTGGGTCAGGCCCAGGCGCCCTAGCAGCCACAGCGCCCCGCGCACCAGCCAGGCCGGCAGGGGCACATAGGGCTTGCCCAGGCGCGCGGCCATCTCCTTGAGGCTCAGCACCCCGTCCCCGGCCAGGTTGTAGATGCCCGCCACGTCCTCGAACACGCCTTTGAGAATCACCGCCACCACGTCCTGGTCCCAGATGAACACAAAGGGAGTGGCCGCCCCGCTCAGGCCCAGCACCATGGGCTTGTCGAACAGGGCCGTGATCTGGTTTTTGGCCGCGGCGCCCAGGATGACGCCCGGCCGCAGGATGAGCTGCTTCAGCTCCGGGTGCTCCGCGCGCCAGCGGGCCAGCATCTCCTCCACCTGGCGTTTGTGGTCGCTGTAGGCGAACTCCGGGTTGCCGCGCAGGGGGTGGTCCTCGGCCAGCCAGAGGGGGTTGTCCGGGTGGTAGCCGTAGGCCGCGCCGCTGCTGGCGTAGATGATTTTGCCCGCCCCGCAGGCCAGGCAGGCCTCCAGCACGTTCCGGCTGCCCAGCACGTCCACCCGGTACTCGCGCTCCCGGTTGGAGCCCGCGCCGGGCGTGACCAGGGCCGCCAGGTGCACCACCACCGAGGGCGCGTGCCGCTGGAAGACCTCGGCCAGGCCAGGACCTGTGATGTCGGCCGTCTGGTAGGTCACGCCGGGCAGGCGCTCGCTTTCCGGCACCGAGCGCAGGTCCAGGGCCGCGATGCGTCCCAGATTCCGGGGCGAGGCGGACAGGGCCGCCACCACCTGGCGGCCCAGGTAGCCGCCGGCGCCGGTGACCAGCACCGAGGCCGGGCCGTCCGCGGCCGGGCTCAAGCCGGGCCTCCGGCCGGAACCCGCCGCGACCAGAAGAGGGCCACGATCAGGCCGGAGATGATGTGCCAGATGCCCCACCAGGCGGTGATGATGGCCATGCCGCCCAGGCCGCCGAAGAAGTTGAAGACCAGGATCAGGCCCAGGGCCGAGTTCTGAATGCCCACCTCGATGGTCACCGCCCGCACGTCCCGGCCCGGCAGGCCGAACAGCCGGGCGCTGCTGTAGCCCAGGGAGAGGGCCAGGGCGTTGTGCAAGGCCACCACCAGGGCCACCAGGCCCACGTAGTTGAGAAAGTGCTGCCAGTTGGCGGCCAGGGCTCCGGCCACCACCCCCAGGAACACCAAGACCGCCATGACCTTAAAGGGCCGGCGCACCTTGTCCACCAGGCGCGGGAAGGCGCGCGAGACGATCATGCCCAGGGCCATGGGCACGCCCAGGATCATCACGATGGTGAAGAACACGTCCAGGGGGTCCAGGCTCACCTGCCGGAGTATGGGGGCGGTGGCCGGGTTCAGGCCGCCCCACACCGCCAGGTTCAGGGGGGTCATCACCACCGCGGCGGCGGTGGAGACCGCGGTCATGGACACCGACACCGCCGCGTTGCCCCGGGCCAGGTAGGTGAGCATGTTGCTCAGGTTGCCGCCCGGACAGGACGCCACCAGGATCATGCCCAGCTTGATGGAGGGCGCCACCGGCAGCACCAAGGTCAGCAGGAAGGTGAAGGCGGGCAGCAGCAGGAACTGGGCGCCCAGGCCGATGGCCGGGGCCTTGGGCGCGCGGAAGATGCGCGCGAAGTCCTCCAGCTTCAGGTCCAAAGCGATGCCGAACATCATCAGGCCGATGACCACGTTCAGGGCCAGCAGCCCCTGCTGGTTGAAGTTCAGCCTTACCGCATCCACCACCGCCTGGTCCATGTCACTTCCCCTTTGGCTCCTGGTGCATGGCCTTGAAGTGCAACAACCCCGGCGCCCACATGTGTTTGACCGGGTCCACGTCCACGTGGATCACCGCGCAGACCCCGGCCGCCAGGGCCCGGCGCAGGGCGGCCTCCAGTCCGGCCGGGTCGCTGACCCGCTCGCCGAAGGCGCCCATGGCCTGGGCCAGCTTGTGAAACTCTATCTCCCCCAGCTCGGTGCCGATGGTCTCCCCCGGCTCCAGGGACTTCTTGAGCATGGTCTTGAGCGGCTTGAGGGTCACGCTCTGGTTGATCTTGACCATGCCCCACTGCCGGTCGCAGCAGACCAGGAACACCGGCCTCAGGCCGTGGCGCACCGCGGTCTCGATCTCCTGGGGATGGAAGCCCATGGCCCCGTCGCCGGTGATGCAATAGACCTGGCTGCCCGGCCGGGCCACGGCCGCGCCCAGGGCCTGGCCGGTGCCCGCGCCCAGGTGGCCCATGTGGTGGGTGCCCAGTTGGCAGCCCGGCGCGGGCAGGCGGGTGAAGAAGTTGCCCCACACCGCCGCGTTGCCGCCGTCGAAGACCACCACCGCGTCGTCGTTGAACACCCGCCGGGCCACCGCCGCCACCTGGGCCGTGAGCATGGGCGAGCCCTGGTCGCTGAGCTTCTGGTCCAACCGCTCGCGGTCCCGGTCGCGCTCCGCGGCCAGCTTGGCCAGGGCCTCGCGCCGCTCCTGCCGGGGCAGGGACTCGCGCCGGGCGTGCAGTTGCTCGATGAGAGAGCGCAGGAACAGCTTGAGATCGGCCAGCACCATCAGCTCCGCCGGCCGGTTGCGGCCCAGCATTGCCTCATCTATGTCCACCTGGATCATGTGCTGGCGCTCGGGCGGGGCCCAGTAGGGCGGCTTGCCCCACCAGTCGGTCTCGCCCAGCTCGCAGCCCAGCACCAAGACCAGGTCCGCCTCGTTGCGCAACTGGTTCACGGCCTTGATGTGCACCATGGGCCAGGCCAGGGGCGAGGTCTCGGCCAGGGCCCCGCGGGCCCCCCAGGAGGTGGTCACCGCCGCGGGCAAAAGCTCGGCCAACTCGGCCAGCTCGGCGTAAGCCTGGGCGTGGATGACCCCGCTGCCGGCCTGGATCAGGGGCAGGCGGGCCTCGGCCATCATCTGCGCGGCGGCCTCCACCTGCTGTGGCGGCGGGGCGATGGGCTCCGTGCGGCGGTACTGCGCGGGTCCGGGCAGGGCCAGGGCCTCGCACTCGCCGTTGATAACGTCCTCGGGCACGTCCAGGTGCACCACCCCCGGCCGGCCCTGCCAGGCGGCGCGCAGGGCCTTGGCCAGCAGCTCCGGCACGCGCTCGGGGCTGGCGGCGCAGGCGGAGAACTTGGCCAGGGGCCGGATCGCCCCCACCTGGTCGAAACACTGGTAGGCCCCGCCCCGGTCCGGGTAGGTGATGCCCCGCCGGCGGGAGCTGGTGATCAAGAGCACCCGGTTGCCCTCCACCTGCTCCACGGCCACGCCGCTGAGCATGTTGGCCACGCCGGGTCCGTTGCTGGCGATGCACACGCCAAGCTGGCCCGTGAGGCGGGCGTAGGCCCCGGCCATGTGCGCGGCCACCGCCTCGTGGCGGGGGGTGATCAACTGGATGCCCCGGTCCACGCAGGCCTTGACCAGGCCGAAGTAGGTGCCGTCCACGATGCCGAAGAGCTTGCTCACGCCCTCGGCCGCCAGCATGCGGGCCATCAGCTCGCCGCCGCTCGTTGTTGCCATCTATCTCCTCCCGCGCCGGGCCGGGGCCGGCGCCGCCGGCCGCAGCACGCTGTGGATCAGGGCGATGGTGCTGGTGAGCTGCTCGTCTATCGCCCGCATGTTCAGCCGCCCCTTGATCTCCAGGTATTCCCGCAGGCGTATTTGGAAGTGCCGCGAGACCAGGGAGGCCATGAAGATGATGTAGAGGCCGTTTATCCAGAAGGCGGCCTGGTTCACGTTCAGGTCCGCCCGCACCAGGCCCTGGGCCACGCCTTCGGCCAGGCGGGCCTTGAGGAAGTCGGCGGTGTGCTTCTCCACCTGGCGGGAGAGTTTTTCCGCGAAGGGCTCCATGCCGGCCGCGGAGACGTTGAGGTACAGCAGCAGGTACTCGGGGTGGGAGCGCACGAAGGCCGCGCCCCGGCGGAAGATGTGCTCCAGTTGATGGTACACGTCCCAGGCCGGGTCCAGGCCGCCATACACCGCCCGCCGGGAGAGCTCCAGGCCCTGGCGGCAGACGTAGAGATACAGCTCCTGCTTGGATTCGAAGTAGTTGTACAGCGAGCCCTTGGCCACCCCCGCCCGGCTGGCCAGCTCGGCCATGTCCGTGGCGGCGTAGCCCCGCTGGGCGAAAAGGCGGGCCGCCTCGCTGAGCAGCTTGTCGCGCTTGGCGGGCTTTATCTTTTGCAGGGTCTCTTTGGGCACCACGCCCTCCCATAATGACTGACCGGACAGTCATCATACTAGAAAAGGCGGTCGGCCCTGTCAAGACCCTTGGGGAAAAGCGGGACCGCTAGCCGCCCGCGGGCGGCAGCCAGCGCAGCAGGGGCCGGCGCCGGCCGCTCTGGGCCTGGTAAGTCTCCGCCGGCCAGCCCAGGGCCACCACCGCCTGCACCTGCTCCTGCGGGGCCAGGCCCAGGCCGGCGCGCAGGACGGGGGTGCGCTGCAACACCGTGGCCGCGTAGCCGATCAGACAGGTGCCCAGGCCCAGGACGTGGGCCCCCAGCAGCAGGTGGCCGCAGGCCAGCAGGGCGTCCTCGGTGGGGCAGGAGGCCCCGGGCAGCGCGCCCACCACGATCGCCGCCGGCGCGCCGTGGAACAACAGGTCCCGCCCCTCTTCTTGCCAGCGCCGGAGACCCCGCTCGACCGACTGGTAGTGCTCCCGGAAGTAGTCGTCCAGCTCCCGCCGGCCCGCCAGCCGCAGCAGACGGCGCAGCCAGGCCTTTTCGGCCAGGCGGTTGAAGCGCTGCATCACCTGGCCGATCCCCCCGGCCAGCTCCAGCACCTGCTCCCGCTCGGCCAGCACCGTGAAGCTCCAGGCCTGGCGGTTGCTGCCCGAGGGGGCGGTGACGGCGATCTTGACCAGGTCCGCCAGCAGCTCCCGCGGCAGCGCGCGCGGCTGGTAGTTGCGGCAGGAGCGGCGCGAGGCCATCAGGCGCACCAACTGGGCCGCGTCCCCCTGGCCGAAGGGCAGCCAGCGCGGGTCGGGGGCGAAGCTGTGGAAGCGGGCCTGCTCTGGGTCCAGGGAGCCCACCCGCACCGCCCCGGCGGGGCACACCGCCTGGCAGTGGCCGCAGTTGAGGGAGCGCTCGCCGGTCACCGTTGCCTTGCCCTCTTGCAGGCTGATGGTCTCCGAGGGGCACACGGCCACGCACAGGCCGCAGCCGGTGCACTTTTCCTGGTCGATCACGGTGGTGACGCGGCGGTCCATGGGCCTCCCCTGGCCGGGCTGGGGCTAGAGCACGAACAGATCATCCAGGGTGGCGCGCAGCCGCTCTATCTGCTGGCGCAGCTCGGCCGGGGCCTGCTCCTTCTCGGCCTGGCGCTGCAACTCCAGGGTCTCTGTGCGCAGGCGCTCCACCCGCTCCTGCACCGCGCCCAGGGCCTGGTTCAACGACAGGGCGAAGCCCTGCAACTGGTCGTTCTCGCGCAGCCGCACCCGCTGGTTAAGGTAGCCCTGGCCCAGGGAGCGCAGGATATCCTGCAGGCGGTACAGGGGCCCGCCCATGCGGTGGGAGACGCACAGGGCCACCCAATAGGCCAGCACCAACAGGGCCAGCACGGCGATGAGGTTCAGGTACAGCAGCAGGGGGAACATGTCCGGTATGCTCTGGCGCCCGGTGAGCAGCAGCATGATCAGGCTGGAGAACAACAGGGGCAGCAGGATCGCGGCCCCGGCCACGGCCAACCCCCAGACGAAGCCCGGCCGGAAGTCCCGGTAAAAAAACAGCCAGCGCCGCCGCCGGCATTCAACTTGATCCGCCATGGCACTCCTCCTCCCTGACGCCGACCAGGCCCGGACCCCGCCCCTGCGGTGCCCGCCACCATTATAAGGCCTGGGGGGCCTGCTTGGACACCCACCCGCAGCCGGCCCGGACCGGAAGTGCCCGCAGGGTCGGCGGGGCCGAGGGGTGGCCTGGCCGATAAGCTCCTAGTGGTGTGATAGAATTATTACTAGATTGGATTGGCTGGCGGCTGACTTGGCCGGTGGGCGGGGGGTCCACTGTGGGTGGTGAGGTCCGCGATGCAGGACAAGCGCAAGACCAAGGCCCAGCTTCTGGAGGAGTTGGCGGGGGTGCGCGCCCGCCTGGCCGAGCTGGAGGAGGCCCAGGCCCTCTACCAGAAGCCCGACGAGATCTACCGCCGCATCGTGGAGACGGCCAACGAGGGCATCTGGGTGGTGGACGCCGAATACAAAACCATCTTCGTCAACGAAAAGCTGGCCCGCATGCTGGGCTACCGCCCCAAGGAGATGTTGGGACGCTCCACCCGAGAGTTCGTGCACCCGGAGGACCTGGCCGACCGGGAGGAGAAGATGAAAGAGCGGCGCAGCGGCCTGCCCGGGGAGTATGAGCGCCGCTGGCTGCACAAGGACGGCGGCGTGGTCTGGGCCCTGATCCGGGCCACGCCCATGTACGACGACCAGGGCCAGTTCGCCGGCTCCTTCTCCATGGCCACGGACATCACCGAGCGCAAGGGGGCTCAGGAGGCCCTGCGCCAGAGCGAGACCCTGCTGCGGGCACTCCTGGACGGCATCACCACCAACCTGGCCTTCGTCAACCGGGACCTGGAAATCCAGTGGGTCAACAGGGCCTCGGCCCGCTCCGTGGGTCTGACCCCCGAGCAGATGGTGGGGCGCAAGTGCCACGAGCTCTGGGCCGACCCGGCCCAGCCCTGTACCGCCTGCCCCAGCGTCAAGGCCTTTGAGTCCGGGCGCACCGAGTCCACCATCATCACCACCCCCGACGGCCGGGTCTGGGACGAGAAGGGCGAGCCGGTTTACGACCAGCGCGGCGAGCTGATCGGCGTGCTGGAGATCGCCCACGACATCACCGAGCAGAGCAAGGCCCTGGAGGAGCTGGCCCAGAGCCGGCAGCTCTACGCCCTGGCCACCCAGGCCGCCAAGGTGGGCGTGTGGCAGTGGGACCTGGCCAGCAACCGCCTGTGGGCGGACCCCATGCTCAAGGCCATCCTGGGCTACGGCGAGCGGGAGGTGGCCGACACCTTCGAGGCCTGGCTGGAGCTGGTGCACCCCCAGGACCGGGAGATGCTCCTGACCGCGGCCCAGGCGCACATCCGGGGCGAGACCCCCTTCGCAGAGGTGGAGGTGCGCCTGCGGCGCAAGGACGGCAGCCTGCGCTGGCTCCTGCTGCGGGGGGAGGCGCAGCGCGACCAGGAGGGCGGCGCCCAGAAGATGCTGGGCGCAGCGGTGGACATCACCGAGCGCAAGCAGGCCCAGGAGAAGCTCCGGCAGAGCGAAGAGCGCTACGCCGAGGTGTTCAAGGCCAGCCCCCTATGGGTGACCGTCTCCACCCTGGAGGACGGCGTCTATCTGGACGTGAACGACTCCTTCCAACAGATCACCGGCTACACCCGGGAGGAGGTGCTGGGCCGCGCCTCCAGCGAGGTGGGCGTCTGGCCGCATCCGGAGCAGCGCCGGGAGGCGGTGGAGATCATCAAGCGCGAAGGCGGCCTGCGCGACTTCCACATAGACTACCGCACCAAGAGCGGCGAGCTGCTGCACGCCCTGTGGTCGGCCAAGGTGGTGGAGTTCGAGGGCCGCGCCTGCATCATCTCGGTGCTCAGGGACATCACCGCCCGGGTCCGGGCCCAGCAAGGTCTGAAGGAGAGCGAGGAGCGCTTCCGCGCCCTTTACCAGGATTTCCCCTATCCCACCTACATCTGGGAGCACGACGGGGCTGACCTGGTGCTCCGGGCGGCCAACCCCGCCGCGCAGGAATGGACGCAAGGGGCTCTGCCCAAGTTCATCGGCGCCAAGGCCCGCGAGTTCTGGGCCGATCTGCCCGAGCTGCAGGAGGCTATCCACCGCTGCTTCGACCAGCGCGCCCTGACCACCTTGGAGGTCCCCGCCTACCACTCCCGCTCCACCGGCCTCAACCGGCACGTCATCTTCACCTTCACCTTCGCCCCGCCGCGGCACGTGTTCGAGTACACCCAGGACATCACCGAGCGCAAGCGGGCCCGGCAGGCCCTGGAGGAGTCGGAGAGCAAGTACCGCAGCCTTTTCGAGGGCATCAGCGACGCGGTGTTCATCCACGACTTGCAGGGGCGCTTCTTGGAGGCCAACCCGGCCGCCTGCCAGCGTCTGGGCTACCGCCGCGAGGAGCTGTTGTCCATGAGCGTCATGGACATAGACACCCCGGACAACGCCCGCCTGGCCCCGCAGCGCCTGGCCGAGGTGCAAAAGAAGGGCGCGCTGCTCTTCGAGGGCGCCCACCGCACGCGGTCGGGGCAGGTGGTCCCGGTGGAGATAAACATCCACCTGATGCAGTACCAGGGCCAGGCCGCGGTGCTGAGCGTGGTGCGCGACATCAGCGAGCGCCAGGCCGCCGAGCAGGTCCTCAAGGCCAGCGAACAGCGCTTCCGCGCCCTTTTCGAGTGGGCGCCGGTGGGGCTGGTGGTTCTGGACCATGAATATCGGGTGACGCGGATCAACAGCGAGTTCACCGCCCTGTTCGGCTACCAGCCGTCCGAGGCCCTGGGCCAGTCCATATACGAGCTGCTGGTGCCCCCCGAGGACCAGCCCGCGGCCAGGGCCTACGGCCAACGCGTGGCCCAGGGGCGGCGGCCCCATTTCGAGGGGGAGCGCATATGCAAGGACGGCTCCCGGGTCTATGTGGCCGTCTCCTCGCGCCTGATCGCCTCCGAGGGCCAGGAGCCGGAGTACTACGTCACCTACCAGGACATCAGCGAGCGCCGCCGCTCCGAGCAGGCCCTGCAGCAGAGCGAGGCCCGCTACCGGGAGCTGTTCAACAACATGAGCGCCGGGGTGGCGGTCTATGAGGCCGTGGAGGATGGGCGGGACTTCGTCTTCAAGGAGCTGAACCGCAGCGGGGAGCGCATCACCCAGACCCCCAAGGAGCAGGTGCTGGGCCGGCGGGTCAGCCAGGTCTTCCCCGGGGTGAAGAACTTTGGCCTGTTCGCGGTGTTCCAGCGGGTATGGCGGAGCGGCGTCCCCGAGCACCACCCCACCTCCCAGTACCAGGACCAGCGCCTGGCCATGTGGGTGGAAAACTTCGTCTGCCGGCTGCCCACCGGCGAGGTGGTGGCCATCTTCGACGACATCACCCTGCGCAAGCAGGCCGAGGACTCCCTGCAGTGGGAGCTGGAGGTCAACACCGCCCTGGCCAACATGAGCCACGCCATGATCAGCAACCAGGCGGACGTGGACTCCATCGCCGGCCTGGTGCTGCGCTACGCCCAGCGGCTCACCGGCGCCGAGCACGGCTTCGTCTCCTCCCTGGACCCGGCCACCGGCGCCAATGTGACCCACGTCATCACCCCGATGATGGGCGAGGATTGCCAGGTGCAGGGCCGGGGCCAGAGCATCTCCTTCCCCCCCAACCCCGACGGCACCTACCCCAGCCTTTGGGGCCACAGCCTCAACACCCGCCAGTCCTTCTTCACCAACTCCCCGGCCCAGCACCCCAGCGCCGCCGGCCTGCCCCCGGGGCACATCCCGCTCAATAACTTCCTGTCGGTGCCGGTCATGTTCGCCGGGCGCCTGATCGGGCAGGTGGCCCTGGCCAACAGCACCCGCGGCTTCACGGTGCGCGACCTGCGGGCCGTGGAGCACCTGGCCGAGCTGTTCGCCCTGGCCGTACACCGCAGGCAGGCCGAGCAGGAGAGCCAAAAATTACAGGCCCAGCTCCGCCAGACCCAGAAGCTGGAGGCCATCGGCACCCTGGCCGGCGGCATCGCCCACGACTTCAACAACGTGCTGGCGGCCATACTGGGCTACACCGAGCTGACCCTGGAGACCCTGCCCCTGGTTGGCGAGGCCCGCGACAACCTGGAGCAGGTGCTCAAGGCCGGCCAGCGGGCCCGGGACCTGGTGCACCAGATACTGAGCTTCAGCCGCCGCACCGACCAGGGGCAGAGCCCGGTGGAGATCGTGCCGATCATCCAGGAGGCCCTGAAGCTGCTGCGGGCCTCGCTGCCCACCACCATAGAGATAGAAGCCGATCTGCGCTCTCAGGGGGAGAAGGTGCTGGCCGACCCGGTGCAGATACAGCAGGTGATCATGAACCTGTGCACCAACGCGGCCCAGGCCATGCCCCAGGGCGGCCGGCTCACGGTGGAGCTGGCCTCCATCGAGCTGGACCAGCAGGTGGCCGTCCGCTACGCCGGCCTGGCCCCCGGCCCCTTCCTGCGCCTGGCGGTCAGCGACACCGGCGCGGGCATGGACCCCCAGACCCTGGAGCGCGCCTTCGAGCCCTTCTTCACCACCAAGGGCCCCGGCGAGGGCACCGGCCTGGGTCTGAGCGTGGTGCACGGCGTGGTCCAGAGCCACCGCGGGGCCATCACCGTCTATTCCCAGCCGGGCCAGGGCACCACCTTCCACGTGTACCTGCCGGTCTTGGAGGGCGAGCCGGGCCCGGACGGGGCGGAGGAAAACGCCCCCTTGCCCGGGGGCCGGGAGCGGGTGCTGTTGGTGGACGACGAGCCGGCCCTGGCCGAGGTGGGGCGCATGACCCTGGAGCACCTGGGCTACCAGGTCACGGCCCTGAGCTCCAGCCCCGAGGCCTTGGAGCGGTTCCGCGCCCGTCCCCAGGCCTTTGACCTGGTGATCACCGATTACACCATGCCCCAGATGACCGGCGCCGCCCTGGCCCGGGAGCTGCTCAAGATACGGCCGGAGCTGCCCATCATCATGTGCTCCGGCTTCAGCGGCCAGCTCTCGCCCCAGCAGGCCAAGGAGCTGGGCATCAAGCGCCTGCTGCTCAAGCCCCTGGTCACCCGGGAGGTGGCCCTGGCGGTGCGCCGGGTGCTGGACGAGGCCCAAGGCCAGGGCTAGCGGCAACCCAGGCTTGTATGGCTGCGCGGAAACGGTTATGCTTGGCCGGTCGGGATTCCAACCAGTGGCGTTTCCCTTAATTTCGGCAAGGTAGGCCATGGATAAGCTGGTCCTGGACCAGAGCATTCTGGATTGCCTTTACGACGGCCTGTACGTCCTGGACCGCGAGCGGCGCATCACCTTCTGGAACCAGTCCGCCGAGCGCCTGACCGGCTATTCCCAGGAGGAGGTGCTGGGCCGCCCCTGTTCGGACGACCTCCTTATGCACCTGGGGGAGCGGGGCGAGCAGCTCTGCCTGGAGAGGTGCCCCATGGCCCTGGCCATGGCGGACGGCCAGGTGCACGAGGCCGAGGTTTTCCTGCACCACAAGGAGGGCCACCGGGTGCCGGTGCGCCTGCGGGCCGCGCCCTTGCGCGACGCTGGGGGGAATATCGTGGGCGCGGTGGAGGTTTTCGGCGACAGATCACCCCACCTGGCCGCCCAGCAGCGCATCCAGGAGCTGGAGCGAATGTCGCTCCTGGACGAGCTGACCCGACTGCCCAACCGCCGCTATCTGCTGGAGCAGATCAAGAGCCGGCTGCACGAGCTGCGCCGGGCGGACTGGCCCTTCGGCCTGCTGTACATGGACCTGGATCAGTGGGAGGCGGGCCAGGAGCGCCGCAGCCGCCCCCGGAGCGAGGCGCTGTTGCAATTGGTCAGCCGCACCGTCGCGCACAACACCCGCGCCTTCGACGTGGTGGGGCGCTGGGGCGGGGGCGAGTTCCTGGCCGTGGTGCCCAACGTGGACCTGGACAAGCTGGGCAAGGTGGCCGAGCGCTACCGGGCCCTGGTGGCCGAGTCGGCGCTGCCCGGACCCGGCCCGGAGGAGGCGGTGACCATCTCCGTGGGGGCCACCATGGCCCGCGAGGAGGACACCGTGCAGTCGCTGATCGTGCGCGCCGGGCAGAGCCTGTTTCTGAGCAAGGAGGTGGGCGGCGACCGCGTGACCGTCCGCTGAACCGGCCGCCGGGACAGCCGGCCGGCCCGGAGCTTACCCCGAACCCCGCGAGGCCCCATGAGCCGCCAGATTTTCGATCTCGCCGTTAGCCTGGAGTCCGGCCTGCCCTCGGACCCGCCCAACATGATCCCGGAGATCACCTACCGCGGCCACGCCGCCGGGGCCCAGGGCATGCAGGCCTACTTCCCGGGCCTGACCGCGGGCGACCTGCCCCGGGGCCTGGGCTGGGCCGTGGAGGAGGTGCGCCTGACCACCCATTCGGGCACCCACCTGGACGCGCCCTTCCACTACCACCCCACCCAGGACCAGGGCCGGCCGGCCCTGACCATAGACCAGGTGCCCCTGGACTGGTGCTACCAGGACGGGGTGCTCCTGGACTTCAGCCGCAAGCCCGACGGCCAGGGCATCAGCGCCGCGGAGGTGGAGGCGGAGTTGGCGCACATCGGCCACCAATTGAAGCCCCTGGACATAGTGCTGGTGCGGGTGGGCGCGGACAAGGCCTGGGGCCGGCCCGAGTACCTGGTCACCGGCGCGGGCATGACCCGGGAGTCCACCCTGTACCTGCTGGAGCGGGGGGTGAAGGTGGTGGGCATCGACGCCTGGTCCTGGGACCGTCCCCTGCCCTTTTTGGCCAAGGAGTTCGCCGCCAGCGGCGACGCCTCCATCGTCTGGGCCGCCCACTTCGCGGGCATAGAGCGGGGCTACTGCCACATGGAGAAGCTGGCCGGCCTGGGGGCCCTGCCCCGGCCCAGCGGCTTCAAGGTGGCCTGCTTCCCCATCAAGATCAAGGGCGCCTCGGCGGGGTGGGTAAGGCCGGTGGCCATATTCGAGGATTAGTTCGAGCGCCAGACGAAGGCCCGGCCCGCCAAAGCGGCAAGCCGGGCCTTTTCAGGTGCGCGAGCTGAAGCTGAGCTACACCGCCTCCACCACGGTGGCGATGCCGATGCCGCCGCCGCCGCAGAGCATCTGCACGCCGGCCCGGCCCTTGGTCCGCCTGAGGTGGTGGGCCATCTCCCCGAACCACATCACCCCCGAGGCGCCGATGGGGTGGCCCAGGCCGATGGCCCCGCCGGTGGGGTTGACCCGGGGGTCGTCGTAGGCGTAGCCAAAGGCCTTGGCAAAGGACAGGCAGGGCGAGGCGAAGGCCTCGTTGGGCTCGATGACGTCCATGTCCTCGATGGTCTTGCCGGCCCGGGCCAGGGCCTTCTTGACCGCCGGGATGGGGGCCAGGAGCATGGGCACCGGCTCCCCGCCGGCCGAGGCGCAGCCGGCGATGCGGCACAGGGGCTCCAGGCCCAGCTTCTCGGCCTTGTCCGCGGTCATCAAGAGCACCGCCGCCGCGCCGTCCACGATCTGGGAGGAGTTGCCCGCGGTCACCCGGCCGCCCTCCTGGAAGGGGCTCTTGAGCTTTTTCATGTCCTCCCAATAGCCCTCCGGGTCCTCCACCGCCTTGGGCCGCAGCACCTCGTCCTTTTCCACGGTGTAGCTCTGGCCTTCGTGGGTGAAGCTGTAGGGGACGATGTGGTCCGCGTACCAGCCGTTGCGCTCGGCCGTCACCGCCTTCTGCATGCTCCACATGCCGAAGCGGTCCAGCTCCTCGCGGCTCTGGCCCTGGTCGGCGCTGATCATCTCCGCGCAGACCCCCTGGGGCACGTCCATGCCGATGTCGTGGGCGCGGGGGGTGAAGCGCACCGGGTACTTGGCCTCCATGGCCACGAAGATGTCCGAGCCCATGCCGTAGTGGGACATCAGCTCCACGCCGGCGCAGAGCATGATCTCGCCGTCGCCCACCTTCAGGGCCCGGGTGGCGAAGTTGATCGCCTTCAGGCCCGAGTTGCAGTACTGGTTCACGGTGCAGGCCGAGGCCTCCTGGGGGATGCCGGCCAAGAGGCTGGCGAAGCGGGCCAGGTTGCCGCCCTGCTCGCCGATCTGGCTCAGGCAGCCCACGATCACGTCCTCGATCTCGCGCTCGTCGAAGCCGGGGGCCTTGGCGTGCACGCGGTCCAGCAAACCCCGCATCACCGCGGCCAAGAGCTCCTGGGCCGAGGCCTGGCAGAGCTGACCGCCCTTTTCCATGCCCTTGCGGCCGGATTTGCCGATGGCGCTGCGCACAGCGTCCACCACCACCACTTCCTTCAGTGCAGACATGCTTCCTCTCTTCCTGGTCTTGGGACTCGGCCCCGCCCCCCAAAGGGGCCGACCGTGCGGGCGCGTTGGGAACAGGAATCTTTTAGCACAAATGAGCCGCCATTCACCAGCCCGCCGGAGGCGGCGGCGGGACTTTTAAGAGTATAAATCCTAGCGGTGCGATAGCCTATTTTCCGGTATCATAAGAAGCCATAACTATCATCCCCGGAGCAGCTCCCGGCCCTGGCGACCGTATTAGCGGCCGGGGCCTGGAGGCGCCCCGGGCCTGGAGCGAAAGGGTTGCCCATGGCCAAAAAGATTCTGGTTATCGAGGACGAGCCGCACGTTGCCGAGTACCTGGAGGACATCTTCCGGGACCAGGGTTATGAGACCCTCAGCGCGGGCAGCAGCGAAAAAGGCCTGGAGCTGGCCCAGAGCCAACGCCCGGACCTGATCACCCTGGATTTGCAGATGCCCCAGGAGCACGGCACCCGCTTCTACCAGCGCTTTCGCAAGGACCCGGCGCTCAAGGACACCCCCATCGTGGTCATCACCGGCCAGCACTCGCCCCACCGGGCCATCAACCCGGACAAGGTGGCGGCCATCGTGCCCAAGCCCTTCGAGCCCCAGCAGTTGGTGGCCATCGTGCAAAAGGCCCTGGGCCAGGCCTAGGGGCCCGGCGAGCGCCCCCGGCCATGGGCGAGAAGATCCTGCTGGCGGCCGCCGACGCCGAGACCGGCGAGCGGATGACCGCGCAGCTCGGCCGCTGGGGCCACACCGCCTTGCGCGCGGTGGAGCCCGAAGAGACCCTGGACCTCCTGTTCCGCCACAAGCCGGTAATCGTCATCCTGGACGACGCCCTGCCCGGCGGCGAGGCCCTGGAGCTGGTGCGCCGCCTCAAGCGCGAGGCCCCCTGGAGCGAGACCGTTTTCCTGGTGGGGCTGGCCGACATCGAGCGGGGGGCGCGCAGCCTGGAGTTCGGGGCCAGCGACTACCTGATCAAGCCGGTGAGCGTCCAGCGCCTGGGCATCGCCCTCAAGCGGGCCCAGGACCGCCTGGTGGTGCGCAAGAAGCTGGCCTACCTCACTGGCCTGGCCCAGAACGGCGCCGGGGCCCCGGCCAGCCTGCCGCCGCCGGACCAGGAGACCTCCCGCACCGCCCGCCTCTACGACACGCTCCAGCAGTACCAGCAGCTATTCGACGAGGTGCCCTGCTACATCTCGGTGTTGAACCAGGACTTCACCATCACCGCCGTCAACCGGCGCTTCAAGGAGGAGTTCGACGACCTGGTGGGCCGCACCTGCCACGACGTGTATCAGGGCCGCTGCCAGGGCTGCCCGGAGTGCCCGGTGGCCGACACCTTCCGCGACGGGCAGTCCCACCAGTACGAGCAGGTGCTCACCGCCAGCGACGGCCGGCGCTATCACGTGCTCACCTGGACCGCGCCCCTGCGCGACCCCCAGGGCGACATCGCCCAGGTCATGGAGATGTCCACCGACATCACCCATATCCGCAAGCTGCAGGACCACCTCTCTTCCCTGGGCATGGTCATCAGCTCCATCTCCCACGGGGTCAAGGGCCTGCTCACCGCGCTGGATGGAGGCCTGTACAAGCTGCGCGGCGGCATCCAGGCCGGCGACGGCCAGCGGGCGGCCAAAGGCCTGGAGCTGGTGGAGCTGATGGTGGGGCGCATCCGCCGCACCGTCCTGGACATCCTCTACTACGCCAAGGAGCGCGAGCTGGACACCGAGCCGGTGGACGTGGCCGAGTTCGCCAAGGGGGTGGCCGTCAACGGCGAGTACGCGGCCCAGAAGTACGGGCTGGATTTCAAGCTGGTGTTGGAGGGGGACCTGGGCCAGTTCGAGGTGGACCCCAACGCCCTGAACCCGGCCATCATCAACATCCTGGAGAACGCGGTGGACGCCTGCCTGGACGACAAGAGCAAGCCGCGCCACCGCATCCTCTTCCGGGTCAGCCGCGAGGACGACGTTATCGTCTTTGACGTCGTGGACAACGGCCAGGGCATGGACCAGGAGACCAGGGAGAACATGTTCACCCTGTTCTTCACCTCCAAGGGCTCTGCCGGCACCGGGCTGGGCCTGTTCATCGCCAACGACACCGTGCAGCAGCACGGCGGCAGCATCACCGTGGACTCCGAGCCCGGCGAGGGCTCGCACTTCCACGTGCGCATCCCCGAGCACCCCATGGCCATGCCCTGGGAGCGGGCGCCGGGGCCCCTGGCCCAGTCCTTTTCCCGCTAGAAAACAGGCGTTAATTACTGGCCGCGGCGTCGGGCCGCGGCGACGGCTCATGGCCGCTGAAAGCCGGCCATCTGCTCCAGCACCGCGCAGACCGCGGCCGTGTCCTCTGAGGCCATGCCGCTGGCCAGGGCGCGGGCGTACAACTGGACCGCGGCCGAGAACAAGGGCAGCGGGGCCCCCACCTCACGGCCGAAGTCCCCGATGATCTGCAGGTCCTTCTGCCACACCTCCATCTTCATGTAGGCCGGCTGGTACTGGCCCTTGACCATCAAGGGCCCGCGCACCTCGAACATGCGCGAGTTGCCGCCCCCGCTGCGCACCACCTCGTAGATCATCTGCGGGTTCAGGCCGGCCTTCATGCCCAGCACCATGGCCTCGGCCGTGGAGACGTTGTGGATGGCCACCAGCAGGTTGGCCACGAACTTCATCTTGCTGCCGGTGCCGTACTCGCCCAGGAAGTGGTGGGCCCGGGCGAAGCCCTCGAACACCGGGATGCAGGCCTCATAGGCCGCCCGCTCGCCGCTGGCGTACACGGCCAGGTCCTTGGTCTTGGCCTGGGCCCCGGTGCCGCTCAGGGGGCAGTCCAGGGCCGTCACCCCGGCCGCGGCCAGGCCGTCCCGCAGGGCCAGCTTGGCGGCCAGGGGCAGGGTGCTGGCCTCCACCAGGATCAGGCCCTCATGTGCGCCGGCGGCCACGCCCTTGGGCCCCAGGATGGCCTCCTGGGCCGACTCCACCGAGGGCAGCACCGAGATCACCACGTCGCTGACCCGGGCCAGCTCAGCAGCCGAGTCCACGGGTCGGCCGCCCATGGCCTTCAGCTCGGCCAGGCGCTCGCTGCGCCGGCGGAAGCCGGCCACGCTAAAGCCCGCCTCCAGGAGATTGCGCGCCAGGGCCGAGCCCATGATGCCCAGGCCCAGCACGCCCACCGTGTTGATCATGGCCGCACCTCTTGTCTCTCCCCCCGCCGCGCCATCCTAGGCGCTCTTGGGTATCACGGGCAAGAGCAGATAGGCCTGCCGCTGGCCGCCGGCGTGCAGGGTGTTCTTGCCGCCGAACACCTCCGGGGGCCGGTCGCGGGGATCGTTGTGCAAGAACGGGCCGCAACCGCTCAGCTCGTTCTTGAAATTGGACAGCCGGGCTCCGCCGGTGTCGCCGCCGTACTCGTAGTCCTTGCCGCGCACGCTCAGGCCGATGCGGTAGCCGGCCGGGATGACGATGCAGGTGGGCCAGATCTCCACGTCCAGCTCATAGACCTGGCCGGGCCTCAGGGGCTCTAGCTCATCGTGGGTGTGATAGGGGCGGTAGGGGGTGCTCAGCTTGGGGTCCAGCTTGCGGTGCGAGGCCCGCAGCCAGCCCTGGCCGATGGGGGTGTGCGGGTCTATGGCCCCCTGGAACACCACCTCCTGGCCCTGGGGGTTGAACACCCGCAGCACCACGAATACGTCCGCGTCCATGGTGGAGGAGGAGAGGAACAGCTTGGCCGCCGAGGGGCCGGTGATCTCGGTCTCCTGCTCCAGGGGAGGCGTCAGGAAAGTGAGCCCGTCCCCCAGGGCCTCGTACTCCAGGCTGCCCGCGGCCGCCGCCGGCTCTTGGTCCAGGCCTAGGCTGCCGGGGTTCAGGTAGAGCTTGGTCCACTGGGTGCGGGCCAGGGGCCACTCGTTCTCCTGGCGCGGCACGAAGCCCTCCAGGGTGCGCACCAACAGCCGCACCGGCGGCTCCTGCGGCCAACCGTTGTCCTGGCCCTTGAGGAAGTGGTCCAGGAATCGCTTTTGCAGCTTCACGCCGTAGTCGGTGTAGAACTCGGTCCAATGCTCGATGCCGTGCGCCTCCAGCCACTTCTGCTGGGAGGCGGCGCGCACGAAGGCCTCCACGTTGCCCCGCAGGTGCAGCCCCTGGCCGCCCCAGTTGGCCGCGGAGAGGAAGGGCACCGTGACCTTGGACCAGTCCGGCGAGCGGTCCCGGTGATAGGCGTCGTCCAGAGGGTGGTCCAGGATGTCCTGGCCGAAGCGGCAGCGGTTCCGGGCCAGCTCCTCCTCGGACAGGGTCTCGGGGCCGGCCACCGGCTGGCCGGTGTTGGGGTTCCGCGAGCCCCGCTCCCCCCGACCGTGCTGCACGGTCTTGACCTGCATGTCGTACCAGTTGTCCCAGAAGGTGCACAGGATGCCGCCGTGGTGGGTGGAGTCGCGGTACCAGTCCGCGGCGCCCTCCCAGGGCACCAAGGCCGCCAGGTGCGGCGGCTGCAGGGAGGCCACCTCCCACTGGTTCATGGCGTAGTAGGAGATGCCGTTGAGGCCCACCTTGCCGTTGCTCCAGGGCTGCACGCCGACCCACTCTATGCAGTCGTAGAAGTCCTTGGCCTCCCGGGGGGAGAAATGGTCTATGTAGCCCGGGGAGCGGCCGGCCCCGCGGGAGTCCACCCGCACGCACACGTAGCCGTCGGGCACCCACTTCTCGGGGTCCACCACCTCCCAGGACTGATACTTGTTGCTGGAGCCGGCGGTCACGTCCGGGTGATCCTGGGCCATCCTCTGCCAGGCGCTGGGATAGCCCTCCTGAAAGGGCAGGCCCTTGGCGTAAGGGCCGTAGGTGAGGATGGCCGGATAGCGGCCCTCTGGCACAGGGCGGTAAACGTCCGCGCGCAGCACCAGCCCGTCGTCCATGGGGATGGCTACGTCCCAGTCAATGCGCATGCCGTCTTTGATCTCGCTCTGCTCTGCCATCTCTTTGCTCCGCCTGCCGGACTCTGACCCGGTTGGCGGCCCGAGGCGGGCGCAAAGCCGGCCGCAAGATCGCCAGCGGGGGCCAAGGTCTTGGCAAGAATGGTTATAGCGACCAAGTTGCGTGCAATTTATCCGCCCAAAAATCAACAGTCCCTTTGCCTAGCGACCGCCGCTTCATTTGCTGGCTGGTTTTATTTTTTTCCGCAGCTCCGGGCGATTTTTCAGGACGCGGCCCAGGAGCGCGGCCATGTTGCGGCACAGCACCTGCTCCCTGGCCTCGGGGTCGGCCACCGCGGCCTTGACCGTGGCCACGCCGTCCATGTCGGCCATGTCAAAGGGGTAGTCCGTGCCGAAAACCACGTGTCCCGGCGGCATGGCCGACAGCACGAAGCGCAGGGTTTCGGGCTTAAACACCACCGTGTCCACGTAAATGTTTTTTAGGTAGTGGCCGAAGGGATGCTGGCAACGCTCCTGGGCCTCGGGGCGCTGGGCCTGCCCGTGCTCCAGGCGGCCCAGCAAAAAGGGCAGCACCCCGCCGGCGTGGGCCAGGCAGACCTTCAGGCCGGGGTGGCGGTCGAACACGCCGCCGAAGACCAGCAGGGCCGCGGACAGGGTGGTTTCGGTGGGAAAGCCGATGAAGTTGGTCAGGTAGTAGTTGCGCAACCGCTCGGCCCCCAGGGGGCTGCCCGGGTGGATGAAGATGGGCGCGTCCAGTTCCGCGGCCGCGGCCAACAGGGGCTGGAACCGCTCCTCGTCCAGGCCGTGGCCGTTGATGTTGGAGGTCATGGCGATGCCCACCATCCCCAATTCCTGGATGGCGAAGCGCGCCTCGGCCGCCGCCCGCTGGGCGTCCTGCATGGGAACCGTGGCCCAGCCCAGGAAGCGGTCCGGGTGCTGGCGGACGAAACCGGCGGTGTGCTCGTTGATCATGCGCGCCAGTTCGGCCCCCAGGGCCGGCTCGGTCCAGTAGTAGTAGCCGGTGGGCGGCGGCTGCAGGATGGCCAGGTCAATGCCCGCCGCGTCTAGGTCCGCCACCTGCTCCTGGGGGTCGGACATCTTGCGGTTCCAGGCCGCGCCCTTTTCCCGGTTGATCCGGGCGGTGAGGTCCTTGACCCCGCCGGCGTAATCGCCGGCCTTCACGGGGTCGAGCTGGCCGGCCTTCTGGGCCGCCCGCGGGCACAACACGTGCCAGTGGGGATCGATGACCAAGGTTCTCCGTCCTCGCTTGATCGGTTTATGGAGTTAATAAAGCGCCGTCCGCGGCCGCCGGCGGCGCAGGCCGCGGACCTGAAACAGGTTCCGCAGCAAAAGTGCACCGCGCGGGCGGCTTATGTGCCGGCGGCCAACCGGCCGCCGGCACACGGATCAGCGGTTAAGAGCGGCCTTACTTTCTCTGCCAGGGGTAGCCCTTGGTCTTGATCTCGCTCTCGTACTTCTCGCGGGCCTGGTTGTAATAGGCCCACACCTTGCGCACGGCCATATGGCCACCGGCCTCCTGCTTCTTCAGGAAGAACTCCTGGGCCTTGACGCCGGCCTCCCGGGAGGTCTTGTCGTCGGCCGCGGAGATCTTGACCACCTGGATTCCGTACTTTTTCTGCCAATTCTCCAGGATTTTGCCCTCCAGCTCCATCAGCCCCTTGGCGTAATGGGCCGCGTAGTCCTCTCTCAGCTTGAGCATGATGTCCTGGATGTCCTTGGGCAGCTTGTTCCAGACCTTCAGGTTTATGGTGGCGGCGCAGGTGACCACGAAGCCGAGGTTGGCCACCCTGACCTGCTTGACCACCTCGTAGTGCTTGAATGCGTCGCTGAGCATCAGCACCAGCTCCACGCCGTCCATGGTGCGCCGGTCCATGGCCTCGTAGATTTCCGCATAGCTCATGAACACCGGGTTGATGCCCAGGTACTCCATCCACTTGATCCGCGCGCCGCCGAAGCTGCGGAAGGTCTTGCCCTTCAGGTCGGCGATGCTATTCACCGGCTTGGACACACCGAAGTGGAAGAAGCCGCTCATCCAGTTGAACAGGAATTTCATCCCGTTCTTCTCGAACTCGGCCTTCAGGTCGGGCTGGTTCTCCACCGTGTCAATGGTGGCCCGCATGGCCGCCCAGTAGTCGTTGCCGTTGTAGGGCATGTCCAAGGAGATGTAGAGCGGGAAGTCGCTGGGATGATAGGTGGAGCAGGGGTTGGCTATGTCGCAGATGCCCGAGGCCACGCCGTGCAAGCCGTCCTTCCACTCCACCAGAGAGCCCATCCAGAAAAACTGGACCTTCACCCTTCCCTTGGTCCGCTTTTCCAGCTCCTTGCCCCACCACTGCTGCTGCTGGCCGATCCAGGACTTGGGCGGCACCGGCGAGGCGAACTTCAAGACGATGGCTTTGGCTTGGGCCGCCACGGGCATCAGGGCCGCGACCAGGAACAGGGCCAGCGCGACCAAGATACCGGCCTTTACTATCCTTCCCATTTGATCCCTCCTTCCTAGAGAATACAAGAAGCCCCAAGACGTATTCTGCGAGGCTTTTTATCAGCCCTCACTTGGATAGCTGTTCTCGCGCACCTGCAAGACGCATCTGACTCCGTTGCAAATCATCTGCACGGCCAAGAGGGTCAAGCCCAGGGCGAACATGATCCGGAACGGCCAGAGCGGAAAACGGAAAACCCCGATGCGCATCTCCAGCCGCACGATGGCTTCCAGGGCGATGATCCAGGCGCCGTACGCCAAAACGCTCGTCACCGCGCCGCCCAGGAAGTTGCCGAAGGCGTCCATGGAGCGGGTGAGGTATTGGGGCAGCCTGCGCGTGAGCATGGTGATGTAGGTGTGGTCCTCCAGAGAGGCCACCCTGGGCGCGGCAAAAAAGATGCAGGAGATCATCAGCGACTCGGCGGCCTCCAGGGTGCAGGGCAGGGGCATGGCGAACTTCCGCCCTAGGGCGTTGATCACCTCGATCACCATGATGACCATGATGGAAACGGCCGACAGGGCCAGGGCCCAGAGGGAAAGCTTGTCCGCGGAGGCTATAAACCTTTTCAAGGCTTTGCTCATGGCTGGTTTCCGGTTATGGTTTTGGTCTTTTTGCCTGGCGGCCTCACTGCGCCATTTTGCCGGGCAGCCACAGGGCGATCTCCGGGAAATAGAACAGTATCCCCACGATGATCAGCTCCAGGACCACAAAGGGCAGAGCCCCTATGAAGATGTCGGTCAACTCCGCCGACTTGCCCATGGCGGCCTTCATCACGTAGACGTTCAGGCCCATGGGCGGGGTGATGCAGCCGATCTCCACGATCATGCACATAATCACGCCGAACCAGATGAGGCTGAAGCCCTGCGCCTCGATGATGGGCATGATCAGGGGCAAGGTCACCAGCATGATGGAGATGGCGTCCAAGAACGAACCCATGATCACGAAAAGGGCGATCAGGGCCCAGAACAGCAGGTCCTTGGGCAGATTCAGCCCCAGCAGCCAGTCGGTGGAGTTCTGCAGAACGCCGCTGAGGTTCAGGAAGATGGTGAACACCGCCGCCCCGGCGAACAGGATGAAGATGACCGCCGAGGCCGCCACGGTCTCGATGATGGCGCCCTTGAAGATGCCCCAACTGAGCCGCCCCTTGAAAAAAGTCAACAGCACGGCGGCGAACGCCCCCAGGGCCGCCCCTTCGGTGGGCGTGACCAGGCCGGCGTATATGCCGCCGATGGATACGGTGAACAGGAGAGCGATCTCCCAAAGTTTGCTGAGGGTTTTGACGCGGATTTTCCAGGTGGTGTTGGCGCCCGGCTCCAGGGGCGCGGATTTGGGCCAGATGAGGGCGAACAGGAAGATGGCCACGGCGAACACCGTCATGTAAAGCAGGCCCGGCATCACGCCCGCCACCAAGAGCTGCCCCACTGATTGCTCGGTCAAGACCCCGTAGATGACCATGATGACGCTGGGCGGGATGACCACCGCCAGCCCTCCGGCCGAAGCCACCAGCCCGGTGGCCAGGCGGACGCTGTAGCCGCTGCGGCGCATCTCCGGCACCGCGATCTTGGACATGGCCGCGCATTCGCCCAGGCTGGAGCCGGCGCTGGCGGCGAAGAGGGCGCAGCCCACCACCGTGGCCAGCCCCAGACCCCCCGGCACCCGGCCCACCCAGGCGCGGGCCACGTCGTAGGCCTCATCGGTTATGCCGGCGTAAAAGGCAAAATAGCCCATGAGCAAAAACAGCGGCACCGCGGTGAAGGTGAATTTCGCGGTGCGCGAATAGATCTGGTGGGGGACGAAGGAAATGACGCGGTCCATTCCCATCAGGGCGACCAGCCCCGCCACGCCCACCGCCAGCAGGGCGAAGGCTATGGGAACCCTCAGGGTGATGAGCACGATCAGGGCGATTACGCCGAGAATGCCGATGGTCAACGGATCCATAATCGAGGCCTCACTTATCGCCGGCGGGGTCTAGCCTTGCGCCCCCCTGATCTTGTTCTTGAACTCCTCCACCGTCAGGACGTAGCCCAGGCATCTCTTGACGTTCTCCAGGCCCAGCACGTGCAAATCCCGGCCGTACATGCTGGCCACGCAATCGGAGATGACCACCACCTGAAAGTCCCGGTTGCAGGCGGTGAAGGCGGTGTTGAGCACGCAGGTGTTGGTGTTGATGCCGGTCAGGACCACGGTCTCGGTCTTCAGCACCCGCAGCAGGATCTCCAGGTCCGTGCCGTAGAAGCAGTCCAGGCGCTTCTTGTTGTTGATCACGTGGTCGCTGGGGTGCAGAAGCTCGGGGATGATCTCAGTGCCCGGGGAGCCCACCAGGTTGTGGTCGGCGGCGGTGCTTTTGCGGCCCGGGGTCAGGCGGTTTTCGGCGTTGGCTATTTCGTGCAGGGCCTTCCAGAACTTGAGGTTCAGGCCCTCGGCCCCGAGGCCGGGGATGTTGCGCTGGATCAGGATGACGTGGATGACCGGGATGCCCGCCCCCCGGGCGAAATCCAGCAGGTTCTTGGTGTGCTTGATGACGCTGGCGCAGTCTTCCGGCGTAGCGGGCATGGTGGCTATGGCCGGGTCCAGGTGCCCCCGGTGCATGTCCACGGCGACGATGGCGGTGGTGGAAGGGGCGATGCGCAGCCTGGACTTGAGGGTGTCCACCATTTCCGAGCGGTCCACGATCTCCACGGTGCTCATGTCTTGCCTCCGGTTATATGGTCAGGGGCGCTTTATTGCGGCCGCTGGGCCACCTTGGAGGCGGCCAGGGAAAACGCCTGCCGGCGGCCATGCAGCTCCCGCCGGCCGATCTCCTTGCAGGCCTTGGCGTAAAGCGCCTTGATCCTCTTGTTCCTTTTGTCGTAGGCCTCCTCGGACAGCGCCACGAAATGCAGGCAGTCATAAAAACAGAACTGCACGCATTGGGGGTCGCCGCCGCACAGGTCGCACTTGGTGGCCAGCGACTCGCTGAAAAACTCCATGGCCCCGAAGGGGCAGGCCGCTACGCACCTCTGGCAGCCGATGCACTTGTCCTTGTCCACCAAAACCACGTGCTCGCCGGTGGCGGTGACGGACTTGGCGATGGCCTGCACCGGACAAACGGACAGGCACATGGGCTCCTCGCACTGCAGGCACACCGAGGGCCGGGACCAGCCGCCCAGCCCGTCGAACACCACCTTGATGCGGGCCCTTTCGGGGATGAACTCCCCCTCCTTGGTGCTGGAGCAGGCCAATTGGCACATGCGGCAGCCCGTGCAATTATTGGCTTGCACCGCTATGACTCTCTTGCCCATGCCCAACCCTTCCTTTAGCCGCCGGCCAAGATGGTGGCGATTATCAGCTCGTCTCCGTCGCGCAACCTGGTGTCGAACCGCTCGGGAAGGACCAGGACATTGCGCCCGTTGAGCAGCAGGCACAGGCCTTGTCTGAGCTCGCCGTTGCAGATGAGATCCTGCTTCATTGGTTCTCCGTACCTTTGCAGCAAGGCCTCCAACAGCTCCTGCACGGTAAGACCCTCCGCCGGGAGCTCGGTCTTGCCGCTGGGCAGGCTCTGCAGCAGGGCGCCGACGGCTGTGACCCTAACGGGCAACTACTGTGCGCCCTCCAGGGAAATCCTGGGCTCCTGCTCAAAGCCGCAGCGGGCCAGGGTCTCCGGCGTGGGAAGGCCTTGTTCATCCCAGCCCCGCAGGGCGTAGTAGGCAGAGCGCATCTTCAGGAAGTTTTCCTCGCCTATGATCTTGCCCTCCGGCGGGCCCGAGGGCAGCGCCTCGTGCAGGATTCGCCGGGGCACCCGGTCCTGCTCCACGGTGAAGCCCTCCCGGATGTTGATGCGCCGCACCAGGGTCTCGGCCACCTCCGCCCTTTGCTCCAGCTCCGCGGCCGTGAACTTCTGGCCCGTGACCACGCCCAGGTACTCGGCCCAATCCGGGTTTTTCAGCGGAATGAACTTGCCGGGGAAGTCGCACACCACCAGCGAGTGCATGACGCTGTTTTCGTTCATCATCTCCACCACCAGTTCGGCCTTGCCCTCCGCGGTGAAGGGGTTCACCCCGCCCAACACCTCTTTCATGGGGGGCCAGGCCCGGCGGTGGCAGCCGCCCCGGGGCGTGGTGGAGTAGGTTATGGTGGAGCCCCAGCCGGCGCGGGGGTCATAGGCCGGGAACTCCATGCCCTTGGAGTGCATGGCGAAGGTCTCGGCCTCCCGGCCCAGCAGGCGGGCCATGTCCCGCACGCCCAAGGTGCAGAAGGCCCCAAAGCCCTGCTTGCGCCCCATCAGCTCCAGAAGCTCCACGGCGGCCAGATAGTTGCCGAACTTGAGCTCCAGCCCGCCCGTCTCGCGCTTGCTGATCAGTCCCCGCTCGTAACACTCCATGGCAAAGCCGATGATGACCCCGGCGGAGATGGTGTCCATGCCCAGGTCGTCGCAGATGTAGTTGGCCTTGATGATGGCCGGCAGGTAGTCGATCTCCAGGTTGGAGCCCAGCATGCCGATGGTCTCGTACTCGGGCCCCTCCAGCTTGGTGCCGGCGAACACGCCCTCGTCGACCTGGGTTATCTTGCTGCAGGCCAGGAAGCAGCCGTAACAGGCGCGGTCGGCCACGGTGGCCTTGGCCACCCCGTCCTTGTCTATGGTGCCGATGGCCGCCTCGAACTGCCCCCGGGAGAAGTTCCGGGTGGGCAGCATCCCGGCGGCGTGGGTGATGTTCAGGGTCAGCGGGGTGCCGAACTTGTGCCGGGCGTTGGCGATGGGGCTTTGCTTGTAAACCTCGTAGTGCTTTTTGATCAGGGCGTACAGGCCGGGCAGGTCCGCGCAGCCCACGCCGCCGCTGCCCTTGATGGCCAGGCCCTTGAGGTTCTTGGCGCCCATGACCGCCCCGGCGCCCCCGCGGCCGGCCTTGCGGAAATAGTCGCTGCCCACGCAGGCGAACTTGATGAGGTTCTCGCCGGCCGGCCCTATGGACAGGCAGCCGCACTCCGGGTGCAGGGCCTGCTTGAGATAGGTCTCGGTGGCAAAGGAGCCCTGGCCCCAGAGATGGCCGGCGTCTTGAAAGCTCACCTTGTCGTCTTGGATGAATAACAGGCTCGGCCGCTTGGCCTTGCCGGTGATGAGCAGGCCGTCATAGCCGGCGAACTTCAGCTCCGGCGCGATGCGGCCGCTGGAATAGGTCTCCAGCCAGCCGCCGGAGGCGGGAGACTTGGTGACGATCAGGTGCTTGCAGCCGCAGGGGGCCATGGTCCCGGTGAGGGGGCCGGTAAGGACCATAAAGACGTTGTCCGGGCCCAGGGGATGGGCCTCGGGCGGGATGAGGTCCCAGTAGAGCTTGGCCCCCAAGGCGCGACCGCCGATGTATTTGTGCAGAACCTCCTCGGGCAGCGCAATGGCCTGGGAGGACTCGGTCCCAAGGTCTATATGCAGCAGTTGCCCCTTATAACCCGGCGGCATCACGTAGTTTCCTTAGTCCAGCAGTTGCCGGTCCACGTTGATGGACGGGAAGGCGTAGATGATGCGAATGGGCTTGGCGCCGGTGTTGACCACCCGGTGCTTGATATTCGGTGGAATAAGCACCGTCATGGGGGCCTCCACCTTAATCACTTCATCGTTTATGTGAATCTCGCCCGAGCCCTCGCGCAGCAGGACACAGTCTTCGATGCTGTGTTTGTGCAACGGAATCTGCCCGCCGGGCTGAATGACTATCTCGCCCATGGTGATGTTCTGCGCGCCCAGCTTCCCCCCGATCAGCTCCCTGCGCTGCACCAGCGGATACATCTGCTCCAGGGGCATGTCCTTATTTTTCAGCACCGGCATCTGCTTCCTCCTAAACGCTGTTCCGCCTTGTATAGCGGCTCTAAATATGGATTTGCCGTTAGATGACCGCGGTAATGCCTGGGCCGGGTTTTTGCCAGCCCCCTAAAACGATTGCGCACCCTATTACCTTGAAATTGTTTTTCATGTTGCAACCCAGCTTATTTGTTTTGCTGCATGAGCCGGTCTATGGCCTGGCAGCCGTTTTCCAGGTGCAGGCTCAGAATCCTGGTGGCTTCGGCCAGGTCTCTTTTCCGCAAGGCCTCCAAGAGCAGGCCGTGCTCGGCGTTGGCCTGCTTCATGCGGGTGTCTTCGGCCAGGGCCAGATACAGATACGGCGTGATGTTGTTGTGCAGCCCGCCCAGGATCTTGACCAGGCGGGGGGAGCCGGTTAACTCGTGGATCCGGTGGTGGAACGTCCGGTTTAACTCGATCCATTCCGAATCGGTAATGTCTGGGGCGATCATGAGTTGGTATATCTCGGCTATGCCTTGGAAGCTTTCGGCGTTCAAGGACTTGAGCCCCCGCTGCAGAGACATTTCCTCCAAGGGGATGACCAGCGAATAAATGTCGTAAAGGTCTTCGCGGGTGAGCTTGTTGACCACGATGCGCCGGTCGGGTCGGAAGCTGACCATGCCTTCGGCCTCCAACTGGCGCAGGGCCTCGCGCACCGGGTTGGCGCTGACGTTAAGGCTGGCGGCCAGCTCGCCGATCTTGAGCTGCTGGCCGGGCTCGATCCTGCCGGTCACGATGACGTGGCGGAGCCGTTCATAGACCACCCGCTGCAGTTGCGGCTTCTCCACCGGAGGCCCCAGGATCAGGGAAGGTACGCTGTTCGGCATGCGGGTAAGATATATATATATTATATATCTTGTCAAGCACAAAAAATTTATGGATTTAATATATTAATTTCAATAAGTTATGCTCTCAAGCCAGGCCTGGGCTCACCTTGCCGCGTCCTTCTGCGCCGAGGATCACATCCGCAAGGGCCTTCATATAATTTGCTACATATAATCAATAAGTTAACCGCAAGAACCTCGGCGCGTTCACAGCCCAACCGGGGTCCAGGGGGCCAAAGCAGGCGCCCGCCCCGCAGGCCGAGCCTTGGCCGGCTTTGCTGGCCGGCGGCCAGCAATAGATTGCTTCTCGCCGTAATTATTGGTAACAACTCAGTCAGGCCCTACTGAACCGGGCCTGGCCTGCGTCCTCCTCGGCCGCCCCACCCAGGCGGCCGGCGGACAAACCAGCCGCCGGGCCCCGGTTTTGCGCCAGCCCACGGCGGAGACCCTCATGACCGCGAACGCCCCTCCCGGCCCCCAACCGGAACCCGGCTCCATCATGGTGGTGGACGACGAACTCCCCGCCCTCAAGAGCCTGCGCCGCATCCTGGAAAAGGAGGGGCACCAAGTTTGCGCCTACAGCAATCCGGTGCGGGCCCTGGAGCTGCTGCAGAAGCAGTCCTTCGACGTGCTGCTCAGCGACTTGCGCATGCCCCACCTGGACGGCCTGGAGTTGCTGGAGCGGGCCAAGCTGGCCGCGCCGGAGATGGAGGTCATCATCATCACCGGCTACGCCAGCCTGGAGGGGGCGGTGGAGGCCACCAAGAAGGGGGCCTACCATTTCCTGGCCAAGCCCTTTACCCCTGATGAACTGCGCCAGCGGGTGGCCCAGGCCCTGGCCCAGAAGCGGCTGCGCGACCGGGCCCGCAGCCTGCGGGCCCCGGCGGGCGCCCCGGCCGGGGGCCCCCTGATCCTCGGCCAGAGCCCGCCCATGCTGCGGGTGGCCGAGATCATCGCCCAGATCGCGCCCACCGACTGCAACGTGCTGCTCACCGGCGAGTCCGGCACCGGCAAGGAGCTGGCCGCCCGCGCCATCCACGCCCAGAGCCTGCGGGCCCAGGGACCCCTGGTGGCCTTCAACTGCGCGGCCTTCAACCAGGAGCTGATGGACAACGAGTTCTTCGGCCACGAGAAGGGGGCCTACACCGGCGCCCACCAGGCCAAGGCCGGGCTCCTGGAGGCGGCCCAGGGCGGCACGGTGTTCCTGGACGAGATCGGCGAGATGCCCCCGGCCATGCAGGTGAAGCTGCTGCGGGCCCTGCAGGAGCGCGAGGTGCTGCGGGTGGGCGGCACCCGGCCGGTGCCGGTGGACGTGCGGGTGGTGGCGGCCACCGCCCGGGACCTCAAGGCCGACATGGAAGCCGGCGCCTTCCGCCAGGACCTCTACTACCGCCTCAACGTGGTCGGCCTGGAGCTGCCCCGCCTGGCCGAGCGCAGCGGCGACATAGAGCTGTTGGCCTACCACTTCCTGGAGCAGTTCCGCCGCCGCATGAAAAAGAAGGTGCGCGGCATCGCCCCCGAGGCCCTGGCGCTCCTGGTCAGCTACGCCTATCCGGGCAACGTGCGCGAGCTGATGAACATCATGGAGCGGGCCGTGGCCCTGTGCCAGGGCCAGTTGATACAGGTGCGCGACCTGCCCCCGGACCTGGCCGCGGTGCAACTGGCCAGCTTCGCCCAGTCCCGCGGCCGCGGCCACACCCTGGAGGACCTGGAGCGCAGCTACATCGAGCACATCCTCAAGCAGGCCGGCGGGGTGCGCACCCGGGCCGCCGAGATCCTGGGCATCGACCGGGTGAGCCTGTGGCGCAAGCTGAAGAAGTACGGCCTGGAATAGGGCGTTGCGCCTGGTCAACATAGAGTTGCGTTAGCGCAACAAATCAATCCCCGGCCCGTTATGGCGGGGTTTTTGGCCCCCGACGGCCGCGTTGCCCGTTACACGCCGAAACGATCCCTTCCGGGCCCCGCCAAGGGGCTCTCACCAACTACATCAATTAAATAAATAAGTTGCGGGCAACACCCGGCCTTGGTACGGGCCTTGCTCTCCCCTGAGGCAAGGAGAGATGTATTCCGCATGCTCCGCAGAGTCTTGATTGTTTTGGAGAACGAGGAGGTCTGCCGCCAGGCGGTGGACTATGCCCGGGAGCTGGCCGGCCGCATGGGCGCGGAGGTCACCCTGCTCATGCTGGTGGAGATGGCCCTGTTGGACCGCGGCGCCTTGGGCCGCAAGCGCAGCGCCCTCAATGAGCTGGATGAGCGGGCGGGCCGCCTGCTGGCCGAGATCGGGGCCGAGTTCCTGCGCGAGGGCATAGCCACCAGCGCGGCCCTGCGGGTGGGCGACCCGGCCCAGGAGCTGGTGAAGTTCCTGGCCGAGCGGCCGCCCTTCCAGGTGGCCATCTGGGGCAGCGGCCAGGAACTGCCAGCCCCGGCCCGCCGTCACTGGCTGGCCAAGGCGGCAGGCGCCTTGGAGTGTTCCTTGCTCGCGGTGCAGGCCAGGCAAAGGCCCCAGGCGAGTGCGCCAGCCGCGGAGGCCGCGGGTGAGCAGCCGACGGTTTCGAACACAGGCCGATCCAAGCCGGCGGGAGACCGCAAACGTCAATAAGGAGTCTAGGATGGCCATTGTCATCATTTCCAGCGAAATCAAAAACGTCAGGAGAGATCTGGCCCAGAGCGTGGCGGCCAAGCTGGGCGCCCAGTGCATCAGCCGCGAACAACTTGTGGAGCAAGCCACCCAGGCCGGCATCCCCGTGGGGAAGCTGGAGGTGGCCGTGTTCAAGCAGAGCACGCCGCGGGAGCGTTTGGCGCGCCTGAAGTATCGTTATCTGGCCTTCGTCACCGCCGCCCTCTGCGATCTGGCCAGCCAACACCGCGACCTGGTCTACCACGGCCGGGCGGGCAACCTGCTCTTGCCCAGAATCTCTCATGTGATACGGGTGCGGCTCCTGGCCGACGAAGAGCGCCAGTTGCAGCAGACCATGACCTCGTTGAACCTGGAGATGGAAAAGGCCAAGGACTATCAGCGCCGACTGCAAGAGGATGTGGCGCGCTGGGTTCATTTCATGCACGGCACAGATCCCAACGACCTCCGGGGCTACGACCTGGTTCTAAACCTGGCCCACTTGAAAATGGAAAGCGCCGCAGCGGCCATCTTCTCCATGGCCCAACTGCCGGATTTCCAGACCACCCCGGCCTCCACCCAGGCCCTGGGCGATCTCTGCCTGGCCGCGCGGGCTCGCGACCTGCTGGGCCGTGATGAGCGCACCGGCGACATAGACCTGGGGGTTTCGGCCCAGGACGGGCGGCTGACCGTGACCTACATGCCGCAGCAGGCAGAAAAGGCCCCAGCCATCAAGGCGCTGCTGGCCTCCCTGCAAGGGGCGCGCGAGGTGGTCTGCACCATGGCGCTGACCAACCTGCTTTGGGTCTCGGAGTCCTTCGACCCCGACAGTTCCAGCTTCGCCCACGTGACCGATTTGGCCCAGCGCTGGGGCGCGGCGGTGGAGCTGATGCGCCTGGCGCCCCAGACCGCCGATGAAGAGGGAGTTTGCCTCGCCAGCGCCGAGGATCTGACCGCCGCCGGGCCCTGCCTGCCCAAGGAGATGGACCTCACCGGCGGCATCCAGGACGACGTGGTGACTCAGCCCGCCGGAGCCGACGGGGGCCTGGCCTCCACCGCCGAACGTCTGATCAGCCTGGGCCTATTCGGCGGGGGGCGCGTCCTAGTTGGCGGCGGCGAGGAGGTGGTGGTGGCCATCAAGTCCGCGCCGCACTACTCGCTGGTGGTGGTGGGTGACGTGTTCGTGAGCAAGTCGCCGGCGGTGCGCACTAGGCTCAGCCGCGAGCTGGTGGCCTATGTCTCCGAGCGGGTCACCCTGCCGGTCATGTCCAAGGAAGACTTGCAAGCCAAGGTGGTCTTCGGCGCCAAGCAGTTCGCGCGCCTGGCCCTGTACACCGCCCCGGTGGCAGCGATCTTCCTAGCGGTGTTCACCTTCCAGGAGCCGATACAGGGGTTCCTGGGTTCTCCGGGCAGTCTGGGCATGAAGGTCTTGGCCGCCGCCGCAGTGGCCGGCTTCGTGCCCCTGGTGGCCTACCTCTACGGGAACAGCGCGGGGCTGCTCTTCAAGTGGTTGCGGTTTGAATAAACACACTCAGGCATTAGGCCCGTTTTTCGCCGGGGAGGATAGGAATGCACGGTCTCCTTTCGGAACTTTTCATCAACCTTGACCTGTACTCGGCCCTGCAGGTGGTGATCCTGGGCTTCATAGGCGGCGTCCTGAGCGGATTCATCGGCAGCGGCGGGGCCTTCTTCATGACGCCGGGCATGATGAACCTGGGGGTGCAGGGTGTGGTCGCTGTGGCCAGCAACATCACCCACAAGTTCGGCAAGGCCATGGTGGGCTCGCACAAGCACGGAGAGATGGGCAATGTGGACAAGAAGCTGGCCTTATCCCTGCTCATCACAGCCGCCGCCGGCATCCGGCTGGCGGTATGGTTGTCTAGCCTCCTGTTCGAAAGTGGAGATGCCAGCGGGGGGCACAAGGGCGCCGGGGCCAACCTCTATATCAGCCTGGTGTTCGTGAGCATTCTTACCGTGGTGGCGGTCTCCATGCTCAAGGACGTTTTCGGCAAGAAGAGCGACGGTGACACGGGACCCTCGCACAAGATCGCCGAGGCCCTGGCCAGGCTGAACCTGAAGCCCCTGATCTACTTCAAGGTGGCCGACGTGCACGTGTCGTTGTGGGTGCTCCTGCTGGTGGGCCTGACCACGGGCTACCTGGCCGGCACCATTGGCGTGGGCGGCTTCATCGGCGTGCCGGCCATGATCTACGTCTTCGGCATCCCCACCGCAGTGGCTGCCGGCACCGAGCTTTACCTGGCCATGTTCATGGGGGCTTTCGGCGCGCTCAACTACGCCTTCGCGGGTTATGTGGACCTTAGGCTGGTCTTGCTCCTGTTCTTGGGTTCACTGCTCGGGGTGCATCTGGGCGTGTACGGGGTCAAGGTGGTCAAGGAGAAGATCATCCGCCTGGTCACCGGCGTAATCATCCTCCTATGCGTGCTCAGCCGGGCGGTGGCCATTCCTGTCTACCTTCGCCAGATGGACCTCATTAATACCGCCGCCTCGTGGGACGGGTGGTTGAACAGCGCCAGCAAGGGGCTTCTTTTCGCAAGTGGATTCGCTGGCATCGGCATCATTATGTATAACGTGCTCAAGGCTTACCGTCAGCGGCTGCGCCTTAAGCGTACCATCGCCTACTCGCAGAAGCCGACCGGGCAGCACTAGTGACAGGGAGGAAGTTTCCCATGTCCACGCCGCTTAGGGTCATGTTGATCGACGACGAGCCCATCGTGGGCAAGCGCCTGGGACCGGTCCTGGAAAAAATGGGGTGCCAGACCGAGACGTTTGTGGAGCCGGCCGTCGCCCTTAACCGCCTGGCGGAACAGGAATTCGACGTGGTGGTCACCGACATCCGCATGGAAGAAGTGGACGGCATCGGGGTCCTGGAGCGGGTCAAGGCGCTGTCCCCGCGCACCAAGGTCATCATGATAACCGGGTATGCTACCCTGGAGGTAGCCCACGAGGCCCTGGCCAAGGGAGCCTTTGACTTCATTGCCAAACCATTCGAGCCGCGGGACATGCGTCAGGCCGTAGCCAAGGCCGCCGAGGCCCTGGGGCTCCAAATGCCGGAGGCGGCGGCCCTCATGGTCGAGGAGATACTTCTTACGGAAGAGAGTGGTCTACCTGAATAAGGGCGGCCGCCACGCCTACCACTTGGACGCCAAGCTGGGGCCTTTGCGCGCCGGCCTGCCCGGCATCAACCACCTGGAGGTGCGCGAAGGCCTGCCCTTCCCTCCGGCCGCGGTATAGGCCCGGCCGCCGCGCCCGCGGCGGCCGCCAGAGAGGATGGAAGTCATGTCCCTGATAGCCATTTCGGCTGACTCGTACCCCCAAGGCCTGGACATAGCCCAGCGCACGGCCGCCGCCCTGGGTTACGGGTTGCTGGGCCGGGAACTGCTGGCCCAGGTGGCCGCCGACCGCGGCCTGCCCCAGGAGCAGTTGGTCCAGGCCCTGGAGGAGACGCCCGGCTTCTTCGGCATGCGCACCCGCCGCCAGCAGGAGCTGTTGCTCCACATCCAGGCCGCCTGCCTAGAGAGGCTGCTGGCCGACAACCTGGTGTGCTACGGGCTGGGCGCCCACCTGTACCTGGTGGGGGTCAGCCACGCCCTGCGGGTGCGCGTGCTGGCCGAGCCCCAGCAGCGGGCCGCGGAGCTGGCCGCCCTGCGCGGCCTGCCCCCGGAGCGCGCCGCCAAGCTGCTGGAGCGCCAGGACCAGGAGCGCAGGCGCTGGTCCTCGCAGTTCTTCCAGGCCGACGAGATGGACCCCGCCCAGTACGACATGGTGCTCAGCCTGGGCAACCTGGAGCCGGAAAAGGCGGTGGAGATCATCTGCGACGCGGCCGGCTACCGCAAGTTCCAGGCCATGACCTACTCCCGCAAGTGCCTGCAGGACAAGGCCCTGGCCGCCCGGGTGCTGGCGAAGCTCATGCCCCGGTTCCCGGACATCCGGCTGCAGGCCTCCGACGGCACGGTGGTGGCCCAGGTGCAGTCTCTGAAGCGGGACCAGCGCAAGAAGCAGGAGGCCGTGCGCGAGCTGGCCAGCCAGGTGCCGGGGGTGAGCTACGTCGAGGTGCAGGTGATCCGGGATTATTTCGGCCAGGCCGCCCAGAGCGGCCGCTAAAGAGGCCCCCGCTTGCCGCCACGGGCGGGCTGGCCCCATGATGTGATAGGAGGTGGTCTGATGCCTGAACCTCTGGAGGTGCTCCTGCTGGACGACGAGCCCATCGTGGGCCGCCGGCTCAAGCCGGCCCTGGCCAAGATCGGCTGCGCGGTGGAGGTCTTCGAGAACCCGGAAAAGGCCCTGGCCCGGCTGCAGGAAAAGGAGTTCAAGATAGTGGTCACCGACATCCGCATGGACGACATTGACGGCATGCAGGTGCTGGAGTTCGTGCGCGAGCGGTGGCCGGAGAGCAAGGTGATCATGATCACGGGCTACGCCATGATGTCCCTGGCCCGGGAGGCCATGGAAAAGGGCGCCTTTGACTTCATCGCCAAGCCCTTCAAGCCCGACGACCTGCGCCGGGTGATCGCCAAGGCCGCCCGCGCCCTGGGCTACACCCTGGACTTCGAGGCCGCCGCCCCCGAAGGCGGCTAGCCCCTTCGGACCCGGCCGGGCATGACCAGCATCCCCCAGAACCAGCCTCCGGCCGTGGGCGCCGGCGGCCAGGCCGAGCGGACCCGTCTGGCCGAGCGGGCCGAGGGCATCCGCCGGGCCCTGGTGGAGCGCCCGCGCTTCAGCCTGCGCCTGCAGATGTACCTGGGCTTCCTGGCGGCCTTCATCCTGTCCGCGGGCGTGGCCGTGGCCCTGGTCTATAACTTCCACGACATGGAGAACAAGATCCGCTTCCTGGAGATAGTCAACGACTACGTGATGGAGGTGGAGCAGGCGCGGCGCTTCGAGAAGAACTTCCTGCTCTACGGCAGCAACCTCAGCGACGCCCTGGACAGCGTGTTCCAGGCCGAGCAGATACTCACCCGCAACGCCGGCGAGCTGGCCGCGGTGATGGGTCCCGGCTGGAGCCAGGTCATGCTCCCCAAGCTGCGCGGCTACCAGGCCTTGCTGGAGCGGCTGGGCCGCTTGCAGGGCGCGGCCGGCGCCCAGGGGGGGCCGGCCCGCCAGGACCTGCAGGCCCGGGTGCGCAAGGAAGGCCAGGAGATGGTCTCGGCGGCCCTGGCCCTGCTGAGCAAGGAAAAGGCCTCCCTGTCCACCACCACCCGCCGCTCCCGCCAGATACTGATCTACTCCCTGGCCCTGCTGCTGGTGGTGCTGGTGCTGAACGCCTACCTGCTGGGCATCCGCATGCTGGGCTCCATCAACCGCTTCGGGGAATACGCCAACCGCATCGCCGCCGGCGACTACACGCCCATTACCCCCTCCCGCCGTTACCGCGACGAATTCACGGACCTGGCCCTGGCCATCAACGCCATGATCCAGGAGCTGGAGAACCGGGAGGCGGTGTTGATCCAGTCGCACAAGATGCGGGCGGTGGGCACCCTCACCTCGGGCGTGGCCCACGAGCTGAACAACCCCCTGAACAACATCACCCTCACCGCCCACGTGCTGCAGGAGGACTACGCCGGCCTGTCGGACGCCGAGCGGCAGGAGATGATCGCCGACGTGGTGCAGGAGGCGGGGCGGGCCAAGAAGATCATCAGCAACCTGCTGGACTTCGCCCGGGAGACCGGCTCCCAGTTGGAGCCCCTGGACCTGCCCCACCTGCTGCAAGAGACCATTGACCTGGCCGCCAACCAGATCAAGCTGCTGGGGATCAAGATCCAGTTGCAGTCATCCGACAACCTGCCCCGGGTGCACGGCGACAGCCAGCAGCTCCGGCAGGTGTTCCTGAACCTGATCCTCAACGCCATCGACGCCTCGGCCAAGGGCGGCAAGATCCAGGTGATAGTGGTGCCAGCCGATGAGCCCAACTACGTGGCGGTCAAGGTCATAGACTTCGGCAGCGGCATCCCGGCCCACATCCTGCCCTCCCTCTTCGACCCCTTCTTCACCACCAAGGGCCGGGGCAAGGGCACCGGCCTGGGGCTGAGCGTGTCCCAAGGCATCGTGGCCAAGCACGGCGGCCGCATCATGGTGAGCAGCCAGGCCGGCCAGGGTGCCACCTTCACCGTGGTGCTGCCGGTGACCACCATCCCGGCCGAGCTGGGCGAGGGCCGCCACCCCGAGCCGGCCAACCGCGCCAAGGCCTGAAACCCCGCAGGGAAAACGGCGGGGCCGGCCTGCGTTACGACGGACAGGCCTCTAGCGCCGAACCAGGCGCCCTATCGCGTGGCCGGGGTCGGCAAGGACAGGGGCCGGGCGATGTAGCCCTCCTGCTTATTGTCAGGGGGAGGCGTAACTGTATCGGGCTCGCTCCCACCGCTCACACTACTTAACGGCCTGGGTGTCTTGATCACCACCGGCGCCAGTACGTCCACCACGCTGCCTAGGGCCAGGCGGAGGCCGGGCCGCGGCTGCTGGCCATTCACTATGGGGGTGCCCCGGGTGCCCCCGTTGCGCAAAAGACGATAGCGGAAGCCGGCCTGGGTGAGCACCTGTTGCGCCCTGTTCACGGGCAGGCCCATCACCTTGGGCACCTTGTTCAGGGCTTGCACATAGGCGTTCAGGGTGCTGCCGCGGGCTACCACCTGGCCGGCCGCCGGGCTCTGCCGCTGCACCAGGTGGTAGAGCTGGCCCGCCGCTCGCTGCGGCCCCTGGGCCAGGCTCTTTAATTTAAGACCCGCGGCAGAGGCCAGGTGGCTGGCCTGGACCGGGGTCTTGCCTATGATGTTGGGCACCCGCACCTTGGCGGGCGCGCCGGCTGCCGCCACGGGCGCGGCCAGCAGCAACAGGGCCAGGCAAGCAGTTAATGCGTGTCTATGGGCCATGGCTAATTCCTCCCTTGCCCGCTATGCGGACCTATGGCGGACCGGAGGCGTACCCCGCTGCCAGACCAGCAGGGAGCTGTGGCGCAAGATGCAAAAGCTTACGCCAACCATGAGCATCAAAAATTTTTTCAATCGGCCCCAAAGGGCAGGCTCCCTTCCAAAGGAGAGTCGTTACTGTCACTTGCTGTATAATTAATTATATCTAAATTAAATTTTTTGTGGTCAAGTGCGCACCTCCGTCCGGCCAGGGTCCGTCAACTTTGTAAGGTTCGCGGGCGGAGGTAAAATTTACGATGGCATTATGCCGGGATAGGGCTGGGTTGATGAAATAAGGCTAATTGGCGCTAGACTAGATGGGCGGTTTGTCCCTCATGGGGACTGGCGGAGCAACCCGGACTCCATAAGCCGCATCCAGGCCGGTTAAGATTGCCCACAGGCATACTCTGAATATCTCCCAGGAGGATCATGGCCGCTTTATCCAGCAAAGTTTCGCGATCACCATGGCCCATGAAGACCGAGTCCGTCCAATATTGCCTGTCTTACGGCAGCCGGCAGATTGCCTTCTCGGTTATTCGCAGCCAGCGCCGAAGCCTGGGCATCGAGGTGCTGCCAGACCTGACCGTGGAAGTCCGCGCGCCAAAAAGAGCACCGGAATACAGCATCCGCGAGTTCGTCGCGAAAAAGGCGCCTTGGATCGCCCGCAAGTTGGCCGAGTTCGAGCAATGCCACCCCTTGCCATCCCTTCAGAATTTTTTGAGTGGCGAAACCCTTTTTTATTTGGGCAGGCAGTACCTACTAAAAGTTGAATCCGGATGCCGCAAGTCCGCTGAATTAATAGGACGATACCTTTGGGTACAGGTCGAGGACGAGACCGACACGGCGCAGGTGAAGCGCGCCGTGGAAGCCTGGTATCGTGGCCAGGCCCAAGAAACCTTTGGCCGCTATCTTGACAAGTGCCTGTTGATAGCGGCCCGACATGACCTGCCCAGGCCCCAGTTCACCATCCGCGATATGCGGACCCGGTGGGGCAGCTGCAGCCCCAGAGGGCGGGTGTCGCTGAATCTCAAACTAGTTCAGGTGCCGCTCGATTGCATCGAGTACGTCATAATGCATGAACTGTGTCATATGAAGCACCACAATCACTCCAAGGCCTTTTATTCCCTTTTGTCGCGCTGCCAACCGGATTGGCAGGAAAGGGAAAAGGTTCTAAACCAGTTCCGACTAACCTGATGATTCTGTGAAGCAGGGAGGCCCGCAGGCCCCACAGCCTGGCCTCTGCTGAATTTCTAAGCCGCCCTCGGGCCTGAGGCTTAGTTGATCCTTGTGGGTCAATAAGGATACTGGGGGGGCGCAACTTAAAACAAGAAAAAGAGGCCGACCTTCACGGCCGACCCCTTGCTACTTTCTTTGGTAGCGGGGACAGGATTTGAACCTGTGACCTTCGGGTTATGAGCCCGACGAGCTACCGAACTGCTCCACCCCGCGTCAAGTGTGGTGAAATATACCGTTGTGGCCAGGCCCTGTCAACCGACCGAGGGCCGCGCGCCAGGCTTGCCAGCTCGGGCGGCCTGGGATAGGATGACTGCTCGGTTGGCCTCAACTTTTGCAAGCTGAAAGAGGATGTTGTCTCATGAACGTGCATGAATATCAGGCCAAGGAAATGCTGGCCCGCTTCGGGGTGCCGGTGCCCAAGGGCGGCCTGGCCACCACCCCCCAGGAGGCGGCGGGCGTGGCCCGGGAGCTGGGCGCCCCGGCCTTCGTGGTCAAGGCCCAGGTGCACGCCGGCGGCCGCGGCAAGGCCGGCGGCGTCAAGGTGTGCAAGTCCGTGGACGAGGTGCAGGCCGCGGCCCAGGCCATCCTGGGCATGCACTTGATCAGCCACCAGACCGGCCCCGAGGGCAAGCTGGTGCGCAAGGTGTGGGTGGAGGCGGCCACGGAGATCGCCCGCGAGCTGTACGTGGCGGTGGTGCTGGACCGCGGGGCCGAGCGCCTGGCAGTGATGGCCAGCCCGGACGGCGGCATGGACATAGAGGAGGTGGCGGCCGCCACACCCGAGCGCATTTTCAGCACCCGCATAGACCCCGGCCAGCCTCTGTGGGACTTCCAGTGCCGGCAGCTTCTCTTCGGCTGCGGCCTGGACGCGGCCCAGGTGCGCCAGGGCACGGGCCTGCTGCAGGCGCTGGTGGAGCTGGCCACGGCCAAGGACGCCACCCAGGTGGAAATCAACCCCCTGGCCGTGACCGCCCAGGGCAAGCTGGTGGCCCTGGACGCCAAGATAAACTTCGACGACTCGGGGCTGCGGCGCAACCCGGACGTGGCGGCGCTCAAGGACCCGACCGAGACCGACGAGCTGGAGCTGGCCGCCACCGAGCTGGGGCTGAACTACATCCGCCTGGAGGGCAACGTGGGCACCATGGTCAACGGCGCCGGCCTGGCCATGGCCACCATGGACGTGATCAAGATGGCCGGGGCCCAGCCGGCCAACTTCCTGGACGTGGGCGGCGGGGCCAGCGAGGAGATGATCACCAAGGGCTTTGAGATCATCCTGGACGACCCCAAGGTGGAGGCCATCCTGATCAACATCTTCGGCGGCATCCTGCGCTGCGACGTGCTGGCCGCCGGGGTGGTGGGCGCGGCCAGGAAGATGGACCTAAAGGTGCCCCTGGTGGTGCGCCTGGAGGGCACCAACGTGGCCGAGGGGCGGCGCATCCTGGATGAGAGCGGACTGAACTTCTCGGTGGCCGGCTCCATGAGCGAGGCCGCGGCCAAGGTGGCCCAGGTTCTGGAGGGCGCGGCATGAGCATCCTGGTGAACAAGGACAGCCGCATCGTGGTGCAGGGCCTCACCGGCAAGGAAGGCATGTTCCACGCCGAGCAGATGATCGCCTACGGCAGCAAGGTGGTGGCCGGGGTCACGCCGGGCAAGGCCGGCCAGAGCGTGCTGGGCGTGCCGGTGTTCCACACCGTGGCCGACGCGAAGGCCGCCACCGGCGCGGACGTGAGCCTGATCTTCGTGCCCGCGGCCTTCGCGGCCGACGCGGCCTGCGAGGCCTCGGCGGCCGGGGTCGAGCTGGTGGTGGTGATCAGCGAGCACATCCCGGTGATGGACATGATAAGGGCCAAGGCCTTCCTGAACGCCCGCGGCACCCTGATGGTGGGGCCCAACTGCCCGGGCGTGATAACCCCGGGCCAGTGCAAGGTGGGCATCATGCCGGGCTACATCCACACCCCCGGCGGCGTGGGCGTGGTCAGCCGCTCGGGCACCCTCACCTACGAGGTGGTGCACCAGATCACCCAGGCCGGCCTGGGCCAGAGCACCTGCATCGGCATCGGCGGCGACCCCATCATCGGCCTGAACTTCGTGCAGCTCCTGGAGCTGTTCCGCGAGGACCCGGGCACCCAGGCGGTCTGCCTGATCGGCGAGATCGGCGGCGACGCCGAGGAAAAGGCCGCCGCGGTGGTGGCCGCGGGGTACCCCAAGCCGGTGTTCGGCTTCGTGGCCGGGCTCACCGCCCCGCCGGGCAAGCGCATGGGCCACGCCGGGGCCATCATCAGCGGGGCCAAGGGCCGGGCCCAGGACAAGCTGGCGGCCATGGAGGCGGCCGGCATCACCGTGATCCGGGCCCTGGGCGAGTTCGGGGCCACGGTGGCGTCCAAGCTGCGCTAGGCGCGCCGCTCCAAGGGAGCGGCGATGCAGGCCGGGCCGCTCGAAAAGAGCGGCCACGCGGGCGGGCCGCCCCGCCGGTCCGGGATGGATTCAAGTGGCCGCGCCCGCCCCCGGGGCGCGGCCGGGAATGCGCCTGCTGCCTGGCCCCAGCGGCAAAGGAGGGTCCCCATGCCCCTGAGCAAGCACGGCTACCCCCGCCCCCTGATCCTCAAGGACGGCCGCGAGGTCTGGCTGCGGCCCCTGCAGCCGGTTGAGGATGAGGCGCGCCTGTTCACGTTCCTGGGCTCCCTGAGCGACGAGGACCGCTGGTACCTGGACTTCGACGCCGTGGACCCGGAGGCGGTGCGCCGGGAGCTGCTCGAGTGCAACCCCCGCTGCGTGCTGCCCATCGTGGCCGTGGACACCCGGGACGCGGTGCTGGCCCTGGCCACCCTGCAGCGCCACCACCCCGGCGCCCGGGGGCACATCGGCCGGGTGCGGGTGACCGTGGCGCCTGCGGCGCGCGGCCAGCGCCTGGGCACCTACGTGTTCCTGGACCTGATCCAACTGGCCGTGGAGCTGGGGCTCAGGGTGCTGATGGCCCAGTTCGTGCGCGGCGTGGAGGACCAGGCCATCCGCGCCGTTCGGCGCCTGGACTTCTTCGAGCAGGCGGTGGTGCCGGACTACGCCAAGGACCCCCGGGGCAACAGCTACGACCTGGTCATCATGCTCAAGCGCGTCCACCGCGGCTACGACGATTTCTAGAGCGGGGGCCTGCCATGGCTACTAGCCCGGGCCAGAGCCAGCGTCTCGCCACCAAGCGGGGGGAGGTCTGGCTGCGCTCCGGCGCGGCCCCGGGGGAGTTGGCCGCCTGGGGCATGGACCCGGGCATCGGCCTGTTCCCCTCCTACCGCTCCCTGCTCACCAGCCGTCAGAGCCTGACCGAGGCCGCCGCCGAGCCCGGGGCCCACATCTGCCTGGCCCTGGCCGGGGGAGAGCGCATCGTGGGCTTCTGCCTGCAGCGGCCGCCGCGCCCCGGCGAGCGCTGGGCCGAGCTGCGGCCGCCGGTGATGCAGGAGGTGATGGGCGAGGTGGCCCGGGGCTGGCGGGGCCTGGGGCTCATCGAGGCCCTGCTGTCCCTGGTGGTGCTGCGGCCTGCCAATGATGAGCGCATCCTCTACATCATGGGCTACTCCTGGCACTGGGACCTGGACCACAGCCGCAAGTCCCTGCAGCAGTACCGCGACACCATCATCCATCTGCTCACGCCCCTGGGCTTTAGGCAGTTCCCCACCAACGAGCCCAACATCTGCCTGCGCTCCGAGAACCTGTTCATGGCCCGCATCGGGGCCCAGGTGCCCCGGCGGGTGATCAAGGCCTTCCACAACCTCCTGTTCGGCATGGAGCCGGACTAGGCCCGGGCGGCGGGAAGGGAGCGGCGCATGTTCCGCATACGGCGCATTTACGACGACCTGCGGGCCGTGGACCGCGAGGCCATCGCGCAGGTGCGCGCCATATTGGCCGGGCAGTTCCCCCTGGCCCCGGCCAAGGACAGCGAGGGCCTGAGCGAACGCCTGCGCGACGCCCTGACCCACCGCCTGCGCTACGTGATCCTGGTGGCCGAAGAGCAGCGGCGGCGGGTGCTGGGCTTCGCCCTGATGGCCTACGCCCCGGACCTGAAGTTCTGCTACCTGGACTACCTGGCCACCGCCCGCCGCCTGACCGGAGGCGGCGTGGGCGGCGCCCTGTACCAGCAGGTGCGGCGCGAGGCCATCCGCCTGGAGGCGCTGGGCCTGTTCATGGAGTGCCTGCCCGACGACCCCGCCCTGTGCCCGGACCCGGAGATGCTCAAGCAGAACCGGGCCCGCCTGAAGTTCTACGAGCGCTTCGGCGCCCGTCCCATCATCGGCACGGCCTACGAGGCGCCGGTGAACCCCGGCGACGACTGCCCGCCCTACCTGGTCTACGACCCCCTGGACCGCCCTCCCCTGCTGCCGCGCAAGATGGCGCGCAAGGTGACCCGGGCCATCCTGGAGCGCAAGTACGGCGAGCTGTGCCCTGCGGCCTACGTGGAGATGGTGGTGGCCTCGATCAAGGACGACCCGGTGCGCCTGCGGCCGCCCCGCTACACCACCGCCCGCACCCCGGCCCCCCGGCCGCGGGGGCGCGGCCTGGGGGCCATACCCCTGGTGGTCAACCGCGAGCACACCATCCACCACGTGCGCGAGCGGGGCTACGTGCAGGCGCCGGTGCGCATCGGGGCCATCACCAAGGCGCTGGAGCGCACCAGCCTGTTCCTGCCCACCACCGCCCGGCGCTTCTCGCGAAACCACATCCTGGCCGTGCACGACCAGCGCTTCTTCAACTACCTGAAGAAAATGTGCGGCCTGCTGGGCCCCGGGGAGTCGGTCTATCCCTACGTCTTCCCCCTGCGCAACGCCGCCCGTCCGCCCAAGGAGCTGCCGGTGCGGGCCGGCTACTACTGCATAGACACCTTCACCCCGCTCAGCCGCAACGCCTACCACGCCGCCCGCCGGGCGGTGGACTGCGCCCTCACCGCCGCCGACGCGGCGCTCAGCGGCTTCCCGGCCGCCTACGCCCTGGTGCGGCCGCCGGGGCACCACGCCGAGCGCAAGGCCTTCGGCGGCTTCTGCTACTTCAACTCGGCCGCGGTGGCCGCCCACTACCTGAGCGCCCACGGCAAGGTGGCCCTGGTGGACCTGGACTACCACCACGGCAACGGCAGCGAGGACATCTTTTATCTGCGCGGGGACGTGTTCACCGCCTCCATCCACGGCCACCCCTCCTTCGCCTATCCCTATTTCTCCGGCTTCCGCGAAGACGACGGCGAGGGGGCCGGCGCCGGCTGCAACTACAACCTGCCCCTGCCCGAGCGGGTGGACGGGGCGGCCTACGCCCAGGCGTTGCACAAGGTGCTGCGCCGGGTGCAGCGCTTCGGCCCCAGCTTCCTGGTGGTGGCCCTGGGCCTGGACACGGCCAAGGGCGACCCCACCGGCTCCTGGAGCCTGAGCGCGGCCGACTTCCTGGCCAACGGCCGCCTGCTGGGCGAGCTGAAGCTGCCCACCCTGGTGGTGCAGGAGGGCGGCTACTACATCCGCTCCCTGGGGGCGAACGCGCGCAACTTCTTCCAGGGCCTGGCCCAGGCCCTGGACCTGGCCTGAGCCGGCGGCGGACATGGGGTACAATGCTCCTGCCATGAACCACGCCTTCCCAGCGGAGAGGCCCCTGCGCGTGCTGCGGCTCATCGCCCGCCTGAACGTGGGCGGCCCGGCCCGCCACGTGGGCTGGCTCATGCAGGGCCTGGACCCTGAGACGTTCGAGCAGACCCTGGCCGTAGGCCCGGTGCCAAAGGGCGAGGACGACCTGGGCCCGGAGCTGGCCGCCGCCGGCGTCTCCTGGCTCAGCCTGCCCCGCCTGGGCCGGGACATCAGCCCCCTGGGCGACCTTATCTGCCTGGTCCAGGTGCTGGGCCTGCTCAGCCGCCTGCGGCCGCACATCCTGGCCACCCACACCTCCAAGGCCGGCTTCGTGGGCCGGGCCGCGGCGCTCCTCTACCGTCCCTGGGCCCGGCTGCGGGGCTGGCCGCGGCTGCGCTGCGTGCACACCTTCCACGGCCACACCTTCCGCGGCTACTTCGGGCCCCTGCGCGGCCGCATCTTCCTGGGCCTGGAGCGGCTCCTGGCCCGCTGGGCCACCTGGCGCATCGTCACCATCAGCCCCCGCCAGCGCCAGGAGATCGTGGAGGAGTACGGCGTGGGCCGGCCCGGCCAGGCGGTGGTGGTGCCCCTGGGCATAGACCTGGACCCCTTTGCCGATCCTGCCGCGGGCCGGGCCCGCTTCCGGGCGGGCTTGCAGGCCGGCGAGGGCGAGCTGCTGGTGGGCGCGGTGGGCCGGGTGGCGGCCATCAAGAACTACGACCTGCTCTGGCAGACCGCCGCCCGCCTGCGCCAGACCGAGCCCGCGCTCTACAGCCGCTGCCGCTTCCTGCTCATCGGCGGCGGGCCGCCGGCCGAGCTAAAGCGCCTGGCGGCCGCGGCCCAGGGCCTGGGCCTGGGCGACCGGGCGCGCCTGCTGGGCAGCCGGGGCGACCGCGAAGCCTTCTTTCCCGGCTTGGACGCCCTGATCCTGACCAGCGACAACGAGGGCACGCCGGTGGCCATCCTGGAGGGCGGGGCCTGCGGCCTGCCCGTGCTGGCCACGGAGGTGGGCGGGGTGCCGGACCTGCTGGGCCAGGTGAAGGAGGACCTGGGGGACGGGCTGAAGCGCCGTGAGCGGGGCTTGACCGCGCCGGCGGGTGAGGCCGCGGCCCTGGCCCAAGGCCTGGCCTGGCTCCTGGCCCGGCCCCAGCGGGCCGCGGCCCTGGGCGCGGCGCTCCGGGCCTACGTGTGGGATAATTACGCCAAAGAGCGCCTGGCGGCCGACATCGGCCGGCTGTACCTGACCGGCGCGGTCAAGGAGTGAGCGTGGAGCGAGAGCTAAAAGAGGTGGCGCGCATCCTGGCCCAGAGCAAGAGCACCGTGGCCCTCACCGGGGCCGGGGCCAGCGTGGACAGCGGCATCCCCGCCTTCCGGGGGGCCCAGGGCCTGTGGGAAAAATACGACCCCCTGGAGTACGCCAGCATCGAGGCCTTCCGGGCCGACCCGGCCAAGGTCTGGGCCATGCTCAAGGAGATGGAGGAGCTGATGCTGGCCGCCCGGCCCAACCCGGCCCACTACGCCCTGGCCGAGCTGGAGCAGATGGGCCGCCTGGACATGGTGGTCACCCAGAACATAGACGGCCTGCACCAGGCCGCCGGCTCGCGCACCGTGGTGGAGTTCCACGGCTCGGGCCGCCGCCTGGTCTGCCTGGACTGCGGCCGCCGGGTCTCCCGCGGGGAGCTGGTGCTGGGCGGGTTGCCGCCGCGCTGCGCCTGCGGCGGGGTGGTCAAGCCGGACGTGGTGTTCTTCGGCGAGCCCATCCCGGAGCGGGCCTCGCTGCTGGCCACGGCCGCGGCCCAGGGCTGCTCGGCCATGCTGGTGGTGGCCACCAGCGCGGTGGTGGCCCCGGCCAGCTACCTGCCCCTGATCGCCAAGCAGGCCGGGGCCAAGGTCATCGAGGTGAACCTGGAGCCCACCCCGCTCACCGGCCAGGTGGCCGACTACAGCCTGCTGGCCAACGCCGGGGAGCTGCTGCCCCGCCTGGTGCAGATGGTGCGCGGGCTGAGCGCCTAGGGACCGGCGGCTTACCCCCGGAAACGCAGGGGCGGGGATCATCCCCGTCCTTTTTAATGTGCGGCGGGCGCGGCTAGAGCGGCGGCAGCGCGGGCGGCCGGGGCGGGTTTTTCTGCTCGGCCAGCCAGGAGACGAACATCAGCACCGCCCACAGATGGTGGTGCCAGTCCCGCCGGCCCGAGAGGTGCTGGGCCCAGGCCCGGGCAATGGGCTCGGGCCGCAGGTAGCCCTGGGCCCTGAGCCGGGCCGGCTCCAGCAGGTCGGCCGCCCAGTCCTTGAGCGGCCCGCGCAGCCAGGCGGCCAGGGGCACGCCAAAGCCCATCTTGGGCCGCTCCACCAGCTCGGCCGGCAGCCGCTTGGTCAGCAGGTCGTACAGGGGCCGCTTGCCGCGGCCGTGGGCGACCTTCATCTCCAGGGGCAGGCGCCAGGCCAGCTCAAAGACCCGGTGGTCCAGCAGGGGGCAGCGCACCTCCAGGCTCACGGCCATGGAGGCCCGGTCCACCTTGGTCAGGATGTCGTCGGGCAAATAGCCCACGCTGTCCAGGTACATGAGCCGCGGGATCAGCCCTTGCAGGGCCGCGGGGTCGAGGTCCGGCGCGGGCGGATCCTCCGCGCCGACGACCAAGTCCTGGGGCCGCGGCCATAGGGTGAGCAGGCGCTGGTACAGCGCCAGGGGGTCGTCTAGGACCAGGCCCTCGGCCAGGCGGCTGAGATTGTCGGCCGGGTTGTGCTTGCGCAGGCGCCGGGGCAACAGCGGCCCCGCGGCCCGCAGCAGCCCCCGCCACAGGCGCTGGTCGCCGCTGGCCAGGGCCGCGGCCCCCAGGCGGCGCAGGCCCCGGGGCAGGCGGCGGTTCAGGGCAACCAGGCGCGGGGTCCACTGGTAGCGCTCGTAGCCGCCGAATACCTCGTCGCCGCCGTCGCCGGACAGGGCCACGGTCACCTCTTGCCGGGCCAGGGCCGCCACCAGGCAGGTGGGCATCTGCGAGGAATCGGCGAAGGGCTCGTCGTAGATCACCGGCAGCTCGGGGATGATCTCCAGGGCCCGCTCCGGGGCCAGGTACAGCTCCGTGTGCTCGCTGCCCAGGCGATCTGCCACAGCCCGGGCCCAGGCCGCCTCGTCGTGGGAGGCCTGGCCGAAGCCGATGGTGAAGGTCTTGACCGGCCGGGGGCTGGCCTCCGCCATCAGGGCCGCCACCACCGAGGAGTCCAGCCCGCCCGAGAGCAGCGCGCCCAGGGGCACGTCGGAGATGAGCCGCTGGGCCACCGCCCGGCCCAGGGCCTGCTCCACGGCCGCCTGGGCCTCGGCCGGGCCGCCGGGCAGGGGGTCGGCCTGGCCGGCCAAGGCCGCCTCCAGGGCCGACCAGTAAGGCTGGGGCCGGGCCGCGGTCTCCCCCGGGGCCAGGCTCAGCCAGCAGCCTGGCGGCAGCTTGCGCAGGCCCTGGTAGATGCACCAGGGCGCGGGCACGTTGCCCTGGCGCAAATACAGGGCCAGGGCTTGGCGGTCGATGCGGCCGGCGAAGGCCGGGTGGGCCCGCAGGGCCTTGAGCTCCGAGCCGAAAAGGAAGACCCCGTTCTGCCAGCCGTAGTACAGGGGCTTCTTGCCCAGGCGGTCCCGGGCCAGGCTCAGGCGGCGCTGGCGCCGGTCCCACAGGGCCAGGGCGAACATGCCCGCCGCGGCCCGCAGGGCCCGCGCCAGGCCCCAGCGGGCCACGGCCTCCAGGAGCACCTCGGTGTCCGAGTGCCCGCGCCAGGCCCCGGCCAGGGCCGGCTCCTGGGCCTCCAGCTCCCTTTTAATCTCCAGGTGGTTGTATATCTCGCCGTTGTAGATCAGCACCCAGCGGCCGTCGTGGCTGAGCATGGGCTGGGCCCCCTGGGGCGAGAGGTCCAGGATGGACAGGCGGCGGTGGCCCAGGGCCAGGCCCGCGGCGGGCTCGGCCCAGGCCCCGCGGTCGTCCGGGCCTCGGCGGGCCAGGGCCGCGCACATGGGCTCCACCCGGGCCAGAAGCTCCTCCCGGCCCAGCCGCCCGCCGCCCTGCATGAAGCCCGCGATGCCGCACATGCCCCGCCCCCTTTGGCGGCGCCGCCGCCGCCTGCCAAGCTTATAGCCCAAACGCCCGGCCAAGTCCAATGGCCGGGGCGGGGGGCGCTATTGCCTGGCCCCATTGAAGTGTGCGAACATAACGTTTTGAAATACCTGAGGAGGTTCCATGGACAACCCCAGCCGCGCCCGCTACACCCTGCTCCAGCTCCTGCTGGGCCTGGCCGCCGCGGTGTTGGCCGGCTTTTTGCTGCAGGGCTTCTGGCAACTCTTCGGCCTGCCCGACCGGCCGGGCCCGGGCTTCTGGCAGGAGATGGTGCGGCCCTTCGGCTTGGGGCGCTTCGTGACCCTGGCCCTGCCCACGGCGGCCTTCCTGCCCACCCTGGCCCTGAGCATCATGATCCTGCTGCTGCCCGCCGAGACCGGTTCGGAGCTGCATGAGCACTGCCGCCAGGCCCAGCGCTACGACGCCTACACCTACCTGCTGCTGGTGGCCGCGGTGGTGCTGGTGCTCATCTGGAACGTGCTGGGCAACGGCTTTTTGGCCATGGGGCTGTGCTTCCTGGGCCTGGTCACCATCAAGGCGGTGATCCTGCTGCGCCTGCTCTGGCTGGCCTTCCTCTGCCCGGCCGCCCAGTCCGCCTCCTGGCACCCCCGCCGCAAGCTGGTGGCGGTGTTCCTGGTGTCCCTGGTGGTCTTCGCCCTGCCCGCGGCCTGGCTCAGCCAGTCCGTGTCGGCCAGCCGCAGCGAGGCGGTGTACCTGCTCAAGACCCACGCCTTGGTGGCCGGCCAGACCGTCACGCCCGCCGCGCCGGGCAAGGAGCACCTGGCCTTTTACTGGCGCGCGGGCGAAAAACAGCCCTTCCGCGCCCCGGCCGGGGACCTGGTGGAGATCTTCGCCCTGAGCATCGCCCCGCCCTACGCCGCGGCCGGACGCCTGGGCGTGCTCCTGTTGCTGGCGGTGCTCATGGCTTTGTTGGCCTCGCAGCTTCTGGCCTGGCTGGAGGGCGTGGGCGTGGCCCCGGCGCCCGCGGCCGGCGCCGCCGGCCTGGCCTTGACCGCGGCGCCGGTGTACTTCGCCGCCGGCCAGGTGCTGCCCGAGGCGGCGGCCATGCTGCTCTTAGTCTGCGGCCTGCGCCTGCTGGAGGGGCTCAAGCGGCGCACCTGGCTGGCCCTGGGCCTGCTGGTGCCCCTCTGCGTGCTTCTCATCCTGCTGGAGCTGCGCCTGGCGGCCCTGGCCGCGGCTCTGTTGGCCGTGGGCCTGTTCGAGACCCTGCGCCTGAAGGCCGGCGCCATCACCGCCGGGCTGATACTGCTGGCCGTGGCCGCGGGGGCGGCGGTGATGTGCTGGCAGATCCCGCCCGTCACCTGGCCCCTGGGCCTGGGCCCCCGCGTGGCCGCGGCCCTGGGCCTGTGGCAGCAGGCCCCCCACTGGTGGAGCCCCATCGCGGCCTTCGTCTCCGGCCTGCTCCTGGACCAGAACTACGGCATCCTGTTCACCGCGCCGGTGTTCCTGATGGCCCTGGGCGGCCTGGTCGCCAGCCTCTGGCGCCGCACCCGGCCCAGCTTGTATCTCTTGATACCGGGCCTGATCTACCTGGCGGCCACCTGCTTCAACTCCTGGCACCGCCTGCCCGGGGAGCTGAGCCCGCCGGGGCTCTTGTTGGCCCTCTTGCTGCCGGCCGCCGGCCTGTACATGGCCCCGGTGCTGGCCAGCCTTTCCCGGCCCTGGTGGCGGCTGGCCATCTGGATACCGGCCGGCTACGGCCTGGCCTACACCTGGTTCCTGACCCTGCTGCCCTGGCTGCGCCTGGGCCACACCGGCGCGCCCAACCCCCTGGCCCAGGCCGCGGGCAAGAGCCTGGGCCGGCCCATGGAGGGCCTGGTGCCCACGGTGGTCTCCAGCCAGCCGGCGCTCCTGGCGGCCCTGGCCGTGGCGGCCCTCTTGGCCATCTTCTACCTGGTGGTGGGCCTGCGGCCGGCCCCGGCCGTTGCCAGCCGCTGGCGGGCCAACGAGGCCCTGGCCCTGGCCCTGGCCCTGGGGCTGCTGGGCTGGGGCTTCCTGGCGGCGGTGAGCCCGGCGGCATGAGGCCCGCGGCGGTCATAACCCTCTTGCTGGCGGCCTGGCTGCTGCTGGCCCCGGCCCCGGCCTTGGCCCAGGAAGAGGGCCAGCGGGTGTTGGGGCCGCTGACCGTGCGCTGGCTCAAGGGCGATGAGGTGGTGCGGGTGGAGCTGTTGTGCCGGGGCCGGTCCCTGAAGTGGATATACCTGGCCGACCAGGCCGAGAGCTTCAACCTGAACCTGAGCGGCCACGGCTGCCAGGTGCAGGGCCAGATCGGCATGATCTACCCCGCGCCGGGCGTGCAAAGACTGGTGGCCGACCTGTTCCTGAGCCCCGGCCCGGGCCAGGGCGTGACCCGCTACGCGCTGATACTGGCCACCTGGGGGAGCCCGCCCGACACCCTCTGAGCCAGGTTATTCAGGCCCCTGCCCCGCCCGGCCGCCTCCCCCCAAAAAAGATTTTGCCCCGCCCCTAATTTATCCTTGACTCCCGACTAGACCTGTGTATAGTAAAAACTATCCCCCCAGTTTAGTTGTGGAGAAATAGGCCATGACTCGAGGACTGACCGCGCGCCAGACGCAGGTGTTGGAGTTTATCGAGGAATTCACCAGCGGCCACGGCTACCCGCCCACGGTGCGCGAGGTGGCGGCCAACTTCGGCTTCCGCTCGCCCCGGGCGGCCCATGACCACATGAAGGCCCTGGAGAAGAAGGGCTTCATGCGCTCCCGGGCCGGACGCCCCCGGGCCCTGGAGGTGCTGCACAGCCGGCGGGGCATCCCGGTGCTGGGCAAGATAGCCGCCGGCCAGCCCATCCTGGCCGTGGAGGAGGCCGAGGAGCTGCTGGGCCTGGAGCCCACCTTCTTCGGCCAGGGCCGCTTCTTCGCCCTGCGGGTGCGGGGGGAGTCCATGATCGGGGACCACATCACCGAGGGCGACCTGGTGATCCTGCGGGCCCAGGAAGAGGCCCGCTCCGGCGAGGTGGCCGCGGTGCTGCTGGGCGACGAGGTGACGCTCAAGCGGGTGGTGCCGGGCAAACAGGGCCTGGAGCTGCGCTCGGCCAACCCCACGGTGCCCAGCATCTTCCTGGGCCCGCAGGACGAGCCGCCGCGCATCCTGGGGGTGATGGTGGGGCTGGTGAGGAAGAACTAACCTCGGGGGGAGCGGCGGGGGGCCTGTTAAAAAATAGATGCGACTGATTCAAGCGGGGCGGCCCGAGAGCCGTCCCGCTTTCTTGCCTCTTAGCCTTTTATCACCGCCAGCGGCCGGCTGCGGGCCACCAGGGTGGCGATGCCCGCCCCGTGCATGACCCCCACCACCCGCTCCACGTCCTTGTAGGCCTCGGGCATCTCCTCGGCCAGGGTCTTGCCGCTGGCCGCGCGCACCGTCACCTGCCGGACGGCCAGCTCGGCGCGCAGGTCGCGGCCCCGGGCGGCCTTCTTGGCCTGGGTGCGCGACAGGGCCCGGCCCGCGCCGTGGGCCGCCGAGGCGAAGGTCTCGGCCTGGGCCCGGGCCGTGCCCCGCAGCAGGTAGCTGGCCCGGCCCATGTCGCCCGGCACCAGGACCGGCTGGCCCGCGGCCGCGTAGCGCGCCGGCAGCTCCGGGTGGCCGGGCCCCAGGGCCCGGGTGGCGCCCTTGCGGTGCACGATCAGCTCCCTGCGCCGGCCGCCGTATTCGTGCCACTCGCGCTTGGCCACGTTGTGGGCCACGTCGAACACCAGGCCCAGACCCAGGTCCGCGGGCCCCAGGCCCAGGACCCGGCCCATGATCTCCCGGCAGGCCTGGGTCAGGAGCTGGCGGTTGTTGAAGGCGAAGTTGGCCGCCGCGGCCATGGCCGCCAGGTAGTCCCGACCGGCCGGCGAGGAGGGCGGGGCGGCCGCCAACTGCCGGTCCGGCGGGTGCAGGGCCTGGGGGTCTTGGGCCAGGCGCTTGAGAAAGTCGTCGCAGACCTGGTGGCCCAGGCCGCGGGAGCCGGAGTGGATCCACAGCACCAGCATGCCCGGGGCCAGGCCGAAGGCCTCGGCCGCGGCCGGGTCGTACACCTGATCCACTCGGGCCAGCTCCAGGAAGTGGTTGCCCGCCCCCAGGCTGCCGGCCTGGCCGCTGCCGCGCGTGCGGGCCCGCTCGCTCACCGCGGCCGGGTCCGCGCCGGGCAGGGCCCCCTGGGCCTCGCAGAACTCCAGGTCGCTGGCGCTGCCCTGGCCCCGGCCCACGGCCCAGGCCGCGCCACGAGTCATGATGCGCTCCAGGTCGCGGGCGGCCAGCCCCCGGCCGTGCCCCGCGCCCACCCCGGCCGGCACGCCCGCGGCCAGGGAATCGGCCAGGCGGTTCAGGCGCTGCGGGCCCAGCTCCTCGGCGCTCAGGCGGCTGCGCAAGAGCCGCACCCCGCAGTTGATGTCGTAGCCCACCCCGCCCGGGGAGACCACGCCTTCATCCGGGTCAAAGGCCGCCACCCCGCCGATGGGGAAGCCGTAGCCCTGGTGGGCGTCGGGCATGGCCAGGGCCGGACCCACGATCCCCGGCAAAGAGGCCACGCCCTCCAGTTGCTTGAGGGTGCCGTCGCGGTCCAGGGCCTGCACCAGCTCGGCGTCGGCGTAGACCAGGCCGTCGGTGCGCATGGCGCCGCTCTGGGGCAGCCGCCAGCGGAAATCGTCTATCCTCTCCAGCCTGGGCATGGCGCGGTCCGGGTTGGGGGTTGAGGGCCTAATTTAATTGTAGCAAGGTCTGCGGGCTGGACGGGCGGCCGCGGGCTAGGACAGCTTGTCCGGCATTTGTTTGATGCGCAGGTCCCGCTGCGGGAAGGGAATCTCCACCCCGTGCTGGGCGTAGAGGGCCAGCACCCGCTGGAGCACCTCGCTGGTGACGTTGGCCACGCCGTTCTCCGGGTCGCTGATCCAGAAGCGCAGCTCCAGGTTGATGGCCGAATCGCCCAGGCCCATGAGGCGGCTGGCCGGCGGGGGCTGGGCGCAGACCCGCTTCACCGGCGCGGCGGCCTCTTCGGCCAGGGCCATGGCCTGGTCCACGTCGCTGCCGTAGGCGATGGTGATGGGCACCTTCAGGCGCACCGCGCGGTCCGAGTAGGAGCAGTTGATCACCTGGCGGGAGACGAGGTCCTCGTTGGGTATGAGGTACTCCCGGCCGTCGCGGGTGACCACCGAGGCGAAGCGGGCCTTGAGCGCGGTGACGCGGCCGAAGATCTCGCCCACCTGGATCACGTCCCCGGGCTTGATGGATTTGTCCACCATCAGGATGATGCCGCAGATCAGGTTGCTGAACACGGCGCGCAGGCCGATGCCCAGGCCGAACCCCAGGGCCCCGGAGAAGAAGGTGAGCATGTCCATCTTCACCCCGATGAGCTCCAGGGAGATGATGCCCACCACGATGACGATGACCGTCTTGGCCAGGATGCCGATGAGGCTGCGGGTGGAGGGCTCCAACTCGCCGCTGGCGGCCAGGCGCTCCTCCAGGTAGGCGCCCGCCCGCACCCCCAGGCGCAGCAGGACGGTGAAGAAGAACAGCGACTCCAGGAGGCTGAGCAGGGATATCTGCAAACGGCCCGCGCTGAATTTCACCCCGTCCAGGAAGGCCAGGGTGGGCTCCAGCAGGCCGAAGATGTTCAGGGCCGCCACCAGCCAGATCAAGACCGCGAAGAGGCGGGCCCAGAAGGGCTTGAATAGGGCCGAGGTGACCAGGCGGATCACCACCCAGGCGGCGATGACGTGGACCAGGAGGTTGATCAGGTCGTTGTCCAGGCCGGCCAGGCGGGTGGCCAGGTACAGCGGCCAGAGGAAGGCCAGGGAGATCACCGGCCCCAGCAGATGGACGAACTCGGCCCGCCACTGGGCCCGCTTGCCGCCCCGGGCCAGCTCCGCGGCCCAGCGCCGGCGCAGGCGGTCCCGGCCCCGCCGGGTCAGATACAGCGTGGCCAGGAGCACCAGGGCCAGGATGGCCAGCTCGTAGAGGGTGTCCCGCTCCAGCAGGTCGTCGCGCACCCACTCGTAGAAGGCGCGCCAGGCCTTGTCCAGGACGCCGCGCAGGTGCAGCTTCTCCAGGATGGGGCCCCAGTCGTCTTGGGTTTTGTACAGCAGGCTGCGCATGCTCCCCGCCGGCATGGGGTCAGGCCAGGCCAGCATGGCACGAAAGGACGGGGGCCGTCAATGCAGCCGGCGGGGGCGGTGCCGGCGGGGGCGGGCAGGAGCCCCGTGGGTGGCCCGCCAGCTTCGCTGTCGAGGCGCCGCAGGCGCAGGCGGTGTGGGGTGTCTTCGAAACCTTGCGCTGGACCTCTTGTCGCTGCGCGACCCAGACAGACGAGCTGTCTGGGCCACCCAATATCAAGCAATCGCGTCAGGCCCGGCCCCGGGACCCAAGGCTTACCTTTTCTGGCGCGGCCGCCGGCCCTGGGCAGAGATTGCTTCGTCGCGGCGCTCCTCGCACTGGATTTCCCGTTGATCCTTATCCGCCGGGCGGCCGGTAACAGAGGCGCTCCGGGCGCCGCCGGCGCAAGCGGTTCTTGCGCCTACGGCCCCTGGGTCAGCTCGATCTGGCGCTGGGGGTCCAGGTACCTGGCCGCGGCCTGCTGCACCTGCTCGGCGGTGACGGCCCTTATCTTGGCCGGCACCGTGGTGTAGTACAGGTAGCCCAGGCCCATGGTCTCGCCGTCGCTGAGGGCCCGGGCCTGGGCCGCGTAGGTCTGCAGGCCGATGGCCGCGCCGCCCAGGTAATAGGCCCGGGCCCGCTGCAGCTCGGCCGCGCCGGGCGGCTGCCGGCGCAGGCGCTCCAGGTGCTCGGCCAGGCCCGCCAGCGCCGCCGGCTCCTTGCCCGGCCCCACGCCCATGTACACCCCGAACACGCCCACGCCCTGGCTGGGGCTGTAGAAGGGCTGCACCGCGTAGGCCAACGAGCGCTTGTCGCGCAGGTCGGCGAAGAGCCGGCCGCCCATGCCGCCCAGGATGGTGTCGGCCAGGCGCAGGGCATAGGACCCGGGCTGGCCCAGGCCCGGGGCGATGTAGCCCAGCATGATCTGGGTCTGCTTGGCGCCGGGCTCGGCCACCTTGTCCGTGCGCGGACGCTCCGGCGGGCTCACCGGCGGCACCTCCACCGCCGCGGCCCGGCCTTTGAGCGCGCCGAACAGGCGCTGCACCTGGTCAAGGACGGCGGCCGGGTCCACGTCGCCCACCACCGTCAGCACCACCCCGCCCGGACCGCGCATGCGCTTGGAGGCGGCCAGAAGCTCACCCCGGCCCAGCTTGGCCAGGGTCTGGGGGGTGCCCAGGGGGTCGCGGCCAAAGGGATGGTCGGGGTAGAGCAGGGCCCGGAACTTCTTGAAGGCCCGGCTGGTGGGCGAGTTCTGCTGGGCGCGCAGGGCCGCGGCCTGCTCGGCCTGGGCCCGGGCCACCTGGGCGGCCGGGAAGCTGGGGCGCAGCCAGACCTCGGCCAAAAGCTCCAGGCCCCGCCGCCAGTCCTGGGACAGGAAGCTGCCGGAGAGCCCGGCGGTGGTGCGGCCGGAGTAACCGCCCAGGGAGCCGGCCATGTCCTCCAGCTCCCGGGTCAGCTCCTCGTAGCTGCGTTTTTCCGTGCCCCGGGTGACGGCCTTGGCCCACAGGGAGTGCAGGCCGGCCTCCGCGGCGGTCTCCGCAACCTGGCCGCCCGGCGCGGCCAAGAGATACGAGACCAGGGGCACCGCGTGCGCCGGCTTGATGATCAGCACCAGGCCGTTGGCCAAGACCTGGCGGCTGGGCTTCTGGTCGTTCAGGGCCGGCGGGGCGGCGGCCGCGAAGAGCTTGGCGGCCTGGGCCTGGAGCTGGGCCAGGTCCGGGGCGGCCGCGCCCTCGGGGAGTTGGATCACTACGCTCAGGTTCTCCGGCCGCAGCCAGCGCTGGGCGGTCTGGCTCACCTGGGCCGCGCCCACCGCGTCAAAGCGTTGCATGTAGGTGGCGATGTTCTCGAAGCCGCCGCGGAACATCTCGAAGTAGCCCAGGGTGCGGGCCTGGCCCTGCATGGTCTGGCGGCCGCGCACGAAGCCGGCGGCCAGGTTCACCCGCGCCCGCCTCAGCTCCGCCGGCTGGGGCGGCCGGGAGACGAGGCTCAGGGTCTGGGCCAGCAGCTCCGGCCAGGCCGCGGCCACCTTGTCCGGGGCCAGGGAGGCCTCCACCTCGAACAGCCCCACCGTCTGGGGGGTGTAGGCCCCGGCGCTCACCGAGTCCACCAGGCCGCGCTTCTCCTTGAGCTGGCTGTACAGGCGGCTGGTCTCGCCGTCGCCGGCCACGCTGGCGGCCACGTCCAGGGGGTAGACCACCGGGTCGGGCAGGCCGGGGGTGCGCCAGGTGACGCTGATGGCCGCCTGCTTGACCTTCTCGCGCATCACGGCCAGGCGCGGGCCGGGCGGCCGGGCCTCGGCCGGCAGCTGGAAGCCCGGGGCCGGCTGGGCCGACAGGCCGGCGAAGGCCTTTTTTATCAGGGGCAGCACCTGGGCGGCCTTGAAGTCCCCCACCGCCACCACCATCATGTTGGGCGCGCGGTACCAGCGGGCCTTGTAGGCCAGGATGTCCGCGCGGGTGATGGCCCGCACCGAGGCGATGTTGCCGATCACCGGCCGGCCGTAGGGCGTGTCGCCGAAGGCCTGGCGGAACACCTCCCAGTGCAGGCGGCGGGAGGGCTTGTCCAGGTTCATGCGGATCTCCTCGACCACCACCTCCTTTTCCTTGGCCAGCTCGCCCGCGTCGAAGCTGGCGTTGACCACCGCGTCGGCCAGGATGTCCAGGGCCTGGGCCGCCTGGGCGCTGGCGGCCACCACGAAGTAGTTGGTGTGGTCAAGGGTGGTGTAGGCGTTCACCTCGCCGCCCAGGGCCTCGATCTCCCCGGCCATCTGCCCGGCCGGCCGCCGGGGGGTGCCCTTGAAGATCATGTGCTCGATCAGGTGGGTGATGCCGCGCTCCCGGGGTCCCTCGTAGATGGAGCCGGCGCGCACCCAGACCTGGAAGGCGGCCACCGGCGCCTCGTGGTTCTCGGCCAGGATCACGGTCAGGCCGTTGTCCAGCTTCAGGCGCTGGGGCGCGGCCAGGGCCAGGCCCGGCAGCAGGATGATGACCAGCAGCATTAGCAGCGGTGCAGCCAATTTGCGCATAACCGACTCCTCAGGGCCGCGGAACGGCCGGCGGAAAAACAGCGGTTTTATTAAATCTACGGCCGTTGGGGCCCGGCTTCAAGTTGGGGGGGCGCAAAAAGGCCGGAGGGTGGGTTACAATGAGGCGGTACTTACGCCACGACCCTGGAGGGGAGGCGGTCATGTTCTATGAAATGAAGTTCGTCTGGCTGGGCCGGCTGGCGCTGGGGGTGCTGGTGCTGCTCCTGGGCTGCGACCTGGTGCTCTTGACCAACTTCCCCATGCCCCTGTACGCCCTGTACCTGGGCGCGGCCTCCTGCCTGGTGGCGCCCTACTTCCTTTCCCGCTTCATCTACGGCCTGCGCCAGGGCAAGGCCCCGGGGCCCCACCTGTACCGCCTGTTCTTTTTCGTACTGGCCTCCTTTGGCCTGGCCCTGGTCTGGTCCCTGAAGTTCTCCCGCCTGGGCGAGGCCTTCCTGCAGGGCCTGGACCCCGCCATGCTGGGCCAGCGGGCCCTGGCCATCTTCTTCTCCTGCTTCGCCGTCAAGACGGCCATCTTCGTGCTGATCCTGGTCTGCCTGACCGACGCCTTCTGGCGGGGGCACCTGCGCCGCATACGCCGCCTGGCCGAGCGCGCCGGCCAGGCCGCCCAGGTGCCGGAGGACGCCTCCTAGGCCGGCGGCGGCCCTCAATCCAAGAGCACCAGGGTGTACCAGGCGGGCAGCAGCTTGCCCTCGGGGTCCAAGCGCACCTCCAGCCCCAGCGGCTTCACCGTGGCGGCCACGTCCAGGCCCAGGGCGGCCAGGGAGGGCCGGGCCAGCTTGGGGTGCGGGCAGGGGTCGGGGTAGACGCAGGGGTCGCAGTGCACGCACAGGGCCAGGGCCAGGGCAAAGCTCAGGCCCTGGGCCATGGCCGCCTTTTCCACGGCCAGGGCCGCGCGCTGGCCGCTGGCCGCCTCCGGCGAGACGATGACCAGGGCCCTTTGGTAGCCGGCCAAGGCGCGCTCTATCTGCTCCGGGCTCAGGCCCAGGTGGGGCGGGCAGGTCCAGGCGCGGCCATAGCGCGGACAGCCGAAGCGGCACTTGAGCGCCGCCCGGGGGTCGAACACCAGCCCCGCGGCGTCCATAAGCCTGGCCTGGCCGGCCCCGGCCTCCCGGGCCGCGGCCGCCAGGGCCTCGCAATCAACTTCCATCACGCCTCCGGGTTGCTCCGGGCCCTTTTATAACACGAAAGGCGGGGGCCGGCCTCTCTGCGGCCTTGGGGCCGAAGCCGGGCCGTGGTAGACTAGGCCGCCTGCACGCGCACACCGGAGGAGAGCCATGGCCCAGGACGTGTACAAGAGGCTGGCCAAGCACCTGGACGACCTGCCCGGCGGGTTCCCGGCCACCGAGAGCGGGGTGGAGCTGAAGATCCTCCAGAAGCTCTTCACCCCGGAGCAGGCCGAGCTGGCCCTGGGCACCACCCTCATCCCCGAGGAGGCCCGGGTCATCGCCCGGCGGGCCGGCCTGAGCAGCGAGGAGGCCGCCAGCCGCCTGGACCAGATGGTGCAGCAGGGCCTGATCCTGGGCATCTACCCGCCCCAGCGGGCGCCGCTGTACATGGCCGCCCAGTACGTCATCGGCATCTGGGAGTACAACGTCAACAGCCTGGATCAGGAGCTGGTGGAGCTGATGAATCAGTACGTGTCCACCCTCTTCGACCCCGAGACCTGGTCCCAGGCCCCGCAGCTGCGCACCATACCCGTGGGCCGCAGCCTGGACGCCGGCCACCAGGTGATGCCCTACGAGGAGGCGGCGGCCATCATCGCCCAGCAGAAGAAAATCCTGGTGGCCCCCTGCATCTGCCGCAAGGAGCACAAGATGGCGGGCCAGGGCTGCGACCGGCTGTTGGAGGCCTGCCTGGTCTTCGGCGCCGGGGCCTATCTCTACGAGAGGCGCGGGGTGGGCCGGGTCATTGACCAGGCCGAGGCCTTGGAGATCCTAAAGAAGGCCGACGAGGACGGCCTGGTCTTGCAGCCCTCCAACTCCCAGAAGGTGATCAACATCTGCTGCTGCTGCGGCTGCTGCTGCCAGGTGCTCCTGGCCCTCAAGCGCCACCCCCGGCCGGCCAGCCTGGTCTCCTCGCCCTTCACCCTGCAGGTGGACACCGAGCTGTGCATCGGCTGCGAGGTCTGCCAGGAGCGCTGCCAGATGGACGCCCTGAGCATGGAGAACGAGCACGTGCTGCTGGACCCGGAGCGCTGCCTCGGCTGCGGCCTGTGCGTGAGCACCTGCCCCTCCGGCGCCCTGACCCTGGCCCGCAAGCCCCAGGACCAGCAGCGACCGGTGCCGGCCACCTTCCAGGAGGCGGTCATGGACCTGGCCCGGGCCCGGGGCAAGATGGGCGCCACCAGCCTGGCCCTGATGGGTCTCAAGTCCAAGCTGGACCGCTTCCTGGCCAGCAAGGATTAGGGAGACTTGGGTCGCGGGGACGAAAGGCCCCAACCCACGCGATTGCTTTATCTTGAGCGGCCCGCCCGCTTTGCTGGCGAGGTCGCGCAGCGACAAGAGGTTTAAGCCGACCCCCCGGCCCATACCAAGCCCTCGCTGATCTGCGCAAGGCCGCTGCCGACCCCTTGTCGCTTCGCTACGCTCGCTCCGCCTGACAATGAATTGTGGGGGCCACCCGGGAGCATTCTTCCCCTTTACAGCATAGTGGTCATTGCGAAGCGCGGCGGCTAACTGGTTTGTAACGGCACCGCCGTCTCTCCCGCCGCGCCGTGGCAATCCCCCCTTTCCCGCGGTGCCCCCGCAGAATAGGGAAATGGAAGAGCGCCAGGTCTGCATCTTTTGCCAAGATGCTCCGCGCGATGACTCACGATTCTGGATGGCTCCAAAACAAAGGATAGATTGTCACCCCAACAACCCGCCTGCAATCAATCAAGCCTAGCCGTCATTGCCTGGTGCGGCGGGGCTACTTGCGCTTTTTGCGCACCACCTTGATGGATTTCACGATGGCGGACACCTCGCCGGCGTACCGGTCGAAGGTGGCGGCGGCGTCGCACAGGAACACCATGCCATAGGCCATCTTGGGGCGCTGGGGGACGAAGAAATAGTACACCTTCATGCGCTGGCCCAGCCTGGTCTCCACGTCCTGCAACAGGCAGGGCACGCCGTCGATCTTGAGCTTAGACATGCCCTTGCTGGCGGCCTTGAGCCTGCCAGTCTTTATGCCCCACTGCACCCTTTCCTGGTTGGTCTTGTACATCTCCTGGCGGTTCAGCTTCACCGGCGAGGTCATGCCCGAGAACACCAGCCGTATGGGCTTGTTTCCGGCGGGGCGCATGAACCCGGCCAGGAAGGGAATGGACTTTTCGCTGAACTGATTGGGGTCCGCGCTCTGGGAGGCCTCGGCCAGCTCCCGGCCGCCGCTGACCATGGTCTTTTTCCACTCTTCCAGCGCCGCCTTGGGCATGCGGGTCCACTTGGCGGGCAGGGACAGCTTGAATATGCCCGCGCGATGGACGGCGGACTTGGCCTGGCCCAAGGCGGGCAGGGCTGCCAGCAGGGCGCTGGCCAGGCAGAGGATAAGGGCCGTACGCCGGAGCATGTTGGGGTTCCCTGTTCCAATAATTCCGGGGCCGGGCCGCGGCGCCCGCCTGCCGCCTAGGCATATTACCAGACCAAGGGCGGGTCAAAATGATTCCCGGCGGAGCCGGCTCCAGAGCCGGCCCGGGCCTATACGTTCTTGCGCGCCCCGCCCAGCTTCATGCTCGCCTTCTTGCGCAGGCGGATGGACAGCGGCGTCACCTCCACCAGCTCGTCGTCGTTGATGTACTCCATGGCCTGCTCCAGGGTGAAGCGCCGGGGCGGGATCAGGCGCAGGGCCTCGTCCGCGCCCGAGGCCCGCATGTTGGTCAGCTTCTTCTCCTTGGTGATGTTGACCGCGATGTCCTCGGTGCGCGAGTTCTGGCCCACGATGAGGCCGGGGTAGGCCGGCTCGCCCGGCTCCACGAAGATGGCCCCCCGGGGCTGCAGGTGATAGATGGCGTAGGTCACGGCCTTGCCCGCGCGGTCGCTGACCAACGAGCCGTTGGTGCGGCCGGGTATCTCTCCGGCATGAGGGGTGTAGCCGACGATCAGGGTGGTCAAAAAGCCGGTGCCCCGGGTGTCGGTGAGGAACTGGGAGCGGTAGCCGATGAGCCCCCGGGTGGGTATCTCGAACTCTATGCGCACCCGGCCCAGCCCGTTGTTTATCATGCGGGTCATCTTGCCGCGCCGGGCCGAGATCTTCTCCGTGACCACCCCCACGTACTCGTCGGGCACGTCCACCACGGCCAGCTCCAGGGGCTCCCACAGCGCCCCCTCCTGCTCCCGGGTGATGACCCGCGGCTTGGACAGGGACAGCTCGAAGCCCTCCCGGCGCATCATCTCCACCAGCACCGCCAGTTGCAGCTCGCCCCGGGCGCTGACCTTGAAGGAATCGGTGGTCTGGCCGGGCTCCACCCGGATGGAGACGTTGTACAGGGTCTCCTTCTCCAGGCGGGCCTTGATCTGCCGCGAGGTGACCAGGCGTCCCTCCCGGCCGGCCAGGGGCGAGGTGTTGATGGAGAAGTCCATGGACATGGTGGGCTCTTCCACGCTGATGGCCGGCAGGGGCCGGGGGTCCTCAGGGTCGGCCAGGGTGTCGCCGATGAAGGCCTCGGCCACCCCGGCCACGGCCGCGATGTCCCCGGCCTCTATCTCCGGCGCCGCCACCCGCTCCAGGCCCTGGTAGGTGTAGACCTGGCTCAGCCCGAAGCGGCCGGCGGGCTGGCCCTTTTTCATCAACAGCGCCTGGCCGCCGGCCCGCAGCCGCCCGCCCACGATCTTGCCCACCGCGATGCGGCCCACGTAGTCCGAGTAGTCCAGGTTGGTCACCAAAAATTGCAGGGGCGCGGCCGGGTCGTAGCTGGGGGCCGGGATGTGGGCCAGGATGGCCTCGAACAGGGGTTGCAGGTCCCGGCCTTGGCCGTCGGGCTCGGTGAGGGCGATGCCCGCCCGGGCGTTGGTGTAGAGGATGGGGAACTCCAACTGATCCTCGTTGGCGTCCAGGTCTATGAGCAGGTCGTAGAGCTCATCTACCACTTCGGCGATGCGCCGGTCGGGCCGGTCGATCTTGTTGATCACCGCGATCAGGGGCAGGCCCTTGGCCAGGGACTTGGAGAGCACGAAGCGGGTCTGGGGCAGCGGCCCCTCGCTGGCGTCCACCAAGAGTAGCACCCCGTCCACCATGTTCAGGGTCCGCTCCACCTCGCCGCCGAAGTCGGCGTGGCCGGGGGTGTCCACGATGTTGAGCTTGACCCCCTTGTAGTTCAGGGAGGTGTTCTTGGCCATGATGGTGATGCCCTTTTCCCGCTCCAGGTCCAGGGAGTCCATCACCCGCTCGGCCACCTGCTCGTTTTCCCGGAAGGTCCCGCTCTGCCAGAGCATGGCGTCCACCAGGGTGGTCTTGCCGTGGTCCACGTGGGCCACGATGGCCAGGTTGCGCAGGTCGCTGCGGGTTATCAAGTTTGCGGTCATGGCATAAAAAAAGGCGGCAGGCCGAGGCAACTCCGCCGATCCTCCAGCAATTTTAAGATTGGGTGGCGCTTGGCTTCACCCAATAGATATCACAACAATCGCCTCCGCGCCCCTGGCACGCGGGGCCGGGCGGCGCAACAAAGTGGAGTTGGTTGGGTTACGGAGCGTTCGTCCCCTGACCCCACCTGCACTAACGATAAAGCCGCCGGCCTACAGGCTGGGCATGCCGGTCCGGCCCGAGGCGAAGAGGTTCTCCTGCATGCTCGCCACCTCCGGCGGCAGCAGGTTCAGCGCCGGCCGGGGCAGGGCGAAGGCCGCCCGGTGCGCGGCCGGGGTGTAGTAGCGCAGCCCCCCCAGCTCGGCCACCCGGCCGGGCTCGGGCGGGCTCAGGGGGAAGGGCCCCAGGCTGGCCAGGGCGAAGCCCATGACCCCGGAGTTGTAGGTGGGCACCGAGGCCGTGTAATAGCAGGCGAAGTCGAAAAGCCTTTCCAGCACCGCGAAGGTGCCCCGGATCAGTTCCGGGAAGAGGAAGTAGCTCTCGGCCAGAACCGCGGCCACCCCCCCGGGGCGCAGGGCCTTTTTCAGGCTGGCGTAGAACTCGGGGTTGAACAGGCCCCGGGCCGGGCCCTGGGGATCGGAGCTGTCAACCAGCACCGCGTCGTAGGCCTCTTGCGCGCCGGCCAGGAACTCCACCCCGTCGCCGATGTGCACCCTCACCCGCGGGTCGTCGAAGCCCGCGGCCAGGCCGGGCAGGAAGCGCCGGCAGGCCGCGATCACCTCGGCGTCTATCTCGCAGAGGTCCACCCGCTCCAGGCCCGGGTGCTTGAGCACCTCGCGCAGGGCGCCGCCGTCCCCGCCGCCGATGATCAGCACCCGCTGGGGCGCCAGGTGGGTGAGCAGGGGCACGTGCACCAGCATCTCGTGGTAGCCGGCCTCGTCGAACTCCGCGGTCTGGATGACGCCGTCCAGGATCAGCACCCGGCCCAGGGGCCCGGCCTGCACCACGGCCAATTCCTGGAACGGCGTTTTGACCTGGTGCAGCACCTTCTCCACGCCCAGGGCCAGGCCCAGGGCGCCGTTCAGCTCAGGCGGCTCTAGGAATACCTGCCCGTCGCAAGGACGGGGCAACTGGCTGGGCTTCACGTTTGCTCCTGAAGAGGGTTTGGCGGGTGTCGCCCGGCCGGACACGGGCCGGGACGCGAGTGCCGCCGGATCAGGTCTCGGCCGGCCGCAGGGCCGCGGCCGCTGGCTTGTGCTGGATCAGCTCCGGCGGCAGGTCCAGCAGGCCGCGGGAGAGCATCATCTTCTGCATGGCCCCGGCCCGGAAACCCCGGCGCAGGGACTCGGCGGCCGCGTGCATGTCAATGCAGTCGCCGCAGGTGAAGATGTCCAGGGCCGCGTAGCCGTACTCGGGCCAGGTGTGGATGGAAAAGTGCGACTCGCTGATGATGATCACGCCGCTGACGCCCTGGGGCGCGAACTGGTGGAAGAAGGGCTGGATCAAGGTGGCGCCCGAGGCCTCCACGGCCCGGGTCATGACCTGGGATACGTGTCGGGGGTCGTCCAAGAGGGCCGCCGGGCAGTGGTAAAGCTCCAGGATGAGGTGGCTACCGAGGGATTTCATGGCTATCCTCCCCCACGGCGCCCGGCCTGAACGCAGCCGCCGGCCAAACCCAGGGGGCCGGCCGTCGGACGCATGCCGGGTCATCCAGCGGCATGGGAATTATGAAAAGCTGATCAACCCCGCCCCTCCCGGCGCCGCTTGGCGGGCCGGGCGGCGGGGCCGCCCCATGGGGACCTCCTTATTGGTAAAAAGGCCCTGACACCGCAGCCTTAGCTTGTTCGCCCCCTTGCCGGCAGCAAGGCCTGGCCAGGCAGGGAACGTGAGTGACGGCTGATCTCGCGGTGAGGGAATTAATTACACTTTTGGGGGGCCCCAGTCAAGTGCCCATGTGGCTCGGCTATGGCCCACAAATGGGGTCTGACATTTAACCGTCTGAACAACTTGACTTATTGCCGGCGCAGGGCCTAGTATTAATTATCCTAAAGACCATATTTAGGGAGTCGCGAGCAATGACCTTGACCAAAGCGGACATTGTGGCACAGGTGTATGCCCAGGGGCAACTGACCAAGGCCGAGGCTGCCACGGCGGTGGAGACGGGGCTGGGGCTGATCAAAAACGCCTTGGCCCTGGGCGACGAGGTTCTGGTCAGCGGCTTCGGCAAATGGTCGGTGCGACACAAGGCCGAGCGCCGGGGGCGCAACCCCCAGACCGGCGATCCCCTGATCCTGCCGCCGCGCAAGGTGGTGACCTTCCGCCCCTCGCGGGTGCTCAAGGCCAAGGTGCAGGCTCAGGGCGCGGGCGGCGAGGGCAGCTCCAACAACGCCTCCCCGCCGGCCAAGAAGCCGGGCGACAAGCTCATCCGCCCCGGCTACTTCTAGCCCGCGCGCCGCTCAGGGTCCCCGGTGGCGCGACTGGCCGTACTCAGCGACCTGCACGCCAACCTCACCGCCCTGCAGGCGGTGCTGGAGGACCTGGAGCGCCGGGGCCTCACCCAGGTGCTGGTGCTGGGCGACCTGGTGGGCTACCTCACCCGGCCCAACCAGGTGGTGGCCCTGGTTGAGAAGCGGGGCTGGCCCTGCCTGGCCGGCAACTACGACCAGGCGGTGCTGGCCGGCGGCGAGGCCGGCATCGAGCAATTCCTCAAACCTGGCATCGGCCCGGAGCCCCGGGCCGTTTTTTCTTGGACCGAGCGGCGGGTGAACCAAGCCACCCGCGCCTTCCTGGCCGGCCTGCCCGGCCAACTGTCCTTGGAGCTTGACGGCTGTGGGCTGCTGGCCGTGCACGGCAGCCCGGCCAGCGTGCGCCAGTACGTGCACGCCGACCACCCGCAGGACGAGTTGGAGGCCTGGCTGGAGCAGGCCGGGGCCCAGGTGCTCTGCCTGGGCCACACCCACGTGCCCTTCGTGCGCTCTGTGTCCGGCGGCCTGGTGGTCAACCCCGGCAGCGTGGGCAAGTCCAAAGACGGCGACCCCAGCGCCTCCTACGCCCTCATCGAGCTGGGTCGTAGACCCCGGGCCCAGATCGTGCGCCTGGGCTGGGACCTGGAGGAAGAGGCCCGCCTTCTCAGGGAGGCCGGTCTGGGCGCGCGGGTGGATCGCCTGCGCCAGGGGGTCTGAAAGAAATTATTTACTTTTATTGACTTTGCCTAGTTATTGTAATAAGTTATTCTCGTCTAAAATGCTGGGGGGCCAGCCAGAAATCTGTCGGCGAATTTTTATTACAAAACACGAGGAAATTTCCCAGGAAATTTATCCTTGACAGGAGTTTACATTTATATAAACATTAGAGGTGAATTTGATATCATATAAATACAAGCGGAAAGAGGGCACCAAATTTGCCGTTGAGTACGCCAAGCTCGCAAATGGCTCCTTACCAGCGAAGGAGTTCATTGATGGGTTGGCTGCTCTCGAACGGACACGAATAGATGCTTTAATAAAAAGATTTCACGAAACGGGCGTAATTCAGAACAGAGAACAAATGAAAAACCTGAAAGGGAACCAGTTTTTTGAATTTAAGCGCTTTAAGACGCGCATATTAGGCTACTACCCTTCGCAACGGCGCGGCTCGATAGTTTTGACCAACGGTTTTGTGAAAAAGAGCGATGGCACACCTAAAAATCAAATCGATCGTGCCGAGAGAATCCGCGAGGAATACGAAAGGCTGTTGAATAATGCACCAAGAGACCAGAAACGTCGCTAAGGACCAAGAATACGAACGCCTACTCGCACAAGAAGACTTCATCATGGAAGTCACCGAACGTGTATGTGAACTTATGCGTTCTAAAAACATAACTAGGGCTGAACTAGCAAATAGACTCGGAAAGAGCAAGGGCTTCGTAAGCCAGCTTCTCGGAGGAGGGCGCAACCTAACCCTTCGAACGCTTGCGGATGTTTTGTTTGCGCTTGAAGCTAAGCCTACTCTCTTCCTTAACGAGGTTATAGAAGAGGCTAATGACGATAACGTCCTGTGGCGTACTGATCCTAACTTTTGGACTAGTTGTGGGGCCATATGTCGGCGCCAAGACAAAATGGTAAATACCGAAATCCATAGGGCAGGGGAAGTGGTAAAAAGTGAGCGAATCGCTTCAATGTAAAGAGGGCTTTGTGCAAAAAAGTAAAACTAAAACAGTGAGATACAAATCACCAGAGCAAAGCAAAGGATTTATTCCTAATGCTGACACCTTGGCCAAAGTTATAAAAAAAGTTAATTTACTTGAAATATGCTTGGTAAAGAGTTCATGCGAATTAGGGGATAAATCACATCCCAATGAAGACATAATTAGACAATATAAAATTACCGTTGATGTGGTTGAGTCCAAACCTTTAAGTAAAGATTTTTGGGTTATTTGCAATTTGGGATTACGAGATATACCGAATTCGAAAGGGGACGAAAAATTTTTTGAGTTGTTCAAAATTGAAGCATCCTTTCAATTGTCTTACAGGTTAAAGAATAGAACAGGAGTTACGAAAAATGATATTTTAAACTTTGGTGTAATTAATGGCCCCTATAATGTATGGTCCTTCTGGAGAGAATTCGTTCTGAATATGGCTTTGAGAATGGGTCTGTCGTCTATCGTTGTTCCTCTCAAGCCGCCGCCCGTACCCCTTAAGCTTGCTATTAAAAAGGCCAAGACCAAACCTATAAAAGAATAAACTTGATTAGTTCTTGTCCGTTAGAATTGTTTTGGCTCCCACGTCGTACCGCCCAGGAACCCAGCCTGCGGTATACTCCCGGCCCAGAGGGAGCCGTCTTGCCTGGAGCCATCCTCAGCTATCACACCGGCCTGCAGGCCGAGGTCAACCTGGCCCTGATCAGCCAGCGGCCCCTGACCCAGGCCGACGCCCAGGCCGTGGCCGCGGCCGCGGCCGTGCTGCTGCCCCTGGTCTGCCGGCCGGACCTCTACGCCCTGGTGGCGGCCTGCGGCCGGCCGCACTTCCCCCGCCCCGCGGTGCACCTGAGCCTGGACGGCAAGGTGGGCAATTGCCGGCTCTTCGCCGGCCTGGGCCTGCCCCAGCCCGAGACCCGCGAGTTTGCGGACCTGGAGGCCGCGGCCGCGGCCTGGGAGGCCGGCGAGCCGGGGGTGGCCGCCCTGGGCGCGCCCCTGGTGGCCAAGGGCGCCGGCGACGGCATGGGCCGCAACGTGTTCCTGGTCCAAAAACCCGGCGAGCTGCGGGCCCTGGCCGGCCGCCTGGAGACCGGCTGCGCCCGCGGCCCGGCGGGCCTGGTGCTGCAGCGCTACATCCCCGGCGCCGCGGAGATGCGGGTGGTGCTCCTGCACCAGGAGGCCCAGGCCTACTGGCGCTGGCCCGCGCCGGGCGAGTTCCGGGCCAACCTGAGCCAGGGCGGCGGCTGGAGCGACCAAGGCCCGGCCGAACAGCGCGGGGCCGGCCTGGCCCTGGCCCGGCGGCTGCAGGCCGCGGCGGGCATAGACGTGGCCGGCGTGGACCTGATCTTCCCGCCCGGCCAGGGGCCGCTGCTGCTGGAGATCAACTTCTTCTTCGGCCGCAAGGGCCTGGGCGGCAGCCAGGGCTTCCTGCCCCGCTACCTAACGGCGGTACGGGCCTGGCTAAAGGGCCTGGGCCTGGACCCAGCCCGGGTGAGCCTGGCCGAGGACGACCTGTGAGCCAGGTTTACAGCCTCTGCGCGCCGGGCCAAGGGCTGTCCTGCTTTGCCTGCTGCCCGCCCATCCGGCCGGCCGGCTACGACCACGCCGCGCACCAGGGCTCCCTGCGGCGGCTGCTGGCCGACAACACCGCGGCCGTCTCCCAGGGCCGGATGCCCGGCCCCATCACCGGCTTTTGGTGCCCGGGCCTGGGCTTCCTGGACCGGGCCGGCCGCCAGGTGGGCTGCCTGCTGCACCCGGCGCGGCACCAGGGCCAAGACCTGCGCGGCCCCACGGGCTACGCCGCCAAGTGCGGCCGCGAGTCCTGCGCGCCGGCCCGGGCCTTTGCCGAGCTGACCCCCGCGGCCCGTGAGGCGCTCCTGGCCCCCTGCGCGGGCATGGACTCCTTCGCCTTTTCCAGCCCGCGCCTGAACCCGGTCATGCGCCTGCTGGCCTTCGGGCCCAAGGTGGCCGCGGCCGCGGCCGGGCTACGGCCCAGCCTGGAGACGCTGCGAGGCTGGGCCTGGCTCTGGCGGGCGGAGGAGGCCATGGGCTGGCTGCTGGGCCGGGCCCTGGGGTCTTGGGGCGCGGGGGCGCTGGCCGAGCCTGGCCTGAACGAGCGCCTGGCCCAGGCTGCCGGCCGGCTGGCCCAGGCCCTGGGCCCCTCCCCGCCCCTGGACCCGGGCCAGGCCCTGGAGGAGCTGGCCCACGAGTGGGAGGCGCGCTGCTGGCGGACCCTGGCCGGCCGGCGGCGGGCCCGGCCCGCAGAGCTGGCGCGCTGGCGGGCCCTGGTGGAACGGGCGCTAGAGTAGGCTCGCGGCGGCATAATAAAACCAAGGCCCCGGGCTCGCGCCCGAGGCCTCGTTCTTCTTCGCGCCCGCCGGCTAGCGCATAACCTCGCGCATGATGTCCTCCAGGCCGCTGGCATCCGGCGCGGTTGGGGCGGCGCCGCCCGCGGCGCTCCAGACGATGGCGCCGTTGTCCAAGAGGGCCAGGCCGGGCTTGCCTTCGCTGGTGGTCCGGAACAGCATCCCAGTCTGGTACTTCTGGTAGAGATAGAGCATGGGCATGTCGTTGATCAGGCCCATCAGCGCCTGCGGCTTGCCCTGGCTGTCCCAGATGCCGAATAACGATCCCCTGTCTTTACCGGCCAGCATCGAAATGGCAGGTTTCTTCGCTTTATCGAGAAGGATTATCGCCGGGTTGTCCTTCATGAGTGCAACTAATAACTTGCCAACCCTTTGTTCATCAAACATTCCTAGCATGGGCCCCCTGCCATGCAAATAAGAAATCATCAATCGCTGTCCTTTCTTACCGGCCATCAAAGCTATGGTTGAATCACCATTTTCGTGCGCGCGCATTGTTAACTGGAGTTCATTTTTTTTATTCTTAAACACGAGCATGGGGCCTACATTAGTTACTGCCAAATAAGCTCTAACGTTACCATCTGTGTCTCGAAGATATATAACTGGGGTGTCGTCCTCAAAGCCGATGCCCCCCCGTGGTTTGCCTTTGTTGTCCACCAAAGTGATGCTGCGAGCGACTATTTTCTCTTGGCTTGAGGTCGCCGAGACTATTCCGTGGAAAAACAAGCTAAATGTCAACCCTCCCAATATTCCAGATGCCACCATTAAGAGAGACAACATAGTCTTTGGTAAATGAGCCATAGCGATTCCCCCTTTAATAATTTTGAGATCTAGCTTAAATTTAGCATTTAATTTTTAATTTAGCAACGCTAATTTTATGAAATAATTCACTGGAGAAATAATTCTGTATTTGTAATAAATGAGCTGCAATAAATAAGGAGGTCGATGCATGTCAGGCGCAGTTCAAACCGACGTAACGGTGCGGGTCGGAGCTCAGGTTGACCAGGAAGATATGGGGAGAGCTGAAAGGGAAGTAAGCGATTTCGTCGAAGGATTATTAAAAATCATCCGAAATTTCAAGGAATCCGCCAGGAAGCAGCCCGACTACATCCTCACCGCCACGGCTCAGGACATGGTCAAGACCTGGGACGCGGCGGAGAAAAGCTTCAAGGACATAGGCCAGAAGGCCCTGACCGGCTCCATCGTCTCCATCTTTCAGGGGGAC
>QZKP01000048.1 GCA_003605055.1 Desulfarculus sp.
CGAACCAGGAGGCACAGTGCCAACGGACACATCAGCCCGTTGGCCTATGAACACAAAATGATCGCTTAACCAATTGTCCGCTGTTACTGGGCAAGATCAGAGCTTCTATAGCAAATGGGCAGGCCATGCAGGCACAAGAAAAAATCAAACTAGCATCAGAATATACCAAGCTCCTGCGCAATCTGCTCTCCGAAGGCCAAGACCTTCCCATCCTGAGCTACAGGCCCCCCATCGAAACCAGGCAGTATGGCATCATCATAAGCCGCGAGATATATCTTTCAAAAATCGATTCCTTTGTAACCCCCACCAATGATTTTTTCCTACGCAGTCACTTCCCCTACCCCCAAAAGGTAATTCTCAACCAATGGAAGTTGAGTCTTAGGGGATGTTTCCCGCAGGAGGTCGATCTGAGCCTGGAAGAGCTGTTTTCATTCGATCACACCACTCAGGTGGTAATGATTGAGTGCACGGGCAACTCCCACTCCACAACCAAAGATATGAAGGAACACCTCACCTTCCAGAAAATCTTGCGCCTGCTCGACCCTTCGCAATGGAAATCCATCCTGGCTTTTATCAGGGGTGGCCAGCGGCACGGGATGTTAAGCACCGGGCTGTACACCGGGGTCCGCTTGCATGACGTCTTAAAAAAATATAGCCCGAGACCCGAGGCCAGATATTTGGTCTTCCGGGGCAAGGATCGGGGATACGATAATTTGGCCCACCGGCTTAAAGGTCAGAAGCATCACTATGAACGGAGCTTCCCTATAGAAGAACTCTTGCAATACGATCCGCTGCTGTGCTTCGAACTCAACGGCAAACCACTCAGCCCCGAACAAGGATATCCCATACGTCTAATCATCCCCGGAGTCTATGGTGCAGAGCACGTTAAGTGGCTAGAGGGAATCTATGCCTTCCAGGAAGAATTTCACGGCTACTTTATGGATAATTACTACGCAAACATCGTGGAACAAGAGCAGGATGGCAACTTGATCCAAGTATCGGTTCCGGTTCATGCCCTGGGTCCCAAGTCTTTAGTCTTCAGTGTGAAAAAGTTGAAGGATAAGCTGCGCTTCCTTGGTATTGCCTGGGGGGGAATCCACCCCCTATCTGCGGTTAAGGTCAGCTTGGATGGAGGCCGGAGTTGGCAGGACTCTGAACTCGTCTGCGAGGCGATAGACTTATCCTGGACTTTCTGGAAATACGAGGTTCCTCTAGCTGGCAGCAACGACTACGTCCTGATGCCTAGAGCCTTCTGCGCACATGGCCAATGCCAGCCCCTGACCCAGCCGGACCATCTTTTCTATGGAAACAATGCCGTCATTCCCGCCCAGGTATCGATCAAGCCTTGAAACTAGATTTTATCTTTTGCCGCTAAGTGTTACGTGTTACAATCATCTTTAACTGAGGAGCATTATTATACATAGCGCCATAAATAATTGCGCATAAAATTACTCAACTTGCTGTATTCATTAGGCTTATTTGATAGATTATCGCAAACCAAATATTCGTTGCGTATAGCAACAATTTTCACGACATAAGCCTTTCCCTCGGCTCCGAGTCTCATATTGCTCCATTTTTGCGTCGATGGTGATCTTCAACCTCGGCCAGCAAAATGTTCACAAGAAAGATCTCGATTGAAAGCCATGGGGCACATCATCAGCGCGCTTCCCTTGGGTGCCACCCTGTACTTGGCAACCAAAAGCCCTACTTGCGTCTTGATGGGCTGCGCAGTTGCTGTCCTGGTGGATACCGATCACTTGCTGGATTACCTAATCATCACTAAGAGAGTGGATACCCCCCGCAAGATCATGGAGTCATATAAGACCTTGCAAATATTGCACAAAAACTATTTTTTGTTCCACGCCTGGGAATGGGCGGCCTTGCTGCTGTTGTTGCTGGCGCTGTTCCCCTCCTTGTTGTTGGCCTCGTTTGTGGCCGGATATCTTACCCACATGATCATTGACCAAATTTACAACACCCGGTTTTTGGGCAAGTTCAACCTGAAAAACCTTTTCTATTTTTTCCTCTACCGTTTAAAGTATGGTTTTGATGTTATTCGCCTGCGCCAAAATGGACCGATACTGACCACCAGCGAAAGGATTTATTAAATTTCTCTAAAGGGCCTTTACTAGTCAGCCTAGGGAGGGAGCCGAGATCGCCATGAGTGCTGATCGCCTGTGCGTGGGAGTTCTGGGCGTAGGGCACTGGGGACCCAACGTGGTGCGCAACCTGGCCACCCACCCCCGGGTTCGCCTGAAGTACGTCTGCGACATTGAGCAAAACGCCTTAAGCCGCCTGGAGCATCTCAAACTTGAAGGGTGTTCGCTGGTGACTGATCCGGACCTGGTAATTAATGACCCGGAGGTGCAGGCTATCGCCATCGAAACACCGGCCTCCACCCACTACGCCCTTTCCCGCCAGGCCCTGCAGGCCGGCAAACACGTCTATTGCGAAAAGCCCCTCACCATTGACCCCCAGGAGGGTAGAGAGCTCTGTCGGCTGGCCGAGGAAAGAGATCGCAAGCTGCTCGTGGGCTTCACCTTCCTCTACAACAAGGGGGTGCACAAGCTGCGCGAGCTTATCCAGTCCGGCCGCTTGGGCGATATCTACTACATCTGCTGCACTCGCACCCATCTGGGGCTGGTGCGCAACGACGTGGACGTGGTCTGGGATTTGGTGCCCCACGATATCTCCATAATCAACTACGTAACTGGTCTGACGCCCACGGCGGTACTGGCCAGCGGGGTGGAACCTCTGGGAACCGGCCGGATGGACGCCGCCTTCATCACCCTGTTTTACCCGGGCAATATTGTGGGACAAATTCACGTGAGCTGGGTGGATTCCAACAAGCAGCGCCTGGTGAGGGTGATCGGCAGCAAGGCCAGGGCTGAATTCGACGATCTGAACAACTTGGAGCCCATTCGCATCTTTGAAAAAGGGATATCCATGGTCAAAAAGGTGCAGCCCGACTTCGGCGACTTCCGCTTCCTGTTGCGGGATGGCGACATCATCAGCCCCAAAATAGACATGTCCGAACCACTGCGTGATATGATCGACAGCTTCGTGCGGGCCATTCTGGACCATGAGACGACCATAAGCGACGGAAAGCGCGCTGTGCAGATCACCGCCATAGTAGAGGCCATTCAACGCTCCCTGCTCACCCGTCGCCAGGAGCCGGTGACCCTGAAAGGTTAATAATGGTTGCTCCATATGTAAGGCTGAGGTTGTAGTTTGATGAGCGCTACCATTCCCTTTGTGGACTTGGGTCTCCAGTACAAAGAGCATCGCAAAGTGTTTCAGGAGGCCCTTGAAGAGGTCTGCACGCGAGGCTCCTATGTCCTGGGTCCGCAGGTGGCTCGCTTTGAGGAGAACTTTGCCCGCTACCTGAGGGCTGAGGCCTGCGTGGCTGTGGCCAGCGGCACCGATGCGCTCAAACTCAGCCTATGGGCCCTGGGCATCTGCCTGGGCGACGAGGTCCTGACCCCGGCCAACACCTTCATTGCCACGGCCCTGGCCGTCTCCAGCCTGGGAGCGGTGCCGGTGATGGTGGACGTTGATCCCCAAACCTTTCTCCTGGACCTCACGGACGCCGAGCGCAAGGTTTCTCCTGCCTGCAAGGCTGTAATCCCCGTGCACCTGTATGGCCAGGCGGCCGACATGGACGCCGTGACCGCTTTTGCCCAGCGTCACGGCCTACTGGTGGTGGAGGACGCCTGCCAGTCCCACGGCGCCCAGTGGCGCGGACGCTGCAGCGGAACCATGGGGCGGACCGGCTGCTTCAGTTTTTACCCCGCCAAGAACCTGGGTGCTTTCGGCGATGGCGGCATGATTTGTACCAACGATCTTCAGGTTGCCCAACACTTTCGCTTGTTGCGCAACTACGGATCAACGGAAAAGTATCGCCACCAGATTATCGGCACCAACAGCCGCCTGGACTCCCTGCAGGCGGCGGTACTGGACAAGAAGTTGCCTTTTCTGGACGGCTGGAACGCCAGGCGTTTCCAGGCCGCTTGTCTCTATCGAGACCTGCTGGCCGGCATGGATGAGGTGCGCGCCCCGCTCTTCGATGCCGACGACCCTGCCCGGCATGTATTCCATCTATTCGTAATAACCTGCCGGGACCGGGACGGGCTCAAAGACTACCTGCAGGGGGCGGGGGTAGAGTGCGGCATACACTACCCTGTTCCGGTCCACTTACATGAAGCCTACCGGGGTTTGCAGCGAAACTTAGGCATGGCGCCGGTGGCAGAGGAACTGTCCGGGCGCATCCTGTCCCTGCCCATGTTCCCGGAGATAACTCCGGAGCAAATCACGATCGTGGTTGACCGCATAAAAGAGTTCTATGCCCGCTAGATACAGCATGTCGGCGGTGGTGCCCGCCTATAACGAACAACTCCGTCTTGAAGCGGCAGTGCTGCGCACCATGATCACCATGCAGACCCTGGGCCTTGATTATGAGGTGATAGTCGTTGACGACGGCAGCGCGGACCTTACCTCCCAAATCGCCGGGCGCCTAGCGGCTGAGCACCCTCAGGTGCAGTTCATGGCCCATGCCAGCAACCAGGGCCTGGGAGGCGCCTTCAAGACCGGCCTGTCACGGGCCAGTAAGGAGTACGTGATACTGGTGCCGGTGGACAGCCCGCTGGATGTGTCTGATTTACAGGCTTACCTGCCGCGTCTGTCCGTCTGCGATATAGTAGTAGGGGTGCGATCAGAAAGACGGGGCTATACCGCCCTGGGCCGGTTCATGTCCTTCGTTTACAACCGCATCCTGGTGCCGCTGCTGTTCAACCTGGGCCTGGCCGACGTGAACTGGATCCAGGTGTATCGCCGGGAGCTTTTTACCACGAGAATCCTCTCCTTCCACAATCTGCGCATGTTCTATCTGGTGGAGATACTGGTGCAGGCGCGGCGCAATGGCCTGATAGTGGCCGAGGTTCCCTCGCCCATGAAAAAACGGCTGCACGGCCGGGCCAGCAACACCCGACCTTCGGTGATTATCAGGACCCTTTGGGACATGTTCAGCTTTTTTTGGCGGCAAAGGAACCAAAAATATCTGTCATGAGAGTCGTCTTCGTGGCCATAGGCTGGGAAAACATTTCCCTGCAAGCCATTTCAGCCATGCTTCAAAAGAGCGGCCACGAAACTCACCTGGTTTACGACCAGGCCCTGTTCGACGACAAAAACTACTTGTCCATACCCTGGCTGGCCCGGTTGCTGGACCAGAAAGATTTGGTGATCCAGCGCATCATTGAGCTGGAGCCGGACCTGCTGGGCTTCAGCGTGCAGACCATACAGTTCCAGGAAATGCGCGCGCTGGCCGCCGCGGTCAAGAGGCACTACAAGGTGCCGGTTATCTTCGGCGGCATCCACCCCCATTCGGCCCCGGAGCAGGTATTGTTGCCCGAGGACGCGGCCGTGGACATCATCTGCCTGGGCGAGGGCGACCAGGCCATAGTGGAGCTGTGCGACAGCATGCAGGCGGGCCGCATTGACTACGGCATAAAGAACTTATGGTTCCGTCTGCAGGACGGCACCATCATCAAGAACCCCCAGCGCCCGCTGATCAGCGATCTGGATCAGCTGCCCACCATAGACAAGGAGCTCTTCGCGCCCCACTACCCCATGAAGTACTCCTACCTGTCCTGCCCCTCACGCGGCTGCCCCTTTGACTGTAGCTATTGCTCCTTGTCTTTCCTGGGCCAGGAAGCCACCAAGATGGGCTGCCCCCGGGTCCGGGAGCGCTCGGTGGACTCCCTGATCGCTGAGCTCAAAGAGCACGTGGCCAGATACCAACCGGCCTGGGTAGACTTCCGCCAGCCAGTGATGTCCGCTTCGGAAAAATGGACGGTGAAGTTTTGCCGGCGCTACCAGGAGGAGATCGGCCTCCCCTTCCGCTGCTTCAGCCACCCCCTGCTCATCACCCCGGCGGCGGTCAAAGCCTTGCATCAGGCCGGCTGCTACGCGATACAGATCGGCATCGAATGCTGGGACGAACAGGTGCGCCGGGTGGTGATCAACCGCCGGGAAACCAACCAGCAGATAACAGCCGCCGCGCGAATTCTGGAGGAAGAGGGGCAGCCCTACGCCTTTGATTACATCCTGGGCCTGCCCCGTCTGCCGCGGAGCCTGCCCGGGGGCGGCGAGGCCCCCCTTAGCGAAGAGGAGACTTACCAGTCCTTTGCCCGCGAGCTGATGGGATTTGCTCAGTTCATCGCTCCGCTCAAGCATTGCTACCGGATTGCCCCCTTCATGATCCAATATATGCCAGGTACCGACCTCATTGAGCACGGCTTGCGGGCCGGGGATCTCTGCAACCGCGAGGTGCAGCGCCTGCAGCAGGGCCTGCACGACAACTACATGGCCTCCGGCTCTATGGCCATGAACCCCCAGCGCCTGCGTCTGCTCAACGGTTATCGGGTCATGCTGCGGCTGATGAGCTTCCTGTCGCCTTGGGCAAAGCGCAAGCTCTTGCAGTGGAAGGCATACAAGATATTCTGGATGGCCCCTTTCAAGCTACTCATCTCTCTCTTGGACCTGATGATCGCGGTGCGGGACAAGGATGCCACCACCTACGCCAAAAACTACTGGTGGTGGTTCCGCAAGAGATTCGACTCCAACTACCACCTCCACTATTTCAAAAAGCGCAAAAAGTTAGCTAACCTACCCGGCGAAATCTTTGCCCTGCCCAAAAGTGGCCGCTTGGGCCAGAAGACTGGCCAGGGCTGGGAAAGAAACCAATGACGGCCCGCGGTCTGGCTGTATTCCGCACGTCTTCTGACCCTAGGCAGGCCGAAGTAGTAATATGATTAAGATGATTATTGTCGGGGCCTTCTTAAGCCTGATATTCATATACCTGTCCCTGCACGGCGTAGATTTCGCTGTGGTAGCTGACTCAATCGCCGGCTTCAGTCCCTGGGCCGTACTGCTTTGCGTCTCCATTGTGCTGCTGCGCGAGCTGATCCGCTCCCTGCGCTGGAAGCTGATCCTCTCGCCCCTGGGCAAGGTAGGTCTGCGCTACACCTTCCCCATAAACGCCGTGGGCATCATGGGGGTAATTCTCATACCCCTCAGGATAGGGGAGTTAGTGAAACCCTATTTGTTGTCCACCAACTGCCGCTACAAATTTTCTACGGCAGTGGGGACCATACTGGTCGAGAGGGTCATGGACGGCATCGTTTTGCTGGCCATGGCGCTGCTGCTTTCCGCTGTCGAGGTATCTTCCGACTCTTTCCAGCGCACCTCTCTGGCCGCTGCCGTTCTGTTTCCGCTGCTGTTCATCGTTCTGTTTTTGGTCTATGCGCAGAACAAAGTTGTCCTTCGCCTTGCCGACCGCCTGTTTGGGCTTTTGCCCTCTTTCCTGGCCGGCCGCCTCAGCAACGCCATGGCTTCGTTCATAGAGGGCATCCGCATTTTGGGCAGCCCACTGCGGCTGGGGCTGGTTCTGCTTTATTCCTTCGCCATTTGGTCCTTTTCTGGGCTGATGATTTTCGTCATATCCAGATTCATGGGTCTGAACCTGGGCTCCTGGGGAGTGATGACCGTGCTGGTCTTTACGGTCATAGGCATCAGCATCCCCGCCTTACCTGGGCACCTGGGCACCTTCCAGTACAGTTGCATATTGGCCTTGGCAACCGTGGGTATCGCACATAACCAAGCCCTAGCATTCTCGGTCATCTATTTTCTGATGGGGATTGGATCCCACATTCTGCTAGGTCTGGCGTGTCTTTGGTTCGTGTCCTTTTCCTGGCGGTCGTTTTATCATTCCGTCACTAGGCAGAGACATGCTTTGAACCAGGACCAGACGGACTGAGCCATGATTCTGATCAACGCATGCCAAGACGACACCATGAAGGTGTTCCAGCCCTTTGCCCGCTACAACGTGCCGGTGGGCATCGGCTATCTCTATGCGGTGCTGAGGATGCACGGTCTGCCGGTCCACCTGATTGACGAGCAGGTGGCCGATGACACCCTGGGTCTGGTGGAAAATTACCGGCGCCAGCTTGCGCCGCCCTACACCTTCGGTTTCAGCGTCTTGACTGCCGGGCTTAGCCGGTCGCTTCATCTGGCCAGGCGCCTGAAGCAAAGCATTCCCGGCTGCAAGGTGGTTTTCGGCGGTATACACCCCTCAGCCGCGCCCGAGGAGATATTGGCCTTTCCCCAGGTGGACCTGGTGGTGAGGGGAGAGGCCGAGGACGTGATCCTAGATCTGTATCAGGCCCTGAAGAGAGGTGAGGATACTCAACATCTGCCCAACCTTTCCTATCGCCGCAACGGCCGCCTGGTGCACAACCCCTTGCAGACCAAGCCGGTTGATCTGGACGCCCTGCCCCCCTTCCCCTATGAATTGTTTACGGCGCCGCAATATGACCTGGGCGCGGTGATGAGTTCGCGGGGCTGCCCCTACAACTGCATCTTCTGCAGCAACCGGGTCACGACCGGCAAGCGCTACCGCTACCGCGCGGCCGAAAAAATCGCCCAGGAGATCAAGACGCTGCATGATCAGTACGGCATCAGGCATATTCTTTTTTTAGACGACAACCTGATGGTGGATCGGTCGCGGGTCTATGCCCTCCTGAATCAATTGCGCCAGATGGGGCTGCAGGGCAGAATCAGCTACACCTTCCAGTCCCGCTGCGACAATGTGGACCAGGCCACCCTCGGTGACCTTTACGCGGCGGGATTCAGCAACATCTCCTTCGGCTTGGAGACCGCCTCGGACCATGTCATGCAAACCATTAAAAAGGGCGAGACCGTGGCCCAGTGCCATTCCGCCGTCGCCCTGGCCAAGCAGATCGGCTTCCACGTCAGTGCGACCTTTATCTTCGGCCTGCCGGGCGAAACCCACGCTGAGCGCCTGCAAAGCATCGCCTTCGCCAGGGAACACAACCTGGACTTGGTCCGCTTCAACAACGCCACGCCGTATCCGGGCACCGAGCTGAATGTCATCGCCGCCAAGGACGGGGGACTTAATGTACAGGGCGTTTATCGCAACTTCAACTCGGTTTCCACCATCATCGAGAATCCCTTCAATAAGATGACCTTCTCCTATGTGCCCCCCGGCAGCAGCGAAGAAGCCATCCGCAACGACATTTTGCTGGCCTACTTGGCCACCTACCTCAATCCCCGCCGTCTGGCCACGCTGTTCAAGGACCAGGCGCCAGTGAAGCGTTGGTTCAACCCAGGCAAGACCAAGCTGGATTTGATCCGCAAACTGCCGGCCCTGTTCGTCCTCACCGGAACCATGGCCATAAAGTTCACCAAGCTGATTTGGGACGTTTGCTGGCGGAGAGACACCGACATCACCCTGCGGGAATTCCTCTATGTGGTTTTTTCTACGCCATCTGCTGCGGAGGGCACCGGGCAGGGTGGCAAATGACATAGATCAATGCACAGTTTTGGCTCTCAAGCAAATCTCGCGAAAGTCGGCTTCATACCACGGAAGTTCCGGGGATTTTGCCGGCACTGAAATGCCACCGCGAACAGGCCTTCGGAGCCAGTGCTAAAAGTTGGGGCGGCAAAGCGATGGGGGCACTGGTCCGGCGCGGGCACCCGGAGGATAATTATTTTGAAATGGGTTCATCCATGCAGTAAGCATATAAATCAATTTTCTGAGTTCGCCCACGGATACGCTGTGCGCCGGCCGAGGGGAAAATGATCCTGATCAACTCCTCACCCAAAGACGCTCTAAAGATATTCCAGCCCTTTTTGCCCATATTCATTCCCGTGGGCGTGGGACAGTTAATGGCCGAGTTGGTGCGCGCCGGCATAGACGCCAGGCACCTTGACCAGCAGGTGGAAGAAGAAGTCTATGGCCGGGTGCGGGAGCTGGTCAAGGACCTGCCCAAGCCTTATATCTTCGGCTTTTCCGTGCTCACGGCCAGCTACAAAAACGCCTTGGAGGTGTCGCACAACCTGAAGCGGATGTATCCGGACTCGATCATCGTCTTCGGCGGGGTGCACCCCACGGCGGTACCAGCAGAGGTGCTGGGCTTCAGCCACATAGACCTGGTGCTGCGCGGCGAAGGTGACCAGTTGCTGCCGCAACTGTACCGGCTCATCAAGGACGGCAAGGACTACAGCCAACTGCCCAACCTTTCCTTCCGCCGAAACGGCGGGGTGCAGCACAACCCGCCAGCGCCCTACATACACGACCTAGACGAGCTGGCCCCCTTCCCCTATCACCTGTTTGAGCAGCGGCGCGATCGCTACGACCTGGGTTTTATCGTCAGTTCCCGCGGCTGCCCCCATCGCTGCATCTTTTGCAGCAACCGAGTCACCACCGGCAAGCGCTACCGTTTTCGCTCCAACGAATACATCGTCTCCGAGATGGAGCGGCTGCGCCAAGATTACGGCGTGCGGCACATCCTGTTCCTGGACGACAACCTGCTGGTGGACAAAGAGCGCATCTACGACCTCATGGCCCTGATCCGCGCCAAGGGCTTCCATCGAGACATGACCTACAGCTTCCAGGCCCGCGGCGACAACGTGGACCGCCCCCTGCTGCGCGAGCTGTACGCCTCCGGCTTTAACAGCGTGTTCTTCGGCCTGGAGACGGCCTCTGAAGAAATAATGCAGATCATCAAAAAAGGCGAAACGGTGCTCGAGTGCCTGGCCGCAGCTAGGATGGCCAAGGAGATCGGATTCCACGTGAGCGCCACCTTCATCTTTGCCCTGCCCGGCGAGAATCATCGCATCCGTATGGACGCCGCCCGGCTGGCCCAAGAGTTGGATTTGGACATGGTGCGCTTTAATAACGCCACGCCCTACCCGGGCACTGAACTGTATGATGTCGCGCGGCGGCAAGGCCGTCTGCACGTGGAAGGCTTGTACGAAAACTTCAATTCCGTCTCAACTTTTATTGAGTCACCCTTTAAGAAAATACCCTTCTCCTATCTGCCCGCGGGCAGTCAGGAAACCGAGATCAGAAACGACATCCTGATCAGCTACCTGGCCTTTTACCTGAACCCCCGGCGTCTCCGGTCCATACTGGCCAACCCTGATCAAGGAGTGGGCTGGTTCGACGCCAGCCAGTTGAGCAAGCTCCCCGCTCTGTTTATCTTGGGCCTGAACCTGTGCATAAAATTCGGCGATCTATTCTGGCGCATGTTGTTTGGGAGGCGCAACCAGCTATCTTTCCGCCAATTGTGGAATTTGATCAGAGCTAGAAAGCGAGAGAATCGTCGGCGATTGGCCCCTGGCTAGACGCACGGTGTCCGGCAGATCGTGTGACTCGCTTGACCGTAAATCGGCAGGGCTATAACGGGTGGCGATCCAATCCTGCGACATTTTTTGAGTCAGCGTTAATAAACGTTTTCCTGGCACCCAAGCAGTATTTCATTTTCACAGGCCCCGTCAAAAGCTCTTTCATTTTTAGGCGGGTGAGGATCCGCTGGTCCAACAGCATCAGCCCAGGCTCTTCACCTTCAATCAGCAGGTTCAGATAGTCGCTGACCATGGGCTTGCCAATGGCCTGAACCTGAGGCCAATTCTGCGGTGAATCCGCGGGACCGTCCACATAAATCAGGTCGTATTTCCGCCGCGGTAAAAACCGGTAACAAACTCCCGGCCAGGCAACTCGTTTGCGGCGACTGACATAATTAAAACATTCCACCGGCGAGATATGCCATTCAACATACTGCTGCAATGAGGCAGGAAACTCCGCCAAGATTCGGCGCTCAAGATACTCTTGATTGTCATCTATGCTGACCAGCAAGCCCGCTTGCTTGCTCTGCTGGTGTACTCTGCGTAGGGCATAAGCGATGGCCACCGTGCTGGCTCCGGCGCCGCACTCCAAAACCAGTTTGGGGCGTTCCTGGCAAATCAAATGAAAAAGAAAATAGGCATCGCTGTATTTATTGGATGGTTGGGAATAAAGCAGCCCACGGGCGCGGAGAATCGCGGTGACATGCTGATAAAGCTCGGGCTCCTCTTTTTGCAGCTTTTTAAAAAAAATTTTGTTGTATAGCAGGCGGTAATATCTAATAAATGGGTTTTCGTTCGAATAAAACAGAAGGCTCTTAGCCTTGTAAATCCTATTACTCAAGGCTTTACGCTTCGAGGCCAAATAGCTCTTAAACATTAAAATAAAATTCCCCATTTGTCGTTAGCAGGTCGGAAATAGGAGAGAGTGAAATTTTTACTGTCTGTCAAAAAAATGGTCCAATGGCGCCCCTGAGTGGCAGGAATGAAATGGTACGACCACGGCGTTCCCCCTCCTTGCCGCAACAAAATACTCCTGGCTACGACTACCTGCCTTCCAACGCCTTGGTATCCGTAGACCAGTAACCCGAACCCTTTTATTAAACCTACTGCGTAAATGATTTATTTGTCCAGACCAAAAGAACAGGGCATTAACTACTGGGTTGTTACTATTCATATTGGTAGCGGCGGCAACAATACCTTGAACGCTTTTTCCTCGCGACAGGCGGGAGCCTTTTTGGTTAACGCAGTAAGTCCATGATCACCGCCTGAGGTGTTTCTCCAACCCGGTTTTATTTCTTCGGAGAACAGCCACCCAGGCGGGCTCGGCTCCACGAAGGTTCCTCCAAATCTGCATGTGACATAAACCTATCCCTTGGCCTGCTTGAGTATGAAGGCCGCGTGCTCGCCCAATACGTCGCGTCCGGGGACCCCGCCGAACACCGCCTCAGCCAGGAAGGCTTGCACCTGCGCCTCGTCATAGGGCCGCCAGGCGGGATCTGCCTTGGCCCGGCCCAGGGCCGCCTCCAATTCAGCCTGGTCCGCCACCGTCCAGCAGGCCCCATATTCCTCGAAGAGCATGTGGTTATCATGGAAAAACTTGGGGTAGATGAGCGTCTTCCCCTCCAGCAGCACCTCCAAGCAAATGCTGGAGGAAGCACAAAGCACTGCATCGGCCCAACGGATCAGGTTCGGGGAGTGGCTGTCTGAAGCCGACTTGGCCAGGTGGCTGATATCCTCGGAGGAGGCGCCCCACTCGGGGTCGGCCAAGGTCTGCCCCACGCCCCGGGTGGCCGGCTTGACCAGCAGCTCCAGGTCCGGCCGCCGGGTCATCGCCAAAACCGCCTCGGCCACCCGTTCCTGGTGCAGGCGCATGCGGCGGTGTTGGTCCATATACACCACCTTGAGCTTGCCTTGGCCGCGTCCGGCCAAGGCCTGGTCCGGGGGCAGGAGTGATTTATAAACCTCGCGCCACTCTGGACAGAACCGGGCGCTGCCCATGACCAGAACTTTGTCCGGTGACACGCCGCCCGCAATTACCCGCTGCCGGTAGAGATCGAGCTGCACCAAGCTGAAATCAAAATACTTCCAGTCCTCACCGAAATTCTGATCGCGGCCCTCTTTCACCGCCTTATTAGTGCATAAGAAGTTGGTCACCAGATTCATGCCGTGAGGCAGGGCCACTATGGGGATGCCCAGGCCACGGGCCGCCTGCAGCACGGACACTACGTTGAAGAACTTGGGGCGCTGCCAGTCCAAAACCAGGACGTCGGGTCGTTGGCGCTCGAGCATCTGCCGGGGCCAGTCCCGGCCGAAAAGCACAAAGCGGGCCCGTTCGTGGATCCACTCCACCGCGGCCGGCGGCAGCAGGCTGCGGCCGCAGATCAGGCCGGCCGCCAGGCGGTGGGCAAGGGTGGGCAGATGGGCCTGGTACAGGTAGCCGCAGGGCACCTGGTATTCCCGGCTCAGAAACTGGATGCGGAAGTCGCCCGCCAGGTCATAGGTGGGGTTGAAGCACAGCAACTCCACCTCGGCAGTCTGGTCAGCGGCCAGCCGCCAGGCCACCGGCAGCATGTGATCAATGTCATTGTAGGCCCGGACCAGGAACAGTATGCGCGGCCGGCCCATATCAGCCCGCGTTCAACAGGCGCTCGGCCAGCGAGGCGCCGTCCAGGCCGTGATAGCGCAGGGCCTCGGCCGGGGTGCCGCAGGCGGGCCAGCCCTCCACCGCCAAGCGGTGCAGCCGGCGGCCGGCCAACAGGTTTTCCTGGTCCAGCCAGGTCAGCATGCGGTCGGCCAGGCCGCCCACCGGACCGTGGTCCTCCAGCACGGCCAGCCGGGCCGCGCCCTGCACCTCCTCCGCCAGCCAGGCCGGGTCCACCCGGCTGAGCCAAGGCGTGTTGACCACCTTGAGGCCAAAGCCCCGCCCGGCCAGCAGCTCGGCCGCCAGCAGCGCCTCGTGCAGCATCACCGGCCCGTAGGCGAACAGCACCGCGTCCGCGCCGGGGGTGAGGGCCGCGCCGCGGCCGGGGGTTAGCTGGTACCCCTCCGGCAGCGCGATGGCGCGCGGCGAGGGGCCGATCACCAGGCGCAGGGCCACGTTCTCCTGGGCCTGCTCCACCGCCCAGGCCAGGGCCTGCTGAGTCTCGGCCGTGTTGCAGGGCTGGATGATGGTCATATTGGGAATAGCCCCCAGCAGGGAGATGTCGCGCAGGCTCTGGTGCGACTTGCCCGGGCCAGCCGGGATCAGGCCGGCGTAATGGCAGGCGTAGATGATCTTGCTGCGCTCGCTGGCGTTGTTGTAGATCTGCTCGTTGGCCCGGCTGACCAGGAAGCAGGCAAAGCTGTTGACCACCGGCAGAAAGCCCTGCCGGGCCAGACCGCCGGCCATGGAAACCATGTCCTGCTCGGCGATGCCGCACTCGATAAATCGCTCGGGAAAGGCCTGTTCAAAGGCCCTCACCCGGCAGTCCACGGCCAGGTCCGCGTCCAGCACCACCAGCTCCGGGTGGCCGGGCGCCAGGGCCAGCAGGGCCTGGCCGTAGGCCTCGGCCACCCTCTCCGCGCTGACCGCGCCGGCCTCCCTGGCCGGCGGGGTCATGTCCTTCAGGGCCAGGGGCTCCAGACCGGCAGCGGCCAGGCGGCGGTCTATCCCTTCCAACAGCTCGGCGTGGGCCCGCTGAAAGTGCTCGTCGTCGGGCGCCCCGGCGTGCCAGGGGTAGCTGCCGTTGCCGTGGGCCAGTGCCCAGGGGTGCTCCATGAACGACACCCCGCGGCCCTTGATGGTGTCGGCGATGATCAGGCAAGGGCCGGGCATCTGGCGGCAGTGGGCCAGGGCCTCGGCGATCTGGCCGAAGTCGTGCCCGTCTATGCGCCGCACCTGCCAGCCGAAGGCCTTGAACTTAGCCTCCAGGTCGCCTAGGTCTATTATCTGGGCCACCGGCTTGTCCGACTGCACCTTGTTGTGATCCACGATGGCCACCAGGTTGTCCGCGCCCTGCTGGACCGCGTTCTGCAGGGCCTCGAAGTTCTGGCCCTCCTGCCACTCGCCGTCGCCGGTGAGCACGAAGACCCGGGCCTGATGGCCCCGGGCCCGCTGGGCCCAGGCCAGGCCGCGGCCCTTGGACAGCCCCATGCCCAGGGAGCCGGAGTTGGCCTCCACGCCCGGCACCCCCACGTCCGGGTGGCCGTCCAGGCCCTGCAGGCGCCGCAGCCGCAGCAGGCTTTCCTCTGGCACCACGCCCAGGGCGTAAAGCACGGCGTACAGCCCGGGCACGTCGTGCCCTTTGGAGGAAAAGTAGATGTCCCGGGCCGGGCTGTCCAGGCCCACCCGCAGCGTGTTCATCTCCTTGAAATACAGCCAGACCACGAGGTCCATGGCGCTGAAGGAGGAGCCCAGGTGCCCGCTGCCGGCCAGCTTCACCGCGGCCAGGGCGTTGGCCCGGCACATGTCCGCCACCAGGCCCAACCGCTGGGCCTCCTCTAGGTTGGATCGCCACGCCCGCATGATTTCCGCGCGGGGTATCAGATTAATGCTGGCCATGGGGTTTGGTCCTCGTTGGGTGTAGGCGAAGAGGCAGCCGCTCAGCCCCGCCAGGGCGGCGGGCCAACCACGGGCAGGCGGGCCTGGCCTTCGGCCAGCAGGCGCTCGGCGATCCAGACGTCCTCGGGATGGTTGATGTCCCAGCCCTCGCTGCCCTGGGTGAAAAAGGGCATCAACACGTTGCCGGCGATGGTGCCCTCCTCCAGGGCCACCCGGCTCCAGGCGATCTCCAGGGAGGCGTTCTGCACGTACACCTCGGGCAGGTCCGCGTACTGGCTGCTGTGCCAGGGCCGCGCCGGCGGGGTCAGGGGCAACAGCGGCGTCATACGCTGGCCGCGCACCACCCACATCTTGCCCGGGTGCTGCTTGCATTTCTCCACCGCCCGCAGGGAGTCCACCCCTTCCTGGGCCAGAAACTCGCCCCAGGCCCGTTGGATGGTCTGGGGCAAGCGGAAGGGGCTGGTGGGCCGCAGAATGCTGAAGGAGTCGTAGGCACGGCCCAGGGCGGCCAACCGCTCCAAGGTGTAGCGCACCCACTCTATGTCCGGCGACTTGGACCCGGCCATCTCCACCGGCCGCAGGAAGGGCGCCTCGGCTCCGTAGTGGCGGGCTATATCGGCGTAAAGCTGCGAATCCGTGGACGCCACCACGGCGTCGAACACGCCACTGTCCAGGGCCGCGCACACGGAGTAGGCGATCAGGGGGTGGCCCTGCAGCTGGACGATGTTCTTGTCCTTGATGCGCTGGCTGCCGGCCCGGGCCGGGATCAGGCCGATTATGCTGGGCCGCCCGCTCACGGCCGGCCTCCGGGGCTTACCTGCGGGTTCACGCCCAGGTAGATGTCCTTGAGCTCAGAGTAGATGTCCAGGGCCTCGGTGCCGGGCTCGCGGGTGCCGTTGCCCGAGACCTTCACCCCGCCAAAGGGCATGTGGGGCTCGGAGCCGTAGGTGCCCATATTCACCACCGCCACCCCGGCCTGCACCCGGTGGGCGAACTCCAGGGCCCGGTCAAAGCTCTGGGTGTGGATGCAGGCGGTCAGACCGTAGGGGGAGCGGTTGGCCAGCTCCAGGGCCTCGGCAAAGCCCACCGCCTTGTACAGGCAGGCGATGGGCCCGAAGAGTTCGTTGACGGAGATGGGGTCCTCCGGGTCCACCCCCTCCAGCAGGGTGGGCTGCACGTAAAAGCCGTTGGCCAGATCCGGGGCCGAGGCCCGCCGGCCCCCGCAGAGCCGGACCGCGCCGCGTCCCACGGCCTCCTGCACCGCAGCCAGCATGTTGTCCATCTGGCGCTGGTTGATCACCGGACCCAGGTCGTCCAGGTCGCTGGGCCCCAGGCGCAGGCCCCGGGCCTTGTCCAGCAGCATCTGCTTGAATTGGTCATAAACCGCCTCGAACACGATCAGCCGGCTGCCCGAGGCGCAGCGCTGGCCGGCGTTGGAAAAGGCGGACAGGGCGGCCCACTTGACCGCGTGCTCCAGGTCCGCGTCGTCGCAGACCACCAGGGGGTTCTTGCCGCCCAGCTCCAGGGATATCTTGAGCAGGCGCCGGCCGGCCACCTCGGCCAGCCAGCGGCCCACCCGGCTGGAGCCGGTGAAGGAGAGCACGTCTATGTCGGCACGCTCGGCCAGGGGCGCGCCGGCCTCCGGGCCCAGGCCCTGCACCACGTTGCACAGCCCCGGCGGCAGCCCGGCCTCCTCGGCTATCTTGGCCACGATCCAGGCCGTGGCCGGGGTGTCCTCGGCGGCCTTGAGCACCACCCCGTTGCCGCAGATCAGGGCCGGGAACAGCTTCCAGGCCACGTTGGCGATGGGCGTGTTGGCGGCCACGATCAACCCGGCCACCCCGCAGGGCACGCGCACGGTCATAGCGTATTTGTTGGCCGTGCCGCTGGTGGTGGTGCGGCCATAGAGGCGCTGGCCCTCGCCGGCGAAGAAGCGGCCCAGGGCGATGGCCCCGCCCGTCTCGCCCTTGGCCTCGGCCAGGGACTTGCCGGTCTCCTGGGCCACGATGCCCGCGATCTCCTGGGCCCGCTGCTCCAGCCGGTTGCAGACCTGGTGCAGGATGTAGCCGCGTTGCACCGCGGGTGTGGCCGCCCAGGCCGGCTGCGCCGCCCGGGCCGCGGCCACCGCCGCCCGCACCTCGTCCCAGCCGGAGCGGGCCAGGCGGCAGAGCAACCGCCCGTTGTGCGGCGAAAGCTTGGCGATGGTCTCGCCGCTGGCGGCCGGCGCCTCCCCGCCTGCGATCCAGTTGTAAACCTCCGAGGGTATCAACCGCGCCACCGCTTCACTCCCCTGCCCTGCACCCGCCGCTGAGCCCCGGCCTGCGCGCCTACCAGGCGGTCCAGCCGCCGTCCATCACCAGGTTGGCCCCGGTCATGTAGGCCGAGGCGTCCGAGAGCAAAAACACCACCGCTCCATTGTACTCCTCGGGCCGGGCCATGCGGCCCAGAGGCACCCGGGACTCATAGGCCTCCACGAACTGCTGATCCTGGTTATTATAAACGCCCCCCAGGGTCAGGCAATTCACCCGCACCCCGCGCTCTCCCCAGTAGGTGGCCAGATAACGGGTCAGGTTGAGCAGGGCGCTCTTGGAGGCGCTGTAGGCCACGGGCTTGAAGAACTCCTGCCCTTGGGCGCGGCGGTAGGCGTATAGGCGCTGGTCCGGCGAGACCAGGCCGTAGGTGGAGCAGATGTTGATGATGGAGCCGCGGCCGGCCTGGGCCATGGTTCCGCCGAAGACCTGGCAGCACAAAAACACGCCCTTGGCGTTGACCTCCATCACCCGGTCCCAGGAGGCCTCGGGGTAGGTCTCAAAGGGGCCGTTCTCCTGCACCGGCGCATCGGGCGGCGAATCCAGAGCCGCGTTGTTGATCAGGCCGTGGGGCGCTCCCCAGCGCTCCTGGACTCCCGCCAGGGCCTGTTCCAGGGAGTCGCGCCGGGTCACGTCCGCGGCCAGACAGAGCAGGCGCCGGTCGTCGGCCAGGTCGCCGAAAATCCGGCGGCGCTCCGGGTCCGAGACCTGGCGGTCCAGCACCGCCACCAGGGCCCCGCGGCCCAGCAGCTCCCGGGCGTACTGGCTGCCCAACTGGCCCAGGCCACCGGTTATGACCACCACTTTCCCGGCGATATTGAACTGCTCAGGGCTCATGCTGTCCATCAGTCTGCCAGATAATCTTGGCAATCATTTGGCCTGCGTTCCGGCGGTGCCTAACCCTGCTGGGAATTAACAACCTCGGCCTCAGGCAAAAACTCTTCAAGCATCGGCTTTTCAATGACAGAAGTTAGGCGGGGCCAATCGGCGGTCAACAAAAGCAGGTTGGCAGAATACTGGTCCAGCCTACCGCCCAAGGAATATACGATCTCGGCAAGAAAAGTGTAGGGATGCACCCAACTGGTTTTTGAGCGCAGGGCGACCCGCGGGCCGTTGCGGTAATTTATTAACGCCTTGGTGTGGGGTTGCAAGATGGCCAAAATATTGGGAAAATAAGCTCTTACTTCCTTCGGCGGCACGTGCTGCAGAACAGAGGTCGAGATAACGAAGTCCGGCGAGAACGCTTTGCCCTCTGCCAAGGATTCCCTGCTGATGACCGCGCAAAGCGGCATTTTCTCTGTCAGCAAAACCTGTCCAACAGCTTTCAATCCTCTACAAAAGAAATCCGGTACCGTATCCATTCCAAAATAATTCCCAGGCTCAAGATAATTTATTAACTTGCGACCGACCCTTAAGGCGCCGCAGCCATAATCCAGGCAGCGGTGATGCGGCTGCATGCCTGCTTCAATTAATATATTTAAATACTTTTCCCCAGACCGATCAAACTCCTGTTGGTCTTTGGGTATTCTTCCCAGGCTGGGGTGCCTTTCGTCTCGCTTTAAGGCCTTGATCGTCTTATAGGTGTAATAGGCGCTAAAGGGCTCCTCGGGAAGCGCCAGTTTCCACAAGTAATAAGGCGCCCGTGCCCTTAGACACCAAAACTGGTGCGCCAACCAGTTTATCTTGCCTCTAAACATACTGCTCCCGGGGCTTGGGACTCAGTCCCCTAAGTCTTGCCACCGGATGTTTTCGTGGGCCGCCAGGTCCTTGTTCAGGCGCCGGCCCAGAATCCCGTCCAGTTCATAGGGCGGCAATCCGTCATTGGGCGAGCGTATGGCCACGTCCGCGGCGGTTAAAACCGTCCCCACATTCAGGTCGCGGGCGGCCACCAGCTTCTTGCCCATCTTGTATAGGGGCTTTTTCTCGCTGGGATAGGCCCTCTTGACGCCGTCGCCTACGGCCACCCGGGCCCGCCGCAGGTCGCGGACCAGCTTGCGCAGGCCGGGCCGCTCCAAGGAAAAGGCATGATCCGTGCCTTTCATGGCCCGGTTGAGGGTGAAGTGCTTTTCCACCACCCGGGCCCCCAGCATGTAGGCGGTCAGGTCCATGGCGATGCCGCTCACGTGAGAGGACAGGCCCACCACCACCTCCGGAAACTCCTGCCGGAAGGTGGTCAATACCCGCAGGTTCAACTCCTCGAAGGCCGGCGGATAGCCCGCCGTGCACTGCAAAAGACACAGTTGCGGGTTCAGGGGCATGACCGCGTCCACCGCCCGGCGCACGTCGTCCATGGTGGCGCCGCCGGTGCTGACGATCATGGGCTTGCCGAAAGAGGCTATGTACTTGAGCAGGGGGGTGTTGAGCAGATCGCCCGAGGCCATCTTAAAGGCCGGCGCCCCGAGCTGGTTCATCAACTCGGCGCTGCCGAAATCAAACACGCTGGCAAATAAGGTTATGCCTAATTCTTTGGCGTACTGTTGGAGTTCAGCGATCTGCTCCCGGCTGAGCTCCAAGAACTCACGGTGCTCGCCGTAAGTGGTGCCGAAGCTGTTTTCATGGTCATAAGGGGCGTTGTACAACTCGGGAGTGAAGAGGTTCTTATTATCCCGCTTTTGAATCTTGACCGCGTCGGCCCCGCATTCCTTGGCTGCGGCGATGAGCTGCCTGGCCTGGTCCATGTCGCCCTGATGGTTGTGGCCGATCTCGGCTATCACATAGCAGTCGCTGTCGTCGCTGATGAGGGTGCCGTCTATGGTTAACTCACGGGGCATACGCGCGCACCTTTCCGAGGTTTTAGAGATCCCCAGCAACGGGTACATAACCATATCAAAAAACTCCCCCAGGCACACGGCGGGCAGCATCCTGCCACGGCTTAGAGGCGGGTGAAGATTATGTTCTCCGCTTTTTCCGAGGCTGTACCCTTGCGCCGGTTGCGGGAGTGGTTGGGCAGGCGGTTCAGTTCATGGTCGTCGCGAAAACCGGCGGCTATGAATATCTGCCTTAGTTCGTTGAAGTCGGCGGCATCGAGGTTGACCTCCACCAGAACCGACTTGACTCGAGGTTGAGCCAACGTGTGGGTCATACCCCGGATGATGCGGCTCTCGATGCCGTCCACGTCTATCTTGATATGGTCAGGCACGGCGACATTCATGGTGGCCACAAAGCTGTCCACCGTCATCACCGGCACGAACTCCTCGTCCAAGACTTCGTAAGCCTTGCCGTGCTCATCCACGTTGGAGCCGATCTGGCTGCCCGAGGCGCCGAAACGCTCATCCTTGACATAGAGCTTTTCCACCCCGTTGCCATCGGACAGACCCATATATAAGGGAACCAGGTTCTTAACTCCGTTAAGCCGAGCATTGGCCACCAGGTGGTTTATGTTTTTGAGATAAGGCTCGAAGGCATAGAGTTGGGAGTCCGGATAGCGCAGAGCCGCATATATCGCGTAAATGCCCACATTGGCACCGATATCAAAAAACACTTGGCCGTCGGCGAAAAGAGTATCTATCCAGGCGACCGTCTCCGGCTCTTTGGAAAGAAAAGTCTCTGCCCGGTAGCGTTCCAGAGAGTTGCTCGTCAATAACTGGTACCCTGCCGCAACCTGCACAATCTTTTCTTCGCTCATGGAAACCGCCATTAATTCTTAACTTGCTGGACGGCCCCGCCAGTCCGCCAAGCTTCGGAGGCTTCGATCTTCCCCTGACATGCTTAGATGGTCAACAAGATTTTCCATCACCTTCAACGTTCTGCTCTTTCCCCTGTAGCTCAAGCACCGAAGACTTGCCCCAGTAAGGGCAAATGTAGTCTCCCTCAACGTAGGAGGCCGGCCGCAGGCTCATCCGCAGGCCTTGGTTGCGCTCCGCATCGCAGGCCGCGATGGCCTCGGCCATGCTCCGGGCGTCTTCCAAGTCGAACAGCTTGCGTTCCGGCACTGGGTCCAGCACCACCTTTTTCTGGCGAAGGCTCCACTGGGGCGGCATACCCCAGGCCTTTTTCAGCCTGGCCAGCAGATAGCCGCCGGCGGTGGCAGGCTCCTGCAGCCCATAGAGGAAGTCGCGGCAGAATTCGCGGCCGGCGCCGGCGCCCGGTCGGTCCAACTCTTCCATGATTATCTGCACATGGCGTTGCCAGGCCAGGCCGTCTATGGCGTGAAAGCGCCGGGCGATGAAGTCCTTGAGCACCTGCTCCACCCGCTCTGGCCGGCGGTAGGTTCCTGCCAGCACGGCCGCCAGCGCATCCCCCAGGGCCTCTGGGCTGGCAAAGGGCTCGGCCACCGCCTTGGATTCCTCATTGCCCAGCGCCTGGGCGAACCAACTGGGCATCAGGCCGGGGATGCCCACAAAGGCGCCCTCCACTCCGGTCAGGCAGCCGGTGTGGATCACCGCCACCGAGCGCAGCAGCCAGCCGTAGACCAGGCCCTCCCGCACCAGGCGCAGATTGGGCAGGTCCTTGAGTAGCTGGCGATAGGTGTCCAGCAGCTCAAAGGGGTGGGGCCTGAAGATAAAGGTGGCCTGGGGGAATCTTTCGGCCAGGTAGTTGGCCAGTCCGGCCATCTCCTGAAAGGCGGTTTTGGACTGGTCCAGGTATTCCTGCGCGCCCGCCGGGGTGTAGCCCCTTTCCAGCAGCAGCTTATAAATCTGTTCGAAGCTGCCGAAGCCGGGCCCCGGGTTGCCGCGGGGGTAGTGGGTGTTGATCATCACCATGGGCTGGGCGTAGCGGTCCAGCCCGGGGGTGGTTTCCATGATCGCCCGGCGCCAGGGCTCCACGTAGAAGTCGTAGCGCATGGTGCCGGTCTCCAGCACCCGGGCCTTGGGATAGACGTTTTGCTGGCGAATATGCTCCAGCATCTCGCTTCCCCAGGTGCTCACGAAATCCACCATGCTGCGCAGGCGCGGGTCCTGGATGCAGGAGGCGGCGTATTTGTCTATGCCGGTGGCCGGGCTGCCCTCTCCGTCGTGCAGGCCGATGACCATGCCCGCCTGGTGCAGAGGCTCTATCCAGCGGGTGAACAAAGGCTGAAAGGAGGGGAGCAGCACCAGGTCCGGGGCCAGGGCCCACAGCTCCTGGGAGCGGATGGACAGCGGCACCAGGAAGCACTTCACTCCCTGTTGGCAGAGGCCGTAGGCCAACAGCACCATGCTGGCCAAATCCCGCACCGGGTTGTTGACGATCAAGGCAACGCGATCGGCCAATGGCTTCCCCTAATCCGGTTGGTTATTCTCGGTTTCTTTTAGCATCGAGGGTCTGGTTATCCACCATGCGCGCAAACAGGCCTTGGCGGTCGATCAGATCATCCCAGGACCCAGCCTCCACCACGCCCCCGCTTTCCAGCACGTAGATGCGGTCCACGCTTTTCAGGGTGGCCAGGCGGTGGGCGATCATGATCAAGGTCTTGTCGCGGGTGAGTTTCTCTATGGTCTTGATGATCTCCTTTTCCGTGGCGCTGTCCAGGGCGCTGGTGGCCTCGTCGAAGATGATCACCTCGGGATCCTTGAGCAGAATCTGGCTGATGAGCAGCCGCTGCTTTTCACCGCCGGAGAGCCTGGCCCCCATCTCGCCTATTACCGTGTCGTACTTTTGGGGCAGCTTTTCTATGAAGGCGTGGGCGTTGGCCCGCCTGGCCGCGTCCTGCACCTGTTGCTCGCTGCAGTCCTGGCGGGCGAAAGCGATCACCTCGCGCACCGGAAGATCGAACAGGTGCAGGTCCTGACTGACCAGCCCGATGTTCGCCCAGAGGCAGGTCCTGGATATCTCCTCCAGGGGCACGCCGTCCACCGTCACCTGCCCCTGGGCGGGCTCATAAAGCCCCAGCAGCAGGTGGGCCAGGGAGGATTTGCCCGCGCCGGAGGGGCCCACGATTCCCACCCGCTCGCCCTTGGCAATGCTCAGGCTGACCTTGCGCAGCACCTCGGGCCGGCCGCGGTAAGACAGGGTGACGTTATTAAGCTCGATGCTCCGCTCCAGAAAGGGCTTTTTGTCTTTGCCGCCGCTGTGCTCCAGGTAATGGGGCGGCATGCGGTAGAAGCGGTAAACATACTCCACCGCCGGGAACTCCTGCAGCGCAACGGAGACCTCTACCCCCAGCCGGCTCAGCAGCGGCACCGTGCGGTTCAAGAGCACCAGGAAGGCGATCACCGAGGCCAAGGGGACCACCGCTCCGCCCAGCACGCCGCTGCGGCCCACCAGGATGATAAAGCCCACCGCCACCAGCCCCAGCACCTCGATCATGGGGTTCTCCCAGCGCCGCATGAGCTTTTCCTTCTGCATCATGTGCTCAGCGTGAAAGGAGGCCTCGGCGAAGGTCTTTTCCACCTTGGGCAGTATGCCCGCCAGCTTGATCTGCTTGATGCCCGAGGCGTAGTCCTTCATCTTCCGCCAGAAGTCGGTGCGGTAATTCAGGGCCATCTGGGACAGGCCCTTTAGATAGCGGGTGTAGTGGTATTTGAGGATCACGATGGGAAGCAGGCACACCGCCAATACCAGGGTCAGCCAGGGGCTGAGGTGCAGCATCATGGCCATCATAACCGCCACGTTGGCGGCCAGGCCCACTACGGCCAGCAAGGCGACCATGGCCATCACCACCTTGCGGCTCTCGCCGATCAATATCTGGTCGCGGTCGCTACTCTTGTGGTCGTCTAAAAAGCTTTGGTTGGCGTGGTAGTAGCACCTGAGAAGCGCGGTGCGCAGGGTGGTGGTGGCGCGGACGATGAAGCGGGTCTCCACGATCAGCACCAGCATGTCCAGCAGATCGCGGACGATCACCGCGCCCAGGGCGCCCAGGATGCCCAACACGGGCGCGTCCTGGGCGGAGAAACCGAACCTGGTCGCCATGGCGTGCAGGAAGCTGGTGCCTTCCTCGCTGCCCGCGCCCTTTATCACGCTGCCCACGGCCAAGATGACCACAGTGTAGAGCACCACGTCCCAAAGAGAGATGCCCACCCTGAGCAGGCCCAGCCTGAGCATCGCCAGGCGGTGCGGGCGGGTCATCTCCAGGACCAGCTTGGTGGTGCGGTAGGTTCTGGATATGCGCTCCAGGATCAACAAAAACGCACCTCAATTCCCGGGCAGCGGCCGGGCCACCACCCGCAGGTGGCTGCTGAGCCGGTGGGCAGCCAAAAAGTCCTGAAAGGCCTGGCGCAGGCCCTCGTCGTCGCTCTGCACGATATCCCTTAAAAAGGGGGCCACCGCCAAGGATGCATCCACAGCCAAGGCGTTGCGCACGATATCAACGTCCAGGCGGCCCGGGGTCTCCATTTCCAGGATCTCAAATCCGCAGCGCTGCAAGAGCAGGCGCACCCCCTCCAGGGACAGCAGGTTCAGATGGTACGGCGGCTGCACCGCCTTAGAGTGGCGGCCCAGAACCCGAATGTCAAATCCGTTGCAGGTCAGGGTGGTGACTACCAGCAGGCCCTCCGCATTCATCACCCGCAGGGCCCCCCGCAGAAAGGCGGCCGGCTCGAACAGATGCTCCAATACCTCGAAGCTGGCGGTCAGGGAGGCCTGGAACTCGCCTGGCTGCAGGTCCTCAATCCTCTTTTCCGCGACCTGGAACCCCTTTCCCCGGCAGACCGCCGCCAGAGGCGGAGAGCAGTCCACGCCCTGCACCTGGGCAAAGGCTCCGGTTTTTTGCACCTCCTCCAGCAGGGTGCCGTAGCCGCAGCCCAGGTCCAGGAAGGAGCCCCGGGCCAGGCCATAGCGCTGGGCCAGGTCAGACAGATAAGCAGCGCGGGGGATGAAGATCTTTTCCCGCCGGCTGTCCTCGGTGGCTTTGTAAAAGTCCGTGGCCCAAAATTTAACCGAAGGGGCCTCCTGGTAATAGCGGGCAATCATCTCCGGGGCGGGCCGGGGGGAATTGTATAGGCTGTGGCAGGCATCGCAAAAGACATAGGCAAAACCGTCCTTGTCAAAGGCCGGGCGTGATCTCTTGGTACCGCAGGCCGGGCAGGCCACCGCCCGGAACCTGTATTTATCCTGAAAATAATCGCGGGCGTCGGCCTGGGCCAACTCCAAGTAGCGCCCAAAAACGTCCTGCGGCCTGATGTCCTCTTCCTTCATGCGCCTGATCCTCGGCTCCGGCTGCTCTCTCGGTCGGTTGGCCTCCAATATTAGCAGGTTGCCCAGGGGGATTATACCCCTTGCGTTCCCGACGGGCCGATCTCCCCGACCGCAACCGGCGGTTCCCTTTCCCCGGCCAGGAGTTATAATAGCCGCGGCAGAGCCGAAAAAAGCGAGGAGGCTGATGAGCGCGGAGCAGAGCTTCCAGGGGCAGACCGCCCTGGTCACCGGCGGCACCCGGGGCATCGGGGCGGCCATCGTCCAGGCCCTGGTCCAGGCTGGGGCCCAGGTGATCGCCACTGGCCGCGACCCAGAGGCGGTGAGGCGGTTGAACCAGGACCCAGTAGCCACCCAGGAAGGCCAAGTGGCCTATTGGGCGGCGGATTTCGCCCACCCGGCTTCGCTGGCCGATTTCCTGGCCAAGGTGGAGGGCCTGGAGCGGCTGGAGGTCTGCGTGAACAACGCAGGCATTAACGTGATCCGGTCCACCAACGAGCTGAGCGAGGCCGAGTTCGAGCTGATAGACCGGGTTAACCTGCGGGCGCCCTTCTTGGTGGCCCAGGCCGCATCCCGGGTCATGGCCCGGGCCGGCTATGGCCGGGTGGTCAACATCGCCTCCATCTGGGGGGTGATCAGCAAGCCGGGCCGGGCGGCTTACACCGCCAGCAAGCACGGGTTGGTGGGCCTGACCAAGACGCTGGCCCTGGACCTGGCCCCCACGGGGGTGCTGGTCAACGCGGTCTCGCCGGGCTTCACTCTCACCGAGCTCACCCGCGACTCCCTGAGCGCGGAGGAGATGGCCAGCCTGGCGGCGCAGGTGCCCTTGGGCCGCCTGGCCCAGCCCGAAGAGATGGCCCGGGTGGTTCTCTTCTTGGCCAGCCGGGAGAACACCTATATCACCGGGCAGAACATCGTGGTGGATGGAGGCTTTTCCATTGTCTGAGCAGCTCGGCTTCAGCGTAAAGAGCCTGCGCCGCGACTACAGCGTCACCTTTGTGGATGACTTCGCCGCCGCTCTGGCCGCCGCCCTGCGTCCGGGCGACACCCTGTTGGTGGACCGCCGCCTGGCCGAGCTCTACGCCGGCCGGCTGGAGCCGCTGCTGGCCCAGAGCCCCCACCTGCTGCTGAAGGCCAGCGAGGGGCAAAAGGAGTTCAGCCGCCTGAGCGAGATCATCACCTTCTTGGTGGAAAAGGGCTTTCGCAAGAACCACCGCCTGGTAGCAATAGGCGGAGGAGTGGTCCAGGACATCACTGGCTTTATCGCCTCGATTCTTTTTCGCGGGGTGGGATGGCTGTTCGTCCCCACCACCCTGCTGGCCCAGGCCGATAGCTGCATCGGCAGCAAGACCTCCATCAACTTCGGCCCCTACAAGAACCAACTGGGCACCTTCTATCCGCCCTCGGCCATCTTCGTAGACACCTCGCTCCTGGACACCCTGAGCGAGTTGGAGATACGCTCGGGCCTGGGGGAGATGATCCACTATTTCCTGGTCAACGGCCGGGCCGAGTTCGAGTTCATCCGGGACAGTTACGACGCCTGCCTGCGTGACAAGGTGGTGCTGGGCGAGGCCATCGCCCGCAGCCTGGCCATCAAGCGGGCCATGATTGAGCGTGACGAGTTCGACCAGGGACCCCGCCAAGTGTTCAACTACGGCCACTCCTTTGGCCACGCCATAGAGACCCTCACCGACTACGCCACCCCCCACGGGGTGGCGGTGTGCTTCGGCATGGACCTGGCCAACTTCCTCTCCGCCCGCCTGGGCTACATCGCGGAAGACCTGCGCCAGGAGCTGCGCCCCCTGCTGGCCAAGAACTGGGGCCAGGCCCGCCTAAGCCAGATAGAGCCCGGGCAGCTCATCGCCGCCCTGGGCAAGGACAAGAAGAACGTGGGCCGCCAGATCAAGGTGATCCTGACCAGGGGCCTGGGGGACATGTTCAAGACCACCCTGGAGGTGGACGAGCGCTGCCGCGGCTGGCTGCAAGAGTACTTCCGCCAGGCGGCCCGGGAGGGGAATTGATTCCGGCCGCGGCCAGCCTGAGGCGGACTTGTAAAGTTTTCATGCTTTGTTATGCTCATTTTGGCGCGCGGCGCCGTTGTTTTTACCACCCAAGGACGTAAATCTTGTCGGTTGCCCCTCTGAAAGTGCTGCTGGCGCCCTCTTCTTTCGGCGCCAACGATCCTGCCCCGCTGGCGCGCCTGGCCCAGGCCGGTCTGGAGCTGGTGGACAACCCTTACAAGCGCAAGCTGACCCAGGAGGAGCTGCTCACGCTCCTGCCCGGGGTCAGCGGGATCATCGCCGGCCTGGAGCCCCTCAACCGCGAGGTGCTTTCCCGCAGCCAGCTCAAGGTCATCTCCCGGGTGGGGGTGGGCCTGAGCAACGTGGACCTGGAGGCGGCGGCCGAGCTGGGCATCGCCGTGCGCTACACCCCTGACGCCCCCACCATCGCCGTGGCCGAGCTTACCGTGGGCTGCCTGCTCTCCCTGCTGCGCCGGGTGATGGAAATGGACCGGACCCTACACCAGTGCCGCTGGGAAAAGTGCGTGGGCTATCAGTTGGCCGGGCGCACCGTGCTCCTGGTGGGGCTGGGACGCATCGGCCGGGCCGTGGCCCGCCTGCTGGCGCCCTTCGGGGTGCGGCTGCTGGCCGCGGATCCCGCTGTTGAGCAGACCCCCCAAGGGGTCGAACTAGTGAGCTTGGCTCAGGGCCTGCCCCAGGCGGACGTGATCAGCCTGCACGCCAGCGGCAGCCAGCAGGTGCTGGGCCCGGAGCAGTTCGCCCTGATCAAGCCCGGCGCCTTTTTGCTCAACCCCTCCCGGGGCGAGCTGGTGGACGAGGCCGGCCTGCAGGCGGCCCTGGACTCGGGCCGCCTGGCCGGGGCCTGGCTGGACGCCTTTCAACAAGAGCCCTATGCCGGCCCCTTGACCGGCTACGCCAACGTAATCCTCACCCCCCACGTGGGCAGCTATTCCGCGGAATGCCGTCTGGACATGGAGATGCAGGCCGTGAATAATCTTCTGGCGGCCCTGGCCGAGCAGGGGCTCTTGCCAGAGGCCCAGCCAAGGTGAAGCTCATGAGGATTGTGGCCCTGATACCGGCGCGCATGGCCGCCACCCGCTTTCCCGGCAAACCCCTGGCCCTGATCAAGGGCCTGCCCATGATCGAGCACGTGCGCCGCCGGGCCCTGCTCTGTGCCCTGTTGGACGAGGTGCTGGTGGCCACCTGCGACCCGGAAATATGCCGAGTGGTGGAGGAGGCCGGCGGCAAGGCCGTTATGACCGCCGACACCCACCTGCGCTGCACGGACCGCATCGCCGAGGCGGCCCTAGGCATGCAGGCCGACGTGGTGGTGAACCTGCAGGGCGACGAGCCCCTGGTCATGCCCGAGATGCTGGAGCTGGTGGCCCGGCCCCTGCTGGAGGACCCGGAGCTGCCCGCGGCCAACCTGGTCAGTCCTATAACTGACCAGGCGGAGTTCAACGACCCCAACGCCCCCAAGGTGGTCACCAATCTGGCCGGTGACATCCTCTACATCTCCCGGGAGCCGATACCCTCGGGCAAAAAGGCCGATTCGCAGCAGTACCGCAAGCTCAAGCAACTGGGCATCATCGCCTTCCGGGGTGACTTTTTGCAGACCTTCACCCGCCTGAGCCCCACTCCCTTGGAGGTCATAGAGTCGGTGGACATGAACCGGGCCCTGGAGCACGGCTACCGGGTGCGGGCGGTGGAGGTGCCCGGACGCATGGTTGGGGTGGACCTGCCCGGCGACGTGGCCCGAGTGGAGGCCTTATTGGAGAGTGACCCTCTCTATCCCCGCTATCGCTTAGGTTGAGGGAAGAGGCGAGGCACAATGGCCGATAAGCTATACAAGGTGGGAATAGCCGGCTACGGAGTGGTGGGCAAGAGACGCCATCAGTTCATCAACCAGCACCCGAACCTGCGCGTGGTGGCGGTCTGCGACCAGAGCTTCAGCAAGCCGGGCGCCACTCAAAACGGTGTAAAGTGCCTGGGCAACTACCAGCAACTGCTCAATGAGCCGCTTGAGGTGCTGTTCGTGAGCCTGCCCAACTACCTGGCCGCCGAGGTGACCATGGCCGGCCTTGAGAGGGGCCTGCACGTCTTTTGCGAAAAGCCGCCGGGCCGGACGGTGGAGGATGTCAAGCAGGTGATGGCGGTGGAAAGGGCCCACCCCGGCCTGGCCCTGAAGTACGGCTTCAACCACCGCTACCACGACTCGGTGCGCAAGGCCCTGGCGCTGATCCATTCCGGCGACCTGGGCCAGATCATCAACCTGCGCGGGGTTTACGGCAAAAGCAAGATCATCCCCTTCTCCGGCGGCTGGCGGGCCGAGCGCAAGCTGGCCGGCGGCGGCATTCTCCTGGACCAGGGCATCCACATGGTGGACCTGATGCGCCTTTTCTGCGGCCAGTTCCGGGAGGTGAAGAGCTTCGTCAGCAACCGCTACTGGAACCATGACGTGGAGGACAACGCCTACGCCCTGATGCGCGACGAACAGGGTCGCGTGGCCGTGCTGCACTCCACGGCCACCCACTGGCAGCACCGCTTTTCCATGTACCTCTCCCTCAGCGAGGGCTACCTGGAGTTGAGGGGCATCCTTTCCGGCAGCAAGAGCTACGGCGAGGAGAAGCTGATCATCGGCCGGCGCAGCGAAGAGAGCGTGGGCACCTTGCAGCGGGAGGTCATCACCTACCTGGAAGACAACTCCTGGCGCGATGAGGTGTTCGAGTTCGCCGAGGACATACAAAACGGCCGCCCGGTGCGCTCGGGCAGCAGCGCCGAGGCCCTGGCCACCATGAAGCTGGTCTACCGCATTTATTATGCTGACCCCCAGTGGCGGGCGACCTATAATATTGCCGATCCTGACGCGGATTGACCCTTAGGCAAAGGCGAGCCCCATGAGTCTGACCAAAGACATCTTCCGGCAGAGCAGCGGGCTGGCGCAGTTCGCCAAGGGCTATTTCCAGTGCCTAGGTCAGTTGTTGGAGGGACTGGACCTCAAGGCCATCGAGGCCTTTGTGGACCAGTTGGAGCAGGCCCGCGAGGCCGGCAATACCGTTTTCATAGTGGGCAACGGGGGCTCGGCGGCCACCGCCGCCCATATGGCCAATGACCTGGCCACGGATGTCTTGCGCAAGGCCCGCGGCGGCAAACCGTTCCGGGTCTGGGCCCTCACCGACAGCGTGCCCTGCCTGACCGCCATCGCCAACGACGAGTGCTACGAGAACATCTTCCTTAACCAGTTGAAGATTCATTACCGTCCGGGAGACAAGCTCATCGCCATATCCGCCAGCGGCAACTCGCCCAACGTGGTGGCCGCCGCCAGATGGGTCAAGGAGGCTGGCGGCGCGGTCATGGGCATGCTGGGCTTCGACGGCGGCAGGCTCAAGGAGTTCTGCGACGTGGCCATCCACGCGCAGACGCCGGCCGGCGACTACGGACCCGTGGAGGACATCCACGTCATCATTGACCACCTAATCTCTAATTGGCTGATCTACAAAAGCGGGGCTGCGTCGCGTTAGTCGCGCGGGCCGACGCCTTTGAAGCCTAAACCGCCAAGGCCAGCGTGGACGCATAACCTATGCCCCAGGGAGCATGTTTTTCAGCGCAACCCGACCTCCCCGCCCCCTACCTCCATAACTCAGGGGAGCCCGTCTGCTGCCGCGCCTCTGGCCAGCCGGTCTTTTAACTCCTGATGCTCTTCCACACCTACACCTTCCTTTTTTTCATGCTGGCGGTTCTGCTGGGCCACCGGCTGCTGCCCTGGCGGGCCGCCCGCTGGTTCCTGCTGGTGGCCTCCTATTTCTTCTATGCCTGCAGCACCTGGTACTACATATTCCTGTTAGGCTTCTGCACCCTGGCCACCTATGCCGCCGCCCACCTGATGCGGCACGCCGCTACCTTGGCGGGCCGGCGGCTCTGGCTGCTGGCGGGCATCGCCTCGCCCCTGGCCGTGCTGGCCGTGTACAAGTACTCCCATTTCGCCCTCAGCCAGGTGCACGGCTTGCTGGGCCTGGACCTCAGCGCGTTCATTGATCCCCAGGCCATGCGTTTCCTGCTGCCGGTGGGCATATCCTTTTACACCTTCCAGTCCGTGGCCTACGTGGTTGACGTTTACCGGGGAGGGTTGTCGGCGGTGCGCAACTTCGGCACCTATGCCCTTTACATCTCTTTCTTCCCCCAGTTGGTGGCCGGCCCCATCGAGCGCGGCCACAACATCCTGCCCCAACTGGAGCAAAAGCACGTGCCCGACGCCGCCGAGACCACGGAGGCGGTGTACCTTTTCCTGCGGGGTCTGGTCAAGAAAGTGGTTTTTGCCGACCGCCTGGGCATCTTTGTGGACCATATCTATTCCCTGCCCGCCTCCTCCCTGGACGGCAGCCTGTGGTGGCTGGCCACCCTGTGCTTCTCTTTCCAGATATACCTGGACTTCTCGGCCTACACGGACATGGCCCTGGCCTGCGGCCGTCTGATCGGCGTGCGGCTCAGCCAGAACTTCCGCTACCCCTACTGCGCCAGCAACCCGCGCGATTTCTGGCGGCGCTGGCACATGACCCTCTCCTCCTGGCTGCGCGACTATCTGTACATCCCCCTGGGCGGCAACGCCAAGGGCAAGCTCCGCCAATACCTGAACATAATGCTGGTGATGTTCATCGCCGGGCTTTGGCACGGTGCGGCCTGGCATTTCGTGGCCTGGGGGTTGTTCATGGGGCTGTTGATCATGGGCTATGACCTGCTGCGGGTGGCAAGCCGGAAGCGGCCCGAGGAGCCCCTGGTCGCCGGCCCGGCGGCCGGCGCCCTGGGGGTGGCCCTGACCTTCACTTTGGTGACCCTGGGCTGGGTGTTCTTCCGGGCGCCGTCTATAGACAGCGCCCTGAGCATTCTCGGCCGCATGCTGGCCCACCCCGGCGACTGGCTGGCGCCGCTGCAGGGCAACTACCGCTTCTTTGCCCTGCTGTGCTTCCTGCTGTACGCCAGCCACCTGTTCGGCAGTTCTCAGTACGTGCAGAAACTCAAGCAGCCGGCCACCTACTGGGGCAGGGGATTGGGCTATGGCCTGCGCTGGGGGGCCATACTGCTGCTATTATATTTCGGGGCGGTGGAGCGCACCTCCCAGTTCATATATTTTGAATTCTAGGCGGCTCCTCCTCCGCGGAATCTCTGCTCGATTCCAGGGATCAAGGGTATGTTCGCAGACAAGACAGGAAGCGCCCCCCAGCCGTCGGCAAAGCAGCGCTCGCCCCTCTTGCTGAGCCTTGCCTTGGCGGTTGCGTTCCTGCTGCTGCTGGAGCTGGCCTGCTTCTTGGTGCTGCGCTACAAGGGCATTGAGCGGGTGCAGCAGGAGTCGAATTTTCAATACTACGACGGCCTGTGCGGCTGGCGCTATGTCACCCCGCACGGGTTCAAGTGGGAGGACTTCTCTGAGCGTTACGACACCTCCACCCTCATCGTCTTGGACCGTTTCGGTTTCAACACCACCGCCCAGAACCTCACCCTTAAAAAGCAGCCAGGAGAGCTTCGCATCATCGTCACTGGGGCCAGCGCCACCTTTGGCATCGGCAACCAGCGTCCGGAATGGACCATGCCCTCCCGCCTGCAACAGGAGCTGCGCCGCCGACACCCCGGCCGCAGGATCAACGTAATCAACGCCTGCGTGCGGGGCTACAACACCTTTCAGCAGATGATGTTTTATATTTTGTACCTGCGCGGCTTCCAACCGGACGCGGTTATAGCGGTCAGCGGGCCCAATGACATCACCGTGCCCTCTAGGCAGGGCCCCCTGGGCATCTCCCAGCCTCTTAAGAACAAATACCAAATTGAAATGGAAGATTTTGTAAACCAACACATAAGGAAGCAGATTCCCCCGGATCTAAGGGCCGACGTTAACTATTATTTTTCTCGCACCAACACCGGCCGGGTAATACAGTTGCTCCTGTCCCGGTTCGGCAGCGAGCAATGGCTTTCGCAACTAATCACCGAGCAGCACCGCAAGATCGCCCCGTCGCCCGCCGCCCCCCAGAAGCTAGACAAGGACCACCTGCGCCTCCGGGGAGAAAATTATCTGAAGGTGGTCAAGGACTATGGCGCAGTGGCCGGCAATGCAGGCAGCGGTTTTATAGCCCTGCTGCGGCCGGTGCTGAGCATGGGCAAGCCCCCCACTCCCCGGGAGCGAAGGTTCTTGGCCACCCCTCAAGGGGAGCCCACCCTGCAAACCCGGCAGCGCCGCTTTTATTATGCTTACCTGCGCGGCCGCATGGCCGGAGTGCCTGGTCTGCACGACTTCTCCCACATCTTCCAGAACGCCGGCTCCGAAACGCTTTACGTGGACGCCTCCCACTACAACCCTCAGGGGGCCTCCCTCTTTGCCCTGGCCTTGGCGGACCTCTTGGATAGCCAGGACTGGTTCCAGGCCAAGCTGCGCGGCTTGCCCGCGCAAGCTCGTTGACTGGGAACCGCGCAGCATATATCTTAAAATTACGTTTCCCCTGGGGGTCCTTAAGTTAGGCTGTCAATTATGCACCTGTCTTCACCCAGCCTCAGGAAAAAGATCGCCGCCGGCGGCCTTACTGTTGGCTCCTGGATCACCCTGGGCCATCCCGGCATCGCCGAGATCATGGCCCGGGCCGGCTTTGACTGGCTGGTGGTGGACCTGGAGCACAGCACCATTTCCCTGGAGCAGGCAGGTGAGCTGATTCGCACCATAGATTTGTGCGGCGTGCCCCCCCTGGTGCGCCTGTCGGCCAACGATCCAGTGCAGATCAAACGCCTCATGGACGCCGGCGCCCACGGCGTCATCGTGCCCATGGTCAACAGCGCCCAGGAGGCCGAGGCGGCGGTGCGGGCCGTGCAGTATCCGCCCCGGGGCCAGCGGGGGGTGGGCCTGGGCCGGGCCCAGGGCTATGGCGCGGCCTTTGCCCAGTATCGGCGCTGGCTGGAGGACGAGGCCGTAGTCATCGTGCAGATCGAGCACGTCCAGGCCGTGGAAAACCTGGCCTCCATCCTGGCGGTGGATGGCGTAGACGGCTGCATCGTGGGCCCCTACGATCTTTCCGGCTCCATGGGCCGGCCCGGGGACTTCGACCACCAGGACATGAAGGCGGCCATGCAGCGCATCCTGGCCGAGGCCGCGCGCAGCGGCAAGCCGGCCGGCCTGCACGTGGTGGAGCCGGACCCGGCCGAGCTGCGGCGCCGGATACAGGAAGGCTTCCGCTTCTTGGCCTACAGCGTGGACATCCGCATGCTGGACACCGCCTGCCGCAGCCTTCTGGACGAACTGAAGAACGCCCCCCCGGCCTGACCAGGCGGCATGACCAACAAACCCCACACCATCTTCATCGCCGTCAACTCCGGCTTCGGGGCGCGCTATCTGTTGCGCAGCGACATCCTGCCCGAGCTGATCGCGGCCGGGCTCAAGGTGGTGGTGCTCTCGCCCAACGCCGATGAGGACTACTTCCGCCGGGAGTTCGAGGCCGTTGGCGCGGTGGTGGAGCTTTTCGACTTCGCGGCCTGCCGGCGCTATTTCCTGGGCAGCCAGGCGCAGATATTCCTGAAGGAGCTGCGCTGGTACGCCATGCCCGGCCGGCACGACCAGGGCTCGCTGGGCGCGCGCTTCAAGGCCTTCGAGAACATCTGCTACGCCCAGGGGCCCAAGGCTAGGCTGCGCTATTGGCTGATCAACCTGCTGCGCCGTCCCCTGATGCGCTGGCGCTGGGCCCGGCGGCTGCTGGTGGCCCTGGAGGAGCGCTGCTTTGTGGGCCGGGCCCATCAAGAGCTGTTCGCGCGCCATCGGCCGGGCCTGGTCATCACCACCAGCCTGGGCTACTTCGACTATGACCAGTACCTCATGCGCGAGGCCAAGCGGCAGGGAGCCCGGCGCTGCGCCGTGATCCTGAGCTGGGACAACACCAGCGGCAAGGGCCTGCCCGGCGCCACCGCCGAGCACATCGTGGCCTGGACCGAGATCATGAAGGACGAGCTGGTGCGCTACTACGACGTGGACCCGGCCAAGGTCTTCGTGGGCGGGGTGGCCCACTTTGACATCTACCGCCACCCGGAACGCTGGCTGAGCCGGGCTGATCTTTGCGCCCGCTTCGGCCTGGACCCGGAGCGCAAGATCATCTTCTTCGGCACCCGCACCCCCAACAAATTCCCCTGGACGCCGGACTACATCCGCCTGCTGGCCGAGGCCATCGCCGGCGGCCGCCTGGCCCTGCCCTGCTCGCTGCTGGTGCGCCTGCACCCCAACCACTTCCAGGGCGACGGACGCGGCCTCAAGTTCCAAAAGGTGCTGGACCAGTACCAGGCCATCCAGGACCAGTACCCCTTTGTGGCCTTCAACCGGCCCCGCATTCTCTCCACCAAGTTGGCTTCGGACATGCCGGCCTGCGAGATCGTGGATTTGGCTTCCATGCTGGCCCACAGCGCGGTTTTGGTAAACTACTACTCGACGCTCATGCTGGAGGCCTCGGCCGTGGACCTGCCCATCGTCAACTTCATCATGCACGCGCACAACGTGCACCTGGGGGCCGAGGACCGCTCGGTCTACACCCTGGAGCACATCGTGCGCATCTGCCGGCGCGGGGCCGAGCGCACCGCCGAGGGTCCGGAGGAGCTTATCGCGGCCATCAACGAGGCCCTGCTGCACCCGGAAATGCGGCGCGAGGGCCGGGCCCTGGTGGCCGCCGAGGAGCTGGGCCCCAACCAGGGCGCGGCGGGCCGGGCCATCGCTGGGCATTTAATCTCCCTGGCGCGAGGAGAGGCCTAGTGCGGGCGCTGTTCATAGGCCTGGGCTCCATCGGCCGGCGGCACCTGCGCATCCTGCGCGAGCTGGCGCCCCATACTGAGATATTGGCCCTGCGCTCTGGCCAGGGTCCGGCCCAAGTGCCGGAGCTGGCCTCGGCCGGCGGCCGCTCCTTCGGCACTTTGGAACAGGCCCTGGAACAGCGGCCCGACTTCGCGCTGGTGGCCAACCCCACCAGCCGGCACCTGGAAACCGCCCTGGCCCTGGCCCGGGCCGGGGTGCCCTTTCTGCTGGAGAAGCCGGTGGGCCACCAGGAGGCGGGCCTGGAGGAGTTGGCGACTGAGGTGGCCAGCCGCGGCCTGCCCGTGCTGGTGGGTCTGCAACTGCGCTACCACCCCGCCTTCGGGCAACTGAGCGCCTGGCTGGAGCAAGGGGCCATCGGCCGGCCCCTGTCGCTCAGGGCCGAGGTGGGTCAGTGGCTGCCGGACTGGCGGCCGGGCGCGGACTACCGCGCCTCGCAGACCGCCCGGGCCGAGCTGGGCGGCGGCGTGATCCTGGAGCTGGTGCACGAGCTGGACCTGGCCCTGGCCTGCCTGGGGCCGGCCAAGGGCGTGGCCTGTGCGGCCGGCCGCCTCTCCGGCCTGGAGATGGACGCCGAGGACCTGGCCGAGATCAGCATCAGCCACGCCTCGGGCGGCCTGAGCCAGGTGCACCTGGACTGCATCCAGCCCGGCTACACCCGCTGGCTCAAGGTCATCGGCGAGGGCGGCATCATCATGTGGCAGCAGGACGCGGGCTGGCTGGAGCTGCAACGGCCGGGCCAGGTGCCGCAGCGGTTGAGCGACCCGCCCGGCTTCACTCGCGACGACCTGTTCCGGGCCCAGATGCGCCACTGGCTGGCCGTGTTGGCCGGCCGGGAGGAGCCGCGGGTAAGCCTGGCCCAGGGCCTCGCCGCCACCCGCCTGGCCCTGGCCGCCAAGCGGGTCGCAGCCGAGCAAAGGACGGTGCAACCATGAGCCGAGGCCTGACCTTGGGGCTGATCCCGGCCCGGGGCGGCAGCAAGGGCGTGCCGGGCAAGAACCTGCGCCCGGTGGCCGGCCGGCCGCTCATCGCCCGCGCCATCGCCTGCGGATTGGCCTGCCCTTCCGTTGACAAGGTGGTGGTCTCCACCGACAGTCAGGCCATCGCCGCCGCGGCCCGCGAGCACGGGGCCGAGGCGCCCTTTATGCGGCCGGCCGAGCTGGCCAGCGACATTGCGCCCATGCTGCCGGTGATGCAGCACGCCATCACCGCCTGCGAGGCGCACTATGGCCAGACGGTGGCGGTGTTGGTGCTGCTGGACTGCACCGCGCCCCTGCGGCGGGTGGAGGACGTGGAGGCGGCGCTCAGGCTCTTGGCCGCGCCGGACTGCGACGCGGTGGTCAGCGGCTCGCCGGCCCAGCGCAGCCCCTACTTCAACATGGTGCGGCCGCGAAATGGCTACGTGGATCTGTTCGCTCCCCTGCCGGGCGGGGTGGGCCGGCGCCAGGACGCGCCGCCGGTCTGGGACCTGAACACTGTGGTCTGGGCCTACAGGCGCGCCGCCCTCATGGAGGAGGCCGCCCGCCTGCCCCGGCGCACCCGGCTCTACGAGGTGCCCCGGGAGCGGGCCCTGGACCTGGACAGCGAGCTGGACTTCCAGGTGCTGGAGGCGCTGCTGGCCCGCGAGCAGGAGGAGCGGCCATGAGCGAGGCCCGCGACATCTTCGACCTGAGTGGCCGGGTGGTGCTCATCGTGGGCGGGGCCGGCGGCATCGGCCGGCGCATGGCCGCGGCCATTGCCCGGGCCGGGGCCCAGGTGCTCATCGCCGACCAGGACAGCGGCCGCTGCCAGGAGTTGGCTCGGGCCATCGCCGATGAGATCGGCGGCCGGCTGGCCGGCCTGGCTATGGACGTGACCCAGGAGGCCGGCGTGGTGCAGGCCTTCGCCGGCCTGGGCCAGGAATACGGCCGCCTGGACGGTCTGGTCTACAATGTCATGGCCAAGCCCTCAGGTTACTACCGACCCTTTGACCAGTACCCCTGGGAGACCTGGCGGCGAGTGCTGGAAACCAACCTGGGCGGGGCCTTCCTCTGCTGCCGGGAGGCGGGCAAGCTCATGCTGCCGGCCGGCCAAGGCAGCGTGGTGCTCACGGCCAGCGTGTACGGGGTGGTGGCCCCGGACCAGCGCATCTATGAGGGCTCCACCAGCGCGGGCAACATCTACGGCGGCGGCGACCCCCTGAGCTGCCCGGCCGCCTACTCGGCCAGCAAGGGCGGCCTCATCGCCCTGGCCCGCCACCTGGCCGCCCTGTGGGGGCCGGCCGGGGTGCGGGTGAACTGCCTCACTCCCGGCGGGGTCTATGACGGCCAGGAGGAAGCCTTTCACCAGGCCTACCAGGCCCGCACGCCCCTGGGGCGCATGGCCGCCTTCACCGACTTCGACGGCGCGGCGGTGTTTCTTCTGAGCGAGGCCGCGGCCTACATGACCGGGGTCAACCTGGTGGTGGACGGCGGCTGGACCGCCTGGTGAGAGGCGGGGCCCAGCCCGGATATTTCGTGAGGGCTGGGCGGTATTGTAATCTAGGCTTTATGCGCGTGGCGGTTAGGGAAAATCATTGCAATCTGCCGGGTACGGTTTGTACCCTGCCCGGCACAGCCAGCCGCCGGCAGACAAGGCGTCTGGCGAGCGAGCGCCGCAGGTGTAGCCAAAGCTACATCCAGGCGCGAGCGAAGCCGGCAACACAGTATGCCGGGGGCTGGCGAAGCCGGACGCCCGGCCTTCATGAGATATCCGGGCTAATCTTTTTTCCCGATAGAATCAGGTCCGCCAGTTGTAGGTGCTGCTCGCTGTCAATGGACAGGGAGCGCTCCTCGGGCATGACGTAGGGGTGGATCACCCGGCCCCAGATGGAGTTCTGCTCCAGGAGCACCTCTCGCCGCGTCAGGTAGATGGCGCCGTTGCGCATGTAGGCCGACGGTTGGTAGTCCTGGCGGCGGGTGCCCTCTTTTTCCTCGATGCAGAAGGGCAGCAGCACACCGTCTTCGATGCGCTTCATCAGGATGGGGTGCACGTCAAAAACCTGCACCACGCTGATCACCGAGTCGCAGCCGCCGGCCAGGGCCAGTTCCAGGGCGCCGGCGATGTCCTGGGGCGCGCGCAGGGGCGCGGTGGGCTGCAGGAGCATCACCCAGTCCAGGGTCAGGCCGTCGGCCTCCTCCACGAAGCGCGCCGCGTGCTGCAACACCGGCAGGGTGGGCACCTGGTCGCCGGCCAGCTCGGCCGGCCGCAGGAAGGGCGCCTCGGCCCCGAAGCGCCGGGCGATCTCGGCCGTCTCGGGGTCGTCGGTGCTTACGATCACGCGGTGGAACAGCTGCCGCGCGGCCAGGGCGCACTGGATGGTCCAGGCGATGAGCGGCCGGCCGCCCACCAGGCGTACGTTCTTGCGGGGCACCCCCTTGGAGCCGCCCCGGGCCGGGATCACGGTCAGCACCTTGGCGGCGCTCATGGCCGGGCCCCGGCCCAGACCTGCCCCTGCAGCCAGGCGGCCAGCTTCTTGGCCATGAACAGCTCGGTTTTGGCCATGGACTCCTTGGTGGCCCCGGCCAGGTGGGGCGTGATGATCAGGTTGTCGTGCTCCCGGGCATAGGCCAGAAGCGGGCTGTGGGGCAGGCCCTTGCCCGTCTCAGAGGCCAGCACGTCCAGGGCCGCACCGGCCAGGCGGCCGCTGCTCAGGGCCGCCAGCAGCGCCGCCTCGTCAATGAGCCCGCCCCGGGCGGTGTTGATGAGCACCGCGCCCTCGGGCAGCAGCTCCATCTCCCGCTTGCCGATCATGCCCCTGGTCTGCTCGTTGAGCGGGGGGTGCAGGCTGAGCACATCACTGCCGGCCAGGAGCCGCTCCAGGCTTTCCACCCGGCGCACCCCGTCTCGCCACTTGATGGGGTCCGGGTCATAAGCCGCCACCTGCATGCCGAAGACCAGGCCGTAGCCAGCCACCTTGCGGCCCAGGCGGCCCAGGCCCACGCAGCCCAGACGGCGGTCCATGAGTTCGCGGCCCTTGAAGGCGTCGCGGTCCCAGCGGCCGCCGCGCACCGCGGCAAAGGCCGCCGGTATCCGGCGCACCAGGGCCAAGAGCAGGCCCCAGGTGTGCTCGGCCGTGGCGCTCACCGACTCCAGGAACTTCCACTCGCCCTGCAGGCTGAGCACGGTCAGGCCCCGCTGCCGGGCCTGCTCCAGGTCTATGTGGTCCAGGCCGGTGGTGGCGCTGAGGATGCAGCGCAGGCCCGGGGCGCTGTCCAGGACCTGGGCGTCTATCTGGTGGCCCAGGCGCACGATTAGCACCTGGAAGCCGGGCAGCCGCCGGAGCATCTGCTCCCGGTCCAGCTCCTCCTCCACCAGCTCGCCCAGGCCTAGAAGCACCCGCCGGGCCGGCTCGGTGAAGTCCCTGGGCTCCACATTGAGAATGCGAACCATGCCTCCCCACCTCCGCTCCTCTGACAACTTAGCCCCTTGCGCGGCCTCCTGGCAAGCCGCCCGCTTGCTCGGCCAGGTGCTCCAGGATCAGGCGGGCTCGGCCCTGCCAGGTGTAGTGCCGGGCCAGGTCGTCGTAGGCCCGCTGGGCCAGGGAGCCGGCCAGCTCCGGGTCGGCCATGAGGCGGCGCAAGGCCTGGGCCCAGGCCTCAGCGTCATCCGGCGGCGCCAGCAGGGCGTTGTCGCCGCCCCGCAGCACCTCCCGCAGCACCGGCAGGTCCGAGGAGATGATGGCCGCGCCGCTGGCCATGTACTCGAACATCTTCAGGGGGCTCATCCACTGACTGGTGTCGCCCAGACCCGGCACCGAGACCACCCGCTGGTAGGGCATCAGCAGCGCCCGGCACTGGCGCTGCATGGCCAGGGCCTGGGCCGGCGACACATACCCGTGCAGGGTCACATTGGCCGGGGCCTGGGTTTGCAGGCGCTGGCGCAGCTCCTGCTCCCGGCCGCCCACCAGATGGAAGCTGGCCTCGGGCACCAGCCGGGCCAGGGCCAGTATCAGCTCGATGCCCCGGCCAGGGTAGAGGTTGCCGAAGTAGCCCACCGGAAAGCGGCCCGGCAGAGGGGCCGCGGGCGGCTCATCAGCGGCGGGCAGGTCCGCGCCGTCGTGGGCCACCAGGATGGGCCGCAGGCCACACTGTTCCTCGGCCAGCCGGCGCAGCACGTCGGAGATCACCACCAGCATCTTGAAGCCGCCCTTCCGCTCCAGCGCGCGGAACATCAGGCGCGACACCGGGTCCAGGCGGGCCGGGGGCAGGTGGGTCTCGTACACCGAGCGGTGACCCAGCAGCCAGGCCAGGAACAGGCCCCGCAGATAACGGCCAAACAGGAGGTCTGGTTGCAGGCCCACGGCCAGGCGGGCCGAGCGCCAGGCGTGCAGCAGCCAGCCGCCCTTGAAGGCCGGGAACCGCTGCGTCTTTATCTGGAAGATGGGCCGCACGCCGTAGTGCGCGAACAGATCGCCGCCGGCCAGGTCCTCCTGGCCGCGGTTATCCACGGCCAGCAGCGTGACCTCATGCCCCAGGGAGGCAAAGGCCTGGCACATCTTCATGACATGCACGCTGTAGGCCATGCGCGAGGGCAAGGGCGCATCCGAGAGGTAAACCAGGCGCATCTGTACTCCCCAGGGCCGGCGGCGGCCGCTTGGAGGCCAGTATATAACCTTGGGCCGCCCCGCTGGCAAGCGGGGCCTGGCCAAGGCCCTGCTTTACCCGCTGGGGCCAGGCTGCTAGAATGATTCGCCAGTAAGGGGTGCTAGCCGGCGGACCTTTGGCGGTCCGGCGGCGGGCCATATTTTCCGCGGCAGGGGCCATGGACCAGACTGTGATCGACATAGGGGGCCGGCTCATCGGCCAGGGCCACAAGGCCCTGCTCGTGGCCGAGGTGGCCCAGGCCCACGACGGCTCCCTGGGCCTGGCCCACAGCTACATAGAGGCCGCCGCCCGGGCCGGGGTGGACGCGGTGAAGTTCCAGACCCACATCGCCGCGGCTGAGAGCACCCTTGACGAGCAGTTCCGGGTCAAGTTCTCCTATCAGGACGACACCCGTTACGACTATTGGCGACGCATGGAGTTCACCCCCGCCCAGTGGCGCGGCCTGGCCCAGCACTGCCGCGATCAGGGGCTGTTGTTTCTGAGTTCGCCCTTCTCCCTGCCGGCGGCCGAGCTGCTGGAGGAGCTGGAGGTGCAGGCCTGGAAGCTGGCTTCGGGCGAGCTGGGCCATCGGCCCTTGCTGGAGTTCATGGCCGCCACCGGCAAGCCGGTGATCCTCAGTTCGGGCCTGAGCGGCTGGCCGGAGTTGGAGAGGGTGGTGGCCTTCTTTCGCGGCCGCGGCTGCCCCCTGGCCCTGTTGCAGTGCACCACGGCCTACCCGGTGCCCCTGGAGCAGGTGGGCCTGAACCTGATGGAGGAGATGGGGCGGCGCTTCGGCGCGCCGGCTGGGCTGTCGGACCACTCGGGCAGCCTATTCCCGGCCCTGGCCGCCCTGGCCCGCGGCGCGGCCATCCTCGAGGTGCACATCACCTATGACCGGCAGATGTTCGGCCCGGACGCCGCGGCCTCGCTCACCCCGGCGGAGCTAAGCCTGCTGGCGCAGGCCCGGGACGCCTTTTTCACCCTGGCCGCGCCCCTGGACAAGGACGCCCTGGCCGCGGACAAGGCCCCGCTGCGGGCCCAGTTCGGCCGCAGCCTGGCCTTAATCCAGGACCGGCCGGCCGGCCACCGGCTCTCGGCCGGGGACCTGACCCTGAAAAAGCCCGGCGGCGGCATACCCCACGAGGATATGGCCCGCTTGATCGGCAAACGCCTGGCCCGACCGGTTGAGGACCGCCGCCTGCTCCGGTGGGAAGACATAGAGGACTGAGTTGGCAAAGCGCAAGATATGCACCATCGTGGCCAGCCGGGCCAACTACGGCCGGGTGAAGTCGCTCTTGGAGTCGGTGCAGAAGCATCCCGATCTGGAGTTGCAGCTCATCGTAGGGGCCTCGGGCCTCTTGTACCGCTTCGGACAGGTGGTCAACGTCATCGAGCGGGACGGCTTCCCGGTCAACGCTCGAGTGTACTCCATCGTGGAGGGCGAGAACCTCACCACCATGGCCAAGTCCACCGGCCTGGCCATCCAGGAGCTGGCCACCCTGTTCGAGAACCTGCGGCCGGATGTGGTGGTCACCGTGGCCGACCGCTTCGAGACCATGGGCACCGCCGTGGCCGCCAGCTACATGAACATCTGCCTGGCCCACACCCAGGGCGGCGAGGTGAGCGGGTCCATTGACGAAAGCGTGCGCCACGCCATCAGCAAGCTGGCCCATCTGCACTTCCCGGCCAACCAGGAGGCGGCCGACATCCTGGTGCGCATGGGCGAGGACCCGGCGCGCATCTTCGTCACCGGCTGCCCGGCCATTGACCTGGCCGCCCGGGCGCCCAAAGAGATCGGCCCGGAGTTCTTCGCCCGCTATGGCGGGGTGGGTCCGGCCATGGACCTGAACCGGCCTTACCTGGTGGTGCTGCAGCACCCGGTGACCACCGAGTTCGGCCAGGGCATAGACCAGATCAACCAAACCCTGGCGGCGGTGAACCAGGCCGGGATGCAGACCGTATGGCTGTGGCCCAACGTGGACGCCGGCAGCGACGACATATCCAAGGGCCTGCGCATGTTCCGGGAGCGCAACCCCGAAGCGCCCATCCACTTCTACCGCAACTTCACGCCCGAGGATTACGTGACCCTGATCGCTAACTGCGCCTGTCTGGTGGGCAACTCCTCCAGCGCCATCCGGGAGGGATCCTTCCTGGGCACGCCCGCGGTAAACATCGGCTCCCGGCAGACCGGCCGCACCCGCGGGCCTAACGTAGCCGACGCGGGCTACACCGCGCAGGGCATCGCCGAGGCCATCCGGGCCCAGGTGGCCCATGGCCCCTACCCTTCGGCCTCCATCTACGGCGACGGGCGCGCCGGCGAACGCATGGCCCAGGTGCTGGCCACGGCCGAGGTGAGCATCCAAAAACAGTTTTTCCTGCGGGGCTGAACCCTGGCGCGCGGCCCCGGCGTCAAAGGCCATAGGAGAGGGGCAGCCATGAATTCTAAGCTTCCCTGGGCTGTTTTGCGGTCCCTGGCCCTGGGCTTGGTCGTAGCGGGCCTGTTCGCGCTCTGCCTCTATTTGCAACCCGCACCCAACCCCTTGATGGGGGCCGTGGCCAGCGGCGACCTCGAACGGGCCCGCAGCATCCTGGACAAGCATCCCGGGCTGATCAACGCCCGCTTCATGGGCCGCACCGCCTTGCATCTGGCCGCCGCGCAAAACGACCTGCCCATGGCCAAAATGCTCCTGGACCGCGGCGCCGACCCCCTGGCCCGGGACGCCTGCGGCAACACGCCCCTGCACGCAGCAGCCTGGGGCATGGGCAAACAGACTCTGGTTCTATTATTGGTCCGCGGCCGGTCCCACTCGCCGGTCAACAACTGGGGCGACACCCCCCTGCACCTGGCCGCCTACGTCACATCCAGCCCTTATTCCCTAGAGAACGCCCGCGACCTGGTGCAGGCCGGGGCCGACCGCCAGGCCGTGGACCAGGCAGGATACACGCCCCTGCAGTTGGCTCATTTGATGCAAAACCTGCCCGTGATACACCTTCTGGGCACGCCTTAGCCCCGGCCGGATGAAAATGGACGCCGCTTCCACGCAGACCGCCCCCCCGGCAGACTCCCGCCTGCGGGCGACCGACGCCAGGCCCGGCCGGCTGGGGCGGCGCTTGCTGCTGTGCTTGGCGCTGGCCGCCTTGCTGCGCCTGTTCCTGGGCGGCGGCCTTTTCTGGGCCAGCGGCCAGCCCAGCCCGGAGCTGGCCCTGCAGGCCGTGGGTCAGAGGCTCCTGGCGCCGGACTCCGTGCGCTACCATGAGACCGCCCGTTCGTTCACGCGGTATTGGCGGGGCCAGCTCCCTGACTTTTCACCGGGCCTGACCCCGGAGTACCTGGGCTATCCCCTGCTCTTGGGCGCCCTCTACCACCTGACCGTCCCCCATCCCCTGGTGGGTGTGGCCCTGAATGCCCTGTGCTTTTTTCTTATGAGCCTGTTGGCCCACGGCCTGGCGGTTCGCCTGGGGCGGAGGCCCGCAGGGGCGGCCTTTGCCGCCCTGTTGGTGGCGCTGTGGCCCCCCTCCCTGGCCTACTCCTCGGTTCTGCTCAAGGACTCCATCTTTCTCTTGTGCGTCATGGCCATGCTGTTTCTGCTGGTCAGCCTGGTGCAGCCCCTGGACCGGCGCGACCTTTGGAAGGCCGCCCTGGGCCTGGCGCCCTGCGCCTGGCTGGCCATGAACCTGCGCCAAGACTTTGTGCCGCTGGGGCTGGCGGCGGCCTGCGCCGGGGCCCTGTTGGCCCTGGCCGAAGCGGTGCGCAGAAAGCGGGCAGCTTGGGGCCTGGTGATCCTGGCGGCCTGGCTGGCCGTGGCCGGCGCGTCCTGGCTCAGCTATTGCTACCCCCTGGGGCCCACCTATTATCAGAAGATAACCGCCTCCAAGTCCAAACCGCAGGCCGGCCTGAAGGGCGCCTGGCCAGAGGTAAAGGCCCAGCCTCCGGTTTGGCAACAGGCCTCGGTGTGGGACGTGACGCTGCGGTTGATGCGCCAGACGGCCCTCAAAGGCTGGCACCAACTCTGGGCCAAGCGCTGGCTCTATGCAACGGTGAGCTCGGCCAGCCTCTCGCCCCAAGACATGCTCATCATCACCGGCCCCAAGTCCCTGGCCGTTCTGCTGGGGGCAAGCCTGCGCAACCTGTTCCTGTTCCCCGACCCCTGGCAGCGCTGGCCCAGCAGCGCGGGAAACGACCTGCTGCGGCTGGCCATCACCGCCCAGGCCCTGTTGTGGTACGCCCTGCTGGCGGCCGCGGTGCTGGGCCTGGTCGCGGCCCTGCGCCGGCGGCTGCGGCCTGCCTGCCTGCTCCTGTTCTGGGTGCTGGGGATCGGACTGCTCTTGGCCGTGGTGGTGACCAACCTGGGCACCCTCTACCGCCTGCGGGACCTAGTCATGCTGCCTCTGCTCACGGTAGTCTCGCTGCGTCCCTTTGTCTGGCTGGGAAACTGGGTCGCACTGGCAGGGCCGGCTAGGTCCGCGACTGGATAGCCTGCGTCAGGGCCTGGCAGGTGCGCTGGGCCAGGAGGACGGGGCTGAAGTTCTCCACTATGCGCCGGCGGGCCCGCTGGCCCAGGGCGGCGCGCTCCTCTGGCGCCAGGCGGACGGCCCCCAGCAGGGCCTGGGCCAGGGCCGGGGGGTCCCCCGGCGGCGCCACCAGCCCGCAGCCGCCCAGCACCTGGGCCGCGTCCCCCACCTGGGTCACCACGCAGACCCGCTCGCAGGCCATGGCCTCGGCCACCACGTTGGGAAAGCCCTCGCCGTACAGGGAGGCGCTGCACAGCACGTCCAGGGCTCTGTATATCTGCTCCACCCGCTCCCGCCCGGGCAGCCAGAGCAGGCGCTGTGCCAGGCCCAGGCCCCCGGCCAGGGAGGCCAGGCGATTGCGGTATTCAGCCGGGCCGTCGCCCAGGCACAGGAAGCGGGCCCGGGGCTCCTGGGCCGCCACCAGGGCTGCGGCCTTTATGAAGTTGGGGTGGTCCTTCATGGGGTCCAGGCGGCCCACCAGGCCCACGAGCAGCTCCTGCGTCCCCAGGCCCAGCTCCCGGCGCAGCTCCTGGCCGGCCTGGGGCTGGGGGCAAAAGCGCTCGGTGTCTACGGCGTTGGGGATCATCCGCAAGCGCTTGTCGGGGAAGCCGGCCGCCCGCACGTGCTCCAGGCCGGCCTGGGAGTTGCAAATGATCAGCTCCGCCCCCCGGGCCAGCACCCGCTCCAGGCCGAAGACCCGTCGGTCCAGCCAGCCGTAGCGACTCAGGTCCATGTCCGAGGCCCGCACCCCCCAGACCACGGCCAGGCCGCCCAGCAGCGGCTTGAGCAACACCGCCAGGGCGTTGGGCACGTCCAGGTAGCTGTGCAGCACCTGGGCCCGCTGGCCCCGGATGGCCCGCAGCAGGCGGGGCAGAAAGGCCAGCAGGTCCCAGCGACCCTTCTTGTCCAGGATCACCAGCGAGCAGCCGGACTGGCGCAGTTCGGCCTCCAGGGGGCCCTGGGGATAGAACACCAGCACCGAGACCTGGTGCCCCAGGCGCACCATCTCCCGGGCCAGCAGCACCACCTGGCGCTCGGCGCCCCCGTAGTTCAGGGAGCGCAGCAGAAAACACACCCGCAAGGGCGCTGGTTTTTGTTCAGCCGGTGACAATATCCGCATAGACTCCAAGTCAAGGGGCGGCCAGTCCTCCGCCAGGGTCATGGTGCCAAAAGCCGCGGCCTCGGGCAACCGCCGCCCTCCGCCTACTGGGCCAGCAGCACGTAGTGGGCCCCCAGTTGCCTGATGAGGGGCGTGGCCGCGCCCAGGCGCTCCAGGGCCCGGGCCGCGGCCGGGCCCGGCCAGCGATAGACCGGCCGCGGGGCGAAGGTGCGGTATAGCACCCGGAAGCGCCGGAAGCCGTAGCCGCGCAGCATAGCCCTCAGGCTGGCGGTGCTGAACATCCGCTCGTTGGTCATCATCAACTCGCGGCCGGTGGCCGGGTCCTTGAAGCGGGCCGGGAACAGCCAATAGTCTCCCTGGCGGTATTCCTCGGGCGCCCGGCCGCGCCGGCGGAAATGGTCCTGGCGCTCGACGTCCACCTGCCGCCGCACCAGCGGGTTGCGCACGTTGGACTCGCCCACCCCCAGCCAGCCGCCCGGTGCCAGGGCCGCCCGCGCCAGGGGCCAGAACTCCTCCAGCGGATGTATGTGCGACACCGCCTCGGCCACCCAGATCAGGTCGAAGCGGGGCTGGTCCTGCTGCGCCGCCAGAAAAGAAAAGAGGTCCTGGTAGTAAAAGCGCAGGGCCAGCTCCGCGCCGCTGGCCGCGTGGGCCTGGGCCAGCTCTTGGGCGATGGCCACGCTGCGCTCGGTGACGTCTACCCCCTGCACCTCCGCGCCCAGCAGGCCCAGGAGCAGGGATTGATAGCCGGTGCCGCAGCCGCAATCCAGCACGCGCGTTCCCCGCGGCCGGGCCAGGACCATGGCCGCGGCCGGCTCCAGGCGGTTGGCCAGCAAATGGCGGCGGTACTGGTAGGCCGGGCCCGCAAAGTCGCCGCCGAAAATCTTGATGAGGCTTTTATACTGGCGGGCCGTCTCCGGCCGGTCCAAGGGCGCAGTGAGAGCGCGCAGATGGTCGAAATAGCGCAGGCAGACCTCCTGGGGGCCGGCGCCGGCGGGCGCGGCGAAGCGGGCAACCGGCGGCAGGCCCTCAGGCATGGCCCCCGCCCGGCTTCGGGAAAATTGCGCGCGTGCAGTCAAGGTGCATGCTCAGTACTCCAACTCGGCGGCCAGGCCCGCGGCCCGCGCCCCGCCGTGGGCCTGGGCCCGAACGGCCCAGCGGCGCTGGCCTTTGCCCAAAACGCTGAAGCACATATCTTCCGGTGCTGGTCCTACATTGTCCACCAACAACAGCAGCCCTTGCGGCCGTAAGCTTCGCCACAGATGGCCCAGGGCCAGGGCCAGTTGTTCGCGGCCGAAGTACTCCGGGTTGAGCAGGTTGGCCGCCTTGATCAGGTCCAGCGGCGGGCCGGGCCAGGGCCGGAACACGTCGTAGGCTTGGATCACAATGCGGTGGTCCTGGCGGGCGGCCCGCTCCAACTCGGGCTGCACCAGGCGCAAGCGCCGGGCCTGGACGCCGGGCGCCGGGCCGGACAACAAGCGGCCGGCCAGCCAGCGGCTCAGGGGGCCGGCGCCGGCCATCTCGCCGTAGGCCAGCAGACGCGGGCCTACCCCCAGCAGCACCTCGCCCCCCGGCCCTAGAAAATACCCGCGCCGGCCCTGCTGGGCAAAGCCCACCTCCAGAAATGCGTCGGTGACGTAATAGCGGGCGAAGCAACCCTGCATCTGCTCCATCAGCTCCAGGCTGGTCACCCCATCCGCGGCGCCCACGTCCAGGACCGTGGGTTCGGCCGCGGCCAGCAGGCCCAGGGCGGCCTGGTCCGCGTCCCGGTGCCGGCCGGGCGCGGTGGTCTTCCAGGTGGCCCCCACCTTCAGGGCCGAAACCAGCCGGGCGAACTCGGCCCGGCCGGCGGGCGGCTCCGGCCCGGCCAGGGGCGTGGGGTCCGGGCCGCTGGGCAGCAGGCGGCACAGCCAGGCCGGCCAGGCGCCCTGCTTGAGTTTTACGGGCAGGCGCATGGTGGCGGTGCCATCCTGGGACCAGGCTTCCCGGCGGCGAAACCCGCCGGGGCGGGTAGATCAGTGGGCATGGCTGGGCAGCAGAAAGCGGTGGTAGAGGTTCTGGAAGGCCCGGGCCATGACCGCCAGGGAGTACTTTTCCACGATGCGCCGCCGCGCCGCCAGGCCCAGGTCCCGGCGCTCCTGGGTAGAAAGCGAAAGGACGGCCTTGAGCGAGTTAGCCAGGGCCATGGGCTGGCGCGGCGGCACCACCAGGCCGGTGTCGCCCACCAGGCGTCCGCTGTCCCCCACCCGGGTGACCACATTGGGCACGCCGGTGGCCATGGCCTCGCCCACGGCGTTGGAAAGGCCCTCGCCGAAGGCGCTGGAGGATACGTGCACGTCCAAGGCCTTGAGCCAGCGCGGCACGTCCTGGCGCCGGCCCTCCAGGAAAAAGTGGCCGGCCAGGGGCGGGGTCACGGCGGCGCGCAGCTTGGGGTTGTTCGGCTCCATGCCCAGGCCCAGGGTCACGAAGCGGGCCCGGGGAAATTCGCGAATCACCTCGGCGGCGGCCTTGAGCAGCGACCGGTGGTCCTTCATGGGGTCGAAGCGGGCCACCTTGCCGATGAGCAGGTGCTCCTGGTTCAGGTCCAGCTCCGCGCGCAGCTCGGCGCGCACCTGCGGATCGGGCCGGTAGTTCTCGGTGTCAAAGCCGTTGGGGATAACCAGCATGGTGCTCCGGGGGTAGCCCTGGGCCACATGGAACTCCACCCCCACGTAGCTGTTGGAGACGATGGCCACCGGCTGCCGGGAGGCCAGCACGCAGGCCTTGACCAACAGGCGGGTGCTGGGGCCGTATTTGTCCATCTCCATGTTGGAGCAGAAAACGCCCCAGATCACCGGCCCCACCCCGGCCAAGCGGGCCGCGGCCAGGCCCAGCAGGTTGGCATGGTACATCCAGCCCTGCACCAGGTCCGGCCGCATGCGGCGCAGGATGCGTGCCAGGCGCTCCACGCCCTTGTGCACCGCTCCCACCGTAGGCTCCAGGCCCAGGTTCACCACCTCGGCGCCGGCCCGCCGCATGGCCTCGGCCAAGGGGCCCTCGGGCCCCAGGCCCACCACCGTGTGCCTGAACTGCTCTGGATCGCTGGCCGCGATCAGGCGCACCAGTTGAATCTCCGCCCCGCCCACCATGGTGGTGGTGATCACGTGCAGCACTCGGTGCGGCCGGCTCATGAATTCCCCCCCGGCTGGGGCCAAAACGCCGGCCGCAACAGGCTGCCAGCCGCCTGGGAGGTCAACAGCTCCTCGTATAGCTGGTCAAAGGCCCGGGCCATGGTTTGCTGGGAGAATTTTTCTTGGATGCGGGCGCGGGCCCGCTGACCCAGGGCCAGACGCTGCTCCCGCGGCAGGGTCAGGATATCCTCCATGGCCTGGGCCAGCTCGGCCGGCCGCCGCGGGGGCACCGACCGGCCGGTGTCTCCCACCAACAGCACGTTGTCCCCCACCTGGGTCACCACGTTGGGGATGCCCGCGGCCATGGACTCGCCCACGGCGTTGGACAGCCCCTCGCCAAAGGCGCTGCTGGACACGTGCAGATCCATGGCCGCCAGCCAAGGGGTAACGTTCTCCTGGCGCCCCAGCAGGTGGCAGCGCCCGGCCAGGGGCAGATTCAACACCCGTTCCAGGGCCGGGTTGCTCTCGGTCATGTCCAGGCCCAGCAGCACGAAATGCACATTGCGCAGGCGGCGGGCCACCTGGGTGGCCGCCTCCAGGAAGGTGGCGTGGTCCTTCATGGGATCGAAGCGGGCCATGTGCCCCACCAACAGGTCATCCTTGGCCATGCCCAGGCGGCGGCGCGGGGCCTGAGCCAGGCGCTTGCCATCGCCGCCGGCCGGAACGCGGAAGCCATTGTAGATCACTCGCATGGTCTGGGCGGGGTAACCCTGGCGCAGGTGGAAGTCCACCCCCCGCTGGCTGTTGGAGACGATGGCCGTGGGCCAGCGGGAGAGCAGGGCGCAGACCTTGACCAGCAGGCGGGTGCCCTGCCGGTACAGCCCCAGGTTCATGTCCGAGCAGCGCAGGCCCCAGATCACCGGCCTCACCCCGGCCAGGCGGGAGGCCAGCAGGGCCATAAGGTTGGCGTGGTACATCCAGCCCTGCACCAAGTCCGGCCGCTGGTTGCGCATGATGGCCACCAGGCGCAGCAGGCCGGCCACCCCCTTGTGCAGCGAGGGCTCCAGGTCCAGGCTGAGCACCTGCGCGCCGGCCCGGCGCATCTCGCCGGCCAACAGGCCCTCCGGGGTCAGACCCACCACCAGGTGCTGGAAGCGCCGGGGGTCGCTGGCCGCGATCAGGCGGGCCAGTTGCACCTCGGCGCCGCCCACGGTGGTAGTGGTGATGACGTGCAGGACCTTGCGGGGCTGGCTCATGAAGTTACCTTGCTGGAATCAGTGGCCTTTCCGTCTGCAATATGCCCTCAGGCCGCAAGCAAAGTCAACCTCGGCCCGGCCGGCGAGCCGCCCAGGGGGTTCAGGCTTGTTGCCGGCAAAAGGTCTCCCGGGCCAGGAGCAGCAAGCCAACGGCCAGCAGGGTCCAGGCCAACATCAGGGCCAGGCCGCCTTGGTAGGCCCCCAGGCTGTACACCCGCACCCCCCGCTCCAGGCGGCCGTCCCAGAGGGCATCCAGGACCCAGCCTATGGCCGGCTGCAGGATCATGGGCCCCAGCATGATGCCCATGTTTATCACCCCGGCCACGGTGCCGGCCAGGGGCAGGGGCACCGACTCTTTGCCCCAGGCGAAGCTGATGATCATGCTGCCGCTGGCCAGGCCGGTGCTGGCCGCGCAAAATACAAAGCCCCAAACGGGCAGGCCGGGCAAGAATATCATCAGGGCCCAGCCGCAGGCCGCCACGCCGCAGCCCACCAACAACAGGGGCTTGCGCCGGTCCAGGCGCTCGGACAGGGCCCCCATCAGGGTGCCGCCCACGGCGAAGCCTATGAGCAGCAGGGAGCAGAGAGCCGCGGCCGAGGCCGGGCTCAGGGCGTAGCGTACCTGCAGAAAGGGGACCCCCCACAGTCCGGCGAAGGACAGCAGCGGCCCGGCTATGCCGGCCGGGGCCCAGGCCAGGAGCCAGGTGTTGCGATAGCGCAGCACTTGGCGCAGCCCGGCCAGGGGGCCCGGCGCCGCCTGGCCCGGGGAGCCCAGCTCCGGCGCGTGGCTGCGGTAGCCCCAGGCCCTGGGGTCGTCGCGGATGAAGGCCCAGGCCGCCGCGGCCAGAAGCAGGGTCACCAGGCCCGAGACCAGCATCACCGGCCGCCAGCCGAAGTGGTCCACCATGAGCCGCAGCGGCACTCCGCCGCCCACCGCGCCCACCACCCCCCAAAACAGGGCCAGGCCCGCGGCCAAGGAGAAGCGCCGGGCTGGGAACCAGTGGCTGGCCAGCTTCAACAGGGCCACGAAGGCCACCGCCACTGAGCCGCCGATCAAGAAACGACCCAGATTGGCCCAGATCAGGGCCGGGGCCAGGGCGAAGAGCAGCGAGCCGGCCCCGGCCACCACGGCGCCCGCGGCAAGCAGCCGGCGCGGCCCCCAGCGGTCGGCCAGCACGCCGGTGGGTATCTGCATGGCCACGTAGGCGTAGAAGTAGAAGGCCGAGAGGTTGCCCAGGGAGGCGGCGCTGATGCTGAAGTCGCGCATCAGCTCAGTGGTCATCACCGCCGGGGCCACCCGCTGGTAAAAGCCCGCCAGGTAAAGAACGACCCCGATGCCCCAAAGGGCCCAGCCCAGCCAGGGCGGCGGATAGGCGGCCGCGCGGTTCATGCCTGACCTCCGGCTTCAGCGCCCGCGCCCTGCTCGATGACCCGCATGCTCTGCCATTGGCCGCGGCGGTAACGCCAGCGGAAGACCAGGCCCAGCAGGATGGCGTACAGGGTGATGCAGACCCAGGAGAAGTGCAGGCCGGCCCCCAGGTGCTCAATGCCCAGATACAGCGGCAGGATCATCACCGTGAGCGAGAGCATAAAGATGGTCTTCATGACGAAGTGGATGTCGCCGGCGCCTTTGAGGGCCCCGAAGTAGATCATGGCCATGGCGTCGAAGAGAGTGTACACCGCCACGTAGCGCAGCAGGACCACCCCCAGCGCCATGATGCGGGCGTATTCGCCCGGCTCGGCGCCGTCGCCCCGGAACAGTTCCAACAGCGGCTGCGGAAACAGCACGAAGCAGGCGGCCACCAAGCCCATGTAGGCCAAGGTGATGTGCAGGGCGCTGGTGGTCGCCTCCACGGCCTCCTGGGGCCGGCCGCCGCCGATGGCCTGGCCCACCATGGTGCTCACCGCGATGGACAGGCCCACCATGGGTAGAAAGGACAAGGTGTTGATGGCGAAGACGACGTTGGTGGCGGCCAGTTCGGCGCGGCCCAGGCGCCCCACCATGAACACGAAAAAGGTGTAGGCGAACATGTCCAGAAAGAACTGCACCCCTCCGGGCAGGCCGAAGCGCATCAGGCGCCTGAACAGCTCGCGGTTAAAGGCCCGGGCGCGCCAAACCGCGAAGTGTTGGTTGTTCTCCCGGGTGAATATCAGCAGGGCCAAGAGCAGCGCCACCAGCCCCTGGGAGGCCACCGTGGCCAGGCCGGCGCCCACGATGCCCAACTCCGGGAAAAAACCCACTCCGTAGATAAGAAAATAGTCCAGGGGGACGTTCAGGGCCGCTCCGGCCAGGTTCACCAGCATCACCGGCCGGGTCAGGCCCCGCCCGGAGTAAAAGCAGCTCAGGGTGGTGGAGAGCACCACCAGGCCCGAGCCCAGGGTGAGAATGCGGAAGTAGGTGACCTCCAGGCGTTGTATTGCCGGCAGATGGCCTCCCGCCGCGAAATAGGCCGGGGCCAGGAAATACAGCAGGGAGAGCGCGGCGTAGGCGAACAGGGAGAAGTAGATGCCCTGCCACAGCGCGGCCCCCACCCGCTGGGGCGCGGCCGCGCCCAGGTACTGGGCCACGAACACGTTCACGTAGCTGGCCACGCCCATGAAAAAGCTCAGGAACAGGAAGGAGGACAGGCCCGCGGGCAGGGCGGCGGCTATGGCGTCCACCGCGTAGTTGCTCAGGAAAATCCGGTCCGTGAAGTGGATCACGGTGGTGGAGCCCATACTGACCACCAGGGGCAGGCCGATGGCCAGCACCTGGCGGTAGCCGTTGCTTTGTGACCAGCGCTGGAGCATGTCTCTTCCCGGACCGCGGGGGCGGCCAAAGGATGGGCAGGCGCTAAAGACTATGCTCAGAGGCTGGCCGTGTCAATGCGCGCACTGGCCACGGCCCGGGAACAGGCCCGGGTGTCCGCGGGTGGGTTCAAGAAGGCGGATAACCGACCTTAACCCTTGCCGAATCCGAAGCGGGGATCGCTCTCCTGCATCCCCGCGTACAGGTGCGCCACGTACGAGCCGTAGCCGTTGTAGAGCTGGGTGGGCCGCGAATCGCCGGTGCCTAGCATGCGCTCGTACTTCTGGGACCAGCGCGGGTGGGGCTTGTCCGGGTTGACGTTGGACCAGAAGTCATATTCGTCGGGCCCCAGGGTGTTCCAGAAGGTGCGCGGTTGTTCGGCCACCAACTCGATGCGGGTGATGGACTTGGGTCCCTTGAAGCCGTACTTCCAGGGCAGCACCACCCGGATGGGTGCGCCGTGCTGCTTGGGCAGCTCGTGGCTGTAGATGCCCACGGTCACCAAGGCCAGCTCGTTCATGGCCTCGGGCAGGGTCAGGCCCTCGAAGTAGGGCCAGAGGTTGTAGGTGGAGCCGTCGTTCTGGACCGGAGCCTGGTCGCGCTTGAGGAAGGAGCGGAAGCGCACGTAGCGGGCCTGGGGCAGGGGCAGGGCCTGTTTGAGGAGCCGGTGCAGGGGGAAGCCGATCCAGGGCACGGCCATGGCCCAGGCCTCCACGCAGCGGAAGCGGTACAGCCGCTCCTCCAGCTTCTGGCCGGCGATCAAGTCCTTCACATCGTAGGTGACCGGATTCTTGACCAGGCCGCTGATCTCCAGGCGCCAGGGCTTGGTCTGGAAACGCTCCACCTTGGGCCACACATTCTTGGTGGGGGTGAACTCGTAAAAATTGTTGAAGCTGGCCGCCACCCGGCGGGCGGTGAGGGGCCGGTCCAGGCCGAAGCGCTTGTCCGGACGGCTTTTCAGGGGAGCCAGGCCCTTGAGGGTGTCTTCCAGGGTGAAGCCCGGCCCGGCCAGGGCCCGGCCGCCGCCCAGCCAGGGCGACAGGCCCAGGCCGGCCACGCCCAGGGCCTGGATGAAGCGCCGCCGGTTCAGCCATACGTGCTCGGGCGTCACCTCGTCGGCGGGCAGCATGAATCGGCTCTGGCTGGCCTCAAGCTTCTGGCTCATGACAAACACTCCCGGGCTGAGGTTGGCTGGGCTGTCTTGGCGCGCCGCCGCGGATCGGCGGAGGTTATTCTTTCTCCCGCACCAGGGGCACGAAGCGCACCGCCATCAGGCCGCGGGTGCTCACCTTGCCCTGGGGCCCCTTTTCCACCAGGGTCAACTCCTCGTAGCCGCCGGACCCCACCGGTATTACCATGCGGCCGCCGGGCCTGAGCTGCTCCACCAGCGGCGGCGGTATGTGCGGGGCCGCAGCGGTGACGATGACGGCGTCAAAGGGCGCCTCCTGCGGCCAGCCCTTGTAGCCGTCGCCCACCTTGAGCCGCACTGCCCCATAGCCCAGGCGCTTGAGGACCGCAGCCGCCCGGCGGGAAAGCTCCGGCAGTATTTCTATAGAGTAAACCTTGGCCCCCATGGCCGCCAGCACCGCGGCCTGGTAGCCGGAGCCGGTGCCGATCTCCAGCACCTTCTGCCCCGGCTTCACACCCAGGGCTTCGCTCATGTAGGCCACGATGAATGGCTGGGAGATGGTCTGGCCCTGGCCGATGGGCAGTGGGTGGTCGTTGTAGGCCATGCCCCGCAGGTCCTCGGGCACGAACTCGTGGCGGGGCAGCGTGCGCATGGCCGCCAGCACCGCGGGATCGCTGACGCCCCGGGCCACGATCTGGCGCTCCACCATCTTGGCCCGGAGGGCGGTGTAATCGGGGCCGGCGGCGGCCGGCAGGACCGTGGTCAGGATCAGGGCGGCCAGCAGGGCTAGGCAGCGCTTCATGCCCATCCTCCGCCTAGGAGAATAAAGGCCCCCGCCGCGCGCCAGACCCTATCCGTTTTTCAGTCCGCCCGGTGCTCCTGGCCATAGGGGCAGTGAGGCAGAAGCCCGCAGCCAGGGCAGTCCGGCTTGCGGCTGTGGCAGACCCGGCGGCCGTGGGTGATCACCTGGTGGCTGAACCGGGTCCAGCGCTGGCGGGGAATGATATCCATGAGCTCGAACTCGGCCTTTACCGCGTCGGTCTGGGCAGTGAACTCCAAGCGGCGGCAGACCCGGCCCACGTGGGTGTCCACGGTGATGCCCGGCAGGCCGAAGGCCGCGCCCAGCACCACGTTGGCCGTCTTGCGCCCCACCCCAGGCAGCTTGACCAGGGCCTCCAGCTTGGGCGGCACCCGGCCGTCGTGCTCGGCCGCCAGGGCCCGGGCCGCGCCCTGGATGGCTTTGGCCTTGTTGCGGAAGAAACCCGTGGGCCGCACCGCCTCCTCCAGCTCGGCCAGGTCGGCCCGGGCGAAGGCCTGCACGCTGGCAAAGCGCTTGAACAGGCCCGGCGTGACCTGGTTCACCCGCTCGTCGGTGCACTGGGCGCTCAGGATGGTGGCCACCAGGAGCTGCCAGGGGTCGCCGAAGTGCAGGGCGCACTGGGCCTGGGGATACAGGCGGTCCAGGACCCGCAACACCGCCGCCACCCGCTGGGGGTCGGGCGGTTTGGCTTTCTTGGTCGCTGGGGCCTGGCCGCGGGCCAAGCTACTCCTCCACCACCACCGCCTTGTTGACCATCACCGGCTGCGCCGGCACGTCCTGGTACATGCCCTTGCTGGTGGTGCCCACGCCCTTGATCTTGTCCACCACGTCCTGGCCGGCGGTCACCTTGCCGAACACGGCGTAGCCCCAGCCCTGGGGGTTCTTGCCGGAGTGGTTCAGGAAGTCGTTGTCGGCCACGTTGATGAAGAATTGGGCGGTGGCGCTGTGGGGATCCATGGTGCGGGCCATGGCCACGGTGTACTTGTCGTTCTTCAGGCCGTTGTCCGCCTCGTTGGTGATGGGGTTGTCCGTGGGCTTGGTCTTCATGTCCGCGGTCAGGCCGCCGCCCTGGATCATGAATCCGTCTATGATGCGGTGAAAAATGGTGCCGTCATAGAAGCCCTTCTTGACGTAGGCCAGGAAATTGGCCGCGCTTTTGGGCGCTTTCTGGGCGTCCAGCTCCAGAGTGATGTCGCCCATGCTGGTTTGCAACTTGACCACGGGATGGCTCCTTGCGCCGCGGGCCGGGGCCCCGGCCATAAGGGTGAAGATGAGGGCCAGGCTGAGCATCAGCGCCCAGGAAGCGGCCCGGATATTGCCTTTGTGGGTTGCGTTTTTCATGAAGGCCTCTCCCGCCCAGGTGCCGCGCCCCGCCCGCTGGATTGAGTCCGCGGCGATAGGTCAGACCCTAGAGAATCACCACCTGCCTGATGAAGCGCACCACCTCCGCCGGGTCGTCCATGACCCGGAAGTAGTCCAGGTCCTCGGGGCTGATCTTGCCGCCGCCCAGGTGCTTTTCTTTGATCCATTCTACCAGGCCCTGCCAGTATTCGCTGCCCATGAGCACCACCGGAAAGGGCCGGATGCGCTTGGTCTGGATCAGGGTCAGGGCCTCGCTCAACTCGTCCAAGGTGCCGTAGCCGCCGGGCATGACTATATAGGCCACAGAGTACTTGACGAAGATCACCTTGCGCACGAAGAAGTAGCGGAAGCTCAGGCGCACGTTGGCGTAGGGGTTGGGCCGCTGCTCAAAGGGCAGCTCGATGTTCAGCCCCACCGAGTGGCCGCCGGCCTCGGTGGCCCCCTTGTTGCCGGCCTCCATCACCCCCCCGCCGCCGCCGGTGATCACCGAGAACCCGGCCTCGGCCAGGCGGCGGCCCATCTCCTCGGCCAGGGTGTACTCCATGCTGCCGGGCAGCACCCGGCCGGAGCCGAAGATGGTCACGCCCTTGGGTACCTGGCTCATGGCGTCTATGGCGTCCACGAACTCGCTGATGATGCGGAACATGCGCCAGGATTCCTTGGCGGAAAGGGCGTCTATTACATACTGCTGCTCGATCTTGTCCGGCATGGGATTACCTTTCACAGGCGGGTGTTCGGCCGGGGGTGAAATCGCCGGCGCCTGTTATACTAAATGGCGGCCGCAGTATATCGTCTCCCTTTAGGTTGCCCACTGTCAAGGCGAAGCCGGCGGGCCGGGCAGCCGCCAATTTGAGGAGTTTGCCATGCGCATAATCTGCCTGGGCGCCGCCCGCACGGTAACTGGATCATCCTACCTGGTGGAGTTGGACGACGACCGCTGCTTCCTGGTGGACTGCGGCCTGTTCCAGGGCAGCCGCCAGTTGGAGCGGCGCAACCGCCTCAATCGGCCCTACCGCCCCACCGACCTGGCCGGCATCTTCATCACCCACGCCCACATTGACCACTCGGGGCTGGTGCCGCGCCTGGTGCGTCAGGGCTACAAGGGGCCGATTTACGCCACCCGGCCCACCTGTGAACTGCTCAAGATTCTCTGGCTGGACTCGGCCAACATCCAGGAGTTCGAGGCGGAGTGGCAGAGCCGCAAGAACAACCGCCTGGGCAGAGAGAGCATCGAGCCCCTGTACACCACCCCCGACGCCGAGGCGGCCATAGGCCTGCTACACCCCATGGAGCTGGAGTGCTACGAAAAACTGATCCCGGGGGTGGAGAGCTGCTTCGTGGGCGCCGGGCACATCCTGGGCGCGGCCAGTCTGCAGTTGAACCTGGAGTCCGACGGCGGGCTGCACTCGGTGGGCTTCTCCGGCGACGTGGGCCGCCCCAACCAACTCATCGTGCCCGACCCGAGCCAGATGAAGCCGGTGAACACCCTGTTCATGGAGACCACCTACGGCAACCGCTCGCACAAGTCCCTGGAGGACAGCCAGGCCGAGCTGATGGAGGTGGTCCACCGAGCCTACCAGGAGGGCGGCAAGGTAGTCATCCCGGTGTTCGCCGTGGAGCGCAGCCAGGAGATCATCTACACCTTGGCCGCGGCCCAGCGCCGGGGCGAGTTGCCCGAAGACATGCCGGTGTTTTTGGATTCGCCTTTGGCCATCAACGCCACCCGCATATTCCGCGACCACCCGGAGTATTTCGACGAACAGACCCAGGCCATCCTGGCGGCGGGCGAGACTCCGCTGAACATGCCCAACCTCAAGTTCACCTCCTCAGTGGAGGAGAGCCAGGCCATCAACCGGGTAATGGGCCCGGCCATCATCCTGGCCGGCAGCGGCATGGGCAACGCCGGCCGCATCAAACACCATCTGAAGCACAACCTCTGGCGGCCCAACTGCCACGTGGTCATCGTGGGCTTCCAGGCCAAGGGCACCACCGGCCGCCTGCTGGTGGATGGGGCCAGCAAGGTCAAGATATTCCGCGAAGACGTGGCCGTGCGGGCCAAGGTGCACACCATAAACGGCTTCTCGGCCCACGCTGACCAGCCGGAGCTTCTCAAGTGGCTGGAGCCCCTGGCCGTGCCCGGGCTCAAGGTGAACCTGATGCACGGCGAGGAAGAGAGCACCCTGGTCTTCAAGCGCCTGGCCGCCGAGCGCTTCCCCCAGGTGCGCTTCCACGTGCCCCGCTGGAACGAGGTGATCGCGCTCAGGCCCATGCCCAAGGTGCAACGGCCGGTGGAGCCGGCGGCCCTGGCCGAGCAGGTGCTGGCCCTCAGCCAGCGGCTGGCCGCCCTGGCCCAGCGCCTGGAAGAGCCCCAGGCCGCCCTGGACCCAGCCCAGGCCGCGGCCTTAGAAGAGGCCCTGCAGGCCGCCGACCAGGCGGCGCGGGCCGGGGAGGCGCTTTAGTCCGTGGGCCACGAGGAGCTGCTCAGCCAGGTGGAGCGCCCCGCCCGCTACCTGGGCGGGGAGGCCGGCTGCGTCATCAAGGACCCGGCCCGAGTGCGCCTGTGGCTGGCCCTGGCCTTCCCCGAGGTCTATGAGATCGCCATGAGCCACCTGGGGCTCAAGGTGCTCTATGAGGCCCTGGCACCCCGGCCGGAGGTGGCCGCCGAGAGGGTCTTCTGCCCCTGGACCGACCTCATGGCCCTCATGCAGCAGCACGGCCTAGGACCCTGGTCCCTGGAAAGCGGCCGGCCCCTGGCCGAGTTCGACGTCATCGGCTTCTCCTTCCAGTACGAGCTGACCTACACCAACGCCCTGCACATGCTGCGCCTGGCCGGGGTGCCCCTGCGCCGGGAGCGGCGCGGCCCGGACCACCCCCTGGTCATCGCCGGCGGCCCTTGCATGGTCAACCCCGAGCCCTTGGCCGAGTTCCTGGACCTGGCCGTGGTGGGCGAGGCCGAGGAGCTGATTCACCCACTGGTGGACCTGCTGCTGGAGGCCAAGGAGCAGGCCTGGCCGCGCGATAGGCTCTTTGATCGGGCCGCGGAGTTGGAGGGGGTTTACGTCCCGGCCCTGTTTGCGCCCCGCTACCAGGACGGACGCCTGCGGGAGATAGAGCCCCTGAACCCGGCGCGCCCCAAGGTGCGGCGGCGGGTGGTGGCCGATCTGGCCGCCCAGAAACCGCCCCTACAGCCGGTGCTGCCCGCGGTGCAGCCGGTGCACGACCGCCTGGGGCTGGAGGTGGCCCGGGGCTGCACCCGGGGCTGCCGCTTCTGCCAGGCCGGCTTCATCTACCGGCCGGTGCGGGAGCGGCCGGCCCAGCAGGTGCTGGAGGCGGCCCTGGCCGGTCTGGCGGCCAGCGGCCTGGAGGAGGTGGCGCTGCTGTCCCTGTCCACCAGCGATTATTCCTGCGTGGAGCCCCTGGCCGCGGCCCTGATGGACGCCCTGGAGCCGCGGCGGGTGAGCCTGAGCCTGCCCTCCCTGCGCATGGACTCCCTGGGCCCGGAGCTGATCGCCCAGATCAAGCGGGTGCGCAAGACCGGCTTCACCCTGGCCCCGGAGGCGGGCAGTGAGCGCCTGCGCCAGGTGATCAACAAGAACCTGAGCCAGGAGCAGATACTGGCCGCGGTCCGGGCCGTGTTCGGCATGTCCTGGAACCTGGTCAAGCTCTACTTCATGCTGGGCCTGCCCACCGAGACCGAGGAGGATATCGAGGCCATCGGGCGGCTCTGTGAGTTGGTGGCCGCTGAGGCTCGGGCCGCGGGCCGCGGCCGGGGCAAGCGGCCGGTGGTCAACGCCAGCCTGGGCCTGTTCGTGCCCAAGCCCCACACTCCCTTCCAGTGGGAGGGGCAGATGGATTTGGAGGAGGCCTGGAGCCGCCTGAAGCTGGCCAAGTCGGTGCTGGGCAGCCGCAGCCTCAAGGCCAAGTGGCACCACCCGGCCACCAGCATCGTCGAGGGGGTGCTCTCCCGGGGAGACCGCCGGCTGGCACCAGTGCTGGAGCGGGCCGTGGAGCTGGGCTGCTGCTTCGACGGCTGGAGCGAGCACCTGGACTACGAGGTCTGGCTGGCCTCCCTCGGCGAGGCCGGTCTGTCCCCGGCCGACTACCTGCGGCCGCGGGCGCCGGAGGAGGCGCTGCCCTGGGACCACATAGACGTGGGCGTGACCAAGGACTACCTATGGGCCGAGCGGCTGCGGGCCTTGACCGGCCAGGCCACCGGCGACTGCCGCCACGGCTCCTGCCTGGACTGCGGGGTCTGCGACCACCGGGAGATAAAGCCACGTCTTTTCCCGGAGGCGGCCTTGCAGCCCCCGCCACTGCCCGCGCTTGGCCAGGAGCGGGAGAAGTACCGCCTGCGCCTGGAGAAGACCGGCCCGGCCCGCTTCCTGGGCCATTTGGAAACCATGCGCCAGTTGGAGCGGGGCTTCCGGCGGGGCGGAGTGGAGCTGGCCCACAGTCAGGGCTTCCACCCCCACCCTCTGCTCAAGGCGGCCTCAGCCCTGCCCCTGGGCGTGGAGAGCCTGGTGGAGGTGCTGGAGGTGACCACCAGCCGGCCCTACGACCCCGCGGCCTTGCCGGAGATGGTCAACCCCTGCCTGCCCCGGGGCCTGCGCCTGTCCCAGGCCCGCCCGGCCGTGCCCGGCGAGAAGCTGCTGGAGCCCGTGGAGGTGACCTACCGGGTGGAACCGGCCGCGCCCCTGGACCCGGAGCGGCTCAGGGCCTTCCATGAATCAGGCGAGTGGATTATGCTAAGGCAGTCACCCAAGGGGGAGCGCAGCATAGATCTGAAGTCCGCGGTGCGCCGCCTGGAACTGGAGCAGGATGGCCTGCTCCTGTGCGTGGGCCGCTCCGGCGGCCGGCCCAAGCCGGCCGAGGTGCTGTTGAGCGTATTCGGCCTCAGCGCCCAGGAGGCCGCCGCCAGCCGGGCCCTGAAAATAGCGGCCCAGTATTAGAGGCAGTTCGCTTTGTCCGCCACCCTGCTCATAAACAACCGCTCCTACGAGACCCGCGTGGCCCTGTTGGAAAATGGCCAGTGCGTGGAGGTGTACGTGGAGCGGCACAAGCAGATGTCCCTGGCCGGCAACGTGTATCTGGGGCGGGTGGCCCGGGTGCTGCCGGGCATGCAGGCCGCCTTCGTGGACATCGGCCTGCCCAAGGCGGCCTTCCTCTACGTCAGCGACGTGTACTACGAGCCCGAGGACTACCAGTGGGACTCCGAGGCCTACCCCAACGAGGCGGGCCGGGGCGGGCACAACAGCCGCATCGAGCTGATGCTGCGCGAGGGCCAGGAGATCATGGTGCAGGTGGCCAAGGAGCCCCTGGGCAACAAGGGCGCCCGCGTTACCAGCCACGTAACCCTGCCCGGACGCAACCTGGTGCTCATGCCCACCATTGACCACGTGGGGGTCAGCCGGCGCATCGAGGACCCCATCGAGCGCCAGCGCCTGCGCAGCCTCATCGAGGAGCTGCGGCCGCCGGGCATCGGCTTCATCGCCCGCACGGTGAGCGAGGGTCAGAGCCCGGACAAGCTGGCCGCGGAGATGGACTTTCTGCGCTCGCTGTGGGACTCCATCCAGCGCCACCGCCAGACCTCGGCGGTGCCGGGCCTGCTGCACCGTGACCTCTCGGTGAGCCTGCGCGCGGTGCGCGATCTGTTCACCCGCGAGGTGGACCACCTGATCATCGATCACGAGGGGGAGTACGGGCAGGTGGTGGAGTTCGTGGCCACCTTCATGCCCCGCCTGCTGCCCTGCGTGGAGCTCTACGACCGGGAGGAGCCCATCTTCGACGCCTATGGCGTGGAGCCGGAACTGGCCCGGGCCCTGGAGCGCAAGGTCTGGCTCAAGAGCGGCGGCTATGTGGTCATCGAAAAGACCGAGGCCCTCACCTCCATAGACGTCAACACCGGCCGCTACGTGGGGGGCTATAACCTGGAAGAGACGATCCTCAAGACCAACCTGGAGGCGGTGCGGGAGATCGCCTGCCAGATCCGCCTGCGCGACATAGGCGGCCTGATCGTCATAGACTTCATCGACATGGAGCGCGAAGAGAACCGGGAGCGGGTGGTGGCCGCCCTCAAGGAAGCCCTGACCCAGGACCGCTCCAAGACCAACGTGCTGCCCATGAGCCCTCTGGGCCTGGTGGAGATGACCCGCAAGCGGGTGCGCAGCTCCCTGGTGGAGACCCTCAGCGAGCCCTGCATCTACTGCGAGGGCATGGGCCTGTTGCGCGACCCCACCACGGTCTGCTACGAAATCTTCCGCACCCTGGAGCGGGAGTTCAACGATGCGGGGGTGGAGGCGGTGAACTTGATGGTGCATCCGGCGGTGGCCGAGGTGCTCCTGCAGGAGGAGCGCCTGGCCCTGGAGGAGCTGGAGGCCAAGCTGGGCCTGACCATCTACGTGGTGCCCAACCAGGCCCTGCACCGGGAGCACTTCGAGCTGCGGCCGGCCTCGCCGGATTCTCCGCCCGAGCCAGGGCCCGGCCCGGACGTGGACGCACTTTAAACCGCACCCCTGAGGGAGAGGCGTGGCTGTTTTTCGCCTGCTGGACACCGGCCTCATGACCGCGGCCGAGAACATGGCCCTGGACGAGGTGCTCACCCGCCGGGCCGGGGCGGGCCTCAGCCCGCCCACCCTGCGCTTTCTGCGTTTTTCCCCGGACGCGGCCCTGGTGGGCTATCACCAGGAGGTGGAGCGGGAGCTGCGCCTGGACTATTGCCGGGAACAGGGCATAGAGGTCAACCGCCGCCTCACCGGTGGCGGGGCCATCTTGTTCCAGGGCTCGGCCCTGGGCTGGGAGCTGGTGGCGCCCCTGGGCGCGCCTCCCTTCCAGGGCGGCTTCGAGGCCTCCCTGGAGCGCATCTGCACGGCCGCGGCCCGGGGCGTCAGCCGCCTGGGGGTGGAGGCCCGCTTTCGTCCCCGCAACGACATCGAGGTGGCCGGCCGCAAGGTGTCGGGCACCGGCGGCGTGCTCCTGGAGGGCGGCGCCCTGTTCCAGGGCACCCTGCTGATCAAAAACCAGATCGAGCGCTTCCTCAAGGCCCTGCGGGTGCCGGTGGAGAAGCTGAAAAAGCGCGAGATGGCCTCGCTCATGGAGCGGGTGGCCTTCCTGGAGGACCTGCTGGGGCCCCTGGACCTGGACGTGGTGAAACAAGCACTGGCCGCGGAGTTCAACCAGAGCCTGGGCCTGGTCCTGGAGCCGGGCGGCCTCACCCCGGGCGAGGAGCAGGAGCTGGCCCAGCGCCTACCCTACTTTTGCTCCGAGCAGTGGGTGCGCCTCAAGTCGCCGCCCAGCGGCCGGCCGGCCTGGCTGCGCAACATCGTGCAGACCGGCCAGGGCACCCTGCGGGCGCATCTGTGGCTGGACCGCCGGGGCAGCCGGGTGCAGCGGGCGTTCATCAGCGGCGACTTCTTCTGCCGGCCCCAGCGCCTGGTGCTGGACCTGGAGGCCGCGCTCCTGGGGGTCAAGGCCAAGCCCCAGGCCCTGCACCAGGCGGTGCTCTCCTTCCTGGACCGGGCCCAGGGCGCTTTCATCGGCATCGCGCCTCAGGAGGTGGCCCAGGCCGTGGCCCTGGCCGGCGCCCGGCGGGAGCTGGCCCAGCGCTTTGCGGAGAGCGAGGCGGCCGAGCTGTTCCTGGTGGGCCTGGAGCCTGGCCAGGTGGGCCGTCGCCCGGCGGGCTGGCTGCTGCTGCCTTACTGCGCCAAACCCCCGGACTGCGAGTACCGCTACCTGGCCGACTGCGGCCGGTGCGGCCAGTGCCAATACGGGCCCATGTACGAGCTGGCCCGGGAGCTGAACCTGGAGCCGGTGAGCGTGCAGAGCTTCGAGCACCTGATGCAGACCCTGGCCCAGGTGCGCCGCACCGGCGCCTGCTTCGTGGGCTCCTGCTGCGAGGCCTTCTACTGCAAGCACCAGCAGGAGCTGGAGGCCAGCGGCGCCCAGGGGGTGCTGGTGAACCTTGACTCCACCACCTGCTACGACCTGGGCAAGGGCATGGCCGCCTACGCCGGGCACTTCGACCACCAGACCCAGATGAACGCCGCCCTGATGGCGAAGGTGGCCCGGGTGATGGCCCATGCCTGAGCGGGTGGACGTGCTGGTGGTGGGCGGCGGGCCGGCCGGGGTCCTGGCCGCGGCCGCGGCGGCCCAGGCCGGGGCCGCGGTGCTGCTCATCGAGCGCAAGCGGCGCTTCGGCGCCCTGCCCCACTGCGCGGAGTTCGTGCCCAGCCTGCTGGCCACAGAGTTGGCGTTCCCGGCCCGCAGCCGGGTGCAGGCCGTGGAGGGCATGGTCAGCCGCCTGGAGGCCGAGGAGGTCTTCACCGCCGGGCCGGGCTGGATATTGGACCGGCAGGTGTTCGACCACGGCCTGGCCCAGGCCGCGGCCCAGGCCGGGGCCCGCCTCTGGGCCGGCTGCCATCTGCGCGGCCGCCGGGGCCAGGCCTGGCTGGTGCAGCGGGGCGGCCAGAAGATTGAGGTACACGCCGGGGCCGTGGTGGCCGCCGACGGCGCGGCCTCGCCCACGGCCCAGGCCCTGGGGCTCCCCGCCCTGCCTCGGTTGGCCGCAGCCCAGCAGGAGGTGCCCCTGGCCCGGCCGCTCACGCGCAACCAGATATTTCTGGAGCCCCGCTTCGCCCTTGGCTACGCCTGGCTCTTCCCCAAGGGGCAGACGGCCAACCTGGGCCTGGGCTGCGCGGCCGCCTCCCGGCCCGGCCGCCTGCTAGAGGGCCTGCGGCAGGGCTTGCTCGCCCAAGGCCTGATCCGGCCCGGCCGCCTGGCCGTGGGCGGCGGGGCCATTCCCGTGGGCGGCCCGCGAAGCTCCTTGGTACGGGACCTGGTGCTCCTGGCCGGGGACGCGGCCGGCCTGACCCACCCCCTCAGCGGCGCGGGCATACCCCAGGCCGTGTTCTCCGGCCGCCTAGCCGGAGCGGCCGCGGCCCGTCTGGCCGGCGGCGAGGCCGCGGCCGGCGACGAGTACCAGCAGGAGTTGGCCGGCCGCTATGGCCGCTACCTGGCCCGGGGCCTGGCCGCCCGCCGGGAGATGGAGGCCGCTTGGGGCGACGAAAACTTCGCGGAGCTGATGCACCGGGTCTGGCCGGCCTGGGCCGGAGGCGGGCGTGGACGCTGAGCTGAGCCAGATGCTGCTTGAGGCCCGGGAGCTGTCCTGGACCCATCACGGCAGGGCGCTGGCCGTGCACCTGCCGGGCATGTTCGTGGCCTACGGCCGCCGGGGCCGCTACCCGGCGGTGAGCATCACCGGCCAGCGCTGCGAGCAGGGCTGCGACCACTGCCGGGGACGCCTGCTGGAGAGCATGCTGGCCGCCATTACGCCCCCGGAGCTCTTGGCCTTGGGCCGCCGCCTGGCCGCGGCCGGCCAGGAGGGCCTCTTGCTCTCCGGCGGCAGCGACCCCAGCGGCCGCCTGCCCTGGGAAGCCATGCTGCCGGCCATAGAGCAGCTATCGGCCGAGACCGATCTGATCATCACCGCCCACGTGGGGCGCATTGACGAGGGCCTGGCCCGGGCCCTGAAGGCCGCGGGCGTGCGCCAGGCCCTGGTGGACGTGGTGGGCAGCCCGGAGACCGCCCGCCAGGTGCTGCACCTGGCCGACGGCCTGGCCGCCCAGGAAGAGACCCTGGCCGCCTGCGCGGCCGCGGGCCTGGAGGTGGTGCCCCATATCATCCTGGGCCTGCACGCCGGCCGCCTGGGCGGCGAGGCCCAGGCCCTGGAGCTGGTGGCCGCGGCCCAGCCCCAACGGGTGGTGTTCGTGGTGCTGATGCCGCTGGCGGGCACGCCCCTGGCCCAGGCCCAGCCGCCCTCGCCGGCGGACGTGGCCCGCTTCCTGGCCCAGGCCCGGCTGCGCCTGCCGGAGGCCCGGCACCACCTGGGTTGCGCCCGGCCCCGGGGACGCGCCCGCCAGGAGCTAGACGCCCTGGCCGTGTACGCCGGCGTCAACGCCCTGGCCATCCCCAGCGACGGGGCCCTGAGCGCGGCCCGGGAGCTGGGCCTGACCGTCACCTTTGCCGACACCTGCTGCTCAGTGTCCCTGAGCCCGGAGGAGAGCCATGCCCTTGGCCGTCCAGCCCGCGCCTTTGAGTGAATCCAGCCCGGGCAAAGTGCGTCTGTCCCTGGCCGCGGCCATGACCCTGGGCCTGGCCGAGGGCCGCTTCTATCGAGGCGCCCGCCTGGGTTGCATCAACCTGCTACTCACCTACCCCGGCGGCTGCAAGGCCAACTGCGCTTTCTGCGGCCTGGCCCGGGAGAGCCGCATCGCCGCCAGCGACCCGCGCTTCGAGAAGTTCATCCGGGTCACCTGGCGGGCCTATGACCTGGCCGAGGTGACGGAGCGCTGCGCCGCCGCGCCCGCCCATGTCGAGCGGGTCTGCGTGTCCATGATCACCCACCCCCAGGCCAAGGCCGACGTGCTCACGGTCTGCGAACGGGCGCGGGCCGGCAGCGGCCTGCCGGTGAGCCTCTTGATCGCCCCCACCCTGCTGGGGCGCGAGGACCTGCTCAGGATGCAGCAGGCCGGCGCGGACCGCATCGGGGTGGCCATTGACGCGGCCACGCCCGCTCTCTTTGAGCGCCTGCGCGGCCGGCCGGCCGGCGGGCCCCATCGCTGGGACCACTACTGGCGCACCTTTGAGCAGGCTTTGGAGGTGTTCGGCCCTGGCATGGTGGGCGTGCACCTGATCCACGGCCTGGGCGAGAGCGAAGAGGATCTGGTGCGGGCCATGGACCGGGCCCGGGGCCTGGGCGGCTGCACCCATTTGTTCTGCTTCTTCCCGGAGCGCTTCTCGGCCCTCAAGGACCGGCCCCAGCCGCCGGCCAACGGCTACCGCCGGGTGCAGATGGCCCGCTGGCTCATTGACCAGGGCCAGGCCCGGGCCGCGGACATGGCCTTTGATGGGCAGGGCCGGCTGCGCGACTTCGGGGTCAGCGGCCAGGCCCTGGAGGCCGCCCTGGCCTCGGGTCGGCCCTTCCTGACCTCGGGCTGCCCCGGCGCCTCGGGCGAGGTGGCCTGCAACCGGCCCTTTGGCAACGAGCGGCCCGGGCCGGACCTGCGCAACTATCCCTTCCCCCTGAAGCCGGATGACCTGGCCCTGGTGCGGCGACAGATGGCCGCCTATTAGCCGGCTTGCCAGCTCCCGGCCGCCGCCGGCAAACCCGGAGCCCGAGGATTGCTTTGTGGTTGCGGGCCCGGCGGCCGGGTGTTATATGTCTATGATTTTAAGCCTGTTAACCAACAGACCCGACCATGGGCAAAGGACTATAGAACATGAAGGTCAGCGTAGAGGAACTAAGCCAGGTCCAGCGCCGCCTCACGGTGGAGTTGCCGGCCGCGGAAGTGGATAAGACCCTGAACAAGCTCTTCACCCAGCTCCGGGGCCGGGCCAAGATCAAGGGCTTCCGACCGGGCAAGGCGCCGCGGCACATCCTGGAGCGCTACTACGGGGATCAGGTGCTGGGAGAGGCGGCCGAGAGCCTGCTGGGCTCCTCCTACTCCCAGGCCCTCAAGGAGAGCGACCTGGAGCCTCTGGCCCAGCCCGAGTTCGACTTTGAGCCCCCCACGGCTGGACAGGACTTCGTGTACAAGCTGACCTTCGACGTGCGGCCCGAGTTCGAGCTGGACCCCGCCGCCTACCGCGGCTTCGAGGTCAAGGAGCCCAGGCTGGAGGTCAGCGAGGAGGATATCGCCCAGCGGCTGGAGCAGTTGCGGGAGCGCCAGGCCATGCTGGTGCCGGTGGAGGAGGAGCGGCCGGCGGCCATGGGCGACGTGGTGGTGGTGGATTACCAGGCCTTCGCCGGCGAGGCGCCCCTGGAGGGCGGCACGGCCGAGAACGTGGACATCGAGCTGGGGGCGGGCAGCACCCAGCAGGAGATCGAGCTGGCCCTGGTCAAGGCCAAGGTGGGCGACGCCGTGGAGGCCACGGTGCACTTCGAGGACAGCCATCCCAACAAGACCATGGCCGGCAAGGACGTGCGCTTCGCGCTCAGCGTCAAGGGCCTGAAGAAAAAGATGCTGCCCGAACTGGACGACGACTTCGCCCGCGGCATCGGCCCCGAGTTCGAGAATCTGCAGGCCCTCCAGGACCGGCTGCGCAAGGACATGGAAGAGATGTACCAGCAGCAGAAGGACCAGGAGGTGCGGCGCCAAATACTGGACCACATCCGCGGCCTGAGCCAGTTCGAGCTGCCCTCCTCCCTGGTGGCCCAGGAGCTGGAGGAGATGACCGAGGCCTTCAAGCGGCGGCTGCAGCAGTCGGGCCTGGACCCCGAGGCCGCCGGCCTGGAACCGGCCAAGCTGGCTGCGGACTTTAAGGAGCAGGCCGAAAAGAAGGTGCGCGCGGGCATCGTGCTGGGCAGAATCTCGGACCTGGAAAAGGTCGAGGTCGGCCAGGAAGACATAGACGCCGAGTTCGCCAAAATGGCCCAGCGCACCGGTCAGTCGGCCGAAGTGCTAAAGGATATTTATAATAAAAACAATGCGATGCCCTCATTGACCTCCCGTTTGTGGGAAGAAAAGACGTTGCAGGCCATCAAGACCGGTGTTATCATTAACCAAGTTGATCCGAAAGAGTTAACTGAGGAAAAACAGGCGGAAGCGAAAAAAGAAGCTGACCAAACTTCAAGCTGATTCCGGCGCGAAAAGAGAGAGAAATGCCTCTGATTCCCTTTGTTATAGAGCAGACCAGCCGGGGCGAGAGGTCTTATGACATCTACTCCCGGCTTCTGAAGGATCGCATCATCATCCTGGGCGAGCCCATAGACGACCACGTGGCCAACCTGATCATAGCCCAGTTTCTGTTCCTGGAGGCCGAAGACCCCACCAAGGACATACACCTGTACGTGAACTCGCCCGGCGGGCAGGTCACCGCGGGCCTAGCCATCTACGACACCATGCGCTACATCAAGTCCCGGGTGAGCACCCTGTGCCTGGGGCAGGCCAGCAGCATGGCCGCCATCCTGCTGGCCGCCGGAGAGGCGGGCCTGCGCTTCTCCCTGCCCCACTCGCGCATCCTCATCCACCAGCCCATGGGCGGCTTCCAGGGCCAGGCCAGCGACGTGGACATCCACGCCCGGGAAATCCTGCGCCTGCGCGAGGAGCTCAACCAGATATTGGCCGAGCACGCCGGACAGAGCATTAAGAAGGTCGCTGCCGACACCGAGCGGGACTTTTTCATGAGCGGCGAAGAGGCCCGCCAGTACGGCATCGTGGACAAGGTGATCACGCACCGCGACCTGCAACAGACCTAGCACCCCGCCCGGTTGAGGCGGACGGAGGCTGGTTTAGATGAACAAAAAGAGTGACGGCAAGGGCTCGGACCTGGTCTGTTCCTTCTGCGGCAAGAGCCAGGATGAGGTGAAAAAGCTCATCGCCGGCCCCTCGGTGTACATCTGCGACGAATGCATAGAGCTGTGCAACGAGATCATCGAGGAGGAGTACCAGAAGGAGGAGGCCGCCACCCGCATCGCCATCCCCAAGCCCATCGAGATCAAGGCCATCATGGACGAGTACGTGGTGGAGCAGGAGCGGGCCAAGAAAATCCTGTCCGTGGCCGTGCATAACCACTACAAGCGCATTGACGCCAAGACGGACATGGGCGGGGTGGAGCTGCAGAAATCCAACATTCTGCTGGTGGGCCCCACCGGCTGCGGCAAGACCCTCCTGGCCCAGACCCTGGCCAAGATCCTCAACGTGCCCTTCACCATCGCCGACGCCACCACCCTCACCGAGGCCGGTTACGTGGGCGAGGACGTGGAGAACATCATCCTCAACCTGCTGCAGGCCGCGGATTACGACGTGGAGCGGGCCCAGCGGGGCATCGTCTACATAGACGAGATAGACAAGATCGCCCGCAAGAGCGAGAACCCCTCCATCACCCGCGACGTCAGCGGCGAGGGCGTGCAGCAGGCTCTCTTGAAGATCATCGAGGGCACCCAGGCCTCGGTGCCCCCCAAGGGCGGCCGCAAGCATCCGCAGCAGGAGTTTGTCAAGGTGGACACCACCAACATCCTCTTCGTCTGCGGCGGCGCCTTCGTGGGCCTGGACAAGGTGATCAAGAACCGCCTGGGCTCCAAGATGATGGGCTTCACCGCCGACATCAAGCAGGGCAGCCAGGAGACGCCCCTGGGCGAGGTGCTGGCCAAGTGTCAGCCCGAGGACCTGATCAAGTTCGGCCTGATCCCCGAGTTCGTGGGCCGGCTGCCGGTGGTGGCCACCCTGGAGGAGCTGTCCGAGGAAGCCCTGATCCGCATCCTGACCGAGCCCAAGAACGCCCTGGTCAAGCAGTACCAGAAGCTGTTTGAGATGGAGGGCGTTGACCTGAAGTTCACCGACGAGTCGCTGGTGGCCGTGGCCAAGGAGGCGCTGGTGCGCAAGAGCGGCGCCCGGGGCCTGCGCTCCATCCTGGAGGCGACCATGCTGGACATCATGTACGAACTGCCCTCCCTCAAGGGGGTCAGCGAATGCGTGGTGGGCGAAGAGGTGATCACCGCCGGCGAACAACCCCTGCTGCTGTATTCCGACCGGGCCGAATACGCCTAGGACCCGGGTCCGGGGCGCAGGCAGCCGCCGGCGGGCCGCCCGTTAGCCAGATGAGCACTAGACCAACATCATTCCTCGGCAAGAGAGGATAGGATATGCGTGCGCCTTTAATGCCGCTGCGGGACGTGGTGGTGTTCCCCCAGATGGTGGCCCCCTTGTTCGTGGGCCGGGACCGCTCGGTGGCGGCCCTGGAATACGCCATGGAGCACGGCAAGGCTATCTTCCTGTCCACCCAGCGCGATGCCCGCGTGGACGAGCCCAGCGAAGGCGACATCTACCGGGTGGGCACCCTGAGCACGGTGCTGCAGCTTTTGCGCCTGCCCGATGGCACGGTCAAGGCCTTGATCGAGGGCAAGGAGCGGGCCCGGGTGCGGGAGTACCTGCCCAATCCGGACTTCTTCATGGTCGAGCTGGAAGTCCTGGACCAGCGCTTCCCCACGGACCTGGAGTCCGAGGCCCTGATGCGCTCGGTGGCGGCCACCTTTGACCAGTACGCCAAGCTCAACAAGAAGATCCCCAAGGAGGTGCTGCTGTCGGTGGGCGCCATCGGCGATCCCGGAACCATGGCCGACAGCATCGTGGGCCACCTGCCCCTGAAACTGGAAGACAAGCAGGGCCTGCTGGAGCTGCTGGAGCCCAACCAGCGCCTGAGCCGCCTGTTCGAGCTGCTGCGCGCCGAGATAGAGATCCTGCAGATCGAGCGGCGCATCAAGGGCCGGGTCAAGCGCCAGATGGAGAAGACCCAGCGCGAGTACTACCTCAACGAGCAAATGCGGGCCATCCAGAAGGAGATGGGCGAGAAGGACGACCTCAAGAGCGAGGTGCGCGACCTTGAGGAAAAGCTCAATAAGATGCGCATGCCCCGCGAGGCTCGCCAGAAGGTGGAGGGCGAGCTCAAGAAGCTGAAGATGATGTCGCCCATGAGCGCCGAGGCCACGGTGGTCAGAAACTACGTGGACTGGCTCATGGCCCTGCCCTGGCGCCAGCGCACCCGCGACAAGCTGGACATAGCCGAGGCCCAAATCATCCTGGACGAGGACCACTACGGCCTGGAAAAGCCCAAGGAGCGCATCCTGGAGTTCCTGGCCGTGCAGTCACTAACCAAGAAGATCAAGGGCCCCATCCTGTGCTTCGTGGGCCCGCCGGGAGTGGGCAAGACCTCCCTGGCCCGTTCCATCGCCAGGGCCATGGGCCGCAACTTCATCCGGGTGTCCCTGGGCGGGGTGCGCGACGAGGCCGAGATACGCGGCCACCGCCGCACCTACATCGGCGCCCTGCCCGGCAAGATCATCCAGTCCATGCGCCGGGCCGGCAGCATCAACCCGGTGTTCTGCCTGGACGAGGTGGACAAGATGTCCACCGACTTCCGCGGCGACCCCAGCGCGGCGCTCTTGGAGGTGCTGGACCCGGAGCAGAACTTCTCCTTCAACGACCACTACCTGGACGTGGACTACAACCTGTCCGAGGTGATGTTCATCACCACGGCCAACACCCTCTACTCCATCCCGGCGCCCCTGCAGGACCGCATGGAGATCATCCGCCTGCCGGGCTACACCGAGCTGGAGAAGCTGGGCATCGCCAAGCAGTTTCTGCTGCCCAAACAGGCCAAGGCCAACGGCCTAGCGCACGAGCAGGTGCTGCTCAGCGACAACGCCATCCTGGAGATAGCCCGGCGCTACACCCGGGAGGCCGGGGTGCGCAACCTGGAGCGCGAGCTGGCCAGCGTCTGCCGCAAGGTGGCCAAGAACCTGGTCAAGCGGGGCAACCCCACCGGCCAGGTGCGGGTGGCCAAAAGCGGCGTGGAAACCTACCTGGGCGTGCCCAAGTTCCGCTACGGCCGGCCCGAGGAGGAGGATCACGTGGGCCTGGCCAACGGCCTGGCCTGGACCGAGGTGGGCGGCGAGGTGCTGACCACCGAGGCGGTGGTCATGCCCGGCAAGGGCAAGCTGATCATCACCGGCAAGTTGGGCGAGGTGATGCAGGAGTCGGCCCAGGCCGCGCTGAGCTACGTGCGCTCCCGGGGCAAGGCCCTGGGCCTGCCCGAGGACTTCTACCTCAAGGTGGACCTGCACATCCACGTGCCCGAGGGGGCCATCCCCAAAGACGGCCCCTCGGCCGGCATCACCCTGGCCACGGCCCTGGTCAGCGCCCTGACCCGCATCCCGGTCAAGGCCGACCTGGCCATGACCGGCGAGATCACCCTGCGCGGCCGGGTGCTGCCCATCGGCGGCCTGCGCGAGAAGGTGCTGGCCGCGCATCGGGCCCATATCTCCAAGGTCCTGATCCCCAAGGACAACCAGAAGGACATCAAGGAGATCCCCCAGCGGGTGCTCAAGGCGGTGGAGCTGGTGCCGGTGGAGCACATGGACCATGTGCTGGCCCAGGCCCTGGCCGTAGAGGACCCCGCGGCCATCTTCAGCGAGCGGCCGGTGCCCTATGTGATCCCGACGGCGGACAAGAGCGAGAAATCCTCGGATCTGATGGCGCATTAGAGTTCCCAAGGCCCTTGACACCAAGGTCTGCGCTTGATAAATAGGAGTCCCCCTTTGCAGGGGTGCTGGGGCCGGGCGCCAAAGCGCGCGGCCCCGGAACTTGGGCGGGTAGCTCAGTTGGGAGAGCATCGGCCTTACAAGCCGGGGGTCACAGGTTCGAGTCCTGTTCCGCCTACCATCAATCCCGCGGGGGCGATGGGGGCCGGACAAGGCCGGCCCCGGCAGCCAAAAAAAGCATAGCCGCGGGGGCGTAGCTCAGTTTGGTTAGAGCGCCGGCCTGTCACGCCGGAGGCCGCGAGTTCAAGTCTCGTCGTCCCCGCCATAATTTCAAGGACTTAGCCAGCACGGCTAGGTCCTTTCTCTTTGGCCGTGACAATATATGGCAAAATTCCGGGCAGGAACAGCTCGTCTAGGGGGGGCATTTCCTTGGACTCGCCGGCCGGAATGAAGTGGGCATAGGTCTCCAGGGTAATGCGCAGGTTCGCATGCCCGGCATCCCGGCTGATAGCGGCCAGATCTTCCCCGCGCTTGATCCTGGTGCTGACATAGGTATGCCGGAGGTCATGCAGGCGCCGCGCGGGCAGCTCGGCCTTTTCCAAGAGGGGCAGCCAGACCCGGGCCCGGAAGTGATCAACGTCGATCAGTCCGCCGGCGCCGTTGGTGAAGACCCAATTTTCACTTGCGCGGGGCCGGGGCAGGCCGGCCGCCAGCCGCTCTTTCTTTTGCGCAAGGCGGCGCTCCTGCAGCAAGGTGGCCAACCGGGGATACAAGGGCACCCGGCGCCGGCCGGCCGGCGTCTTTACTTGCGGGCTCAGTACACCTTTGCGGTACGATCGGCGCACCTGTGCCCGCAGGCCATCGAGGTCAATATCCTCCCACAACAGGGCCGCCGCCTCGCCCGTGCGCAGGCCAGTCAAGGCCATGGTGGCCAGGTAGTCGGCATAGCCAGGCCAATGCTCCCGGCACGTCTCCAGTAGCTTGCACACCTGCTCCGGAGCGAACACCTTGGGCGTCCGCTCCGCCCGGCCCTCGCGCTTCGACCACCGGCCAAGGGCGCGGGCGGGGTTGGCGGGTATCAAGCCGTCCTGCTCCGCCAGGTCCATGACCCGGGCGATCACCCCCTTGTGGTGGTTCACCGTCGAAGGGGCCAGGCCCTCCAGCAGCTTCTTCTGCAGATAGGTGATCACCGCCTTTTTGGTGAGGTTGGTGACCAGCACGTCGCCCAGGGCGGGCTTGAGGTGATTATCGACGATGCCTTTATAGTCGCTCACCGTGGAGGCCTCTACGGTGGCCGGCGCAGTGACGCTGATCCATTCCTGGGCCAGCTCGCCAAAGGTTGGCGCCTGGGAGGCCGCAGCCACGGCCTCGGCGCCGTACAGATCCACGAGTTGTATGCGTTGCTGGAGGGCCAGCCAGGCGGCCTCAGAGGATGCGTAGTCGGCCCGGCTTAGGAACAACACTTCGTTGGGCCGGCCTTTGTTGCGGACCTTGCGGAAGCGCCATTTGCCCGACGGTAGCTGTTGGGTGTTGGGGTACCTGGTTTGCTTCCTGCGCGCCATCAAACATGCGCTCCCGGAAGTCCACGGGGTAGAAGATACGCCCACCCACCTTGCGGCCGCCGAGCTCCTGGTAATGGGCGCGCACCCAGCTTAGGCTTATGCCGCAGTCTTCCTCTTCCCGCAAAATACGGAGCACGTCCTTGGCGCTGAGGATTTTCCGGCCTGAGTAAAGATCGCCCACACCCGGCAGTCCCGGTTGCAGGCGAGGCAGACGTAAGCAAGAACAAGGTTACCTGCTCCGAGGCGAAGTTGTCAAGAAGGCATGCATTCCACTGGCGGCCCAGTTCACTGGGAAGTTATCAACTCAGCATTACTTGTTATCATGCGGAATATCATACTAACCATTAGGGCCTCTGTTGCGTTTCACAAGGTGCGAGTCCATAAGCTGCTTCTTCATCGTGTCTAAGCGGCAGTTAGTACCTCTAATTGGTAAGAGAAACAATATAATTGTTAAAATTATTGGAGGCACAGGAGGAGAGATTTGCAGAATTTTCTTCCCATCTAGTCCGGATTATTTTGTGGTTAATAAATCATAAAAACTATCTTATTACAACAAGTTGTTCTTTAATACATGCTTGCAATTCATTCTTGATTCGCGTCTTCCTATCCTCAGGGATACCTGCCTTTAATATAACCTTATTGCCATTTATTTCTAATTGGAATAAATTGCCAGAGTATCCTTGCTGATTATCCTGAGATGGGCGCTCCCATTCTTGCAAGGAATCAGATAACTTTAAAAGATATGCTAATGGTGCTGCTTCTAAAGAAATTTTGTTGTCTGAGCCAAACAGGTTCGGATTAAGATTGTGTAAAAAAATAGCCGTGCACGCTGGAATGATATCGTTTGTAAAGTTGTCTTGACTCCATCCTGGCTCGTCCGTGAAAAAATCCTGCCTTTCCGGATTATTTTTTTCATACAACACGTCAATTACATACAACATTGCAACAGCGCCTAGCATGCCGTGGCACAAGTCACAAGAATCTATCATATTATAAAATAGTGCAGTAGCATCAAGGTTAATTCCCCAATTATATAGCCTTCTACCAATCAAAGACAAGGGATTTATATTATTTTGTAATTCAAATAAATTCATTGGCACTGTTTTAAACGTTATGGATTTTCTGTCAATCTCGTATTTTTCTTTGTACGTATTTAGTGCGTTAGCAAAATATTTTAAATTACTTTTATGCATAACTTCAGTAACGTATGCAACATCATGAAATAGAGCGGCAAGTTTCCACTGAAATGGATCAATTTTTACTTCGTAATTTTCCTTTAGGATATTTTCATATAAATAGATGCCCAGAAGAAATGTCATCAGAGCATGAGAAACATGGTCTCGTAAGTAGGGTGCAATTCCTTTCATATTTTCTTCTATCCTTGATAGTGCACGCAGATGATAACTCATATGTCTTTTTTCATGTTGTTGCATAAGGTCATCTATCATCTTGATTGCAATGCCTGTACGATATTTAGAACCTGGTACAGAACGAATAAACGTTTCCAGTTCATCCTGATTGCAATCATAATTAATTAAGTGTGTACCAATGTTTTTTAGGATATCTTCATTTATACCACTGCCCAATTTGCCCTCCTTTTTTCGGTTCGCATGAGAGGAGCAACAATGCCTCTCAATTAGAATCTTAAGCCTGCCAAGCATAAGTGTCGGCCTTCACTGACCTGCCCCCGATCAATGTACCACTTCTTGGGTTAGACCCTGTTTAGTTTGTAGGCTGAGGATGCTGGGGGCAATCCCCAGGGTTCCCTTGGGCAA
>QZKP01000031.1 GCA_003605055.1 Desulfarculus sp.
AAGGAGTCTGAATTCAGGTTCAATTACCGAGGGCAAAACCTGTATGCTATCCTACTCAAACTAATCAGGCAGAAACCCCTCAACTAGTCTAGGCCCAAATCTTTTTTTATCCTGTTCACTCATAAGGGATGAAAATGCGTATGAATTACGAAACTCGAGCGAAGTATAGCGCATACTTTGTGGGGATACCCAAATGTTTGTTTTCGAGTAAATTGGTGGTGGCACTAAATAACGTTTAAGTGGTATATTAATATCAGATAATAATAATATTTGTACCTTATAATTTTTAGAAGGACTTGGGCAATAATTGTACAAATAAGAAAAATTATTAAAGCTAGAGAGCAAGTCGCCAATTAGGAATAGAGTAAATATTATCATAACAATAGAAGTCAGCTTTTGGATTGATAATGTTTTGCCAAATTTACTTTTTGTTAGTAGTTGGTATAAAAGGAAGGGAAGAAATATAAATATTGATATCCTTAACGCAAAGTAATATCTGTCAGGATTTAAAAAAAATACTATTAAAATCTGTGAAACAACAACGCTAACAAATAGTCCGATGCTGCCAAGTCGGCGTCTGAGAGCCCAGCCAAAAAAGGATAAAAAAACAATATATGCCCAGCTATAAAGGATTACGGGGTATTTCAATTGGGTCGCTAGGTAAATAATAAATGTAACAACCGAAGCAAAAACAATCGTACTGATTAAGGCTCTCTTGTCCAACAATGTTTTCATGTTAAACGCATTATTATACGGAAGCCAACCCAAAAAGCGATCTAAGCCGATGACAAAGAAATATAGTAAAAAGAAAGAAACAAATAACATAAGTGAATGAGTATGCCGTAAAAACCAAAATGGAGGGAATAGGCTGTAAATAAGTCTATGAATGCCGCCATTGGGTCCCATGGTAACAAGAGTAAAAATCAATAGTAATGTAAACATCGTCGGTTTCATTTCATGCTGGCCAAATATTATTCCAATAAGTATAAAAATCCAAGTTAACAAGCCTAAATATAAAAAACACTCGGAGGCATTCCCCCACATAGATCGTCCCGGCCATAACGCATGTCGGTTGCCGCCAGGTGATATGACTTGTAGAAAGTCCCAAAAATTTGTGAAAGCCCCCGTCTGTTTTACCAGTTCGTAAGGCATAAAAATACCTTCTAATAGATCATTAGGGCCCCCTTCGTGTTGCTGATTTCCATAGTAATTAGCGCCATCAAGCGTTTGTTGGCTTGCCATTCTGGTAGGGAAAATATATTTGTTTCTTTCTAGCATTAAAACAATATTCGGGGCGGACATGGCAATGATAATGGCTAACACCAGTATAAGTTTTAAAAATAATTTAGAGGAAAAAAATAAATTTTTTAGCAAATAAAAGCGATAAAATAAATGAGATATTATGAGAATAATAATAAGCAATGTGCTACCTATAAACAAGTTTGACTGAAAAGTAAGACCGAAGAATGCCCCTATTAAAATAAAATTACACCAGCGATAATCTTCTCGATATAAAATCTTTGAGATATAATAAAATAGAAACGGTACCCAAAGAAAATGATGAACCAAACCCGTAGTACGAAAAGTACCTAGGGTCATGGAGGAAAAAATCAATATAGGAATTAATAATAATTTGGATATAATCTTGGTAGCATATGTACGAAGAACAACATAAGAGCCGAGCAGCATAACTAGCGTTTGGATCAAACGATCCCAACTAAAGAGTATCTCCAGATTTTTAGTAAAATATTTACCAATAAAAATTATCGGTATTGATAAATCCAAAAACTTAACCTTAAAAGGTATTAAATAAAACGGCTCCCCGGCATGAGTGAATGGATTCCAATACGGAAAATGTCCTAAAGCAATATTTTGCGCGAAAAAATTGTAGAGCGGAAGGCTGAAGTAATATAAATCATGTATGGGAACAAAGTCTCCATAAAAAAGCATGCCTCGGAGTTGGTAAATTAAAATTGAAAGGCATATTAACCAAAAAAATGACTCCCAAATGATATTTCTGGCGGATTTGTAAACATCTCCGGCGGTAGATGATATAAACAGATATGAAAGATTATTTATGTGCATTGCCAAATAGCCTTTTCATAGAATAAAGTTATAAAAATTAACCTGAGGTAAAGCTTAGCGTTAGATCAAAACCACCTTAGTAATTATTAAATTATTTGAGGCCGATGCATAAATTCCGTGTTTGGTTTCTCGCCTCGATGGGGCTATCAATGAAGGAGAAGACTCCGGTATAGGCCTCTTCCTTGCCCCCCGATCAGGCCGTTTCGGCCTGTCCGGGGGCGTTTTTCACTCTCCAGGCACTACTCCAGCATGAGGGCCGCCTTCTTGAGGTTGAAGGCCATGGCGTTCAGGAGAAATTCCAGCTTTACCTTGGCGCATCCCAGGTAGCGGGTCCGCTGAAATCCATAGTCCCGCTTCAAGGTGCCGAAGGCCCTTTCCACCTTTCCCCGCAATCCGCTGATCACCCGGTTCATGAGCCTCTCGGCCTCGGTCAGCTTCCTGCCCCTGGCGGCCTTGTACATGATGCCATCGGTGATGCCGGCCTTCTCCAGGCTTATCCGGTTGTCCGCACTGGCGTAGCCCTTGTCGGCCAGGACCATGGAGCCTTGGGAAATGCCTGATTCCTCCACCACCTCCATCAGCTCCTTGGTGTCGGCCCGGTTGGCGGGGGTGACGTGGCCGCCTATGATGAAACCATGCCCGGCATCGGTGGCTATGTGGATTTTGTAGCCGTAGTAAGGCCTCTTGGCCTTGATGGTCCAGGCGGCCTCCACATCCTCGGAGTAGCTGGTGGTCACCTCATAGCCGGAATCTTCCTCCTCCCGGCCCTCCCGAGACTCCACCACTTCTATCTTCTTGGGCCTGCGGCTGGAGGTGACTATGCTGGCATCCACTATGGCGCCCTGCTTGATGATGATCTTGTGCGCCTCCAACTGACGCCCCAGGAGATCGAACAGCTTCAGGTCCAGGCCTCTTTCCATCAGGTGATTGCGGAAGCGGCAGATGGTGGTGGAGTCGGGCGTATCGTAATCAAAGGAAAAACCCACAAAACGCCGGAAGGATATGCGATCGGCCAGGGCGTCGTCCATGCCTTGGTCGCTGAGATTGTACCAACGCTGGAGCAAAAGCACCTTGAACATGCCCAGCGGGAGGTAGGCGGGATTGCCCACCGCATTCTGGTTACGGCGAAGCTTTTTCTTCAGAAGCTTCTCGATGGGAGCCCAATCGACGATCCGCTCCACGTCATCCAGAAAGGTCTTGGCCTTTTTCAACTGGGAAACCGCCAAATCCAGAAAACCAATTCCAGGCTTTTCAAATCGACTGGGCAATTCATACCTCCAGAATGATCGACTGAAAGTATTATAGTAAAATAAATCAGATAGTTAAAGCATCTTTAGCGCACAAGCACCGTGCATCGGCCTCTATTTGTGTGTAATAATATTAACTGTTATGGCATCGAAATAAACTGGGGCATTGGCTGCCTGGTCAACAAAACAATAAAATACTAACTTCTCAGTACCAATAGGAATTCGGTACGTCAAACTAAGTAGTTTCCATTGACCTGAATCGTTGTAAAAAGCTTTCGGCCAGTTAGAAGAATTGATGCCATTGTTTAGTGCAATGCCCACTTGCCGCTGAACTGAGTTTTGAGAGCTAACCCAAGCTTGAAAACGAACAGTTTTGCCTAAGAATCCGTATAGCTTATCCCAAGTTACCTTATGGTATAAAAGAACGATGCCTTTTCCGGAAGGAGTAATTTCCGCAGAATATTTTCCATGAGCTACCTTAGAAGGATCTTCTGTTCTCCTAAGCTTGGCACCCATACCGTCAACCTGGACCAGCCCCCAACCAAGCGGCAGGAAATCCTTGTTTAATTTCTTCCAATTTTCGAAACTACCAGTATTTTGTAATATTATTTCTTTAATAGGCGGACGTGGTATCCCATGGCTTGTTTCTGCTAATAAACGATTCGCCGCAACGGTTCCGCTCAACCATAACACAAAAATAAATAAAGTACAGACGGAAAAAAAGAAGAACCTGGCTCTTATCGAAGGATTGTTTTGCTCTCCGTTAATAATATACATAGTCCTTTTCAGCGAGTAGTTAGAACGTTTAAGTAGTTGGATTAAGGGAAATAAATGTTTTGATATAAATAAAATAAGAGCGCATATTGATCCACCAAGAAGCTGGATATATAAAGGATAAAAAGCCGTTTGGTGTGCATCCACCGGTGGAAAATACAAGCCTAATATGGTGACAAAATACAGGCCTTGTAGAAAGGGGGCAAACAACAACATAAAGCGATTATAATCAAATAATAAAGTAATGGATAACGCAATAAATATGACGGCAAAAAAAATCCAAGAAATTACTAATAGAGGAGTCGTGTAAAATTTAGTATTACTATCAACCAAACCTACAAATCTGGGACCGCTATAATACCTCTGCCCAAAGGCATAAGTCATAGTCAAGCCACGTTTGAGGTTGCTAACAAAGTTGCGCAGGTAAATATCCGGCCGTAATTTGAGAAACTCCAGGGCCTTCGCTTTCATGAAGGCGTCGTAGGCCTCCATGCCATCTTTATTTAAATCGGGCCCCCCGTTGTCAATCGCCCATCTCACTGCTGTCAGATCAGCGCTGTCTTTGATGCCGAAGGGATTTGGATATAGGCCCAACCCAGAAATAATTGTATGCCAGACGCCACGGTTGGATAATTTAAAAACACCATACCACTTGTAAGTTATGGCCATCTGAGGAGCCAAGGCAACCCCTTGCCCCAAAAGCATGAAAAAGAGCAAAAGCAGGCTGACCTTAATGTTTCTTTCCTTTAGATATATGAGAGGACTCATTACCAAAGTTAATGGTACAAACGATAACCGCAAAAAAGAAGCAAATCCCACCAAAAAACCATAAGATACAAAAAGCCACGCTTTAGAGGCAAAGCTCCACTTTCTTCTTTCCGGAAGGTACAGCACAGACCAAAAAAAGGCGCTGAGACACGAAAAGGGGATTGCCCAATAGTAATAGACCACCCAGGTGGAGAAATAAATGGCTGGCAGAAAAAGGGCATAAAGAAAAGCGGTGAAAGCGCCGCACCATGGTCCTGCCAGGCTCCGGCCCGCAAAAAACAAAAGAACCAACACGCATAAGTCAAAGAATATCTGATAAAGCGCGACTAACTTGGCTATGTTGTTAATGCCCTTGGTGCCTTCAGGGATCAAGAAGGCAAGGATAAATGCCCAACCCTTTTCGTTGCGGAAGGAGCCGACCGCCCGGTAAGATGGCTTGGTTGTAAAGATGTAATCATCTGGGTTTTTAGTCGTTTCAATATATTTTTGAAAATTATAGCCTCCCGGCTGCCTGAAAAAATGGGATGCCATATCCACGAAGACGGCAAAACCGTTGTTTGTAGCCAAATGATTGTTGAAGTAATGCAGCCGGAGTGCACCTCCCACGATGATCGCTGCTAGGAGGGCCAGCCAGGGTAATATTTTTTTATAATTAGACAATATTATTTGTCCCAGCGCATAAAGTCAAAAGCGATTATGGCGATAAATAATTATTTGAGAGGGTCCTTATTGTTTTGCACTTACGCCAATGGTTAGAAGCAAAAACCCGGTTAATAAATATCTTCCTTAAGTACTTTTCCTAAATATTGAGAGTATTCACCATCTCCCAGGGAGTCAATCAGGGCCCTCATCTGCGCGGCACCTATATAACCCATGCGATACCCCACCTCTTCAATGCAAGCTATTTTCAGGCCCTGCCTGTTTTCAAGTGTCCTGATAAAGGATGAGGCCTCCAAAAGCGCCTCCGGCGTGCCCGTGTCCATCCAGGCAATACCGCGGCCGAGCCTGATTACCGACAGGCGATCGCTGGATAGAAAGGCCTTGTTGACGTCGCTTATCTCCAATTCGCCGCGGGCCGAAGGCTTTATTCTGGAGGCAATATCCAAAACCTCATTCTTGTATATATAGAGGCCGGTTACCGCGTAATTTGATTTCGGGGCCTCGGGTTTTTCCTGTATGTCCACCGGCCGCCCATCCTTGTCCATGGTTATGACCCCGTACCGCCAGGGATCCTTGACCGGATACACAAACACTGTGCCGCCTTTGTTGTCGCTGATGGCCTCTTGGAGGTATTTGGGAAAAGAGACGCCGTAGAAAAGGTTGTCGCCCAAGATCAAGCAAACATCGTCGTCGCCCACGAAATCCCGGCCGATGATAAAGGCCTGCGCCAGCCCTTCTGGGCGGGGCTGCTCGGCATAGGAAATGGAAATTCCCCAGGCTTGGCCGTCAGCCAGCAGCGAGCGGTAAAGAGGCAGGTCATTGGGCGTGGAGATGACTAATATGTCTTTTATGCCGCCCATCATCAGCACGGACAGGGGATAGTAGATCATAGGTTTGTCGTATATGGGTAGAAGCTGCTTGCTCACCACCTTGGTCATGGGATAAAGGCGGGTCCCCATGCCGCCCGCCAAAATGATGCCCTTCATGACCTCGCTCCTGTTGCCTAGGCCTTTTTTGGTCCTATGCCCCGGCAGATGCCGTATTTGCCGCTCTTAGGCGCACAATAACAATACAGTACGTACTGCGCCCCGGTCAGGCGGACCAAGAGCGTCTGCCCGGACGACTCAGGCCTTGGCGCCCAGACCCAGCCGCTGTCCGGAATATTGCCGGGACATGATCTTTTCCCACCACCAGCGGTTGTCCAGATACCAGCTGACCGTCTGGGCCAGGCCAGACTCGAAATTCTCCTCGGGCGCCCAGGCTAGCTCACGTTTGATCTTGCTGGCATCCATGGCGTAGCGGAAATCGTGGCCGGGCCGGTCCTGTACAAAGGCAATGAGCCCCTCATGAGGTTTGTGCCCTGAGCCGGGAACCATTTGATCGAGGCACTGGCACAGCTTGCGCACCACCTCTAAGTTGGTCAACTCACAGCCCCCGCCGATGTTGTAGCTCTCCCCGGGCGCACCCCGTTCGAGCACTGTCAGCAGGGCCCGGACGTGATCATACACGTACAGCCAGTCGCGGACGTTGTCCCCCTTGCCGTAAACCGGCAACGCCTCGCTCTTGAGCGCCTTGATGATCATCAGGGGGATCAGCTTTTCGGGAAACTGAAAGGGGCCGTAGTTGTTGGAGCAATTGCTGATAATCACCGGCAAGCCGTAAGTACGGTGCCAGGCGCGCGCCAGAAAGTCCGCGGAGGCCTTGCTGGCCGCGTAGGGGGAGTTGGGGCGATAGGCCGTGTCTTCGTTAAACCGGCTTTGGGCCGGCAGGGAGCCAAACACCTCGTCCGTGGAAACGTGCAGGAAGCGAAAGGCATCCCGTTGCTGCGAGGGCAGGCCTTGCCAGTAATCCTGGGCTGCCTCCAGCAAGGTGTAGGTGCCCACAATGTTGGTTTGCACGAAGGCGCCCGGGCCATCAATGGAGCGGTCCACGTGCGACTCGGCCGCCAGGTGCATAATGGCCTGCGGCCGGTGGACCGCCAGCAAACTTTTCACCAACTCGGCGTCGCAGATGTCACCCTGTTGGAAATGATAGTTGGGATCGCCGGCGGCCTCGGTCAGTGAATCCAGGTTAGCGGCGTAGGTGAGCTTGTCCAGGTTGACCACGTGGCAGTCTCCCCTGGCGATCAACATGCGCACCACGGCCGAGCCGATGAAGCCTGCCCCTCCGGTGACCAGAATTGTTTTCATGCTAGGCTTGGCCACCATGCTGCAACCATTAAGCCGCGGCCGGTTTGCATCCCATGGTCTCCTGAAGGTTTGCTTTGGGTTTTTTTCTCCTTCTCTAAAGCGACGACTCTTGGGGATGCGGTTGAGCGCCCACCCCCATGGTCGCTGGAGCCAAGGATGTTGCCAAGTCAGTTGCCTGATCAGGCGGCTTAGTCTGAAACCTACTTCAACATCACCTTGCCAAAAAAAACCCCGAACATAAAGCACATTATTTGGGCCCCCACCCAGGCCCCAATGCTTGGCTGGGAGATGACGGCCCCGGCCCCCTGCCCTCTAGGGGGTGGAGGAGGCCGCTTCGGCGGGCGCCTTGGGGCCCAGCCACGGCCAATGGCGGACGAATTGCTCCCTGGTGATCTGGATCAGTTGCCGGTAGTCCGCGTCCTTGGCCACGTACACCGCAAACAGCGATCGGCCGCAGGCATAGAGGAACTTGAACCAAACGGCCAAAGAGGCGAATATCAGGAACGCGAACACCGGGATATAGCCAGCCATCCAGGGCGAATAGTTGGGGAAGTACGCGACCACCACCAACAGGAAATATAACCCCTGCAGGGAGATGCCGGCGGCGATCCAGAACAGCCGGCGCGACAGGAAAAAGAGCAGGGCCAGGGCCGACAAGACCAGCCAGGGGTAGGTTGCCTTGATCAGGCGGTCGTCGGGGAATATGCCGAAGAATTTAAAAAAGTGGGGGGTGATGGTCAGACCGAAGCGGAAGTTGGACTTGAAGTTGCGCCAGAAGATGTCCGGCCGCTCCTTCATGAACTGAAACAACTTGGCCCGGCACCACTCATCCCAGACCTTGATGCCCACCTTGTTCAGGTTAGGCCCCCCCCGGGCCTGGACCCACTCGTTCAGATGGACCTCTCCCGTATTGATTATGCCCCAGGGATTGGGATAGGCGCCCAGGCCGGAAAGGGCGCTGTGCCAGGCGCCGCGGGTGGTTACGACGTAGCGCCCGTGATAGTGCTTGTTCCAGAAGATGGTGGGGGTCACCAAGAGCAGGTGGCCGGCAAAGAAGGCCAGCAGGAGCACCAGGCCCTTTTTATTGAATCCAGCCCGGATCAGGATGAAGGGGGCATAGACCAGGGGCAGCAGCAGAAAGTGCAGGCGAACCCAGGTGGCAAATCCGGTGACCAAGCCGAAGAAAAAAACCGCCGCCAGGTTTGTCCAGTCATTGACGCGCTTGTCCTCGGGGCGAAAAAGGCAGGCCCAGACCACCATGCAAAGGGCGGAGAATGGAATGGGCCAGTAATAGTAAATGAACCAACTGGCAAAAACCATGGGCATCTTGAAGGTCGCCCAGCCCAGCGCGGCCAAAAGCCCCCCCAGGTTTCCCACCAGCGTCCGCCCCACCAAAAAGAAGAACAGCACCACCAGCAGGTCCACCAGGATTTGATGGCGGACAACCTCCAGGGCGATATTCTGAATGCCTTTGATGCCGGGCGGCAGGATCAGGCGCAGGATGAGGCCCCAGCCAATCTCGTTGTTGATGGCGCTACGGGCCTTGTATTTTGTGTTGCCAGGATCATAGACGAATTCTTTGGGGGTCTTATAGGCCAACACGGCCTCTTGGCTGGAATAGGCGCCCAGGGTCTGGCCGAAGTGGGCGGCCATGCTGAGGAAGGCGCCGTGCCCATCGAGAATCTGAAAATTTTCTTTCAGGACCGCCGCCCGGTGGCTGGCGCCCAGAATAACGATCAGAATCAGCACCCAAGGCACCAAGCAGCCCAGAGCCGGCCGCACCTTTTGATAATAATCGGTTATCGTTTCCTTAACTTTGATCACCAACCTGCTCGCTTTTCCCGGCCGAAACCGTTGCCAATGATTATGCAACCTGCCCGGCTGTAAAATCCCCTTCATTAGCTACTTGCCAACCCGGGCCTTGCTTACCAGGAAATGCCCCATGATCAAATCGTCAATATCGGTCTGCAGAAAACAGTCCAGCGCGTCCTCAGGGCTGTTGACGATGGGCATGCCGGCTACGTTAAAGGAAGTGTTGAGGATGACCGGTATGCCGGTCAGCCGGCCGAACTCGGCTACCACCTCATAGAACAGGCCGTTCTGCTCCTGGTTCACGGTCTGCAGGCGGCCGCTGCCGTCCACGTGGGTCACTGCCGGTATCTGGCTCCTTTTCTCCGGCTTCACGTCAAAAACCAGCAGCATGAACGGCGAAGGATAGCTAGCCTCGAAATAATCGCCTATCCGCTCCTCCAGCACCACCGGGGCAAAGGGGCGGTAGGGCTCGCGGTGCTTCACCCGCTGGTTGAGGATGTCTTTCATCTCGGCCGGGTAAGGGGCCGTGAGGATGCTGCGGCTGCCCAGGGCCCTGGGCCCGAACTCGGCCCGGTCCTGGAACCAGCCCACGATCTTGCCCTGGGCCAGGAGCTGAGCCGCCTCTTGGGACGGATTGTCCAAGCGGGAATAAGCGATGCCGCTGCGCAGCAGGCAATCCTCGATCTGCTGCTCGCTGAAACGGGCCCCTACACAGGCGGTCTTGAACTGGTAGCGGCGCGGATAACCCAGCATGATGTTGTAGATGTGAAAGGCCGCCCCGATGGAGCAGCCGGAGTCGCTGGCCGCCGCCTGGATGAATACGTCGTCAAACAGTCCCTTTTGCAATACCCTGCTGTTCATTACCGAGTTCAGGGCCACCCCGCCGGACAGGCACAGGTTGCGGCTCTTGGTCTTTTTGCGCAGGGCCGTCAGGATGTGGAAACAGGACTCCTCCAGGACCCGCTGCAGGGCGGCGGCCACGTCCTCGTGGGATTTGGTGATCTCGCCGCCCGGGGCGCGCGGAGGTCCGAAAACATCTTCGAAGTATTTGGAGTAGCGGTTGCTGGTGCGCGTGATGTGAAAGTTGAAGTATCGGAAATCCAACTCAAAGGTTCCGTCGGGCTTGAGGATCACTGTCTTCTTGAACTCCGGGTAAAAGCGCTCCGGGTCCCCGTAGGAGGCCAGGCCCATGACCTTGCCCGGCCCCTCCAGGAAGGTGAAGCCCAGGTATTCGCAGACCGAATTATAAAAGGTGCCCAAGGTGTGGGGCGCGTAGATGCGCTCAAGGATGTCTATCTGGTTGCCGTGACCATAGGCGGTCATAGTGGTGCACCACTCGCCGCATCCATCTATAGACAGGCAGGCCGCCTCCTCAAAGGGCGAGACCAGAAAGCTGCTGGCCTGGTGGCACACGTGGTGCTCCAGAAAATGGAATTTGAAGCGCGGCTGGTGCTCTTGGTAAGTCTCCCGCAGGCGCTTGCCAACCTGCAGCATAGACAGAGGGCTGGTTAAAGGGCCGTATGGTATGTAGTCGTCCTGGTTCAGGGCCACCCGCCGGTCATAGATCAGGTTCAGGCTGCGGGGCAGGTACTTGAAAAAATGCCAGAAGACCGGAAGATAGCCCAGCCAGGGCTTCAAATAATAACCCACATGGTCCACCTGGCCCATGGTGATGCCGGCCTCGGCCAGGCAGTGGTTGATGGAGTGAAGGGGGAAGGCGTGCGAATGCTTCCTGCGGTTGAATCGCTCTTCTTCCACGGCGGTAATCAGCTCGCCATCTTTGACGATAGCTGCCGAGGAATCATGCCCGTAGCAAGTAAGCCCCAAAATGATCATCGCTCGTACCGCCCTTTGGTATTGCGCCCGGTTAACTCCTTCTTTCCGCTGCCGAAAGCTCCTTATTCCGTTTTTTTTGATCAAGCCCCCCAAATCCTAAAATAGTCAGCATGCCTTTGAATTTAGTAACGAAGTGGGAGGGGGTACGCACGCTGAGAACCTGCTTGAGTACCTTGTTGGGCTGCAGATAAAACCTTCGGTAACAGGTCTTGAGCAGTTGGCTCAACTCCTCCCGGGTGAGGTTCTCCTCCCAAATGGGTATGAGCACATTGGGCCTGGGGTGGCGTACGTAAAGGGGCCAAAAGTCGGCGGGCAATATCCCTTTGGCCACGCCCTCGGCGAAGATGGGCGTCTCGATGTAGGGGATGAGGATGTTGAACTGCGCGTAGTCCGTGCCGGCCTTGATGGCGAACTTGAGCAGGTCGATTATGTCCTGCCGGCTTTTGTGCGTGGGCAGACCGATGATCCAATTGGTGCTGGTCTCCAGCCCCATCTTTTTACAGATGGCTATGGCTTTGATAACCTGCTGGGTTGTGATGTTCTTGCGGATGGCCTTGAGGTCCTCGTCGCTGCCCGCCTCCACTCCGAAAAGGATCTGGCGCAAGCCGGAGTTCATGGCCACTTGGACCATCTCCTCGGTGATCTGATCCACCCGGCCCCGGAAGGACCATATGATGTCCGGGAAATTGGCATTGATCGCCTGGCTGATCTCGATGACCCGCCTGGGGGTGATGTTGAACATGTCATCAAAGAACAGAAACTCCCGGGTGCTCCTCTGATAATGGAAGCGCATCTCCTGCATGATGCGCTCGACGCTGTATTGGCGGTAGGTCTGGTAAGGCCGGTTGCAATAGGTGCAGTGGTAGGGGCAGCCCCGGGAGGAGGCGATGACGCCTACTGTGGCCCCGGTGCCGATGGCGCTCTTGTATCGGTCCAGGGGCAGCAGGTTGAAGGCCGGCGGTGGCAGGGCGTTCAGGTCTTTGTGATAGCCCGGCTGCCCGGTGCTCACTAGCTGACCGTCCTGCTTGAAGGAGATGCCCTTGACCTCGGCAAGGGGCGTACCCTTTTCGATGGTCTGCAAAAGCTCGGCGAAGATGACCTCTCCCTCGCCGTGCACGCAGAAGTCCACCTCGGGATGGGACATGGTCTCTTCGGTGAAGGTGTCCACGTGGCTGCCGCCCAGGCAGACCAGGCAATCCGGCCGGCTCTTCTTGGCCAACTTGCACACCTGGAGCACGTCGTAAAAAGTGGGGGTGAAGGCGGTGACTCCCACCAAGTCGGGCTGCACCTTGCGGATGTGCTTCTCAATCTGGTGAGCATCCATGCGCAGGGCCAGGGAATCCAAGATGCTCACTTGGTGGTCGGTGTATTTTTGTAGATACCCTGCCAGATAGCTGAGGCCGATGGGCGGGAAGGCCCCTATGTCTTCGGCGGTGGTGTCCCAGTCGGCGGTGGTAACCGCTGCGTGAACGGAGGGGGCGTTGATCAGCAGAACCTTCATATCGGGGAGACTTCCGAATCCAGGCCGCTGGGTTTGACTGCTTCCAGCACCACCTGACCCCCGAACTGCCTGATCAGGGGCAGGCGTCCGAAAAGGCGGTCGCTCAGGCCTATGATTCTGCAGGCAGAGGCATATCCCAGCCGGTTCAGTAAGTGGGGCGGTAAAAAGATGCTGGTGCGGGCCTGGGGCACCAACCCTGCCGCCCGGGCCAAGTCAATCAACTCCTGAACCTTAAAAAGGGGATGGCTGCCTGCCTCCTCAACCCACAGCCTATTCAATCTCATGAGGAAATCAAAGATAAAGCGAACTACGGACTCATGGTTTTCTAAAGCGAAGAACCTTCCGCCGGGGGCGAGAATCCGTTGGGCCTCCGCCAGGATACTCTCCGGCTTATCTACATGGTGCAGCATGCCATAGGATACTACCGCCGCGAAGCGGCCGGGCAGCAAAGGCAGGTGTTCGGCGTCGGCCAAGAAGAAGGTGATCGGGCCCGCCCCCGCGGCTTCGGCCTTGGCCTGCGCCCGCTTGAGCATGCCCAGGGAGATGTCGCTGCCCATCACCCTGCATCCCGCCTGGGACAGGGGGATGGTGACCCGGCCCGTGCCGCAGCCCAGGTCCACCACCGCGCCTTGGCGGGGCATCTGCTCCATCCAGGCGCGCAGGATGTTGGCGTCCGCGGCGCGCCAGAAAGGGGATTCGGAAACGTCGTCGTCGTACTCAGCGTCTTGGTTGAAAAACGCCATCTGGCGCATCTTGGCCTGGTTGGTGCCCTGCTCGTAGGCGGTGAAGCCGCTGAAGTCGAAGGCACCCTGCCAGCGGGAGCGAAACCCCTCCAGGTCAAAATCCGGGATGTAGCCCCGGTCAATGAGCAGGGGAATTCCTTCGCTGATGGCAAAAAAAATTCGGCAGGCCTGGCAGGCCAGGACCCCTTCCTGCACGGCTTCCGGCCGGTGGCCAGGCGCCAGACAGCTCAACTCCAGGGGGCCGCCGCAGAACAGGCAGGCGAAATAGGCGGCGTCGGCGGCGTTCATGGGCAGGTGGCCTCACCCGGGGCCAGGCCGTCGCTGCGCACCTCTTCTTCCACCAGAAAAGGCGGGCGGCTGCGCGCCTCTTCCAGGGCGCGCCACACATACTCGCCGATAATGCCCATGCCGGTCAGGGTGATACCAAACATGAAAAGGATCACCACCATCAACGACGGCCAGCCGGCCACGTTCATCCAGCCGAATAGAGAGGCCAGCAATACGTAGAGGATGCCCAGGAAGGCCAGCAGGGAGGCTGCCACGCCGAACAGAGAGAAAAAGCGAAGCGGTTTTTTGCTAAAGGCCAGAAAGGAGTCTATGAAATAGTCTATCTTTTTGCCCACGGTCCAGCGGGATTTGCCGTGTTTCCGCTGGCGGCGGACGTAATACACCAGCTCCCGGCTGAAGCCGGTCCACAGAATTAGCCCCATGAGGGTGGTGTTTTTTTCCCGCATGGAACAAAGGGATTGGACCACTATCTTGTCGACGAGCACGAAGTCGAAGCCGCCCTTGGGCATGTCCTTGGCGATCATCAGCCGAAACAGCCAATAATACAGGTTGGCGAAGATGGCCTTTAATCTGCCATCTTCCCGCCTCTGGCGGACCGCCAACACCACCTTGGCCCCGGCTCGCCACTTGGCCACCATGTCGGCCAGCAGCTCCGGCGGGTCCTGCAAATCCGCCGAGATAATGGCGGTGCAATCACCCTGGGCGCGGGTCAGCCCGGCCAGGCAGGCGTTGAAGGCACCGAAGTTACGCGAGAGTTTTATCCCCACCACCCTAGGGTCGAGCTTGACCAGTTCCTGGATGACTTTATAGGAGTCGTCTCCCGAGCCGTCGTCCACGAAGAATATCTTGAGCTGCAGGGACGGGTCCCGCTCGCTCAGGCTCAGCAGGCGCTGGTAGAGCTCCGGCAGGCTCGGCGCGTTGAAATAGACCGGAACCACAACCGACAGTGTGTCCATAACCTCTACTGCCAACCTTCGATCCTGGCAAAGTCGGCGATCAGCCCGCTTACTAAATCAACCTGCTCCTGGGTCATGGCCGGGTGCATGGGCAGACTGAGTATCTCCCGGGCCGCCTGTTCAGTGGCCGGCAGGTCACCCACAGTGTATCCCAAATCGGCATAGGCCTTCTGCAGGTGCACGGGCACAGGGTAATGGATCAAGGTCTGCACCCCATGCCGCGCCAGGTGGCTGCCCAGGTCATCCCGGCGAGCGGTGCGGATAACATAAAGGTGATAGACGTGCAGGTTCCCCGGGGCGTCCTCGGGCAGCCCGCACAGCCCGGCCAGGCGCTGGTGGTACCAGCCGGCCACTTGCCGCCGCGCCTGGTTCCATTGGTCCAGGTGGGGCAGCTTCACCCGCAGCATGGCGGCCTGTATCTCATCCAACCGGCTGTTGATCCCCTTGACCAGGTGCAGATAGCGTTGCTCTTGACCATAGTTGCGCAGCTTGCGCAGCAGGTCGTGGATATCCTCGCGGTCGGTGACCACTGCCCCGCCGTCGCCGTAGCAACCCAGGTTCTTGGTGGGATAAAAGCTGAAGCAGCCCAGGTCTCCCCAGGCGCCGGCCCGGACCCCTTGATGCTCAGCCCCGTGGGCCTGGCAGGCGTCCTCCACCACGCGCAGGCCGTATTGCTGGGCCAGCGCATTTATGCCTTCCATGTCGGCTACCTGGCCGTACAAGTGCACCGGCAGGATCACCTTGCTGCGTTCGGTCACCAGGCTTGGCAGGTGCTCAACATTCATGAGCAAAAACTGGTTTACATCGGCGAATACCGGCCTGGCCCCCACCATGGAGATAGCCGAGACCGTGGGCACCGCCGTGTTGGCCACGGTGATCACCTCGTCCCCGGGGCCGACGCCCAGGGCCATCAAGGCCAGGGCCAGGGCCTCGGTCCCTGAGGCGCAACTCACGCAGCAACGGCGGCCGCAATAGGCGGCGAACTCGCGCTCGAACTCGCGCACCTGCCGACCCAGCACATACCAGCCGCTGCGCAAAACCTCCAGGGCCGCCCTCTCGATCTCAGGTTGCAGCGAGCCGTACTGCTCGCTAAGTCCTGAGAAGGATAGGGCGGGCCTGTGACTCATAAAGACTCGATTCTACCGCCAACCAGCCGATAGCTCAGCCCGCAGGGACAGGTGGCCTCCTGCTGGTCCGCCAAGCGCAGACGCTTCCCGCAGGTGCAAATCCATCCCTGGAAGTGGGCTGGGTTACCGAATACCAGGGCGTAGTCCGGTACATCCTTGGTGACCACCGCGCCGGCTCCCACCATGGCGTACCGGCCAACGGTGACCCCGGCGATCAACACGCAGGCTGCGCCCAGGCTGGCGCCGCGGCGGATCAGCGTGCGAGGATACACCGCCTGATAGGCCTTGGAACGGGGGAAGCGGTCGTTGGTAAAAGTCGCATTGGGGCCCACGAAGACCTTGTCCTCGATGGAAATGCCGTTCCAGATATAGACCCCGCTTTTAACGGTGACCTGATCGCCCAGGACCACGTCATCCTCTATGAAAACATGCTCGCAGATGTTGCAGTCGGCGCCTATCCTGGCGCCGGGCATGACATGGGCGAAGGCCCACACGCGCGTCCCCGGCCCAATGCTTGCTGAATCCACGATGGCCTGGGGATGTATGAATACCTTTTCTAAGGGCATATCCTTACCAGTAATGTTGCCGGTACTTCCGGTAATAGTCCACCGTGGCCGCCAGACCCTCGGCCAGCCCCACGCTGGGCTCCCAGCCCACCAGGCGCCTCAGCTTGCTTATGTCTGCATAGAAGTCCCCTGGCTCGCTGGCCTTTCGCTCGGCAGAAAACTCCGCGAATTCCCATTGGCCCTTGCCCACGGCGGCGATGATCAGCTTGACCAGCTCCAACAAGGAGACCGGTTGCCCGTTGCCCAGGTTAATGACCTCCCCCCTGGCCTCTGGGCAGATTGCGCAGAGAAGCATGGCCTGGACGCAATCATCAATGTATAAAAAATCCCGCAGTGTACTGCCGTCGCCGAAAACCCGTATGGTCTGGCCCTCCATGGCCTGGCGGATGAACCAGTTGGCCACCCCGAAATGATGGCTCTTCATCTGAGAGCGCGGCCCGTAGATGTTGGTCAGCCTCAGCAGCACGCAGGCCATCCCGTGTACGTCATGATAGACTTTCATGATCTTTTCCGCGGCCAAGTTGCTTATCTCGTAGATCCCGCGGGGGTTGCTGGGCGCCTCCTCGCCGACGGGCAGCTTTTGGACCGGTCCGTACTGCCCTCTGGTCCCGGTCTTAATCACCTTGGCGGCGAGGTTGTTGTGCCGGCAGGCCTCCATGAGCACCGCAGTGCCCTTGATGGTGTACTCCAGGTCCGGGTAAGGGTCCCTGAGCCCCAAGACGTGGCTAACCTGGCCGGCGCAGTGAAAGATGAAGTCCTGGCCTTGGACCAGATCATTGACAATCCTGGCCTGGGTGACGTTGGCCTGGATGATTTGGAACTGGTCGTAATGCGGATGCAGGTTGAAGGGGTTGCCTCCGTAATCAGGAATGAGCGCATCCAGCACCGTAACCGAGGCCCCCAAATCCAGTAGGCGCAGGGCCAGGCTGCTGCCGATGAAGCCCAGCCCGCCCGTCAACAAGACCCGCTTGCCCCTGAAGGACCTGGCCAGCGTCTCTGCCACCTGCGCCTCGGTGCCGCTTGATTTCTGCTCAACCAATTTTGATAATATCCCACCGAAACCTAAAACGAAAAGCGGGACGGAACCACGCCAGCGACCGCCTTTTAATGAAAATTTTATAACAACAAGGTGTTAACTGTACCGCGCCCGGTTGCTTGGATACGAGTTTGTCATCTAGCGGCTTCCTCGGTCAAGTAGGTTTGCCCGTGCTGGACAGGGCCTACGGGTCAAGCCTGATCTCGGAGAAACGACGTGTCGGCTTTGGGCGGCTGCCCGAAGCTTGTTCGCCAGCCGCAGTCCAGGCTCGGAGCAGGCGGTGGCTTCTTCTCTATATCCTCAAGTTCTCCGTCGGTATGCGGCTGAAAGACCTGGCCGCGGCCCGGGTTGGCAATGGATACCGGCGGCTGCGTGTACTACCGAGACAAGAAGGCCGGGCGAGCAGAACCAAGCGGGTTTACTGTATCTACATGAAGGAGGGCCTGACCATGCACCGTAAGCGCTCCAGGCGCGGGGTCGGGGCCGCCCAGAGGGTAAGCCAACCCAGGCCCAGGAGGAGTAATGTGAGTTGTCCTATGGACTTTGTGCCCGATCATCTTTATTCTGGGCATCAGGCCCGGGCTGCAGGCGATATGGGGACAAGGGGAGCGAATCTACCTCGAGAGCCTTGGATCAATGGGCCGTTTATAACAAGGTGGAGCTTGATTTCGGTCGACCTGGCAAGGCCTACGGATAACGCATTCATCGAGTCATTTAACGGACGCCTCCGCGGAGAGCGTCTGAACGAGAATTGTTTTGTGCCCGTTAATTAGGGTACATTGATGCGATCCAACCTAATCAAAGGCCGGGATGATATTGCGTCGAAAGCTGTTTGATTCATACAGCAAAAGGTGATGATACATGGGCGCGAGGCTGCTAAAGACGGCTGTATACGGAGCATCGTTCGGCGGTGTGCTGGTTGGACTGATCTGCATTATCGTTGGCATTTGCCTGAGCCCAGACTTCGCGGCAAAGATTTTCTCCCCTGACAATCGCTTGGCCAATGAAACTATAACCATGACAAGCGTGAGCCGTCAGCTTCTCTTCTGGGGAGGCTCTCTGCTGTTTTTGCTGAGCCTGCACGCGGTTTTTTTCGCAAAAAATATTTTACGTATTGGAACCGAATTCTTCTCAAATGAAGTCAGATCAACAGCCGGTAAAATGATAATAGCCAGCGCGGTCATTTCGGTGATAATCGGGGTCATTAATGTCATCCAACGTGTGCAGTATCAGACCAAAGTAACATCTTGGGAAAAAAGTTTTCTGGCCGAACTTTATGTGCGGATGCAGCATATTATCTCTACTGACTTATCATTTTTACCTCTACAGGTATGGGTCGTGCTGAGCGGTATTTCCCTATTGACTTTAATTTCGGTGCGCTGTTTGAGAACCAAAGGAGTGAACTGCCGCTTTTTAACCGGTCCGGACACCGCTACCCTCAAGCCGACATTAACCTTGATGGTCCTGATGGCCCTGCTCGCAGCGGGGCTAGTCTCCCTCTCCTTCTTCAGCCTAACCGCACGCGGCTATCTGGTGCTGGCCCTGATACTCAGCCCCTGGGCCTACCTGGTGTGGCGGGTCCGTGAAAGGAATTATTACGATTTATTTATTTATTTGGGGATAGTAGCCCTCTACGCAATCATAAACGTGGGTCTGATCTCGGGGGAGCAATTTGCTTACCACGACACCAGGCAGGGCTACCACGTCCCGTTTTTGATTTTTTATGATTGGATCAGGCACGGGTACGCGATCGGCTGGAACTCCTTTTTAAATGGGGGGGAGCCGCTTTACTTGTATTCCAATTTTTATCTGTGGGCTGAACTTGCCGTTCTCTCACTTGTCAACCAACTATTTAATCTGCCCCCCAACAATCTAATAAATATTTTCTTCGCTTACATATTCATTACTTATTTCACCGTAGGCCTCTTTTTCTTCTCAATTGTCTTTCGCAGCCGCGCCACTTCTTTCTTTCCCGCCATCGTGCTGGCCTTTGGTGGTATGACTCTCGCTAACCTGGGGCAGTTCCAATTGGCCGGAGTCTATTTTGTGCCGCTGGTGGCCATGGCCATTTATATGTTTTACTCCCGCCGGCAAAGGCTTTTCTTGGGCTGGGCGGTTTTCTTTTTCTGCGTTTCGGCTAATCATTATCTGCCTGGTTATATTCTATATTTTTTCGCTGCGTTCTTGCTCTCTATGGCCGCGGTCAAATTTTTCTTCAACAAAAAGTATGCAGTATCCAAGCTAAAAATACCCCATAGCGCATTATGGGCATGTATCATCACGATTCTTTCTTTGAGTGCTCTAGCGACCTTCCTTTATCTGTTCGCTGAGTTGAGAGATGAGTATGTTTCACCGGTTCGCGGTTACGCCGGCCTGACCGAAACTCACGTTGGCCCACAGGCATCGGTAAATATTGATTTTGCGAAATACGCGCATCTCTTTTATGTTTCCGGCAAAGATATTGCAGACCTAAGTTATTCTCACGGCATACATTACGTAGGCTTGTTCACCGTGCTCCTGGCCATTTTATCCCTTCTGAGGAGCCGAAGTATTCTTTACTCTGGATGGGTTATTACTTTTGTCCTGCTGGTAATTATCGGCCTGGGGGAAATCACACCTCTATGGTTGATCTTAAAAAAATACACGGTGGTGTTTAACTTAAGGCACAGCTTCTTTTTTGGAACGGCGATTGCCTTTGCTGTCGTATTTGTGGCCGCATTCGGGTTCAGAAAGTATATGACTTCCTCTACCCTGCAAAAAGTTTCCATATTTTTGATCGTAATCACCGGCGTGGCATTTTCCATCATTAACACCAAAGTTACCTCAATGCCTCCAGAGCCCATTGAAAAATATGTTTATCCAGGCTACCGGAATTTTTTGTCTTCCAAGTCGTACACAAACTTGCCTTTGGACTTTACACCGGTCTTCACCCGGGAGGCCGTGGTGACTCACCACGATGGAAACTTCATATTCTTTGTAAGGAAAAAATATATCCACGAGCTGGAAAATAACCCGCCCTATCTGATGGGCCCGCTGTTTTTCTTCCTGGACCCGGTTCGCGACCAGGACGCCATCGCCGGAAAAATGAGGAGCGAAAAGGGCTTGGTCAATGAAGAACGCATTGAATTACTGGCAAATCCTGCGATGCTGATCCAGGGGCAAAGGTATTTTAAAAAAATAATCAGCGGATTGGGAGGCAACGCTCCCATCGTCGGAGTTGCCCGTGAGGATGAGGACCCTGTCGGGGGTGGCGAATCCGTGATGGTGATGCCGCCGCGAGAATGCCGATTCGAGGTCACCTTCGATGATGTCTTAAGGCTCCGCGGAGAAGACATGCAATTTTCAGTTGCGGCTAAAAGCAAGAACCAGACATGGAATGCGATTGGTATCGCCGTCTTTAGTAAAAACGAAAGAGAAAATGAGGAAAAAAATGACATATCGGATTGGAGGTTAATAGGGGTCAGTCATTACCACAACAGCGGTAAATGGGAACAATTGAATGCGATCGCCACCGTTCCTTTACTGGCGGCTCAAATCAAGTTGCGTATTTATGTCACTATCGGTGCTGATTTCGCGGTTTATTTTAAAGATCCCATAGTCAAGTTGTTCGATTCCGCAGTGGGCAGAACTGCGATGGCTGGTTCGGCCATCAAAATCCTGCCAGCCGATGACCCCAACCGCGTGATAGTGGAGGTGGATGCCCCCAAGGACCTATGGCTGGTGCGCAGAGAAAACTGGCATCGTGGATGGAAGGCCAAAGTTGATGGCCAGGCGGCCCCGATTAAGGAGGTGCTGGGCACTTTTCAGGGATTACTGCTTCCCAAGGGTAAGCACGTGGTGGAGTATTCTTTCAATTCTTACTACCCCTGGTTGATGTGGCTGCACATAGTGGCCACCTTGCTGGGTTACCTCCTGTTCTTCTGGTTTGTGTTGCATTGCGGCGACCTGAAGCACGACCCCGAGGCGGAAGGAGCTACAAACGGGTAGCCCGCCGGTCGGAAACCTCCTCGCTGCTGTCCAATCTTAGTAAGCCATTACGGCGGCCTGGGATGTTATGATGCAATTAGACGAGGTTCCGGGGGGCAGACTGGCCCGGTTTTCGCTCCAGGAGTTTACGGAGAAAGCAACAGAGGTGAGGCGGTACAGGCCATTTGATCGTTCCCAACTGGAACTAAAACCATTAGCCCAACGCACCCACGACATTAACATCAACGCGATAATGCCCTTACAGCCCGTTTCCGACCTGACACTGCCAGCGCGGACCCATGTGGAGCAAGTAGCCCAGGCCATTAAGCGAGCCAAAGGCCAAGGCGCGGCCTCGGTGTTGATGATCGGCGCCCACGTCATACGCGCCGGCGTGCAGCACTACCTCATAGACCTCATGCGGGCCGGCTTCATCACCTGTCTGGCAATGAACGGGGCCGGCATGATTCACGACTTTGAGTTGGCCCTGGTGGGGGCCACCACGGAGAGCGTGCCCCGCTACATAAGGACCGGCGAGTTCGGGATGTGGCAAGAGACCGGCCAGATCAATGATATTATCAACCAAGCCTACGCCGATGACCTCCACTCCGGTTTGGGGACCTGTGTGGGGCGGGTTCTGCATGAAGGCGACTTCGCCCACAAGGACATCAGCGTTCTGGCGGAGGCCTACCGTCTGGGTACGCTGGTCACGGTGCATGTCGCCATTGGTTGCGACATCATACATCAGCATCCCAACTGCGACGGGGCAGCCACAGGGGCGTTGACCTACAATGACTTCCTGCTGTTCACCCAGGAGCTGCAGCGCTTAGAGGGCGGGGTGCTGATGAACTTCGGCAGCGCGGTTATGGCTCCGGAGGTCTATCTCAAGGCCCTGAGCATGGTGCGCAACCTGGCGGCGCAGGAGGGGCAGACCATCGGCCGCTTCACCAACTTGGTGTGCGACCTGCGCGAGATGCCTGCTGATTTCACCCGCGAACCATCCAAGGGCAGCCCTGCCTATTTCTTCCGCCCCTGGAAGACCATGTTGGTGCGCACCGTGGCCGACGGCGGCGTCAGCTACTATGTCAAGGGGCCGCATCACCAGACCATCCCCGCCCTGTGGACGGCCTTACAATAGGTAGGCCATGAAGATAAGGGACCTGCACGAATTGAGCGAAACCCTGGCCCAACTCAAGGCCGAGGGCAAAAAGGTCGGCCTGTGCCACGGGTGTTTTGATTTGATGCATCCGGGCCACATAAAGCACCTGCAGGCCGCCAAGAGCCAATGCGACGTGTTGGTGGTCACCCTGACGCCGGACCAGTGGGTGGACAAGGGGCCGAACCGCCCGGTTTTCAATCAACTCCTGCGCGCCGAAAGCCTGGCCGCGTTGGAATGTGTGGATTTCGTGGCGATCAATAAATGGCCCACCGCCGAAGACACCCTGCGGTTGCTGCGGCCGGACCTTTACTTCAAGGGCCAGGAGTTTGCAACTCTGCGAGATAAAACCGGCAAGATTCAGAAGGAGGCGTGCGTTTTGAAGGAGATTGGTACGGAGCTTCGCTGCACCCAGGAAATCGTATTCTCCTCCTCCAAGCTGCTGAACAAGTACTTCCTCAAAAAAGAGCCTAGGTAGCCTGGACGTCATGAATACCAAGGCCGAGTCCAAGATTTTCCTGCTTGATGACCTGGTGGAGAAAGTCCACCAACTGCAGGAGCAGGGCAAGGTGGTGGTGCAGAGCCACGGGGTCTGGGACCTGATCCACCCCGGCAACCTCAGCCACCTGCAAGAGGCGTCGCGCCAGGGGGACGTGCTGGTGGTCACAGTCATCCGGGACCAACACGTGCGCCGCGGACCAGGCCGCCCTGTTTTTCCCGAGAAAAGCCGGGCTCAGAGCGTGGCCGCCCTGGAGGTGGTGGACTACGTAGCCATTGTTGACGATGAGATACCCTTTGAGTGCGTCAAATGGATTCGGCCCGACGTGTTCGCCAAGGGCAAGAACCACGCCGAACGGGACGCGGCGGCGGACCAGGGGATATTCGAGGAAGAGAAGGAGCTGGGGTTCGCCAAGATACGGACCTATTTTACGGACGGGTTCTCTTTCAGTTCCTCGGATATCGCTCAGCGCCTGCTGAATTTTTACCCTGAAGAAACCAAGCGATTCTTGGTTGAGTTCGGCAAGAAGTACTCCTTTGAAGACATCCGCCAGCGGCTGGACGGCCTGCGTGACCTCAAGCTGCTCCTGATCGGCGACACCATTGTGGACGAATACTGTTATTGCGGCTCGCTGGAAAAGGCCAGTAAGAGCCATGTGGTGGTCTCCAAATTCCTGGAAGAAGAGGCCTTTGCCGGCGGCGTGTTGGCGGTGGCCAACCACCTGGCCGGCATCTTGGATCAAGTGAACCTGGTGACCATGGTGGGGCACGATAAACTGGGAGAAGATTTCGTCCCCGCCAACCTCAGCCAAGCCGTGCGGGCCCAATATTTCGTGCGCCACGACGGCCCCACAGTGGTTAAGCGGCGCTATCTGCATCAATATCTAAACCAGAAACTATTTGAGATAAATTACATCAACGACAACTCTATCAGCCCGGAGTTGGAAGAAAAAATCGTCGCCTTCTTGGAAGATTGCGTGGCCGATTTTGACGCCGTGGTCGTAACCGACTTTGGGCACGGCCTGATGAGCGAAAGAATAGTTAGTACAATTCAAAAACAGGCCAAAGTATGCGTAGTAAACACCCAGACCAACGGTGCCAACAGCGGCTTCAACTTTATTACCAGATATTCGCCTGATTTTGTTTGCCTGGATGAGAGGGAGGCCCGCCTGGCCACCCAGGAAAAGCATCTGGCCATGGACCAGGTGCTGAAAAAGCTGTTTGCCGTCTTGGGCTGCAAAGCCGCTATCATAACCCTGGGGCGGCAAGGCTCCATCTCCATGGGCCAGACGCAAAAAGTCTTGCACACTCCGATTTTTTCCACCAAGGTTGTGGATACCATAGGCGCCGGTGACGCTCTCTTTGCCTTCGTGGCGCCTTGCCTGGTGCGCGGATTCCCCCTGGACTTGGTTTCCTTTGTGGGCAACGCGGTGGGCGCCTTGGCCGTGCAGATCGTGGGTAACAAGGCTCCGGTGACCAAGTTCGACCTGTATCAGTTGATGTATTCTCTATTGCGCATCAGCGAATAGGCACGCTGCCGTATGGGTCATCCCGATAGGGTCCTCTGGCCAGGAGGCAGTGGCGAGCCAGCACAACTTTGAGGAGTCGCAGACGATGGGATACAGAAAGGTTTTCGTTACCGGCGGCGCTGGCTACGTTGGTTCGGTGCTGGTTCCCAAGCTGCTGGCCGCCGGCTACGGGGTCAAGGTGATAGATCTCTACCTTTACGGCGAGGGCGTTCTGGATTCCTCAAAGGAAAACCCCGAGCTGAAGGAGGTCAAGGGCGACATCCGCGACCGGGGCCTGCTGGAGAGAGAAATCCAGGGCTATGACACCGTGATTCACCTGGCCTGCATCTCCAATGACCCCAGCTATGAGCTGGACCCGGAGCTGGGCAAGTCCATCAACTATGATGCCTTCGTTTCCTTGGTGGAGGTGGCCAAAAAGGCGGGCGTGCGGCGCTTCATCTATGCCTCCAGCTCCAGCGTATACGGGATCAAGGAAGGCCAAGACGTGACCGAGGACCTGCCTTTGGAGCCCTTGACCGACTATTCCAAATACAAAGCCAAGTGCGAGGAGGTGCTCTTGGCTGCGGCGGCCGATGACTTCATCGTCACCATCATCCGCCCCTCCACGGTCTGCGGATACGCGCCCCGGCTGCGCCTGGACCTGACGGTGAACATCCTGACCAACCATGCCATCAACAAGGGGAAGATCACCGTGTTCGGCGGCGAGCAGATGAGGCCCAACCTGCACATAGAAGACATGGCCGAGGTGTACCTCTTCCTGCTGGCGCAGCCCGAGGAAAAGATTCAAAAGAAAATTTACAACGTCGGCTATCAAAACTATAAGGTCAAGGAGATCGCCCAGATCATCAACAAAGCCCTGGGGGGGGGCATTCCCATCGAGGTGACCCCCACCGAAGACATCCGCTCCTATCACGTTTCCTCGCGCAGGATAAAAGATGAGTTGGGCTTCGAGGCCAAGCGCACTATCGACGAGGCGGTGCTGGACTTGAAGCGGGCCTTTGAGCAGGGCAAGATACCCGACCCGCTGGCGGACATGAGGTATTTCAACATCAAGACCATGCAGGCCATCAAATTAAAGTAAGGCGCGCGCTGAGAGCAGACAGCATGCAGGTTAAATATTCTTATCTGCAAGAGCAGTTCGCGGATTACCCGGCCATCTTGGAGCGGATCGCAGAGGTGGTCAGGGCCGGCGACTACACCCTGGGCCAGGCCGTGGCCGAGTTCGAGCAGTGCTTCGCCGCCTGCCTGGGGGCCCATTACGCCGTGGGCGTCAACTCCGGCACCGACGCCTTGTTCCTGGCGCTGAAGGCGGCGGGTATCGGCCCGGGCGACGAGGTGATCACCGCGCCCAACACCTTTATAGCCACCATCGGAGCCATCAACGCCAGCGGCGCCAGGCCGGTATTCATGGACATCACCGACGAGTTCGTCATCGACCCGGCCTTGATCGAGCAGGCCATCACCCCGCGCACCAAGGCCATCATGCCGGTGCACTACGCCGGGGTCTGCGCGGACATGGACCAGATACTGCCCCTGGCCCAGCAAAAGGGTCTGACGGTGGTCGAGGACGCCTGCCAGGCCATCGGCGCCAGCCTGCAGGGCCAGAAGGCGGGCACCTTTGGCCTGGCCGGAGGCTTCAGCCTGCACCCCCTGAAGAACCTCAATGTTTGGGGCGACGCGGGGGTCATCGTCACCGATGACCTTCAGCTCCGAGACAGACTGGTTCTTTTGCGCAACCACGGCCTGAAAAACCGGGACGAGGTGGAGATCTTCGGCTACAACAGCCGCCTGGACACCATCCAGGCGGCGGTGGGCCTGCACCTGATCGGCCAGTTGGAGTGGATCACCGAGACCAGGATCAAATGGGCCCAGCGTTTTGACCAGGCCCTGGCTAAGCTGGCGCCCCAGGTGAAGGTCCCGGCCCGCCGGCCGCAAAAGCGCTACGTGCATCATCTTTACATGTTCCAGGCCCAGCGCCGGGACGCGTTGTTGGCCTTTTTACAGGCCAGCGGCATAGAGGCCAAGGTTCACTATCCCGTCCCCTTGCACCTGCAACGTTGCGCGGCCCCCCTGGGGTACCGCGAAGGTGATTTCCCGGTCGCCGAGGCTCAGGCTCGTTCCATAATCACTCTGCCGGTGCACCAGCACCTGCGCGAAGAGCAGGTGGAGTACATGATCGCCAAGATCAGCGAGTTTTACAGTTAAACCCTATGCGGGTGCCCTACCTAGACCTGCCTAGTCAATTCGCGGACCCGGAGTTGCACTCTGCCCTGCAGGCGCAGTTGGCCGCCTGCTCCTTTGTCCTGGGCCCGGAGGTGGAGCGCTTTGAGGCCGCCTTCGCCGATCTCTGCGGGGCGGCCTATGCCCTGGGACTCAACTCAGGGACCGACGCCATCTTCTTGGCCCTCAGGGCCCTGGGGGTGGGGCCGGGCGACGAGGTGATCACCGCGCCCAACAGTTTCGTGGCCACCGCCGGCGCCATCGCCGCCGCGGGCGCCCGGCCGGTGTTCGTGGACGTGGGCCCGGACTACAACCTGGACCCCGAGCTGCTGCCGGCGGCCATCACCTCGCGCAGCAAAGCGATCCTGCCGGTGCACCTCACGGGCAAGCTGGCCGACATGCCGCGCATCATGGAAATAGCCAAGCGCCATGGCCTGCCGGTGGTGGAGGACGCGGCCCAGGCGGTGCGGGCCGAGCTGCAGGGCCGCCGGGCCGGGGCCTGGGGAGCGGCCGGCTGCTTCAGCCTGCATCCGCTGAAAAACCTCAACGTGGCCGGCGACGGCGGCATGCTCACCACCAACGACCCCGAGCTTTACGCGGCCGTCAAGAAACTGCGCAACCACGGCTTGCGCAATCGCGACGAGGTGGAGTTCTTCGGTTTCAACAGCCGCCTGGACAACCTGCAGGCCGTGGTGGGCCTGCATCAGTTGGGCAAGCTGGAGGAGGTGACCGCCCGGCGGCGGGCCAACGCCGCTCTCTATGACCAACTGCTCGGCGACTTGGCGCCGCAGGTAGTCGTCCCCCCCCGGGACCCGGAGCACTTCCAGGTCTTCCACACCTACGTGGTCCAGGTAGAGCGGCGGGAAGAGCTACGGGAGCACCTGGCCCAGCAAGGGGTGGACTCCAAGATTCACTATCCAATCCCCATTCACCTGCAACGGCCCTGCCGCGAGTTGGGACACCAGGAGGGCGACTTCCCTGTATGCGAGAACCAGGCTTGCCGCATACTCACCCTGCCGGTGCACCAGCATCTGCGGCCCGCGCAGGTTAGATACGTGGCCGACCAGATCGCGCGTTTCTACCGGGTGGGCTAAATTATGCCCCAGCTAAGCGACATACCGCCGCAGGACCGCCGCCGCCTCTGGGAGACTATGCTCCTGATCCGCCGCTTCGAGGAGCACATCGTGGACGTATACGGCCAGCAGGAGATGCAGAGCCCGGTGCACCTGTACATCGGCCAGGAGGCGGTGGCCGCCGGGGTCTGCCTGCACCTGCGGCCGGAGGATTACCTGTTTTCCACCCACCGCAGCCACGGCCACTGCCTGGCCAAGGGCGCCGACGTTTTCAGTTTGTACGCCGAGTTCTACGGGCGCGCCGCCGGCTGCTGCCGGGGCAAAGGCGGCTCCATGCATCCCTGCGCCCCAGAGGTGGGCATCTTGGGGACCACGGCCATCGTGGGCGGGGGCATTCCCCTGGCCACTGGCGCGGCCCTGGCCTCCAAGCTGCTGGGGCAGGGCAGGGTGGCGGTTACGCTCTTCGGCGACGGGGCCAGCGAGGAGGGGGCCTTTCACGAAAGCCTGAACTTCGCGGCCCTCAAGGCCCTGCCGGTGGTGTTCGTCTGCGAAAACAACTTCTACGCCACCGCCAGCCCCATCCACCAGCGCCAACCCCACGACGACATCTTCCGCCACGCGGCCGGCTACGGCATCCCCGCTGCGCAGGTGGACGGCAACGACGCGGCAGCAGTGTACTTCGCCGCCCGGGAGGCCGTACAACGGGCCCGCCGGGGAGGAGGCCCCAGCCTGATCGAGGCGCGCACCTACCGCTGGAAGGGGCATGTAGGACCATCCTGCGACTGGGAGAACGGCTGCCGCCCCAAGCAGGAACTGGAGCAGTGGATGGACCGCTGCCCCTTGGAGCGCTTCACCCAGCGGCTGTTGCAGAGCGGTGATTTGACCGAGCAGGACATAAGGGGCACACTAGAGAGGACAGACGTCATGTTGGCCCGGGAGCTGGAGCGGGCCAAGCATAGTCCACCTCCCGCGTCCAGTGAAGTTTGGCGCCACGTTTTCCACGAGACGAAGTAGCCCATGCCCTGGACCAAGATTTTCAGCAATCAGGCGGAGTTCGATCTAGCCTTGGGCGGCCAAGGCCTGCGGGCCTTATCATTCCGGGAAGCCCTGGTGGAGGCCCAGCGTTTTCTGCTGCAGGATGATCCCCGGGTGCTGCTGATGGGCGAGGGCGTGGACGACCCGGGGGCCATCTTCGGCAGCACCGCCGGCCTGGCCCAGAGCTTCGGCAAGGACCGGGTGATGGATGTTCCCCTGGCCGAAAACGGGATGACCGGTGTGGCCATCGGAGCGGCCCTGGCCGGCCTGCGGCCCATCTTCATCCACATGCGCAACGACTTCCTGCCCATGTGCATGGATCAGCTCATAAACCACGCCGCCAAATGGAGCTACATGACCGGGGGCCGGGTCAACGTCCCCCTGGTGGTGCGCAGCATCGTGGGCCGGGGGTGGGGCTCCGCCGCCCAGCACTCGCAGGCCCTGCACGGCCTGTTCCTGCACGTGCCAGGGCTGAAGATCGTGGCCCCGGCCACGCCCTATGACGCCAAGGGGCTGTTGATCGCGGCCAGCCGCGACGGCAATCCAGTGATGTTCTTCGAGCACCGCTGGACCTTCGACTATGTTGGTTACGTGCCCGCGGAGGCCTACCAGGTCCCTCTGGATCAGGGTGTGCGCCGCCGCCAGGGAAGCGACGCCACGGTGGTGGCCATCGGCTGGATGGTCAACGAGGCCCTGAAGGCGGCCGCGGCCCTGGAAGCCGAGGGCGTGTCGTTGGAGATAATAGATCCCCGCACCCTGCTGCCCCTGGACATGCCGCTCATCCTGGAGTCCGTGGCCAAGACCGGCCGGCTGGTGATCGCCGACACCGCCTGCCACACCGGCGGGACCGGGGCCGAGATCGCCTGCCGGGTGGCCGAGTGGTCCCCCGGGGCGCTCAAGGCGCCGGTGGTGCGGGTGGACTTTCCCGATGCGCCCACCCCCGCCAGCACGGCGCTGGAAAAAACCTACTACCCCGACGCCGAGGCCATTGCCCAGGCAGTGCACCGCACTCTGCGGGAAGGGTGAGATGCCGCCGATCCAAGTCAGCGTGATAATGCCGGCTCTCAACGAGCAGAGGAATATTCTCAAGGCCCTAGGCAACACCTTGCAGGCCTTCAGCGACTATGGCATCAGCGGCGAGGTCGTCGTTATCAACGACGGCAGCAGTGACCGGACTGGAGAGTTGGTACAGGAGATCGCGGAGGTGGAAGAGCGGGTGCGGACGATCACCCACAGTGCCCCTCAGGGCGTGGGCGCCTCCTTCTGGGAAGGGATAGAGGCGGCCCGCGGCGAGGTGGTGGTGATGATGCCCGGGGACAATGAGAACGACCCCTGGGAGACCCTGCGCTACCTGGGACTGCTGGACCACGTGGACATCGTGATCCCCTTCGTGTTCAACAAGGAGGTGCGCTCCCTTTTCCGTAACGCTTTGTCCTTCGCGTACCGTTTCATCATCAACACCACCTTCGCCGTGAACTTCAATTACACCAACGGCACCGTGCTCTACCGCCGCTCCATACTCAAAGGCCTGAATTTCCGCAGTCAGGGCTTCTTTTTTCAGACCGACATCCTGGTGCGCAGCGTTAAGGCCGGCTTTTTGTTCGCCGAGGTCCCCTACCGCCTGGCCCAACGCCGAGAGGGTGTATCCAAGGCTGTCACTTTTCCCTCCTTGTTTAAGGTGTGTCAGGGCTATCTGCGTCTGTGCCGGGACATCTACTTCAACCAGCAGACGGGCTTCAGCGGCGAGCCGGAGGAGGACTCTCAGACCCGCAAGCGCAAAAACGACAAGAGCACCATGTGCTGAGGAGAGAGCGGGCCATGCCCGAGCTGATTTTGGATGGACACAAACTGGCCTGGCACCGGGAGCGGGTGGAGGCCTGGCAGCGCGGCGAGCGGATCGCGCCCATAACCATCGACTGCGCGCTCACCCGCCGCTGCACCTATCGTTGCGTCTATTGCTATGGCCAACTCCAGGCCAACGACGAAAAGAAAATGACCCGGGAGGTGATCTTCCGCTTCCTGGACGACGCCGCCGAGATCGGGGTCAAGGCCATAAGCTTCGTCTCCGACGGCGAGAGCACCTGCAGCCCCCATTTCTACGACGCACTCCTGCGCGGCCGGGCCAATGGCCTGGACATGGCCGTGGGCACCAACGGCTACCTGCTCAGGGACGAGCGTCTGGGGGAGACGCTGCCCGCGCTCACCTATCTGCGTTTCAACATCTCCGCCGCTCAGCGCGACCGCTACGCCGCCATCCACGGCTGCGCGCCCAAGTGCTACGACAAGGTGCTGGACACCGTGCGCGAGGCAGTGCGCATCAAGCGCCGACGCGGCCTGCCGGTGACCCTGGGTCTGCAGATGGTGCTGCTGCCCCAGTTTGAGGACCAGGTGCTGCCCCTGGCTCATTTGGGCAAGGAGTTGGGCGTGGACTACCTGGTAATCAAGCATTGCAGCGACGATGAGCAGGGCAGCCTGGGGGTGGATTACAGCGCCTATAGCTCGCTGGTGGAGACGCTGCGCCAGGCGGAGGCGGTCTCCGAAGGGGACTATCTGGTGCGGGCCAAATGGTCCAAGATCATGAGCCTGGGCCAGCGCAGCTACAGCCGCTGTTACGGCCCGCCCTTCATCATGCAGTTCTCCGGCTCCGGGCTGGTGGCGCCCTGCGGCATGCTCTTCAACCGCAAGTACAGCCGATATCACATAGGCAACATCGCCGAAACCTCCTTCAAGGGGCTGTGGCAAAGCGAACGCTATTGGGAGGTCATGGACCTGATCGCCTCTGAAAAGTTCGACGCGCGCACCATGTGCGGCTCGCTGTGCCTGCAGCACAAGGTCAATGAATGCCTGTACAGTCTGCGTCAGGAAGGGGCCTGCCTGCCGCCGACGCAGGGCGAGCCTCCCCTGCATTGCAACTTCATCTGAGCCGGCGCCAGTCAAGGGAGTGAGGTGACGGTTTTAATCTTGGGGCTAGTCATCTTCGGGCTGGCCATGCTGGTTCATCTGATCTGGTGGCGCATATCTCTGCCGCGGCGCCAGACCAAGGCCCTGCTGGCCATTTTCCTGACGGCCACGGCGGCCTCGATACTGCTGCTGGCCCTGCTCACCCGGCTGGCACCGGAGTGGCAGGGGTACGGGCCCGATGATCTGTGGGAGTATCTACACATCGCCGAGATGGTCTTAGCCCTGGGCTTGGCCTACATCGTAACCTATTCGGCCCTGGAGGTGGACAGCCCCTCCCTGGTCATTGCCCTGGCCATCGCGGACCAGGGGACGCGCGGCCTGGCCGCCGAGGACCTGGCCCGGGCCATGAACGACGAGCGGCTGATCAGGCCGCGGGTGGAGGACCTGGTCCTGGACCAGATGGCCTTTTGGCAGGGAGAGCGCCTGCTGCTCACCCCCAAAGGACAAACCATGGCCCGGCTTTTTGCCTTCTATCGCCGTCTGCTGGGCAAGGGCCTGGGGGGCTAGGCGTTATGAGCGGGCTGATGACCCTGCTGGCGCCGATCGCCGCCCTGGCCCTGAACATCGTGTGCCAGGTGGCCGTCTGCCGCCTGGCGCCCCGGGCCTCGCTTCTGCGCTCGCTGGTCTTGGGCTTCGGCCTGGGAGCGATGTTTTTGCTGCTCTACCACGCGGCGGCCTGGGCATTGGCGGGCCAGCCCCTGGCCCAGGCGGCCGGGTTGCTGATAGCCAACCTGGCCACCTACGGAGCCCTGGGCTACTGCTACTTTCATTTTGTGAACCTGGGCGAGACCGCCCGCCGTATACGCCTGGTGCGGGAGCTGCACCAGGCCCCGGCCGGGCTGACCTATCCGGAAATCCTCCTGCGCTACAACGCCGCCCAGATTACCGACCTGCGCATGCAAAGACTGCTGAAAACCAGGCAGGTGGCCCTCCGGCAGGGGCGCTATTTCATCGACAGACCTTTATTTCTCGCAATATCCAAACTCATGGTTGCTCTTAAGGTCGTGGTGTTGGGCAAAAGAAGCGAGTTTGACTAGCTCAAGTCCAAAAGCCGACAGCGCGCAGGCGGCCGGAATCTCCTCCCGTCGCATGGCGTGGCCCTGGCTGATTATCGGCGCTCTGCCCGTCCTGCTGCTGCTGCTCTATCTCATCTTCGGCCTGGACCCCATCGCAGGGGTTTGGTGCGGGCACCTGTTTCTGAACAACGATTTTTTCAACTATATGCTGCCGACCATGACGGTCATCCAGAAGGCACTTCTGGGCGGGGAGTTCCCCTGGTGGAATCCCTACCTGGGCGGCGGCCTGCCTCTTTATACGGAGGGCGGCAAACCCCTGCTGGAGTTGCTCCTGCTCTTTCTGTTCTCCCCTGCCACCACCATCGTCTTGATCGCCTATCTGCACGTGTTCGCAGCCCTGGCCCTGTTTTACATCTTTGCCCGCGAACTGGGGCTTTCGCGGGAGGCCTCGCTGCTGGGCGGCCTGCTCTGGAGCCTTAACGGCTACCACGCTTGGTATCTTTACGACCTCTCCATCCTGGGGACCAACCTTTGGCTGCCCTTTTTGCTCACCTGCCTGCTGCGCTTAAGGCGTTGGGAAGGCAACCCTCTGCCCCTGCTGGTGGGGGGGGCAATGGCCATGGGCCTGCAGGCCAGCTACGGCCGTACCACCGATTTTGTCTACGGCCTGGCCTTGCTGCTGGCCTTCGCCTGGTTTGCTGCCTGGCGGGGAGCGGGCGAAGGCCAGGCGCTCGGCAGGTGGAGGCATCTGGCCGGCTCCACCGGGGTCTGGGCGGTCATGGCGGGCGGCGGGGCAATGCTGGCGGCCGGCTTCCTGTTACCCTTCGCCATTAACCTGCTGGGTTCGGACCGCTACGCCGGCGCGGCCCAGGCCCTGACCGCCTACCGTAGCTACGGCTCCGCCATGGAGTTCTTCCTGCCCAACCTCGTGCGGCCTCTGAGTCGACTGCTGAGTCTGTCCCCGGTGGGGGGCAGCGGCCATAGCATGTTGTTCCTGGGCCTGATCAGCCTGCCTTTCATCCTGGCCGCCTGGAGGGCCAAAGAGGACCGCTACCGCCAATTTTTCTTCGCGGCCCTGGTGGTGCCCATATTTTTCCTTTTCCGGGTGCCCAAAACCAACATCGGCCTGTTCGACCTGCTGCGTCTGCTGCCCCTGCACGAGGGAGCCGCGCAGCCCATCAGACTGCTGCCCATTACCGTGCTGGCTGCCTCTTATCTGGCCGCCCGCGGCTTCGACACCCTGCTGCCAACCCAAGGCCCGGCCCGGCCGACAGCAGGGATGCGCTGGCTGTTACTCCGCGGTCCCCTCTGGTTGGGGGGGCCTCTGTTGGCAATGCTGCTGACCCTGAGCGTGTGGCAGGGGGACTATTGGCCCCTGGTGGCCATCGTGGCCCTGAGCTGGGCCGGGCTGGCCGTGGCCTGGGCCGCGGTGCGGGGCCGCCTGGGCCGCAGCGCCGCCTTTGCCGCGGTGTTCGCTGTGCTACTAGTCAACCTGTTCATTGCCAACCAGTCCGACCGCTCCGACGGCGACCCCCGGGACATGATCCACCAACACCTGCGGCTGGAACCCGGCCTGGTAACGGTGCAGTATCTACGGCGGCTGCCCAGCGATCCTCCCTTCCGGGTATGGTCTCTGAGCCGGTTCCGCAAGGCTTTCTGGGAGCGCTACCTCATACCCACCATGTCCGCCTACGGGCCGATCATACCCGAGCGACCCAGCCGCTGGCAGAGCCGGCTGCGGCAGAGCTTCTTTGCTGATCTCAAAAAAGGCCGCGGACAGGACCACGCCTCGTCCTCCAGGGTTTGGCTGGACCTGAGCAACGTGACCTATCTGGCGGTCAAGGACAGCCTAGGCCCCCCTCCTGCCTCAGGGGACTACCATCTCGTGCTGCGCGACCAGCCCGCCAGGGCCACGCTCTACCGCAACCCCGGGGCCAGGCCCCGCCTGTACCTGGCCTCGGGCTATAAGGTGATCGCCGAAGACGAGCAGGCCCTGGATTTCATGGCCGAGCGACACTCGGCGGACCCGGTCTGGTTCCGGGACAAGGTGGTGCTAGCTACACCGCCGCCCCAAGGCTTTACCCCCGGCCCCGGGCCGAGCAAGGTGTCCTTACGGCGCTACGCCTATAATCGGGTGGATCTGGCCAGCCAGAGCGCGCAGCCGTCATTGCTGGTGTTCCTGGACAGCCTGCAGGCCGGTTGGCGGGCGGAGCTGGACGGCCGGCCGGTGGAGATACTGCGGGCCAACTACATGTTCCGGGCAATAGCCCTGCCGCCCGGTGAGCATCGCCTGGCCTTCGCCTACCGCCCGCCGGGCCTGTACCTGGGCATCCTCATTACCTTGGGTGGCCTGCTGGCCGCGGGCATCCTGCTCCTGGTCAATTGGAAGCGGCGGGGTCGGTGCCCCGCCTAGTTTAGGACCGGGGGCGGCTGCATGGGTCGGATGGCGCCCTGATGCACCTGGAAGGCCTTGTTGAAGGCTATAGAGTCAGTGTGCCGGTGGGAGGCCACCACCAGTATGGCCCGGCTGTCCAGGTGCCGCAGGACGTTCTGGAAAATCTTTCGTTCGCTGTCCGGGTCCACGTTGGAGGTAGCCTCGTCCAGAAGCACCAGGCTGGGATGGCGCAGGAACAGGCGGGCCAGTAGAAGCCGTTGCCGCTGGCCCAGCGAGAGCATCTCACCGTCGTCACCCACCTGGGCCTCCAGCCCTCCGGGCATCTTTTCCACCTCTTCCAGCAGAAGTACCTGCGACAGGGCCTGGCGCAACTGGTCCTCGGAAAACTGGCCGGCCGGGTCCAGGGACTGGCGCACGCTGCCGGGGAAGAGGAAAAGGTCGTTGCTGGTGTAAAAGGTGAGCCGGCGCAGATTGGCAAATTCCGCGTCCGCCGCTGCCTGCCCGCTGGCCACCTGTACCGAGCCGCCCTGGGGCGGCAGATAACCGGCCAGGATGAGGAGCAGGGTGGACTTGCCCTGGCCCGAAGGCCCCTGGACCAGCACCCGGTCCCCCTCGGTCAACTCCAGGGAGGCCTGCTTCAGCACAGGCTTGCCGGGAAAGGAAAAGTCCACCCCCCGTAGCCGCAGTCCCTTGATCTCCCCCAGGTCGCAGTCGATTTGCTCGCTGCGCATGGCCGCCATTCTGGCCAGGACCTCGCCGACCTTTTCCACGCCGTAGCGCGATTCGCGAATGGACATCAAGTCGAACTGCATGCCATAGACATAGGTCCGCAGGCGGTTGAAGATCATGAGCAGCGCGATGAAGATGCCGGCCTCCAGATCGTAAAAAACTAGGCCGACCGTGACCAGGGCGATGATGGAAACCAGACTGAAGGTGTCCCCCAGAATGGCGATGGCCTCGCGGGTGTGCATCTTGGAGGCGCGCCACTGACGGCTCTTGCTGGCCACCTGGTGCACCCGCTCCAGGATGGTGGGCTCCAGCATGTCGAACTTGATGCGGCTTAGACCCTGTAATACCTGGCGGGCGACGCCCATGAGGTCCTTTTGCACCTCCGTCTCCTGTTCGCCGATCTCCTGGAGACCAGAGAACTTCCGCCGGTTGATCACGATGCTGAACACCCCCAAGGCCATGGCCAGCAGAATGATGGCCGGGGGGGTGTAATAGAACGTGGAGAGGGTGAGCACCAGCACCGCCATCAGGTTGAAGGCAAAGCTGAGCAGGGAGAAGAACACCACGGAAACGTTCTTAACCAGGTTGACCGCCACGTTGGAAAAATTGTCCAGGTCCTCCTGGGCGGCCAAGTGGGGCGGCACCTGCAGAAGCCCCTCCATGACCATGCGCAAGGTTTCCTCGTAGATGCCGAAACGGATGTCCGTGGTCCGCTTTATTCGCCACCAGCGACCCAGGGCGAACAGGCCCACGCAGGCCACGGCCACCGCAAAGAAAAGCAGGCGCAACTCCTGTTCGCCGGCGATGGCGGGCAACCCCAGCGCCTGGCTGAGCTTGGCCACCATAGGCGCGGCGTTGCCCGGCGACACGATCAGGTATATGAGGACCATGCAATAGGCTTCCAGAGGCGGCAAGATGAGCATCAGGCCCAGGTATTCCGCCGCCACCCGTTTGCGCGCTCGCAGCAGCTCTAGGAATAAAGACAGCTTCATTGGTTACCGCCAGTGCTTATTCGATTCAAAAAACGCGGCGTCGGTCCTCATCTTTGTGCTTGGGCTGACAGAAGCGTAATGCAATAAGCGGCCGCAAGTGGCAGTTTGCGCTTGATTATAATACAAATGCCGCGCCGGCATTCTCCTTTCGGCCATGGGAGCGCGCGCATTTTTTAAGGCTCTGGCCGGAAACCCCGCCTTTGGCCTGCTTACTGAAAATGAAGGCGCACTGATTACAGACGGTGGGTTATGGCCAAGGGGCCGGGCATTACATGCTGTTCATCTCAGGGGTCCAGTAGAAAATCCCCATCCACTTGCTGCGATCCATCTTGGGATGTTTGCGGTACAGGGTGAAGTTGTACTCAGCGGCATAGTCCTCGGTGTGGCGGGTTTCTTTCTCGGGATTGTCCTCCCGCGGCATGCGCTCGAAGAAGATCACACAGCGGGATATGCGCTTGAGCTGCTTGATGTAGGCCTGCTTGGCTGGCCCATTGGGGACGTGCACCAGGTGAGAGAGACAGAAGGTATGGCTGAAATAATCCGCGGGAAAGCGATTGAAAAACTGGTGCTCCAGCACGTCCTGGCAGTAGAAGGTGGCGCGGGGATAGTCCGCAAACATGGTGGAGCGTGCGTATTCAATGGCCTCGGCTGATATGTCCAGGCCATGTATCTCGCACCCGTAGCAATCGGCCAGATAGCGCAGGAAGCCGCCCGCATTGCAGCCAGACTCCAGAACCCGGCTGCGCCCGTCCAAAGGAGGGATCAGCCGCTTTTCGATCATCTCCGGCAGGCTCCGCTCCAAATGGGGGTTGCGGCGCTGGGCATACACGTCTTCCAGGGAGGTGGAGTGGTGCAGGCGCAGCAAGGGCAGGCCCAACAACCGCAGGGTCAGCCGTCCCTGCTGGCCCTGGTAGACGGTTTCTCGCCAAAATTCAGGGTCGGGAAGCGGCTTGTCTTCCTTGAAGTACAGCACCTTGCCCAGCAAGGGCACTGCATTCAGCCTGAGCAGCTTGTTCTTCAGCTTATGGGATACCTGCACTGGCCTTCGCAATATGAATGGTTGGCTGAAAGTCTGGTGGTTGCCAAAGCGGCCATAAATCGCTGATGCCCCCGTCGCAGGAGAAAATTTGCAACGACAACTCAAAATCTTAATTCATGTTAACAAAATTTACGATCCTTTGCACGGCGGCGTCGGGCAGGGGCAACCTCCAGGCCGCTCCGGCCGAAGGCTGCGGCCAAGGCCCACCGCAGGTTCCGATAGGACGGCTACACCTTTTCGGCCAGACCCGCCAGATGTAAAAGCCGCCGGCCCACGGCCTGGCCGGCGCGCCCCCGGTTGACCGGGATCATCTTGTCCACCAGCCGGGCCCGGTTTTCCCGGTCCAGGGAGGGGTCGCGCAGATAGCCGTTCAGCAGGGCCTCCAGCTCACCAAAGGAATAGGCGTTGCGGCAGGCCCCGGACTCCAGCACCGGCTGCAGGTGGGTGTAGGTCTCGAAGAACCTGGCCGGCCGGTCCGTGTCCCGGTATTGGAATAGGCTGACGTTGATCACCGGCCGGTCCAGGATGGCCGCCTCGATCATAAGGGTGGAGTACTCGGTCAAGAGCACGTCGGCGTGGCCCAAGGTCTCGGCCAGGCCCAGCATGTCCTCCTTGGGCATGTCCAGGCCTCCGGACAGGCTCTCTATCCTGGGGTGGGCGAAGCGCACCAGCCCGCGATAGTCCCGCTCCAAGGCCTCAATGCGCCCTTGGTAGCTCTCCAGCACTTGGCCGTTGCCCTTGCTCACGAAGTAGGCCGGGTGCAGGCGCACCAGGAGCTGGGCCGGCTGGGCGAAGCGGTCCTCCCTGATCGCCTGGGCCAGCCACTCCAGGGCGTCGAAGGTGTGGGGGAAGTTCTTGGGCGCCGAGCTGCCGTAGAACAGGAGCCGGCGTCCGGGGTCCAGGCCCAGGCTGGCCAGGAACTCGGGCCGCGGCCGTAGCCGCAGGCTGCCGTCAAAGTAGTAGTCCCAGTGGGCCACGCCCTCCACGGAGATGATGCCCGGGTCTATATCCTGGTACACGGCCAACTCCTGAGCCATCCGCAGGTTCCAGGCGATCACCGCGTCGGGCCGGGCCGCGCGGTAGCCCTTGGCCGTGGGGTTGTCCCAGGAGTGCACGACGGCCGCCACCGGGCAGTGGTGGCGGCGGGCGGCGCGCATGAAAAAGGGGTCTATGCTGTAGCCCACCGAGGAGGTCACCAGCAGGCGGGGCTGGAACTCGCGGAAGTAGGGGTCATAAAAGCGGCCCGGGAACAGGCGGTCCTGCAGGGCGATCAGGCCCCGGCGCAGGGCCGGGCTCTGGCCGGCCAGCCGGCCCAGGGCGATGGCCGCGTTGTCCACCGCCTGGGCCCGGCGGCCGCCGTGGAAGTTGTAGTCGTGCAGATAGGTGCGCGCCTCGGCCGTGAGGTTGCGCTGCCGGCCGTCGCCGCCGCTCAGGCGGGTGTTGGCCAGCAGCAGCCAGCGGCCCAGGCGGGTGCCCTTGAGCTGGGCCAGGGCCTGGGGCATGAGCACCGGCCGGCAGAGCACGTTGCCGCCCTCCAGGCGGGGGGCGAAGTGCTCCAGGTCCTCGTCGCGCAGGAAAACCACCAGCCGGGCCCCGGAGTCCTTGAGCACCTGGAACACGTCCGAGTAGAGCAGATAGCGCACCGAGGGGTTGCGCCAGGCGGAGATGAATATGGTGGGTGCTGCGGCCATCGGCCTCCTCGCGCCTGGGTCCTGGGGCCCTGCTCAAGGCAAGCGATTGTATCATAGCGCCGGCGTAGTTACTTGGCCAGCCCCGCGAGGCTGACCCAAGTGAAGTCCTCAAAATGCCGCTTGAATTACCTTGGTGGCCGGGATAAATTGACTCTAAAATATCTCCGGCGCGGCCGGCGGGCTGTCCGGCCCTGGCGGATATGGTCTCAGCTTTTTTTATTTGCCTATTAGCAACCCTGGTCAGACCGGAATCATGAAGCAAGACAACCCCCTGCATTGCCCGCTGGGCGTCAGTGTGCGCCAGGTTATCCAGCGCATCAACGACAACAAGATGGGCATCGTGCTCATGGTGGACCAGGACGGGCGCCTGCTGGGCACCATCACCGACGGCGACGTGCGGCGTTTCCTCTTGAACCAGGGCAGCCTGGACGGCCCGGCCGGTCCCCTGATCTGGCAACATCCGGTCACCGCGCCGGCCGGCGCCTCCCGTGGGGAGCTGACCCGGCTGCTGACCGAGCACAAGCTGCGCAACATCCCTCTGCTGGACGATGACGGCCGGCCCACCGGCCTGTTCACCCTGGCCGACGCCCTGGAGAGCGAGGGCGAACGGCCCTGCGCGGTGATTCTGGCCGGGGGGCAGGGCAAGCGGCTGCGGCCCCTGACCGAGGACATCCCCAAGCCCATGCTGCCGGTGGGGGACGCCCCCCTGCTGGAGAACATCGTGCGCAACCTGGTGGCCTGCGGCTTCAGCGACATATACTTGTCGGTGAACTACAAGGCCCAGGTCATCGAGGACCATTTCGGCGACGGCCAGGCCTTCAGGGCCCATATCCGCTATCTGCGCGAGGAAACGGAGTTGGACACGGCCGGGCCGCTGTCCCTGCTGCCGCCCCAGTCCGCGCCGCTGTTGGTGACCAACGGCGACATCTACACCGCCACCGGCCTGGACCGGCTGTACGAGTTCCACCTGGCCCACCGCTGCGTGATGACCGTGGCCGCCACCCAGTACCGGGTCAAGGTGCCCTACGGCGTGCTAAACCTGGCCGGGCACCTGCTGCTGGGCATGGATGAGAAGCCGGAGCAGCGCTTCTACTGCAACGGGGGCATCTACGTGATCAACCCGGAGATACTGCGCCTGATCCCCGCGGGCGAAGCCTTTTCCATGAGCCAGCTCCTGGAGCGGGTGCTGGGGGCCGGGCTGCCGGTGGCCGTGTTCCCCATCCACGAGTCCTGGGTGGACGTAGGCCAGCGGGCCGACCTGGAGCGGGCCTGTGAGGAGGCCCTCGGCAAGGGGGGGGAGCAGTAGTGGGTTTCTGGCAGGATCTGCCGGTGCTGGTCACCGGCGCCGACGGCTTCATCGGCAGCCACCTTACCGAGCGCCTGGCCGCCGAAGGCGCCCGGGTGCGGGCCCTGGCCTATTACAACTCATTCGCCCGCTGGGGCTGGCTGGACGAACTGCCGGCCGCGGCCCGGGAGCGGGTGGAGATATTCCCCGGCGACATCCGCGACCCCCAGCGGGTGGAGGAGGCGGTGCAGGGGCAGAAGGTGGTGTTCCACCTGGCCAGCCTCATCGCCATACCCTACAGCTACCACGCCCCGGACAGCTATGTGCAGACCAACGTGGGCGGTGCGCTGAACGTGCTCAACGCCTGCCGGCGCCAGGGGGTGGAGCGCCTGGTGCACACCTCCACCAGCGAGGTCTACGGCTCGGCGCGCTACGTGCCCATTGACGAGCAGCACCCCCTGCAGGGCCAGAGCCCCTACAGCGCCTCCAAGATCGGGGCCGACGCCCTGGCCGAGAGCTACTGGCGCGCCTTTGGCCTGCCGGTGGCCATCATCCGGCCCTTCAACACCTACGGCCCCCGCCAGTCGGGCCGGGCGGTGATCCCCACCATGCTCAGCCAACTGGCCGCCGGGGCCCAAGAGTTGCGCCTGGGGGCGCTCAGCCCCACCCGGGACTTCAACTACGTGGCCGACACGGTGGAGGGCTTTTTGGCCGTGGCCCGGGCCGAACAGGCGCTGGGCCGGGTGGTCAACATCGGCTCGGGCCGGGAGATCGCCATCGGCGATCTGGCCGAAAAGATCATGGCCGCGGTGGGCCGTAAGGTGCCCATCCTCACAGAAGAGGCCCGGCTGCGGCCGGCGGCCAGCGAGGTGGACCGCCTGCTCTGCGACCACACCCTGGCCCGGGAGCTGACCGGCTGGCAGCCGCGCCACAGCCTGGAAGAGGGGCTGGCCGCCACCGCCGCCTGGGTGGCCGCCAACCTGCACCACTTCCGACCCGGCTCCTACACCATCTAGCCGATGAACGCGCTGTTCCTCACCCAAGCCGGCAGCCTGGAAACCTTCCATCGGCTGGCCCAGGCCCTGCGGCCCCTTGGCCTAGAGCGCGCCGGCTTCGTGGTCACGGACTCGCGCTACTTTCATGAGACCTTTCTGCCGCAACACCCCGGGTTCGAAAGCCAGGGCCAGGCCCTGCTCAAGGAGTGGGAGCTCTACGCCCGGGCCCTGGCCGGCCGGGCCGAGCCAACGGCGCTGGCCGAGTTGGAACAGCGCCTGGGCGCGCCCTATCTCTGGGACGCCCTGGTGGCCGACCGGCGCATATACCTGGGCCGCAAGGCCACCTTCACCCAGGACTACGCTCCGTCCTTCAGTCACCCGCAGATGCTCTCCATCCTGCAGCACATGGCTTTAGCCCTGGAGGCGCTGTTCGACCAGGTGCAGCCGGATATGGTGGTCTCCTTCATCTGCGTGACCATGGCCGACTACCTGGGCTGGCGGGTGGCGGCCAGCCGGGGCATTCCCTACCTGAACCTGCGGCCCACCCGCATACGCAACTACTTTTACGCCGGCGAAAGCCCCCTGGAGCCCTCGGCCTGGCTGTGGCGAGCCTATGAGCGCCGGCGGACCGCGGGCGGCGACACCACGGCGGCGGCCGCGTATCTGGCCGAGGTGCGCGGCCAGAGTGCCCGCTACGAGGGCGTGATCGCGCCCTCGGCCAAGCCCATGGAGCAGGCCCTGGGCCCCGGCGAGCAGCCGGGCCCGGCCGCCCGCCTGGCCCGGGCCTGGGGGCAGTGGCGCGACTACCAGAGCAAATACCGCCGGGACCCGCACGTGCCGCCGCTGGTCAGCCAGACTATTTACCGGCGGGTGGTCAAGCCCTGGCGGGCCTGGAGCCTGGACCAGCGCCTGCGGCCCCATTACCTGAGCCCGGATCAACTGGCCGCGGGCAGCTTCGCCTTCTTTCCCCTGCACAAGGAGCCCGAGGTCACGCTCCTGGTCTACAGCAAGCCCTATCTGAACCAGATCGAGGCCTGCCGGCTCATCGCCTCCAGCCTGCCGGTGGGCCTGAAGCTGGTGGTCAAGGAGCACCCGGGCAGCGTGGGGGCGCGTAAGCCGGGCTTCTACAGCAAGCTCTTGCAGATACCCAATCTGGCCCTGGCCCCGCCGGAGCTGGACGCGCGCCGGCTCATAGAAAAGGCGGCGCTCATCGCGGTGATCGCCGGGTCGGTGGGCTTTGAGGCCCTGATGCTGGGGCGACCGGTGCTGACCCTGGGCAACGCGCCCTTCAACTGCCTGCCCCCCAGCATGCTGCGCCAGGCGACCCAGCCCCTGCGCCTGAGTCAGGAGGTGGCCGGGCTGCTGGCCGGTCACCAGCACGACGAGCAGGCGCTCCTGGCCTACCTGAGCACGGTGATGGAAAACTCCTGCCCGGTGGACTGGTACTCCCTGTTCCTGGGCCGGCAGGGGGTGCATACCGTGGGCAATGAGGAGGGCGACCGCCAGGCGCGGCAAGAGGAGCAGACCGGCCGCCTGGCCGAGTATCTGCTGCGGCGGGCGGCGGAGATCAAGGCGGGGGCTGCCTAGGCCCCTGCGGCGGGAGAGGAGCATGGCAGAGTTCGAGCTGGCTGGCCGCAAGATCGGCCCCACCCATCCGCCCCTGGTCATTGCCGAGGCGGGCATCAATCACGAGGGCGAGTTTACTAAGGCCATCGCCCTGGTGGACGCGGCCAAGGCCGCCGGCGCGGAGTGCATCAAGTTTCAGTGCCACATCACCGAGGCCGAGATGATCCCCACGGACATGACCCCGGGCGAGATATCCCGGGAAAAGCTATGGGACATCATCAAGCGCTGCGAGCTGAGTGCGGACGAGGAGCGGCGGGTGCAGGCCCACTGCGCCCAGCAGGGCATCCGGTATCTGTCCACGCCCTTCTCCCGCGAGGCCGCCGACCGCCTGCAGGCCATGGGCGTGCCCGCCTTCAAGATCGGCTCGGGCGAGTGCAATAACCTGCCCCTGCTCAAGCATGTGGCTTCCTTCGGCAAGCCCATGATCCTGTCCACGGGCATGAACGACCTGGAGTCCGTGCGCCGCTCGGTGGCGGTGATCCAGGCCGCCGGCGCGCCCTTGATGCTCATGCACTGCACTTCCTTGTACCCCACGCCCCATGACAAGGTTCGCCTGGGGGCCATCCCCCAGATGATTAGGGAGTTCGGCCTGCCCGTGGGCCTGAGCGACCACAGCCTGGGCATCTGGGCCTGCCTGGGCGCCGTGGCCCTGGGGGCCTGCGCGCTGGAAAAGCACTTCACCATTAGCCGCGACTGGCCGGGCCCGGACACCGGCCTGTCCATCGAGCCGCAGGAGTTGGCCGATCTGGTGAATGGCTCGCGGGCGGTGTGGGAGGCGGCGGGCAAGGGAGAGGCCACGGCCAAGGGCATTCTGCCCGAGGAGCAGCCGGTGATAGACTTCGCTTACGCCAGCGTGGTGACCATCGCGCCCATCAAGGCCGGCCAGAGTTTCGACCGGGACAACACCTGGGTCAAGCGGCCGGGCACCGGGCCCATACTGGCCGCGGACCTGGAGCGGGTGCTGGGCAAGAAGGCCCGCCGCGACCTGCCGGCCGAGGTGCAGATCGCCCCGGACGACGTGCATGGCTTCTAATCTGGCCCACAGACCGGTGCTGGTCACCGGCGCGGCCGGGTTCATCGGCCGGCACCTGCTGCCCCGCCTGCGGGCGCGGGGGGCGCTGGTGGTGGCCCTGGACGAGAGGCCGCCAGAGGGCGCGGCCTTTGATCCGAACGTGACTTGGCTGGCGGGCTCGGTGCAGGTGGAGGCGGACCTGACCCGGGCCCTGGAGACCCTGCCGGCCGGCGAGGCGGTGTTGTTTCACCTGGCCGGCTGGAGCCACGTGGAACAATGCGAGAATGACCCGGCCGGCGCCAGGGCGCTCAACGTGGAGGCGGCCCTGAATGTCGCCGGGCTTTGGCGCGCCCAGGGCTATAGCAAGATGGTTTTTCCCTCTACAGCCCTGGTATATGCGCCCGCCTGCGACGGCAGGTCGCACGAGGAGGATGATCCCGTGCAACCGGCTGGCGTTTACACCCAGAACAAATTAGAGGCTGAGCAAAGGCTATGCGCCCTGGCCAGAGTAAAGGGCTTGTCCATTGAGATAGCCCGTCTGAGCCAAATCTATGGACCCGGCGCAGCCGGCGACACGGTAGTGGCTCAGGCCATAGGTCATGCCTTGGCTGGTGATCCGCCGGTGATGCGCAAGCCCGGCGAGGTGCTAGACTTCATTCACGTACAGGACGTGGCTGAGGGTTTGTTGCGTCTGGCCCTGCTGCCAGAAACCGTTGGTTGTCAGGTGGTGAACCTCTCCAGCGGCCGCGGACACAGCGTGGGGCAGATGGCGGAGATGGTCAGGCAAATGGCTGGCATCCATGAGGGGTCCCCGCAGGTAATGGGTCAGAAAGCCGCTAATAAGGTCCTGGTGTTGAACAACACCAGGCTGAAAGCCCTGACCGGCTGGCAGCCGGAGTACGACCTGGCCGCCGGCCTGGCCCAGACCTGGCAGGAAATGAAGGGACGCCGTGGCTAAGCGCAAGATCGCCATCTTCACCGGCAACCGGGCCGAGTACGGCCTGCAGAAGCCGGTGATCCAGGCCGTGTACGATCACCCGGAGCTGGAGCCCTATCTGCTGGTGGGCGGGGCGCACCTGAACGAGGACTTCGGCCTGACCAAGCAGGAGATCGCCCGGGACGGCTTCAAGGTCTTTGCCGAGGTCAAGATAGATTTGCCCCAGGACAACCTGGTGGGCACGGCCCAGGCCATCGGCACCGGCATCCTCAACCTCAGCCGCACCCTGGCCGAGCTCAAGCCCGACTTCCTGGTGGTGTACGCCGACCGCTTCGAGGGCTTCGCCGCGGTGATCACCGGCAGCCAGATGGGCATCCCCACCGCACATATAGAGGGCGGGGACATCACCGAGGGCGGGGCCTTGGACGACATGGTGCGCCACGCCATGACCAAGCTGGCCCACCTGCACTTCACCACCAACGAGCAGGCCGCCGAGCGGGTGCGCCGCCTGGGCGAGGAGCCTTGGCGGGTGCACAACGTGGGCTTCCCGGCCCTGGACCTGATCGCCAAGGGCGACCTGGCTACGCCGGCCGAGCTGGCCCAGCGCCTGGGCCTGGACCCGGCCCGGCCTCTGGTGATCTTCACCCAGCACTCGGTGACCACCGAGTTCGAGCAGGCCCTGGCCCAGTTGGAGCCCTCGTTGCAGGCCCTGGAGGAGCTGGCCGGCCGCGGCGTGCAGGTGATCGCCACCTATCCCAACAACGATGCCGGCGGCATGCGCATCATCAAGCGCCTGGAGCAATGGGCCGCCCAGGGCCTGCCCGGCGTGCAGGTGCAGGGCAGCCTGGGGCGCTACATTTACCACGGGGTGCTGAACCTCTGCGGCCGGGAGGGCCGGGGGGCCTGCCTGGGCAACTCCTCCAGCGGCATCAAGGAGACCCCGGCCCTGGGCTGCCCGGCGGTGAACATCGGTAGCCGCCAGCAGGGCCGGCTGCGGGCGGCCAACGTCATCGACACCGGCTACGACCGCGACGAGATCCTGGCCGCCGCCGACAAGGCCCTCTGGGACGAGGCCTTCCGGGATCTGTGCCGCACCTGCCGCAACCCTTACGGCCAAGGCGACGCTGGCGCCCGCATCGCCCAGGTGCTGGCGCAGGCGGAGCTGGGCCCGGCACTGATCCAGAAGAAGATGACCTACTGAGGCCTGTGGGCGGTGAGCCGTGCTCAAGCTGCTAGATGATTTTCCCGGCGCCAATATCGGGCCGGGTCAAGTGGACGGCAACCGAGTGCGGCTGCGCCTGCGGCGCGATCCCGTTACCCGGGCCGACGGCGCCCGCCACGACTACAACTACCACTTCGTCTTCGGCCTGCAGAACCAGGGCCCTGCTCCCTGCCGCGCACAGGTGGGCATCGAGGCCGAGGGCCCGCAGGGGCTCAGCCAGCGGCCCCTGCTCTACGCCGCGGCCACCCTGGAAGAGGAGTTCGCGCCAGCTAATGTAGGGGCCCGCTATGACGGCGGCCGCGCCTACTGGCTGGAGCTGGACCTGGCCGCCGGCCAGAGCCTCTATCTGGCCAACACCTATTTTCAGCCGCCGGCCCGGCTGGCGGCGCGGCTGGCCGAGCTGGCCGCGGCCGGCGGGGCCCGGGCCGAGGCGTACGGCCACAGCCTGCAGGGCAGGGATTTAGTGGCCTATCACTACCCGGCCGCCCAGGGCCCTGAGCAGGCCTGCGTGTTCATCACCAGCGGCTTCCATCCGCCCGAGCCCGACACCCTGGCCAGCCAGGCCGTCATGCAGTGGCTGGCCTCGCCCCAGGCCAGCGAGGCGCGCCAGCGCCTGTCATTCTGCCTGGCGCCCATGGTGAACCCGGATGGCTTTTTCTTGGGCACCCAGGGGCACAACGCGGCCGGAGTGAATTTTTACTGGGAGTTCCGGCCGGAGCGGGCAGAGCGTATCCCCGAGGCTGCGGCCCTGTGGGCCCTGGCCCAGCGCCTGCAGCCGGCGCTGTACTTCGACTTCCACGCCTACACCTTCCAGGGCGCGGCCAAGGCCGCCGGCCCCTATCTGAAGCCGCAGTGGCACTACCGGGGCTTGGCGGTGCGCACCCTGGCCGCGGACATGGAGCGCCGCCTGCTGGAGTTCACGGGCGGGGCCTGCATGCGCGGGGCCTCGCCCCTGGCCCTGACCACCCTGCAATCCCGGCTCACCCGGCGCTTCAACACCGTCACCTTTGCCAAGTACCACCTGCACCTGGGCCAGGGCCTGGAGGCCTGCCGTGAGCACGGCCGCCAGGTGGTGGCCGCCGCGGCCCTGGCCATGCTGGACGCGGATCTGACCCGCACGGCGGACATCCTGGCGGCGCCCTACGGCCGTCAGCCCCGTGACCCGCTGCGCAGCCTGGCCGGCTGGAGCCAGGCCCTGTGGGAGGGGCCCAGCAAGGGATTCCTGCGGCCGCTGTTGGGCCGCTAGGGTCGCTTGCTGTAAGGGGGCTCAGCGCAGAGTCAGGCGGTCTAGGGCCGCGGCGTCGCGGCCGTTGTGCGAGAGCATCTGCACCCGTAGGGTGTGCCTGCCCGGCGGCACCGGGAAGGGCAGCCGGTAATCCCGCCAGTCGGAGACGCCCACCGACAGCCGGCCCATCTTCCGGCCGTCCAGATAAAAGGCGATTACCGGCGGCTCTTTGCCCCGCGGCGGCCGGTCGTAACGGCAGGCCCTGACGATCAGCTCGCTGGCCCGGCCCACGATGCGCACCTGCCCTGACTCGCCGGGCCGCCGCAGCACCAGCAGCACCGGCTGATCAAAGTAGTCGCCGTAGAGAGGGGCCCTGCCGGTGTACATGGTCTCGGCCTGCACCTCGCCACTGGGCAGGTGCCGGCCCAGCAGGATCAGCCCGGCCCCCACGGCCAGAATCAGGCATAGGCCCCACAGCGCCGGCCGCAGCAGGCCAGGCCGCTGGCGGGGCCTGCCGGGCTGGGGATCGCGCCAAAGGTACGCGGCCGCCGCCGCGGCAATGCCTAGCCAGGGCAGGGCCGGCGCCAGGCTGGGCCAGATGGGGTCGCTGAAGGCCGGGAAGAAACGGTGCAGCACGCTGTCAAAAAGGCCCCCCAGCCAGGCCAGCAGGTTGTTGACGCCCAGGCGGCGGTGCAGGACCCACTGCGGGATCAGGGTGAAGACCAGGCTGGCCAGGGCGCTGAGCCCGGCCAGGGTGGCCAGCAGCCAGCGCCAGAAATAGCCGGTCCGATCCAGGGCGGGCAGGGCCCACAGGGCCAGGAGGGGCAGCATCGGGGCCAGGAAGCGCCCGGGCGGGGCGAAGCCGCCGTCCCACTGCAGCCAGCGCCAGGCCGCCACCAGGCCCAGGGTGACCAGGAAGACGCACAGCGAGTAGGTCAGCATGGCCGGGCGGTCCCGGCCGAAGCGGGCCGCGCCGGCCAGGCCCAGGAACAGCCAGGGGGCGTAGGTGAGCAGGCCGAACTGCTGGTCCAAGAGCAGGGCCGGCATGGACAACAGGAAGCGGTCGGCTTGGAAGGGGCGCAACTGATAGAGGTACACTTCCAGGCGTTCCAGGCCGGGTGTCTTTAGAATGGCCGCGATCATCGCTGCCGCTGCCAAGGCCAAGCAGGCCAGCCCCCCCCAGACCAACCAGCGGCGCAGGTTCGGCCGCTTTTTATACAGAGCCAGCCAGGCGGCCAGGGCCAGGCCCAGGGCGGTGGGGATAAGGCGGAACTTGCACAGCGCCGCCGCCAGGGCCATGCCGGCCAAGGCGGCCAGCCGCCAAGCGGTGCGCCGCTCCAGGTCCAGGAGCAGCCACAGCCCGGCCAGGCTGAACAGGGCCCCCAGGACGGCGGGGTACACGTGCTGGGTGAAGGTGAGCATGGGCAGGCACAGGCCCAGGAGCAGGGACCCGGCCAGAGCCACCCGCGGCCGGTAGCCCAGGCGCAGGGCCAGGTTGGCGAAGAGCCCCACGGTGGCCGCCCCGGCCAGGCAGAGCACGGCCAGGGCCCCCACCCGGCCGGCCAACCCGAAGCCGGGGGCCAGCAGCAGGGTGAAGGCCCAAGACTCGCGCAGCGGCGCGCCCAGGGCGTTGCTCCAGCGGCCCCAGTAAAAGGCCAGGCGCTGGGCGGGCTGGGCCGCGTCGCCAAAAGGCAGGCCCAGGCCGGCCAGCAACCGGTCGGTCTGGATCAGGTAGATGGTCTCGTCGCCGCTGGTGCTCACCGCCTGCACCACCCAGAACACGCAGGCCAGGTACAGGGACAGGCAGAGCAGGCCGCAACCCCGGGCCAGCCCGGCCCGGGGCGGCGAGGCCTGCTCCGCGGCGGCCGCCTGCCAGAGCATGGCCCCGGCCAGGCCGGCCTTGACCGTCAGAGCCAGAAGATAAGCCAGGCCGCACCACAGGGGCCAGGCCGGCGGGTGCAGGCCGCTGAACAACACAAGCACGGGCAGGGCCAAGTAGGTGAACCAGTCCCAGGACAGGAAGCGCCGGGCCTGGCCTGGCGCGCGGCCGCCGCACCAGGCGGCCAGCAGATGGCCGGCGGCGCTGGTCAAAAACAGGCCCAGAGGGGCCAGGCCGGCCAGGAACCAGCGCCAGCCGCCGGGCCGGTCCAGGCCCAGCAGGGGGCTCAGGGCCCCGGCTGGGGAGTCAGGCAGCCGGCCGTAGAGCAGCAGCCGCAATAGCAGGGCCCAGGCCAGCACCAGGGCCAGCTTGAGCAGCAGGCCGCGCCAGAGGGCTTCTCTGTCGGGCGCGGCAGAGGGCGCCTGTTCCTGGGCGGGGCTCATGCCTACAAGTCCCTCGTTGGGTCGGCGGTGTGGTAAAGGAAGCCCAGCCTCCCAGGCTCCTGGCCGGGTTAGCTCTTACCTTACTCCTTTTGCCGGGCGGACAACAACTCGGCTTGGCCCCTCGACCCGGGCGCACCCCCAAAAAAAGCCCGCCGCAAAAGGCGGCGGGCGGTAGGGGACGTTTCCGGAGGGTTATTCGGGCGGGGACTGCTTGGCCAGCACGGCCAGGCGCACCGCGCCCACCTTGCGGTACACCTCCAGGGGCGAGCGCCGCACGCCGTCCACGGTCAAGAGATCCCGCTCGATGGAGATGCCGAAGTGGCGCTGATTGGCCTCCAGGTAGGGCAGGATCAGGTTCCAGTCCGCCTCGGTCATCTCCACGAACTGGCCGCCGTTGAGCTGGCGCTCCACCAGTTTTTGGTGCGGGTCGCGCACGAAGATGGCCCCGCCGCTGGCCAGGGAAAACAGGTTGGAGCCGGGGTAGGGGGTCTCCTGGCTCTGCACCCGGCCCTGGTCGTCAAAGGCCACGCCGTTGAGGATCACGAAGCCGCCGCCCTTGTGCGGGTCGCCGGCCATGAAGGACTCGGCCAGGAAATCCAGGCAGGTGCCGTTGATCACCACCCGCGGCCGGCCCACGGCGTTGATCAGGGGCCGGCCGGCGCCGTTGCCCATGATGAAGACATCGCCGCCCTTGGCCCCGTACATGAAGGCCTGGCCCACGTCGCCGTGCACCACCAGGGTGCCCTGCTTCAGAATCTGGCCCAACTGGTCCTGGCCGTTGCCGTGTATCTGTATTTCCAGGCCGTCGATGCCCGAGGCCAGGTAGTCGCCCGAGGCGCCGTAGAGGTCCAGACGCACGCCCTGGGTCTCCGGGCCCAGGCCGCAGCCCTGGAAGCGCTGGCCCTTGAGGCCGTAGATGATGAAGCGCCGCCAGCCCTGGCGATAGGCCTGCACCTCCAGGCGGGCGTCGCAGGATTCGCCCTCGGGCGGGAAGCTGCGCGCGAATATGACCAGCACCTCTTCTCCGGGCAGGGGAGGGCGCAGGTCGCCGAGGCTGTCCCAGGTAATGCGGGCGTAGCGGCGGCCGGCCTTATCGCCGATGGCCGGCAGCCCGTCCAGGATGCGGTCTATGGTCCCGCGCGCCATTTGCAAGAGCAAGGAGCGCTTCATCTGGCCGGTGTCGTAGCGCCGGTCGTTGAGCAGGGTGAGCAGCTCCAGGGCCCAGGCCACGCCGCCGTCGCCACGCTGGGCCACGGCCTGGGCCTGCTCCAGCAGCCAGGCGAGCTGGGCGAATCCCCAGCCGGCCATGGCCCCGGCCACGGCCGCGAACACCTCCCGCGGGTCATTGGCGGGAGCGGTGGCCAGGCTCTGGGCCAGCTCCGCGGGCTGGGCCGGCTGGCCGGCGGTGAGCCCGGGCTCCAGGCGCCACTGGCCGGGTTCGCCCTTGATAGGCTTGCCGAACTTGTCCGCGCAGGACAGCACCGTGCCGCCGCCGTTCTGGCTCACCGTGAACACGAAGGCGCCGCCGTCGGTGTGGCTGCCGCCGCGGGCGTTCCAGTAGCGGTCGGCCACCAGCCTGAAGCGCGGGTCCTCCTCGTGCAGGGAGAGCAGGGTGGCGTCTATGGCCTGCTTTTCCGAGGCCACCAGGCCGATGGACACGTCGCCCTCCTGCAGGGCGAATACCTGGGGCCGCAGCATGGAGGTGTCGGTGATGCCCATGAGCTGGTACTGGCCCTGGTCCGGCTGGGACCGGGCGATGATGAAGAACCAGGGGCCGTCGGGCGAGCCGTGCATGTGCAGGGCCTGGATGGCCCGGTAGATGGGCTGCTTCTCTTGGGGCAGGCGGTCGAAGTCCAGCTCCGTGGTGGGGGCCATGGCCTCGATCACGTACTCCAGGGGGTAGTGGTAGATGCGGGTCCACAGGTCGAATAGGAGCACCGCCACCTCGGTGTCGGTGAGGAACTGGGTGGCGATGCCGTGCTGGCGCAGGTACTCGCTGACGCTGTAGTAGTTGGCGAAGTCCCCGTTGTGCACCAGGGCCTCGTTGAGTCCGATGAAGGGGTGGCTGCCGCCCGGGTGCCAGACGCGGCCCTTGGTGGGGTAGCGCTGGTGGGCGATCCAGATGTGGGCCTGGAAGTCATCCATGCCGTAGTACTGCACCACGTTCTCGGCGTAGCCCACGATCTTGAAGATCAACAGGTTGCGGGCGTGGGAGAGCACAAAGGCCCGCTTCTCGCCCAGGGAGGTGTAGAAGGCGTTGTTGAGCCCCACCGTGTTGCGGGAGATGAACTCGTCCTCGATGGGGCGGTGCTCCACGCCCTCCAGCCCGTTGTCCTGGGCGAACTTGGCCAGCGCCCGCTCCTTGACCCGCACGAAGTAGCGCACCACGTCCGGCGGTTGCACCTCCAGGCCCCAGTCGCGGTGGTCGCCCTGAGTCTGTACGCGGGCCTTGTGGTGGATGTCCAAGTAGGGGCTGATGCACTGGGCCTCCACCTCGTTCTCGGCCTGGGGGTCCAGCAGGGCCACCTGCAGCAGGTAGTCATTTTCCAGGGTGGCCTGGTCCACGCCCAGTTGCTCCGGGTTCAGGCAGGCCGCGGCGATGCCGCCTCCTTTGCCGTTGCCCCGGTTGTGCATCTGCATGGAGGGCTCAAAGATGTGGCGGCCGCGCACCGGCACGCTGGCCGCGAAGCCCACCACCCCGCAGCCGCCTTCTTCGGCGGCCTTCTGGGGCGACAGGGGCGGGGCCGCGGCCGCCTGTCGGCGGCGGTGGGTCAAGATCGCCTCGGTGAAGCGGCGCAGTTGCTCCGGGGAGGGGAGGGGCCGCTGGCCATGGGTGGTGGATAGCCGGGACATGTCTAGCTCCTCCCCTGGGCCGCGCGGTTGTCGTAATCCAGGTGCACCAGCAGATCGCTGCGTCCCACCAGCTCCCGCACGCTGTGCATGCCCAGGCGCCAGAGTATCTCCCTCAGCTGCATGGCCCAGGAAGTGAACAGATTGATCAGGCGCCGGGAGCCCCATTCCACGTCATAGGCCAGGGCCAGCTCGCTGTCGGTGGTGGCGATGCCCCGCGGGCAGCCCCGGCCGGACTCGCAGTTGGCGCAGCGGATGCACTCCAGCGCCACCAAGTCCGCCGTGCCGGTGACCACGCCGTCGGCGCCCAGGGCGATGGCCTTGGCCACGTCCCAGGCGGTGCGTAGGCCGCCCGAGGCGATCAGGGTGATATGCTCGCGGATGCCCTCCTCCTTGAGGAAGCGGTGGACCAGGGGGATGGCGTACTCGATGGGCATGGCGATGTTCTTCTTGGCGATGTCCGGGGCCGCGCCGGTGCCGCCGTAGGAGCCGTCCAGGTGCACGATGTGGGCGCCGGCGTAGTAGGAGCCCACGGCCACCATGTCCACGTCAATGGGGGTGGAGACCTTCACCGAAACCAGGGCCCGCTCGTTGATCTGCTTGATCCAGTCCACGTGCTTCTTGTGGTCTTCCACCGAGTACACCGAGTGGAAGGGGAAGGGGCTGAACAGGGCGTTGCCCTCCACCGCCTCGCGCATCTTGGCCACCGCCGGGGTCACCTTGTCGCCCAGCAGATGCCCGCCCAGGCCGGGCTTGGCGCCCTGGGCGTACTTGAACTCCACGATGCGCACCCGCTGGATCGTCTCCTCGCGCACCCCGAACAGCCCGGTGGCCACCTGAGTGATGACGTGATCGTCAAACTCCTTGAGGGCATCGGGATAGCCGCCCTCGCCAGTGCAGTTGAAGGAGTCCAGGCTGGCCAGGGCCTTGGTGCGGCTGAGCATCGTGGCCTGGCTCACGGAGCCGAAACTCATGCCGCCGCCGTAGACCGGCAATCCTATTTCCACCCGCGGCCGGTCGTCGTCGCTGCGCCGGTTCAGGGGGATGGACAGGTTCACCTCGGCCGGGGTGAAGCTCTTATCCGGCGGCTCGGGCGGGAAGCTGAAGTCCATGCGGTCCAGTCCGCCGCCGCTGGCCCCCACCCGGTACTCCAGACCGTTGTCCGGCGGCCGGCCGGTCTCGGCCTGGATCCAGGTGCTCACCAGCAGGTCCGCGGTCCAGCGCGGGTCGCCGAAGGTCTGCCAGGCCGGGTTGGGCCCCACCCGGATGGCCCCCACCGGGCACTCGTCGCCGCAGTAGGCGCCGAGGGAGCGGCAGTGCTCCGCCCCCCGGCAGTTCTGGCTGCGCGGGGTCAGCATGCGGCCGGCGGCCATGACGTGCACGCCGTAGCGGCACACCTCGGCGCACTTGCCGCAGGCGATGCAGGCGCTGGTGCGCACCGCCTTGAATTTGGTAAGCGGGTTGCGGTAGCGCGAGGGCGCCGGCTGCACCTGCTCCGCGCCGGTCACGTACTGGCCCGGCTCCAGGGGGGGCGGCGGAGGCGCGGCCTGGTCCGGCTCGTAGGCGCTCACCCGCTGGCCGAACAGGGGCGCAAAGCTCATCTTCTCCAGGTCCTCGAAGAACATGGCCCGGCCCACCTCGCCGCGCAGGCGGCGGACCTCGCGCATGCCCATGGCGCCCATGACCTCGATGAGTTGGGCGTGGAGGGCGCCCAACAGGTTCAGCACCCGGGCGCTGCCGATCTGCTCGGGAATGGTGTCCAGGTCCACCGGGCACTCGAAGCCGTTCTGGCAGTTGTGGCACATGCGGCATTCCATGGCCACGTTCAAGGCTAAATCCAGGCCCACGCCGTCCACGCCGCAGATGATGGTCTTGGCCACGTGCTCAGCCATGGCCACCCCGCCGCTGGCCAACACCGTCACCTGCTCGCGGCAGGCTTCGGCCACCAGCTTCAGATGCACCTCCCGGACCAGCTTGGTCAGGAAGTTCCCCGCGGCCGGGCCCAGGCCCTGGCCCTGGTAGCCGGCCTGCAGGTGGATCACCTCGCCGCCGCCCAGGGCCAACTTGGCCGCCCGCTCCGGGGCCTGGCCGTCCAGGGGCAGGCGCACCGAGACGATGAGGCCGGGCAGCTTTTCCTTGAGGGCCGCGGCCTGCTCCAGCACCTGCTCGGACCAGGCCAGCTCCACCAGGGGCACGCCCTCCAAGGGAGACAGGTCCCGGGGCACGCCGTCGAGCTTGACGATGAGGTGCGGCCGGAACTCGGCCAGCAGCTCGGCCGCCTCGGCGTAGGTGGCCACGGCCAGGGTGTGGCCCTGCACGGCCGCGCTGACCACCGCCCGGCGGGTGCTGGGGCCGATGGCGCCCCAGGGGGCCATGTCCAGCAGCATGGGCACCGGCAGCTCCAGGAAGGGAGGCACCTCATTGAGCATGCGCCCCTGGTCGTCGAAGACCAGGCGCTCGGGCCGGCGGCCCAGCTCGATGACCGTGCTGATGTATTCGCGGCCGTGGATGCCGTCGCGGGTGGGGCGGACGATCTCGCTCATGTCCGTCCACATCTGGTCAAAGCCCGGTCCGCAGAAGCGTCCGCGGTAGCCGGCGCCCGAGACCGGGATCTTGCCGGTGTCCGCCTGCTTCCACAGGCTGGCGATCACGTCCGGCCGCCAGTACTCATCGCCCATGCGCTGGTACTGGGGGTTCAGGGCGCGGCTCAGGATGCCTTTTTTGCACTCCTGCACGCAGCGCATGCAGGCCAGGCAAAGGTGGTCGCCGCTGTCCACCACGCGCTCGGCGTTGAAGGCCCGCTTGCGGTAGACGTCGTATATGCAGGCCTCGCGCTTGACGCATTCCAGGCAGCCCAGGCACTCCTCGGTCTCCAGGGCCATGATCTTGGATACCGGAGCCAGGCGCGGAGCCACCGGCGAGACATTGAGGTGGTACTTTTCGCTCATCTTCGTTCCTGTCGTCGCTGCCTGCGGCGCGGGCCCCGGGGGGCCTACACCTGCGGCCGCGGGGTCAGGCCGGCGGCCGGGATGATCTCCCGCAGGAGCTCCTCGGCCTCGATGGCCTGCAAGTGCACGCCCTTGACCCCGGGCAGTTCCCGGACCGCCTGGATCAGCTCCACGGTGACCTTGATGCCCTCGGCCTTGGGGTCGGAGGCGCCCTTCAGGCGGGCGGTCAGCTCCGCGGGCACCACCACCCCGGGCACGTTGTTGTGCATGTAGGTCAGCATGCCGGCCGAGCGGGGCACGATGATCCCCGGCAGGATGGCCGCCTTCTCGGTCAGGCCCTGGTCGTGGGCCTGGGCCAACTGCTGAGCGAAGGCCTTTACGTCGTAAACCGCCTGGGTCTGGATGAAGTCCGCGCCGGCGGCGATCTTCTTGGCCAGGCGGGTGACCCGGAACTCCTTGGGCGGTCCCAGGGGGGTCCAGGCCGCGCCGATGAAAAAGGCCGGCCTGCTGGTCAGCTCGTCGCCGCTGGCCTGCAGCCCTTCGTCACGCATGCCCTTGAGAATGGCTAAGAGCTGCATGGAGTCCACGTCGTAGACTCCCTTGGCCCCGGGGTGTCCCTTGAGCTTGCCGCCGGCGCCGGCCCGCTGGTGGTCGCCGCTGATGGCCAGCACGTTCCGGAGCCCCAGGGCAGAGGCGCCCAGCAGGTCGCTCTGCATGGCGATGCGGTTGCGGTCCCGGCAGGTCATCTGCATCACCGGCTCCAGGCCTGCGTCCAGCACCAGCTTGGCGGCGGCTATGGAGGACATGCGCACCACCGCGGTCTGGTTGTCGGTGATGTTGTAGGCGTCGGCCAGGCCCTTTAAGAGAGCAGCCTTCTTGGCCACCACCTCGGCGTCCGGCCCGCGGGGGGGGCCGATTTCGGCGGTGAGGGCGAACTGGCCCGCGGCCAGCACCTTTTCCAGATTGGTCGAGGCTTTCAAGCTCATGGCCGCAAATCCTCCCGCAGCATCCGCTTGGGCCCGCCGGCCGGCGAGTTGGACCAGTCCTTGGGTCGGCGCACCGCGCTCAGGCGATCCAACTGGCCCCGGGCCTTGGCCCGCTCCACGATGAGGTTCCAGATACAGGGCGTGTCCTCGCTGATCTCACAACTGCCGCTGGTGCGGGTGCCGCCGCAGGGCCCGTTCAGCAGGCTCTTGGCGCAGCGGGAGACCGGGCACAGGCCGAAGGTCTCGCCCAGCACGCAGTCGCCGCAGGCGGCGCAGCGAGTGGTCCACAGGCCGGGCGCCTCGCGCAGGGACAGGGAGGTGGTGTTCACGCCGGGGTAGAAGGCGATCTGAGGGAAGCGCTCGGCCAGCAGTTGCATGCCGATGCCGCAGGCCAGGCTCATGATGGCGTCCACGCCTTCGGCGGCCGGGACAAAAGGCTCTATGAACTCCGGCTCGCACTGCCGCTCCAGGGTGCCGGTGATAATCTCCACCGGGCTGCCTTCCTTGGCCAGGGCCATGCGCAGCAGCGGGGCCAGGGTCTCCACCTCGCGCTCCCCGCCGGCGGCGCACTCGGCCACGCAGGTGGCGCAACCCAGCAGGAGCACCTTTTGGTGGCCGCGCAGATAACCCACCAGTTCGGGTATGGGCTTCCACTCTGCGGTGATCATCAGCTGCTAACTCCTTTCAGGGGATTGGGTCCCAGGGGCCGAACCGCCTCGGCCCGCTGGCCGGCCATCTCCGTGATGGACTCCAGGCTCAGGCCCTGGCCGCGGGCCAGGCCCAGGCGCTCGGGTTCCAGCCCAGCCTGCTGCAACAGGCCCTGGGCGTAGGCCAGGCGCTTCCCGGCCCGCATGCTGCCCACCAGGTGCTGGCAGGCGTTGTCCGGGCAGGCCACCAACTGCAGGCCGTCCGCGCCCTTTTCCAGGATGCGCATCAGGTTGTGGACCTGCATCTTGCTGGAGCAGGGCAGGAGCACAAGTTGGGCCGCGAACCCTTGGCCGGGTCGGCGGCCCTCAAATGGCTGGGCATCGGCGGCCAGGCACTGTCGGCAATAGAGCACCGTGATCCGCGGCTGAAACTTGTTCGCTGGGGCTGCCATCAACTCTCTCCGGGCCAATGAGCGGCCGACGGGGCCGCGATTGGATGTCCTGTGTCGCCGGGCGCGGCCGATCCCCCGGCCGCCTCGGGCGGCGCGCAGGCCGTGCTTCACTTGCATAATTGAAATGAGCCCGCCGCCTGTGGCAGGGACGTAGCCAATGGGCAGAGCCCGACGCCGACACGGCAACAATTGCCTTTATGACACGCCCTCCGCACGATGTCAAGGGCCGGCGCGGAGCGGGAATCGAATTATATAACTGCTGATGGTAATTAGATAAATATCATGCATCCCGGCAAGCCCTTTTGCCTTCTAACGGGCAATACTTCTGGAAAATCTGAATGGCGGCAATATTGCCGTATTCAGCCTTGACACCCTGGCATAAGACGGCTAGGCTTTGGCCAGATGGGCGGGCGGCAAGCCTTGCCTCAAACCTGAGGTGCTCCACGCGAGGCATCCATGGACGAACGCACCCGACGCAAGATTCTGGATGTGCTCAGGGTCCTGTCCGAGTCCGAGCGGGCCTTGGGCGGCACCCGTATTGCCCAGGCTCTGGCACTGGCCGGCCGGGACATGAGCCAGCGCACCATCCGCTACTATCTGGGGCTCACCGACACCGAGGGCCTGACCGAGCAGGTGGGCCGCCGGGGCCGGCGGCTGACCGAGCTGGGCCGCCAGGAGCTGGAGACGGCCTACGTGGCCGACAAGGTGGGCTTCGTGGCCGCCCGGGCCGACGCCCTGGTCTACGGCATGGACTTCAAGATCCGCCAGGGCCGCGGCAAGGTGGTGGTCAATCTCTCGGTGCTGCACGAGACGGACCTGCCCCGGGCCAAGGCCGTCATGCGCCGGGTATTCGAGGCCGGCTACTCCCTGGGCGACCGGCTGCTCATCGGCCGGCCGGGTCAGAAGGTGGGGCTGTTCCAGCCCGGACCCCAGGAGGTGGTGGTGGCCACCGTCTGCTCCGTGGCGATCAACGGCGCGCTCCTGGCCGAGGGCGTGCCCATGACCAACCGCTTCGGCGGGCTCTTGCAGATACAGGACCACAAGCCGGTGCGCTTCACCCAGATCATCAACTACGACGGCACCACCTTGGACCCCCTGGAGATATTCATCAAGGGCCAGATGACCTCCGTCAGCCGGGCCGTGGCCGAGGGAGAGGGCGTGATCGGCGCCAGCTTCCGGGAGATACCGGCCCCGGCCGCCGAGGAGGTCCGGCGCCAGGTGCCCCGCCTGGAGCGGGCCGGCCTGGGCGGCATCCTCCTGGTGGGGCGTCCGGGCCAGCCGCTCTTGGAGGTGCCCGTGCCGCCCGGGCGGGTGGGCATGGTGGTGCGCGGCGGGCTCAACCCCCTGGCCGCGGTGGAGGAGGAGGGCATCGCCACCAGCAACCGGGCCTTTGGCCAGTTGTTCCCCTTCGAAGAGCTAAAGCACTATAGCGAGGTGTTGGCTGATTAGCAGCCCGCTTAGCGGCCCGCCGTTGCCTGCACCTGGCTCTCCAGATAGCGCCGCAGCAGCTCCACCACCTGGGCCGGGGTGAGGCCGGCGCCGGCCTTGCCCAGGTCTTTCATCTGCAGCCGGGCCAGGTCCAGGCTGCGTTTTTGGCCCGAAGGCCCCTGCCGCACGATGAGACGCGCCCGGTCCACCAGCAGGCGGTCTATCTGCAAACGCAGCCCGGGCGGCAGGCGCTGGACGCCGGCGGCCAGACGGCCGGCGATGCGCTCCAGGCCGCTCTTTAACGCCTCGGCCGAGCGGTCCTGGCCGCTCGGCCCCAGGATGAAGGCCGGCCCGCTGATTACCAGGTCCTCAATGACGATCTTGGGTTCGATGAGAGACTCCAGCTTCACCCGCAGGCGGAGCGAGGCCACCAGGGCCGCGTAGGGGCCGGGGTTGCCGTAGGGGTCGCCGATCTCCAGGCCCCTCAGGAGCACCTGGGCCGGGAACACCTCCACCTTGACCATCTCCACCTGCACCGGCGTCTGCATGATGCGCGAGCCGAAGTGGGTGATCCCTTTTTGCGCGATGAGGTCCAGGCTGAGATACAGGGCCGCCACCGCGGCCACCACCGTCAGCAGCATCCCCAACAGGACAAGAAGCACTTTTTTCATGGCCAGCCTTCCGGGGCTCCTTTATGCTTGGCCCTGTGCATTGACCCTATCATTCCCCAGCGCGCGGCGGCAACCACCCCGGCCGCGCCATCCGGAAGGGGCGGCGTGCGACCAGCACTCTCACCGGGCAGGGACCTGATCAGCCTCCTGGCCGGCGCGATCCTGATCAGCTTCTCCAGCATCATGGTCAAGCTGGCCCAGGTGGGCCCCACCGCCTCGGGCTTCTACCGGGTGCTCCTGGGCGGGTTGGGGCTCCTGGCCCTGGTGCTGGCCCGGCGGGAGCGGCTCTGGGCCGGCTGGCGGCCCCTGGCCGGGGCCCTGGCCGCGGGGCTGTTCTTCGCCCTGGACCTGTTCTTTTGGCACCGCTCCATCCTCTACGTGGGCCCGGGCCTGGCCACCATCCTGGCCAACTTCCAGGTGTTCATCCTGGCTGGGGCCGGGGTGCTGATGTTCGGCGAGCGGCCGGGCTGGCGCCTGGCCGCGGCCATACCCTTGGCCGTGCTGGGCCTGTTCATGGTGGTGGCCCAGGACTGGGTGCATTTGGGCCCTGAGTACCGCCTGGGGGTGGTCTTCGGCCTGGTCACGGCCCTGTGCTACGCCTGCTACCTGCTCACCCTGCGCGGGGCCATGCGCCGGCAGCCCACCCTGGGCGCCACGGCCAACGTGGCCCTCATCTCCCTGATCTGCGCCGGGCTGCTGGCCTTGGAGATGCTCAACGCCGGGGAGTCCTTTGCGGTGCCCACGGCGGCCGACTGGGGTTGGCTCCTTATCTACGGGCTGGCCTGCCACGCCCTGGGCTGGGTGCTGATCTCCCGGGGCCTGGGCCGCATCCCGGCCTCCCGGGCCGGCCTGTCCCTGCTGCTGCAGCCCACGCTTTCCTTTGTCTGGGACATGCTCCTGTTCGCCCGGCCCACCACCGCCCTGGAGGCCGCGGGCGCGGCCCTGGCCCTGGGCGCCATCTACCTGGGATCGCTCAGCCGGCCGGAGCAGAGCGGCTAGGTGTAGCTGCTAAAGACGTTGTTCACACACCACACCTGTAAGAGACTTGCGGCGGCAACCGAGTCTCGTTCAAGGGCAACGTGTGAACAACAATTATCAGAATGCCCGAACTACGTTCCATAGTCGAATCTTGATCGTGGAAAAGGTTTTGAAGGAAAGAAAGAGCGCCGGAGAGGCGGCCGAAGGGCTGGATGTGAGTAAGCGCACGGTTTACAAATGGTTGGCTTGCTACAGGGCCGGTGGCCGGGAGGCTCTGTATGAGCGAAGTTCCCGGCCCGCCGCACTCCCTGGCGTCTGCCGGTGGAGCGGGTGGCCATCATCGCGGCCATGAAGTACTTGCGCATGAAATCGCCCAGATAGCTTTTCCCCTTTTCCTGCCTGTTTCCCGCGCGACTGGCGAACTGCGGCGCCCAGCTAGACCGGTTGGCCGTAGAAAAGCCGAGGGCCGGGCATGAAGCCCGGCCCTGGGCCACGCAGGTTGTTTATGGCCGGCGCCTAATGCGCGGCCGCCGCCCGGCGGTCGGCCATGTCCACCAGCACGCGCTCCTTGCCCTTGTCCAGGCCCAGGGCCCGGCGCTTTTTCTCGATGTGCTCGACGATCATGCGGGCCATGTCGTGCGGGTCCACGGCAAAGCCCCACTTGCCCATGCCCTGCTTCTCCAGGCCGTCGAAGAGCAGGTCGTGGAACTTGGTGCCCGCGATGGTGGGGAAGGTGACGCCGAAGACGGTGTACACGCCGCTGGCCACGAAGTACTGGCCGATGGCGATGGCCTTCTCGCTCATGAACTCCGGCGCCGCCCCGGCCACGGGCAGGTCGGCGATGGACTCGCCCAGGCCGCCGGCGGCCACCATGTTGCAGGCCGCGGTGAGGATGCGGGTGTTGTCCACGCAGGCGCCCAGGCCCAGCACCGGCGGCATGCCCACCGCCTCGCAGACCTCGGACAGGCCCGGTCCGGCCAGGTGGGCCGCCTCGGGCAGGGACAGGCCGGCCTTGGCCAGGGCGATCTGGGCGCAGCCGGTCTGCACCACCAGCACGTCCTTCTTGATCAGCTCCTTGACCAGCTCCACGTGCGCCGAGTCCTGGGGCACCCTAACGTTGGTGCAGCCCACCACCCCGGCCACGCCGCGGATCTTGCCGTTGATGATGTTCTGGTTCAGAGGGGCGTAGGAGCCGCGGAAGGTGCCGCCCAGCATGTAGTTGATGTACTCGTGGGAGAAGCCGAACACGCCGGTGTCCTTGCGCTTGGGGATCACCACCGGATGCTCCCGGCCAGCGAAGCGCTTTATGGCCATCTCCACGATCACGTCCGTGCAGTCCCGGGGCTGGTCCTCGTGGAACTCCACGTGGTGGGCGCCCTCGATGTGGGCCCGGTCGTTGGTGGTGAACAGGGGCGTAGCGTAGCAGTCGGCCACGCTGACCAGACCCTGCTTGATGCACTGCACGTCCACCACGAAGGAGTCCACGGCGCCGGTGACCAAAACCGCCTCGGTGGACATGAAGTTGCCCGCGTGGGGCACGCCGCGGCGCGAAAGCATCTCCAGGCCCGAGCAGCACATGCCCACCAGGTTGATGCCCGTGGCGCCGGCGGCCTTGGCCTTTTCGATCAGGGCCGGGTCGCTAACCGACACCAGCATGGAGTCGAACAGGTTGGGCTCGTGGCCGTGGATGATGATGTTGACCTGGTCCTCCTTGAGCACCCCCATGTTCACCTCGCCCTGCACCGGCTTGGGCGTGCCGAAGAGGATGTCGCCGATCTCGGTGGCCACCATGGAGCCGCCCCAGCCGTCGGCCAGGGCTGTGCGGCTGATCTGCTTGATGATGTTGCTGTAGTCCTGGTCCATGCCCATGTGGGTGCGGTTCATCATCTCCATGATCTCGCGCATGGCCCCCCGAGGCACCACGCCGTGCTGGCGCCACATCTCCTGGGTCTTGGCCGGGGCCCGGCGCGTAAAAGGTATCTCGCCCTCCAGTTGGGTGTAGGTCTTCTCTAGGACCTGGTACAGGTCGCGGGCGATATCCATGTGCTCGCGGTCCTGGGTCTTGATGCCCATCTCCGAGGCCACCTCCAAGAGCTTCTCGGTGTCCTGGATCTGGTAGTCCTTGATGCGGCCTTCCACCACGCCCTTGAACAGCTTGAGCATCTCCATGCCGTGGTCGGTGTGGGAGGCGGTGCCGGTGGCCACCATGCGTCCGAAGTTGCGCGACTGGATGGTGTCAATGGTGGCGCCGCAGACGCCCACCTTGGCGTAGGGGTCCTTGGAGTTCAGGCGGCAGGGACCCATGAAGCAGTTCTTGCAGCAGGCCGACTTCTCGCCGATGGGGCAAGGCTTCATCTCCGCCGCCCGGTCAAAGGCGGTTTGCACCCCGTCCCGCTTGGCCTTGGCCAGCATTTGTTGGGTGGATTCGCAGGTGGTCACCTCGCTGGGATTGATGGATTCCAGCTTTTGCAGCTTCTTTTCAATGGGCATGCCTGGCGCCTCCTTCATAGAGGTATTGTCACGGGGGTGGTCAATGCTCCTGTTCGGGCAAGGCCTCGGCGCAAGGCCGAACCTTACTGACTAAATCTTTCATTATTAAGAACTATAATACCTAAATTACCTCCGCGCCAGATGGACCAGGACATTTTTGCTGAAACTATCAGGGGCGCCTAGGGGTGGACCGGCCAGGACCTAGTAGGTCCAACTCATTGAAAGACCATCCAAAATAACGGTGCCCCTCAAGCAGGGTCAGGCGCAGGGCCTTGGCCTTGATGGGCGGGAAGGCCAATAGCAGCCGGCTGCTGCGGCTGGTGAGGAGCAGGTCGCCGCCAAAGACGAAGGGGCCCAGGCCGGCGGTCTTAAACTGCACCGGCTGCCAGGCCGCGCCGTCGGCCGAGGCCTCTAGCCGCAGCCGCTCGCTCAGGTCCTGGGGCGAGTCGGGCGAGGTGAGGGTCAGGCCGGCCAGATCCAGGGCGGTCGGCAGGCGCAGCTCATAGAAATCGCCGGCCCGGCGGGCCCGGCCGGTGGACCAGCGGCTGGCCAGCTTGTGGTCCAGGGCCCGCTCCGGCCGGCCGGCCGAGGCCGCGGCGCTGCTGCCTGGCGGCAGGGCCAGGGGCCGCAGGGCCGGCCGGGGCGCCGGTCCCCAGAAGAGGTGGTAGCCGCCGGCCTGGGTCTCCTGAAAGGACAGGCCGGCCGCCTGCCAGATGCGCCGGGCCCCGTCCGCGGCGTAGAGGGGCAGGGCCACCAGGGAGCCCGGGGCCGGGGCCTGGAAGGAGCGCTCATCCAAGCCCGCAGTCCACTCCGGGAAGCGCTCCCGGGCCAGCCTGGGCGGGGCCAGGGCCAGGGGCAGGTTGGCCGCCAGGAAGGCGTCGGCGTACACTGCCAGGGCGCCGCTGGCCCGCACCGCGGCCGCGGCCGCGCCCGCGTCCACCGGCCGGGCCGGGCCCGCGGCCGTGAACACCGCCAACTCGGCCAGGGACCAGTAGTGCCGGGTCGCCTTGCCGGCCTGGGTCAGGCGGATGAAGCGCACCGGCCGCGGCGGGAAGTACACGTCCTCCCGGGGGCTGGTCAGGCTGGTCATGGGCTTGCCCGCGATCCAGTGATAGGCGCCGGGCCGCTGGGTGAGCCGTGCCACCTTCTGCCACTGCCGGCCGTCCGAGGAGACATCCACCTTGAGCAGCCTGGGCATGTCGCTGTAGTTGCCGCTGTGCAGGTGCAGCATGCACACGCCCGGCACCACCCGCCCCAGGTCCAGTTGGAAGAACTGGCCCGGCTTCTGGTAGGCGTGGGGCGACCAGCGGGTGTCGGCCCGGCGGTCCCAGGCCAGGGGCGCGTCCTGGGTGTGGCCCGAGGCCAGGGCCCGCCAGCCCTGGCTGGGGACTTCGGCCAGGGCGTGGGGCGGCGGGGTGATATCCAGGAAGCACCAGAAGCCGCCCGGCCGCTCCAGGCGGAAGCTGGCGCCCAAGGTGGCGAACATCTCCACCACGTCCTGGGAGTGCCGGCCCAGCACCCAGGCCGGGTGCGGGTCGGCGTCCACGGCCCGGGTGTAGGGCGGGTAGTGCGCGAAAAACGGCTCCGCGAAGATGATGCGCTCCCGGGCGGCGAAGGTCAGGCGCATGGCGTCCCAGTACACCGGGGCATAGGCTCGGCGCACCCCCCAGCTCTCCAGGGCGGCCAGAAGGCGTTGGGTGCTCTGCTCCTGGGCCTGGTAGCGCTTGAGCAGGGCGGGGTTGGTCAGGGCGCTGCTCAGATACAGCCCGGCCAGGTTGGAGGCCAGCATGAACACCAGCACCAGCCCGGCCAAGGGCGGGCTTTTTTCGCTCAGACGGGCGTAGGCCAGGCCGGCCAGGGGGAACATGGCGCAAAACAGGGGCACGTAGTGCCGCCGGGTGGCCTCGGCCGACTCGCCGGCCAGGCTCACCACCAGGGCCAGGCAGGCGATCAGCCCCAGCCAGAGCAGCCCGCCGTCGTCCTGGGCCACGGACAGGCGCAGCAGGTCCTTGAAGGCATGCCGGCAGAGGTAGAGCACGTACAGGAGCAGGGTTAAGCCCAGGCCCCAGCTCAGGTAGGAGACCACCGGCACCACCGGCGTCATGGTGCCGTCCTGGAACACGCCCAGCAGGGTGGGCACGGCCAGGACCACCAGGCCCAGGAAGGCCTGCCAGGCCCCCACCACCGGCCTGGGCCGGGCCAGATAAGCGAAGGTGGCCAGGTGATGGGACAGGTTGTAGAGCCACAGGGGCAGGCCGCCCAGGAGCAAGCCGGCCAGGAGGTAGAGCATCTGGCGGCGCCAGAGGATGCGCTTGTCCGCCAGCCAGATGTAGACGGCGCTGGGCAGCAGGGCGTAGGCGATCAGGAAGTGGGTCCACAGCCCCACCCCGGCGGTCAGGCCGTAGGCGAAGTACAGCCAGGCCGAACCCCGGCGGTGCACGATGCGGAAGGCCAGCCACACCAGCAGCAGGCTGAGGGTGGGTATCTCGATGTAGGCCGCCCGGGGCAGCACGCTGACCCAGGCCAAGTAAAAAGGCGGCACCGCAGCCAGGAGCATGGCCACCAGGCCCGCCCGGCGGCCCCACATGTCCGTGGTCACCAGGTAGGTGATCCACACGAACGCCAGCGAGACCAGCAGCGGGGCCAGCATCAGGGCCCGCTCCGAGGGGCCCAAGACGGCGAAGACGGGGGCGGCGAGGAAGGCCTCTATGGAGCCGCAGTAGGGCTGGCCCCAGAAGAACACCGGCAGCTCGCCCTGGAGGATGTGCATGGCCATGAGCCCGGTGAGGGCCATGTCCGCGTCCAGGGTGGGGTGCAGCAGGTAGGTCAGGCGCAGGGCCGCGGCCAGCAGCAGGATGACCAGCGGCCAGAGCCAGGGCCTGCCCTGCCCGGGTTGGCTCATGGCCTCCTCTGGCGGCGCAGGGCCAGCCCGCTCTTGGTGTACTGGGGCAGCAGGCCCAGGAGATCGGTCTTGCTGCGGCCGCCCAGGCGGTGGTCGTACACCACCGGCAGCTCCTTGATGCGCAGGCCCCGCTGCTGGGCCGCGAACAAGAGCCGGATGGCGTAGTCGCCGTAGCCGAAGAAGACCTGCGCCGGGTCAAAGGACAGCAGGGTCTCCCGGGAGGCCACCAAGAAGCCCGAGAGGTTGTCGCGGGTGGCCAGGCCCAGCAGCCAGCGCAGGTAGAGGTTGAAGGCGTAGCTGCCCAGCCAGCGCAGGCGCGAGGTCTTCATGCCTCCGCCGGGCACGTAGCGCGAGCCCAGCACCATGTCCCAGCCGGGCAGGGCGTTCAGCAGCCGCACCAGGTCCCGGGGGTGGTGGTTGAAGTCCGAGTCCATCAGGGCCACCACCGGCATCTGTGCCTCGCGGATGCCGCGGTGCACGGCGCTGGCCAGGCCCCGCTCGCCCCGGCGCACCACCAGCTTCAGGCGGGGCTCAGCGGCAAAGGCCTCGGCCACGGCCTGGGCCGTGCCGTCGGGCGAGTCGTCGTCCACCACCACCACCTGCAGCGCATGGCCGGCCTCTTGGCCCGCGCGCAGGATCTCCTGGGCCAGGGCCACGATATTGTCCCGCTCATTGTAGGTGGGCAGCACCACCGAGGCCCGCTGGCCGACGGGGGAAGGCGGGATGGGGCTCATGCGGCGGCTTCCGCGGCCTGGGCCAGGGCCTGGCAGACCTGATCGATCTCCGCGGGGGTGATGGCCGGGCCGCTGGGCAAACTGATGCCCCGTTGAGACAGGTCCTCGGCCACGGGCAGGCTTTGGCCGCTGTGGTAGGGCGGCAGCAGGTGCAGGGGCGTGAAGAAGGGCCGGCTGTCCACGCCCTGGCTCAGCAAAAACAGGCGCAGGTCGTCGCGCGACAGGGGGAAGCCCGGTTCCACCAGCAGGCTGTAGAGCCAGTTCACCGGCCGGGCCCAGGGTTCGGCCGGCGGCCGCCGCAGACCGGGCACCTCGGCCAGGCGGTCGTTGTACTGTTCCGCGATGGCCGCCTTGTGGGCCAGGATGGCCTCGATGCGCTCCACCTGGGCCACGCCCAGGGCGGCCTGCAGGTTGGTCATGCGGTAGTTGTAGCCCACCACCGGATGCCAGTAGGGGCGCTGGGGGTCCATGCCGTGGTCCCGCAGCAGGCGCAGGCGGGCCACCAGCTCCTGATCGTCGGTGAGCACCATGCCGCCTTCGCCGGTGGTGATGATCTTGTTGCCGTAGAAGGAGAAGCAGGCGGCCTTGGCCAGGGAGCCCACCCGTTGCCAGCCCTGGCTGGTCAGGTTCACCCTGGCCCCGTGGGCCTCGGCCGCGTCCTCCACCACCCACAGGCCGCGGCGGCCGGCCGCCTCCAGGATCGGGGCCATGTTGGCCGGGTGGCCGTAGATGTGCACCGCGATGATGCCTTTGGTGCGGGGCGTGACGGCGCGCTCGATCAGGGCAGGGTCCAGGTTGTAAGTGGCGCTCTCGCTGTCCAGGAACACGGGACGGGCGCCGGTGTAGGCCACCGCGGCGGCGGTGGCCACGAAGGTCAGGGCCGGCACCAGCACCTCGTCGCCCGGCCCCACCCCCAGGGCGGCCAGCACCAGGTGCAGGGCGGTGGTGCCGTTGCTGGTGGCCACTCCGTAGCGGGCCCCGCAGAACTGGGCAAAGGAGCGCTCGAACTCCAGGATGTGCCGGCCCAGGGAGGATATCCAGGCCGAATCCACGCAGTCCAGGACCAGCTCCCGCTCGCGGGGGGAGAGCTGGGGCCTGGCCACGGGTATGTTGGGGGTCTTGGCCATGGACACCTGCCGGGGCTAAGCGGTTAGCTGCGCTGCCCAATCCTGGCACAGCCGACCCGCCTTGGCAAGACCCCCGCCCCGGGCGGGGCCCGGCTTAATAACAGGCCGTATTGCTGGCCGAGAGCAGCTCGCTGACCAGGGTGGCCCCGGCGATGATCTGGGCCTGGGGGATCAACTGCTGGGGGCTGATTTTGCGGGCCTGCAGGCAGGGGGAGCAGACCATGAGCTGGCCTCCGGCCTCAAAGAACAGCTCCATCAGCTCGGCCAGGGGCGGGAAGCCCGGCGCGTGCACGTGCTCGGCGTAGCCCGTGGTGGCCAGGAACACGCCGGTGACCTGCAGGATGACAGTGGCCTAGCTGGCAGTCCATGGCCAGGGCGGCGTTGGCGGTCACAAAGGGAATAGTGGCCCGGTCCACGCTTTCCTCGGCGTGGGTGGCGATGATCACCAGCTTGTCGGCCTTACCTGCGGACATGGCTCCTCCTTGGCGTTGAGTGGAGTGTGCATCCAGGAGCAGGCGCTTTGAGCAAGACAATATCAATGATACCGGCAAATCGCCCTGCGTTAAGATAGACTGGGGCTTTTTAGCAAGATAGCGCCCAGGCCCCGCCAGAACAGTCCAAACGGCGCAGCAGCCGGGCCCGCTGCTGGCGGCCCTGCGCACGGCCTGCCCGGCGGACACCCACTGCGCGGTGGTCTTCTGGGCCGGCTACCCGGACAAGCAGCGGGTGCTGCCCTGCACCCTGGCCGATCTGCCGGCCCGGTGGGCGAAGAAAAAGGAGCGCTACCTGGACCTGCTGTTAGTGGGGCGTTTCCTGGAAGGCGGGCCCTATTTGGCCGCGAGGACAAACCCTAGCCCGGCAGGAAGATAGCCGGGCCGGCGGGGCTGGCGCTTTTTTGACATTTGAAGGTTACGCGTGTATTTTCTGGCATATTTGAGCGCGAGACGCCTCCGGCAACAGGGAGATGAGCATGCATAAAGTAGCTTTACGGATCAACGGCCGCGCCCATGAGTTCGTGGTCAGCCCTCAGAAGGTGCTCTTGGAGCTTCTGCGCGAGGACCTGGATTTGATCGGGGCCAAGCAGTCCTGCGACCGCAAGGGCCAGTGCGGCGCCTGCACGGTGATCGTGAACAAAAAGGCCGTGCGCTCCTGCCTGCTGAAGGTCAAGGACCTGGACGGGGCCGAGGTCATCACCGTGGAGGGGCTGGGCACCCCGGAAAACCCTCATCTCATCCAAGAGGCGTTCGTCCTGGCCGGAGCCGTGCAGTGCGGCTTCTGCACCCCGGGCATGATCATGGCTGCCAAGGCCCTGCTGGACCAGAACCCCGATCCCAGCAAGGAAGAGATCAAGCACGCCCTGCGCCGCAACCTTTGCCGCTGCACCGGCTACCACAAGATCATCGAGGCCGTGCAACTGGCCGCCCGCTTCCGCAAGGGCGAGATCACCCCGGAGCAGGTGCGGCCCAAGCCCTCGGACGGCTTCATCGGAGTTAGCCATCCCCGGCCCTCGGCCCTGCTCAAGGCCTGCGGCCTGGCCCGCTTCACCGCCGACTACAAGATTGAAGGGGCGGCGGAGCTGGCCGTGGTGCGCAGCCCCCTGGCGCACGCCCTGATCAAGTCCATTGACGCCTCGGCGGCCAAGGCCATGCCCGGCGTTTTGGGCGTCATCACCGCCGCGGACATCAAGGGCAGCAACCGGCTCAAGTACCTGGTGCCCGACCGGCCGGTGCTGTGCCCGGACCGGGTGCGCTACATAGGCGATCCCATCGCGGCGGTGGCGGCCGAGACCCGGGAGCAGGCCCTGGCCGCGGCCGAGGCGGTGAAAGTGGAGCTGGAGCCCCTGCCGGTGCTGGCCAGCCCGGCCGAGGCCATGGCCGAGGGCGCCCCGCAGCTGCACGCCGACCAGCCCAACCTCTGCTACGAGCATCCCATGCACAAGGGCGACCCCCAGGCCGCCACGGACGGCGCGGCGGCGCTGATAGAGGCCCGCTTCAGCACCCAGATAAACCACCAGGCCCCCCTGGAGACCGAGGCCACCGTGGCCTATTGGGAGGACGACGAGGAGGAACCCCGCCTGGTCATCGTGGGGCGCAGCATCAACATCCACTACCACCTGGGCATGCTGCAGGAGGCCCTGGGCTGGGAGAACATGCGCTATGAGGAGGCCTTCAGCGGCGGGCAGTTCGGCATCAAGATCGACGTGATCTCCGAGGGGGTCGCCGGCGCGGCGGCCATCCATTTCCGCCGCCCCATCCGCTACATCCCCAGCCTGGCCGAAACCCTGCTCATGACCTCCAAGCGACACGCCTTCGCCATGGAGGTCAAGATGGGGGCGGACGCCCAGGGCAACATCACCGTCTTTGAAAACGACATGGTGGTGGACAACGGCGCCTACCACTCCATGGGCAACATCGCCCTGCGGCGGGCGATGTTCATGCTCTCGGGCTCCTACAACATCCCCAACATCAAGGCCCGGGGACGGCTGGTCTACACCAACAATCCCTGGGGCAGCGCGGCCCGGGGCGCGGGGCCGCCCCAGGCCAACTTCGCCCTGGAATGCGCCGTGGACATGCTGGCCTCCAAGCTGGGCAAGGACCCCTTTGCGTTCCGCCTGCAAAACTCGCTTCGGCCCGGCCAGGCCAAGGCCACCGGCGAGGTGGTGGAGCAGTGGCCCTTCCCCGAGCTGATGGAGGCTCTGCGGCCCCACTATGAGCGGGCGGTCAAGAAAGCCCAGGCCCAGCAGAAGGGCAAGCTGCGGCGCGGGGTGGGCCTGGGCACCGGCGCCTTCAGCATCGGGGGAGCGGGCGACGCCTCGGTGGTGGCCGTGGAGCTGGAGCCGGACGGCGGGGTGGGCGTGTACGCCGCCGCGGCCGACCCCGGCGAGGGCAACGACTCCATGCTCACCCAGATCACCGCCCACGTGATGGGGCTGTCCCTGGACAAGGTGCGCCTGCACACCCGTAGCACCGATGAAACCACGGCCACGGGGCCGGCGGCGGGCAGCCGCATAACCTACATGATCGGCGGGGCCCTTTTGGACGGCCTGGAGCAGCTAAAGCAGGCCATGGCCGAAACCGGAGCCAAGAACGCCGCCGAGTTGGAAGCGGCCGGCAAGCCCAAGCGCTATTTGGGCCGCCGCAAGAATAAAGAGGCCACCCTGGACCCCGCCACGGGCCAGGGTTCGACCTTCGAGAGCCAGGTGCACGCGGTGCAGATGGCCGAGGTGGAGGTGGACCTGGAAAGCGGCGAGGTGCGCATGCTCAAGATGACCACCGCCGTGGACGCGGGCACCGTGATCAACCCCCAGAACTTCACCGGCCAACTGGAGGGCGGCATGGACATGGGCGCGGGCTATGCCCTGCGCGAGGAGTACCGCGCCGGCTTCAGCAAGGATTGGCTGACCTTCAAGTTCCCCACCATCGGCCAGTCCTTTGACATGGAGGTGATCGTACAACAGACGCCGCGCAACACCGGGCCCCTGGGCGCCACCGGGGTGGGCGAGATGTGCATGGTGCCCACCGCGCCGGCGGTGATCAACGCCATCCACCACGCCACCGGCGCCTGGGTCTGCGACCTGCCGGCCACGCCGGAGCGGGTGCGCGCCGCCCTGGCCGCGGCTAAGGGCTAGAGTTGGACGACCCGTCCGGCAGCCACGGGGACGCCTATGACCCCCAGCCGCGGGCGCGGCGGGTGGCCGGCAGGGAGATAGTCTTCGACCAAGAGGGCTTTTTCCAAGACCCGGACGACTGGAGCCCAGAGGCGGCCCAGGAGCTGGCCCGGGAGAGCGGTCTGGACGAGTTGCGGGAGGTGCACTGGCGGGTGCTGCGCTTCCTGCGGGAGTTCTACCAATACAACGGCCGGGCGCCCCTGAACCGCCAGCTCAAGCAGGGCGCTGGGCTGAGCCTGTTGGATCTGGAAGGCCTGTTCCCCGGCGGGCTGAAGCAAGGCGCCCGGCGGCTGGCCGGCCTGCCCAACCCCAAGAGCTGCGCCTGAGCCGCGAGGAGGCAACCCCCCTGGGCAAGACATGATCTACCTGGATAACGCCGCCACCTCTTTTCCCAAGCCGGCCGGTCCCCTGCAGCGGGCCCTGGAGGCCTACCTAAAGGGCGGGGCCTCGCCGGGGCGGGGCGGCTACGACCTGGCCGTGGAGGCGGAGTACAAGGTGGAGCAGGTGCGGCGCGATCTGTGCCGCTTCTTCGGCGGGGCCGAGGGCTACCGGGTCTGCTTCACCTACAACGCTACCGACGCCCTCAATATCCTGATACAAGGCCTGGCCCAGGCCGGCGGCCGCGTGGTGAGCAGCCGGCTGGAGCACAACTCGGTGCTGCGGCCCCTGCACCACCTGCACCGGGCCGGCGTCATCGAGCTGGACCTGGTGCCCTGCAACGGCCAGGGCTTCCTGGAGCCCCAGGCCCTGGCCCGGGCCTTGCGGCCCCGGACCAGCTTCGCCATCCTGACCCACGCCTCCAACGTCCTGGGCACCATCCAGCCCCTGCCGGAGCTGGCCGCGCTCTGCCGGGACAGGGGCGTGCCGCTGTTGGTGGACGCCTCCCAGAGCGCGGGCCTGACGCCCATCCACATGCACGCCTGGGGCCTGGCCGGCCTGGCCTTTACCGGGCACAAGTCCCTGCTGGGGCCCACCGGCATTGGCGGCCTGGTGCTGAGCCCCCAGGTCGATCCCCGGCCTACCCGCTTCGGCGGCACGGGCATGGACTCCAGCAGTCTGCTGCACACCCTGGAGTATCCCTACCGCCTGGAGGCCGGCACCATCAACCTGCTGGGCGTCCTGGCCCTGGGCGAGTGCCTGGACTACCTGGCCACGCCGGAACATCAACAGGCCCTGGGCCGTGAGGTGCGGCTCTGGAGCCGGCTGCGCCAGGGTCTGGCCGATATGCCCGGAGTGGAGCTATACGCAGCCCAGGACGAGCAGGACCACCTGCCGCTGTTGAGCTGCAATCTGCACGGGCTGCCCGCCGGCGACGCGGCCGACATCCTGGACGGCGATTTCGGCATTGCGGTGCGCTCCGGCCTGCACTGCGCGCCCCTGGTGCACCAGGACCTGGGCACCGCCGCCAGCGGGGCCCTGCGCTTCAGCCTGGGGCCTTTCAACACCGATGAGCACATCCAGGCGGCCCTGGAGGCCATGTCCCTGCTGGCCCAGAAGGCGGCCAAGCCCATAAACTAGCCTCAGGGCGGGCTGGGCCCTGAACGCATTTATAAACTGGCACAAAACGCATCTGTGAAATGGCACAGTTCCCCTTCTGACACACCTATCCGGGGAGGCGGCAAAAGGATATGCTCGGTTCAGTCTTTGCTTTTATGGTGGTGTTTTGCTCAGCCCTGGCCATGCACACAGCTTCACGCCAACCTTCATGCATCATCAACTCACAAATATATCCGGTAGTAATCACGCGCCTCACATCTCGCGGCCCTTAAGGAAATATCCCTCTTACCCTTTTGGCCTCGGCAACTCTCTCTATGGCCAGCATGTAGGCGGCGGTGCGCATGGTTGTACGCTCGCGCTGGGCGATGGCCATGACCTCGGCGAAGGCCCGGGTCAATATCTCCCGCAAGCGGCGGTTCACGTCGTCCTCGGTCCAAAAGAGCTTCTGCAGGTTCTGCACCCACTCGAAGTAGGAAACCGTGACCCCGCCCGCGTTGGCCAGGATGTCAGGCACCACGAAGATACCCTTATCTTTAAGGATGTCATCAGCCGGAGGGCTGGTGGGTCCGTTGGCTCCCTCCACGATGATCCGAGCCTTGATCCGTCCCGCGTTGGCCCGGGTGATCTGCCCCTCCAGAGCAGCCGGGATCAGCACCTCGCAGGGCAGCTCCAACAGCTCCTGGTTGGTCAGGCGCTCGGCCTCGGCGTAGGAGGGCAGATCGCCGGTGGAGAGCTCGTGCTGCTTGGCCGCCCGGGGGGCGATGCCCGCCGGGTTGTACAGGGCGCCCTGCACGTTGGACAGCCCCACCACCTTCACACCGGCCTCATGCAGCAGTTCGGCGGCGTGGTAGCCCACGTTGCCGAAGCCCTGCACCACCGCCCGGCAGCCGGCCAGCTCCAGACCCAGATGCCGCGCCGCCTCCTCAAGCACATAGATGCATCCCCTGGAGGTGGCCTTGAGCCGGCCCAAGGAGCCGCCGATGCACAAGGGCTTGCCGGTGACCACACTGTTGCAGGTGTAGCCCTTGAACACGCTGTAGGTGTCCACGATCCAGCCCATGGTCTCCGGGCCGGTGTTCACGTCCGGGGCCGGGATGTCCTGCTCCGGACCGATGAGGGGCGATATCTCCCAGATGTAGCGTCGGGTGAGCCGCTCCCTCTCGGCCGCAGACATGGTGGTGGGATCGCAGGCCACGCCGCCCTTGGCCCCGCCAAAGGGTATGTCCACCACTGCGCACTTCCAGGTCATCCAGCCGGCCAAGGCCCGCACCTCATCCAGGTCCACCCGGGGATGGTAGCGGATGCCACCCTTGCCTGGCCCACGCAGGGTGTTGTGCTGCACCCGGTGACCCTCCATGAGCTGGATGCGGCCGTCGTCGAAGCGCAGGGGAAAACGGACAGTCAGCTCCCGGCGGGGTCGCTTGATCTTCTCTGCGATCCACGGCTCCAGGCCGAGCTTCTCGGCCGCCAGGTCGAACTGCAAATCGTGCATGTCCAGCGGCCTGCTCTCGTCGTAGGCGCCCAGGTCCACCATGGCACACTTCCCTCTGGTTGGGCGGACGTCCTAGCGTCCGCCCGATAATGTTGGTCGCGGTTGTTTTGATTCAACGTCGGCCCTGTTCGCCTCAGCCCCGGCAGGCCTCTTGCAGGCCCTGGTCCAGGATGTCCAGGCCGCGCTGGAGCTGCTCGTCGGTTATCACCAACGGCATCAGGGTGCGCAGGTTGTTGCCCAGGGTGCCGCAGTCCAGGATCATGAGGCCGTGCTGATGGCAATAGGCGGTGAGCTGCTTGGCCAGCTCCGGC